>NZ_JANAVH010000001.1:0-678021 GCF_024213215.1 Pseudomonas sp. SBB6 | reverse complement strand
CTCGCTGCGATCTCTCGTCAGCGGGAGGCGAATTCTACAGCGTTTCAAACCGCTGTCAACTGCCTTTTTCACCGCTGTCGATCTTTCGATCGAAGCCCTTCCGGATGACCCTGGAACCGCTAACTCTTTGAAACTCAAGGAGTTTTCAGTTCCGACTGCGCCGGAAGTGGGGCGAATTATAGAGAGATTAAATCGGGCGTCAAGGGTTGATTTCAAACTTTCTCAAATCAACCGCAAAACGCCTTTTGCCTAAATATAGAAGGAGCTCTTACTCTGCCTTCAAAGTAATGCGCGCAAATGCCTTCTTGCCCGCCTGGCACACATGGGTCGCGCCAAGTGCAAACATGAAGTCGCGATCAACCACCGCACCGTCGACTTTCACGGCGCCACCATTGAGCAGATCCCGCGCCATCGCCGAGTTCTTCACCAGGCCCGCCCGGTTCAACACAGCAGCGATCGGCAAGCCTTCAGCCGCAGCAACCTCGACATCAGGCAGGTCCTCCGGCAACTCGCCCTCTTTCATACGGTTACCTGCCGCGCGGTGAGCATTGGCGGCAGCCTCCTCACCATGGAAGCGTGCAACGATCTCTTCCGCCAGCTTGATCTTGATGTCACGCGGGTTCGCGCCATTGGCGACATCGGCACGGAACTGCTCGATCTCTTCCATGGAGCGAAAGCTCAGCAACTCGAAGTAACGCCACATCAAGGTGTCAGGAATCGACACGAGCTTGCTGTACATCACCCCGGGAGCTTCCTGGATGCCGACATAATTGCCCAGCGACTTGGACATCTTCTTCACGCCGTCGAGCCCTTCGAGCAGCGGCATGGTCACAATGTTCTGCGCCTCCTGGCCGTAGGCACGCTGCAACTCGCGCCCCATCAGCAGGTTGAACTTCTGGTCGGTGCCGCCGAGCTCGACGTCGCACTTCAGTGCCACCGAGTCATAGCCCTGCACCAACGGGTAGAGGAACTCATGGATCGCGATCGGCTGGTTGGTGGTGTAGCGCTTGTCGAAGTCGTCGCGCTCGAGCATGCGTGCCACGGTGTACTGCGATGCCAGACGAATGAAATCGGCCGGGCTGAGCTTGTCCATCCAGGTGGAGTTGAACGCGACTTCGGTCTTGGCCGGGTCGAGAATCTTGAACACCTGCTGTTTATAAGTCTCGGCGTTATCCAGCACCTGCTCGCGGGTCAGCGGCGGACGGGTAGCGCTCTTGCCACTCGGATCACCGATCATGCCGGTGAAGTCGCCGATCAGGAAGATCACCTGGTGGCCCAGGTCCTGGAACTGACGCAGCTTGTTGATCAGGACGGTATGCCCCAGGTGCAGGTCAGGCGCAGTCGGGTCAAAACCCGCCTTGATCCGCAGCGGTTGCCCGCGCTTGAGCTTCTCGACCAACTCGGACTCGACCAGTACCTCTTCCGCTCCACGCTTGATCAGCGCTAGCTGCTCTTCAACCGACTTCATAACAGACCCGTAAGGCTCAGATTCAAAGGGACCCAACCATACAAGATCAGCCATCAAATACAAGTTTTTGCCCCGAGTGTGACCTCGAAGCCGACTGATGACGTCTGCGCGCTTGCGCTGAAGGGGATTTGATTATATTTTATACAGTTATTTCATCTTCATCATGTCATTCATCTTTTCCACTTCATCTATTTCAAAGTCAATTCATCTATGACCAACGAACCGCCTAAAGCGCCCCCGCTTTATCCGAAGAGCCACCTGTTGGCCGCCAGCGGCATCGCCGCCTTACTCAGCCTGGCCTTGCTGGTGTTTCCATCCAGTGAGGTCGAAGCCAAGAAAACCACCCTGAACCTGGAGCTGGAAAGCCCGGCCGAGCAACTCAAGCAGGAACAGGACGCCCCACTTACCCAGAACACCGATACCGCCCCCTCGCCGTTTGCGCAGATCGACAACAGCGCTGCGCCGACCGAGGAAACCGCCAAGGTCGAGCCCGCACCTGCCGCTGCCGAAGCCGCGCCGGCCAGCAAAGACCCAAGCCACCGCGAAGTTACCGTGAGCCGTGGCGATACCCTGTCGACCCTGTTCACCAAGGTCGGTCTGCCAGCCACCGCCGTGCATGAAGTTCTGGCCAGCAACAAGCAGGCCAAGCAGTTCAGCCAACTCAAGCATGGCCAGGTGCTGCAGATCGAACTGGACAAGGACGGCCAGCTGGCCAGCCTGCACAGCAAGCTCAGCGACCTGGAAACCATTCGCCTGACCAAGAGCGCAAACGGTTACGCGTTCAACCGTGAGATCAGCAAGCCGGTGATGCGTTCCGCCTATGTTCACGGCGTAATCAAGAGCTCGCTGTCGGCCTCGGCCCAGCGCGCCGGCCTGAATCACAACCTGACCATGGATATGGCACGTATCTTTGGCTACGACATCGACTTCGCCCAGGATATCCGCCAGGGCGACGAGTTCGACGTGATCTACGAACAGAAGGTCATGAACGGCAAGGTCGTCGGCACCGGCAACATCCTGTCCGCACGCTTTACCAACCGCGGCAAGAGCTTCACCGCGGTGCGCTACACCAACAAGCAAGGCAACACCAACTACTACACCGCTGACGGTAACAGCATGCGCAAGGCGTTCATCCGTACCCCGGTTGATTTCGCCCGCATCAGCTCGCGCTTCTCGGCAGGCCGCAAGCACCCGATCCTGAACAAGATCCGCGCGCACAAAGGCGTCGACTATGCAGCACCGCGCGGTACGCCGATCAAGGCAGCCGGTGACGGCAAGGTCCTGCTCGCGGGCCGCCGCGGCGGTTATGGCAATACCGTGATCATCCAGCACGGCAACCGCTACCAGACGCTCTACGGGCACATGCAGGGCTTCGCCAAGGGCGTGAAGACCGGCGGCACCGTCAAGCAAGGTCAGATCATCGGCTACATCGGCACTACCGGCCTGTCCACTGGCCCACACCTGCATTACGAGTTCCAGGTCAACGGCGTGCACGTCGATCCGCTCGGGCAGAAGCTGCCAATGGCCGACCCGATCGCCAAGGCCGAGCGCCAGCGCTTCCTGCAGCAAAGCCAGCCGCTGGTAGCGCGCATGGACCAGGAAAAGGCCACCCTGCTCGCCTCGAGCAAGCGCTAAGCAATGCCGCTCTATCTGGGTGTGATGTCCGGGACCAGCCTCGATGGCCTGGACATCGCCTTGATCGAACAGGAGCAGCAGCTCATGCTGCTCGCCACTCATTACATCCCCATGCCCGCCAGCCTGCGCCAGGACCTGCTGGAGCTGTGCGCCAGCGGGCCTGACGAGATCGCCCGCGCGGCCCTGGCAGAGAACCAGTGGGTACGCCTCGCCGCCGAAGGCATCCAGCACCTGCTGGCCGCCCGTAACCTCAAGCCTGAGGCCATTCGCGCCATCGGCAGCCATGGCCAGACCATTCGTCACGAACCGGCGCGCGGCTTCACCGTGCAGATCGGCAACCCGGCCCTGCTGGCCGAACTCACCGGCATCAGCGTAGTCAGCGACTTCCGCCGCCGTGATGTTGCCGCCGGCGGCCAGGGCGCACCGCTGGTACCGGCCTTCCACGAAGCGCTGTTCGCCCATCAGGGTCAACGCCTGGCAGTGCTCAACGTCGGTGGTTTCAGCAATCTGAGCCTGATCGAACAGGACAAGCCCGTCAGCGGCTTCGATTGCGGGCCGGGTAACGTGTTGCTCGATGCCTGGATCCAGCAGAAGCAGGGGCACAGCTATGATGCCGATGGCGCCTGGGCTGGCACTGGCCGGGTGATCCCCGGTTTGCTCGCGTCTCTGCTAAGCGATCCGTTCTTCGCTGGCTGCGGACCGAAAAGCACCGGTCGCGAGGTGTTCAACCTGCCTTGGCTGCAACTGCACCTGGCGTCTCAACCGAGCTACAGGGATGAAGACGTGCAGGCCACTCTGCTGGAGTTGACTGCGCGCAGCATCGTCAGCTCGCTGCAGGCGGCACAGGACGACACTCAGGCTGTGCTGGTCTGCGGTGGCGGCGCGCACAACAGCGTGCTGATGCAGCGTCTGGCAACCCTGCTGCCCAACGCCCGGGTCAGCAGTACTGCGGCTTGCGGCATCGACCCTGACTGGGTTGAAGCCATGGCCTTCGCCTGGCTGGCCCACTGCTGCCTGGAGCATATCCCCGCCAACCGCCCCAGCGTCACTGCGGCCCGTGGCCTGCGGGTACTGGGCGCGATCTACCCGGCATAAACCGCAGATAGCAAAACGCCGCGCATGGGCGCGGCGTTTGCGGTACTGCCCTTGCAATCAGATCGAGAACGAAGAACCACAACCACAGGTCGTGGTGGCGTTCGGGTTCTTGATGACGAAACGCGAGCCTTCCAGGCCTTCCTGGTAATCCACCTCGGCTCCTGCCAGGTACTGGAAACTCATTGGATCGACGACCAGGGCCACGCCTTCGCGCTCGACGATGGTGTCGTCTTCGGCAACGTCTTCATCAAACGTGAAACCGTACTGAAAACCCGAGCAACCGCCGCCGGTCACGAAAACTCGCAACTTCAGGCGATCATTGCCTTCTTCATCGACCAGGGTCTTCACCTTGTGCGCTGCACCCTCAGTGAACTGCAATGCCACAGGGGTGAAGGATTCGACGCTCATGCTGACTATCTCCCGGCGCTATGCCGCCATAATGCGTGATGACGCGCATTATCCGCTTCTCCGAGAAAAGCGGTCAACAATACAAAATCTGCAAGCGGCTAGCTGCAAGCTATAAGCGGCTCGCGTCCGGCTCTGACGTGCAGCTTGAAACTTGCCGCTGGAGGCTTAGGGCAGCAGGCCGGCGTGGGAAAGCCCCATGCGTTCGTCCAGGCCAAAGAGGATGTTGAGGTTCTGTACCGCCTGCCCCGACGCGCCCTTGACCAGGTTGTCGATCACCGACAGCACCACCACCAGGTCGCCGCCTTGCGGACGGTGCACGGCAATCCGGCAGACGTTGGCGCCGCGCACGCTGCGGGTTTCCGGGTGGCTGCCAGCCGGCATTACGTCGACGAACGGTTCATCGGCATAGCGTTTCTCGAACAGCGCCTGCAGATCGACCGAGGTATCGGCGACGGTGGCGTACAGGGTCGAATGGATACCGCGGATCATCGGCGTCAGGTGCGGCACAAAGGTCAGGCCGACATCAGTACCAGCCGCCCGGCGCAGGCCCTGGGTAATCTCCGGCAGGTGACGATGGCCCTTGACCGCATAAGCCTTCATGCTCTCGCCCGCCTCACAGAACAACGAACCGACCGCCGCGCCACGACCGGCGCCGCTGACACCGGACTTGCAGTCGGCAATCAGGCGCGAGGCATCGGCAATGCCGGCCTCGAGCAGCGGCAGGAAGCCCAGCTGGGTGGCGGTAGGATAGCAACCCGGCACGGCGATCAGGCGCGCCTGGCGGATCTGCTCGCGATTGACTTCAGGCAGGCCGTACACCGCATCCTTGAGCAGATCCGGCGCGCCGTGAGGTTGGCCGTACCACTTGGCCCACTCATCGGCGTCCTGCAGACGGAAGTCCGCGGACAGGTCGATGACTTTGGTGCCAGCGGCCAGCAGCTCGCCCGCCAAGGCATGGGCAACCCCATGCGGGGTGGCGAAGAACACCACGTCGCAGGCGGCCAGGGTCTTCACGTCTGGCACACTGAAGGCCAGGCCATCGTAGTGGCCGCGCAGGTTCGGGTACATATCGGCAACCGCCAGGCCAGCCTCGGAGCGCGAAGTGATCACCGCCACCTCGGCCTGTGGATGCTGTGCCAACAGACGCAGCAGCTCGACCCCGGTGTAACCCGTGCCGCCAACGATACCGACCTTGACCATAACGCGTGCCCCTTATCAACGAACCAACAGGAAAGCCCACGATAATAGGGGCGCTGCAACACGCCTACAACTGTTGCGATGGCCCGCAAGCCCCCTAGCCTCTACTATCTGACGACCGTGAACCCTGAAGGAACTCAACCTCATGCTTTTTCTCTGGATCAAAACGCTGCATATCGTCAGCGTGGTCTGCTGGTTCGCCGGCCTGTTCTACCTGCCGCGCTTGTTCGTCTACCACGCGCAAAGCCAGGACAGCATCAGCCAGGAGCGCTTCGTGATCATGGAGCGCAAGCTGTACCGCGGGATCATGCTGCCGGCGATGATCGCCAGCCTGGTCTTCGGCATCTGGCTGCTGAGCCTGACTCCCGGCTTTCTCAGCCAGGGCTGGATGCACGCCAAACTGACCCTGGTGGTGTTGCTGGTCGGTTACCACCATATGTGCGGCGCGCAGCTCAAACGCTTCGCCCGTGGCGAAAACAAACGCAGCCACGTGTTCTACCGCTGGTTCAATGAAGTACCGGTGCTGGTCTTGCTGGCCGTGGTAATTCTGGTGGTGGTCAAACCGTTCTAACCTAAGCCCATAATCAGCCTCGGGAAACCTGCCATGTCATTGCCTGCCCTGCTCGAACAACGCTTGCGCCTGCCGGTCGTAGCGGCACCGATGTTTCTGATCTCCAACCCGCAGCTGGTGCTGGCCTGTTGTGCCAATGGCGTGGTCGGTAGTTTTCCGGCGCTGAACCAGCGCGACAGTGCCGGTTTCGAGGCCTGGCTGGAGGAGATCGAAACCGGCCTGGCGGCCCTCGACAAGCCTGCGCCGTACGCAGTGAATCTGATCGTGCATCAGAGCAACCCGCGTCTGCAGGCGGACCTGGCGCTGTGCGTCAAGCACCGGGTGCCCATCGTCATCACCAGCCTGGGGGCCGTCAAGGAGGTGGTTGATGCCGTGCACAGCTACGGCGGCCTGGTGTTTCATGACGTGACCACGCGCCGGCATGCCGAGAAAGCCGCCGAAGCCGGCGTCGATGGCTTGATTGCCGTAGCCGCCGGCGCCGGCGGGCACGCCGGGACCTGGAGCCCGTTCGCGCTGATCGCCGAGATCCGTCAGTTCTTCAGCAAGACCCTGTTGCTGGCCGGCTGCATCAACCGCGGCCATGAAGTGCTCGCCGCACAGTTGCTGGGGGCAGACCTGGCTTACCTGGGCACGCGCTTTATCGCCACCCATGAAAGCCTGGCGCCGGGGCCCTACAAAGAAATGATGCTTGAAGCCAAGGCAGCCGATATCATCCACACCGCTGCGGTTTCTGGGGTACCTGCAAGCTTTATGCGCCAGAGCCTGGAAAACGCAGGTTTCGACATGGCCGCCCTGCGCACCCATACCGAAACCAAGCTCAAACCCATCGACGACGAGGCCAAGGCCTGGAAGACCGTCTGGTCTGCCGGACAAGGTGTCGGTGCTATCGACCAGTTGTGCTCGGTCGAGCAACTGATTAGCCGCCTGGATGCCGAGTACCGCCAGGCGCATGCCTCGGCCACAGCCCTGAGCCGCCACTGGCCGGGCTGATTCACGCTTTATCAAGGCAAAGGAAGCCCGCATGAACAACACCCTCACCTTCGCAAACGAGCTGATGAGCCCGCAAGGCCGAATCGGCCGGCTCCGCCTTCTGGCCTGGAGCCTGGGTTTGATTGCGGGCACCGTGGCCTGCGCGCTGTTGCTGGGCTGGGTGACCAGTGCAGTGTGGAAAGACGCTGGCGCACTGTTCCTGATTGCCGCCCTTATCGCTCGAATCATGAGCATGATCTTCTTCGTCAAGCGCCTGCACGACCTTAACTGGAGTGGCTGGTTCTGCTGGGCAGTGTTGTTGCCCTGGGTCGGCAACTTCCTGCTGCTGCTCCTGCTGGTGATGCCTGGCAAACGAGGCAACAATCGCTTCGGACCTGCCCCGCCGCCCAACAGCATGGCCGTCGTTATTCTGGCCTCGATGTGGCTGGTAGTGATCGTTGGCGCAGTGGTGTTGACCGTGTTCCGGCCCGGTATCTGAATCACACCGGCAGCACCTCACGCCCGCTACCTGTAAACTGCGCACTTTGGCCACTCTTCCCGACTGGAGAACTGCATGACCCGTTACGCCATGATCACCGGTGCCTCCAGCGGCTTGGGCCTGGCACTGGCCGAGGCGCTGGCACGTCGGGGACGCAATCTGATCCTGGTGGCCCGCCAGCGTGACCCGCTGGAAAGCATCGCCATCGAGCTGACTCAGCGCTTTGGCGTCGAAGTGCTGTTTCGTGCCTGCGACCTGGGCGAGCCGTTGCGCCTGTCGGGGTTTCTGCTGGAACTGGAAGAAAGCGAGCGGCATATCGACCTGCTGGTCAACTGCGCCGGCATCCGTTCCTACGGCCACTTCCTGGCCCAGGAGTGGAGTGATGAACAGGACCTGATCGAGGTGAATATCCTGGCCTTGACCCGCCTTTGCCACGCCCTGGGTAATGCCATGGCGGTTCAGGGCGGCGGGCAGATCCTCAACGTTGCGTCCCTCGCCGCCTTTGCCCCGGGGCCCTGGATGAGCAGCTACGCGGCAAGCAAAGCCTATGTGCTGCACTTTTCCGAAGGCCTGCGCGAAGAACTCAAACGCACCGGCATCAAGGTTTCGGTGCTCTGCCCAGGCCCCGTGCGCTCGCCGTTGCGGCGCATCCCACGGCTGGAGACAGGCCAGCGCAGCCTGAGCCCCGAGGAAGTAGCGCTGTATACCGTTCGCGCCCTGGACAAGAACCGCGCCCTGATCATCCCTGGCCGCCGCAACCGCTGGCTGGCCTTCAGCCCGCGCCTGCTGTCGCGCTGGGTAACGCGCAAGCTGGCCGGCGCCATCAACCAGGCCTATTGCCCCCGCTAGTAGCACAGGGCTGGGCGCACGCGCCTGGCCTGCGTACACTCAAGTCCGATTACTCTCATGGAGCAGCCGTAGTGGATACTCTGTTTACCAAGATCATCAACCGGGAGATCCCGGCCAGGATCATCTACGAGGACGACCAGGTTCTGGCCTTCCACGATATCGCCCCGCAGGCACCGGTACATTTTCTGGTCATCCCGAAAAAACCGATCCGCACCCTCAACGACCTGACCGAAGCAGACAAGGGCCTGGCCGGACACCTCCTCTTCACCGCTCAGCGGCTGGCCAAGGAACTGGGCTGCGAAGAAGGCTTTCGCGTGGTCATGAACTGCAATGAGCAAGGTGGGCAGACCGTCTACCACATTCACATGCACGTGCTTGGCCAGCGTCAGATGCACTGGCCACCGGGCTGATCCAGGGCAAGCCCCGGCATCGCGATTGGGGTAAACTGTCGGGCACATTCTTGCGGAGGTGCCCGATGGCTACCGAACGTCACTATTCCCCGCTCGACCGCTTGTTGCTGCAGGCCGACACCGCCATGCGCACCTTGCTGCCCTTCAGCGGCCACCCTGCCCGACCGTCACCGGCGATCATCCAGCCGGACGTTACCCTGGACGAAACGCAAACCCGCCATGTGGCTGGGCTCATGCGTATCAACCATACCGGTGAAGTCTGCGCCCAGGCGCTCTATCAGGGCCAGGCCCTGACCGCCAAATTGCCTCAGGTACGCAAGGCCATGGAGCACGCCGCCGAAGAAGAGATCGACCACCTGGCCTGGTGCGAGCAGCGTATTCGCCAGCTTGGCAGCCACCCCAGCGTGCTCAACCCGCTGTTCTACGGCATGTCCTTCGGTATTGGCGCCCTTGCCGGCCTGGTCAGCGACAAGGTTAGCCTGGGCTTTGTCGCCGCCACCGAGCATCAGGTGTGCAAGCACCTGGACGAGCACCTGGAGCAGATCCCGGCCGAGGATGAAAAGTCCCGGGCGATTCTTGAACAGATGCGTATCGACGAAGAGCAACATGCCGAGTCCGCCCTGGATGCGGGCGGCTTCCGCTTCCCGGCACCGGTGAAGTTCGGCATGAGCCTTATGGCCAAGGTCATGACCAAAAGCACTTATCGTATCTAGGACAGTCGATGACAGAGCGCTTCGATGCCAAGGACCTGGCCCGCGCAGTTAGCGCCGGCGTTCTGAAACCGGGCCAGGACCAGGCCCTGCTTGAATTCCTCAATCGCCAGCCACAAGCCCAGGCCAGTTTTCAGCTGGCCCATGTGGCGTTTTACTTCGGCGCCCTGCTGATCATGGCCGCCATGGGCTGGTTGCTCAGTGAAGCCTGGATGCGCATCGGTGACAGCGCCCTGCTGCTGGTTGCCCTGGTGTACATCGGCGCGCTGACCCTGGGTGGTTTACTCCTGCAACGCCGCGGCCAACTCATCCCCGCCGGGGTACTTGCCGCGGTGGCGGTGAGTATCGTGCCGCTGGCGGTGTTTGCCGTGGAGCGGCTCAGCGGTTTCTGGCCGCTGGACGATGCCCAGGGCAACTACCACCACTACTACACCTACGTGCAGGGCGGCTGGCTGCTGATGGAAGCGGCGACGATACTGGCCGGCTTGCTGATGCTGCGGCTGATCCCTTTCCCGTTCATCGTCATGCCGATCGCCGTGGCCTTGTGGTTCATGTCCATGGACTTGAGCGAATGGTTCTACGGCGAAGCCTTCGACTGGACTCAACGGCGCACGGTGTCGCTGTGGTTTGGCCTGGCGATGCTGCTGGTGTTCCTGGTGATCGACGGTCGCACCCGCCAGGACTATGCGTTCTGGGGTTACCTGGCCGGATTGCTGGCATTCTGGTTCGGCTTGCCGCTGCTGGACACCGACAGTGAATGGGACAAAGCCCTGTACGGCCTGATCAATCTCGGCCTGATGGGCATTGCGGTACTGCTGCGCCGACCGCTGTTCATGGTCTTTGGCGGCATCGGCGTGGCAATGTACCTGGGCTATCTGTCTTACCAGGTGTTTGCCGAATCGCTGCTGTTCCCGGTGGTGCTGACCTTTATCGGCCTGGGCGTGATTGGCCTGGGCCTGCTGTACCAGAAACACCGCGAGAATCTGAGCAGTCGGCTACGGGCACAACTCCCGGAGGGTTTACTCAATCTATTGCCAGGGCTGCGTCGCTGATGCTCAGGCTGTTTTGTGTTCGCCTGTTGCAAAGCCTGGGTCTGGCGCTGGTGGCCTACCTGTTCGTGTGCCTGATGACTGCCAGCATGAGGGAGGAGCCCTTCAGCCTGACGCTGCCAGAAATCTCCCAACCTGATGGCAACAGTGCTTTCGATCTGCTGTTGTTCTCGCTGCCAGGGCAACTGCTGTTCGTGTTGGTCGGCTGTTTTATCCACAGGCGGCGACTGCTCGGTAGAGGCTTTGCGCTGTTCGCCGCGCTGACTGCCTTGCTGCAATGCCTGCTGTTTGCCAATGCCTTTGGCAATACCTGGAGCACAGCAGAAATCTTTGGCTTGCTTGGCTTTAACCTGCATTGGTTATTGGTGGCGCTGGTTCCAGGGTTGGCCTGGTTGTTTGGGTTGGAGCGCCTGCGCGGTTAACCTGATCGCGGGTCAAGCCCGCTCCCACAACCCGCAGGAACGGGCTTGCCCCGCGATGGCTGGCCATCAACCGAGCTCGACGATCTCGTAGCTGTGGGTGATCTCGACACCAGCCCGGCCGAGCATGATCGAGGCCGAGCAGTACTTCTCTGCCGACAGCTCGACCGCACGCTTGACCTGGGCCTCTTTCAGGCCACGGCCCTTGACCACGAAGTTCAGGTGGATCTTGGTGAACACCTTCGGGTCTTCACTGGCGCGCTCGGCTTCAAGGAAGGCTTCGCAGCTCTCCACCGCCTGGCGGGATTTCTTCAGGATGCTGACCACATCGAAGTTGCTGCAGCCACCCAGGCCCAGTAGCAGCATTTCCATGGGCCGCACACCCAGGTTGCGACCACCGGCCTCGGGCGGGCCGTCCATCACGACCACATGGCCGCTACCCGATTCGCCCAGAAACATGGCTTCACCTGCCCACTGGATACGCGCCTTCATTACCTGGACTCCCTAGTTCGAAAAAAGGCTGCCAGCTTAGACCCTGCGGGCCCGGTGGAAAAGCTCAAGCGCACGAGTAAATCTGCCGATAGAGGGGCGAGTGTCTGATAAGCTGACGCCAAATCACTGGCGCTTATCGCCAGACAACCTATAAAAGAAATTGAAGTGTCGCCTCCTGACCGGGATCCAGCCATGGTTGCATCAGCCCTTCCAGCCAAGATCAAGAACATCGACAAGCTGCTGGTCCATTGCCAGCGCCGCCGCTATGCGGCCAAGAGCAACATCATCTGCGCCGGCGACAAGGCCGAAACCCTGTCGTTCATCATCAAGGGCTCGGTGACCATCCTGATTGAAGATGACGATGGCCACGAAATGATCATCGCCTACCTCAACAGCGGTGATTTCTTCGGCGAGCTGGGGCTGTTCGAACCGGCTGGCCAGGAACAGCGGCGCAGCGCCTGGGTCCGGGCCAAAAGCGAGTGTGAAGTTGCGGAAATCAGCTACGAAAAATTCCGCGAGCTGGCACGTCACGACCCGGACATTCTCTACGCGCTGGGCAGCCAGATGGCACAACGTCTGCGCAATACGACGCGCAAGGTCGGCGACCTGGCGTTTTTCGACGTCACTGGCCGGGTTGCCCGCTGCCTGCTGGAGTTGTGCAAGCAGCCGGATGCCATGACCCACCCGGACGGCATGCAGATCAAGATCACCCGCCAGGAGATTGGCCGGATCGTCGGTTGCTCACGAGAAATGGTCGGCCGCGTGCTCAAGGACCTTGAAGAACGCAGCCTGGTGCACGTAAAAGGCAAGACCATGGTGGTCTTCGGTACCCGCTAGTCGCGGGCGATCCCCTTGATCACCTCGGCATAGGCCTGGCCAAGGCGCTCGAGCAACGGCGCCTGGGGCACCACTTCGTGCAGGGCAATGTGACTGTCGGCCAGGCAGCGCTGTTCCAGCTCACAGCATTCATTGAAGCGGTTGACCGCTGCCACCATCGACTCGCGCTCGTTATCCAGCAACAACGCACCATGCACCAACACCACCGGACGCTTGCCGCCCAGGCCCTGGCGCCAGCGCTGGGCGGTGCCGACCAGCTTGCGGCCGTTGAGGTTGACGTTGTAGCGCCCATCACAGAACGCCCCTTCGATTTCCCCCACCGACGCCAACCCGCCCCACTCGCGCAACACATCACACAACGGCAGGCACAGGCGCTCGTAGGCGTTTTCAATTCGCCCGTGATCACCCTCGCTTTTCGGTGCCACATACACCAGGGCGATGTTGATCACCGCAGGCGACTGCGGCACCGGCTCACCACCGGTTTCGCGCAACAATACCGGCCAGCCGGCAATCGCAAGCTCGGCACAGGCGGCCTCGAAACTTTCCAGGCGGCTCATGCGCCGGGGCATGACCAAGGCGTGGTCAGTCGGACGCCAGAACAACAGGCCATGATCCTTTTCGCCTTTGCACACAGCCGCCAGCAACTCCTGCTCGGCGTGCAGCCCGGCCTCGACAGTGACATCAACCACTTGATCAGTCATCGCATTAACCTTGTAGAGACAAAAAAGCCGGCATTGCCGGCTTCAGAGTTGGTTCAATCCAGGGCTTGCCCCGGGTTCTGCACCGCGCGCTCCGGGAAGAACAGGCGCTGCAGTTCCAGCCCCGGGTGCTCGGCACGCATGAACGCTTCGCCGACCAGGAAGGAATACACCTCGTTGATTTCCATCAGCTCGACGTCGGCGCGGTTGAGGATGCCGCTCTCGGTGATGGCCAGGCGATCACGGGGGATGCGCGGCAGCAGGTCGAGGGTGGTTTCCAGGTTGACTTCAAAGGTATGCAGGTTGCGATTATTGACCCCGACCAGCGGTGTGTCGAGGGTCTTCAGCGCCCGCTCCAGCTCGTCGCCGTCGTGTACTTCAACCAGCACGTCGAGGCCTACGCTTTTTGCCGTGGCGGCAAGTTCGGCCATCTTCACGTCATCCAGCGCCGCAACGATCAGCAGTACACAATCGGCGCCGAGCGCCCGAGCTTCGACGATCTGGTAAGGATCGATCATGAAGTCCTTGCGGATCACCGGCAGTTTGCAGGCGGCACGCGCCTGTTGCAGGTAGATGTCGCCGCCCTGGAAGTAGTCGACATCGGTCAGCACCGACAGACAGGTCGCCCCGCCCTTCTCGTAGCTGACGGCGATGTCGGCCGGAATGAAGTTTTCACGGATCACGCCCTTGCTTGGCGAGGCTTTCTTGATCTCGGCAATGACTGCCGGCTGCTTACGCCTGGCCTGCTCGATCAGGGCCTTGGCAAAGCCGCGCGGAGCATCGGCGACTGCCGCCATACGCTCGAGCTCCGCCAGGCTGACCCGAGCGCTGCGCTCGGCGACTTCCTCAACCTTGCGGGCGAGAATTTTTTCCAGAACCGTCGGCACACTCATCCTTCATTCTCCTGCTTGAATACCGCGGTAAAGGCACCCAGTTCTTCGAGTTTTTCCCGGGCAAGGCCGGTGTGCAGAGCATCGTGCGCAAGCTCCACGCCCTGCTTGAGGCTCATGGCGTGGTCGGCCGCGTACAGCGCAGCGCCGGCATTGAGCACGATCATTTCCGCAGCCTTCTGGCCGTTCTCGGTCTTGCGCCGGCCCAGGGCATCGCGGATCAGCTCCAGCGACTGGGCCGGGCTGTCCACGGCCAGGCCGTGCAGGCTCTGGCTCTTCATGCCGAGGTCTTCGGGTTCGACCCAATATTCAGTGATCTGGTCGTTCTTGAGTTCGGCAACAAAGGTTGGCGCCGCCAGGCTGAATTCATCCAGGCCATCTTTCGAATGCACCACCAATACATGCTGGCTGCCCAGGCGTTGCAGCACTTCAGCCAGCGGGCGGCACAGTGCCTGGGTGAACACGCCAACGACCTGGTGCTTGACCCCGGCCGGATTCGTAAGCGGGCCGAGCATGTTGAACAGAGTACGCAGGCCCAGGTCACGACGTGGGCCGGCGGCGAACTTCATCGCCTTATGGTGGGTCTGGGCAAACATGAAGCCGATGCCGACGCTGTCGATGCAGCGCGCCACTTGTACCGGCGTCAGGTTCAGGTAGATACCGGCTGCTTCCAGCAGGTCGGCGCTGCCGCTCTTGCCCGAGACCGCACGGTTACCGTGCTTGGCCACGGTGCAGCCGGCCGCGGCGACGACGAAGGCCGAAGCGGTGGATACGTTGAAAATGTTGGCGCCATCACCGCCGGTGCCGACCACATCGACTACCTGGTCGAGGGTGTTGAGCTCGACCTTGTCAGCCAGCTCTCGCATCACCGACACGGCACCGACGATTTCGTCGATGCTCTCGCTCTTCATGCGCATGCCCATCATGAAGGCGCCGATCTGCGCCTCGCTGCATTGGCCGGTCATGATTTCGCGCATGACATCGCGCATTTCTTCGGTGCTCAGGTCCAGGTGACCGACGATGCGGCTCAGCGCGCTCTTGATATCCATGTTCGATCCTTAACGGCGGCCGCCGGTCTGCTTGAGGAAGTTGGCGAACAGCTCGTGGCCCTGCTCGGTGAGGATCGATTCGGGGTGGAACTGCACCCCTTCGATGTTCAGCTCTTTGTGGCGCAGGCCCATGATCTCGTCCACCGTGCCGTCTTCAAGGGCAGTCCAGGCGGTCAGCTCCAGGCATTCGGGCAAGGTTTCGCGCTTGACCACCAGCGAATGGTAGCGGGTCACGGTCAGCGGGTTGTTGAGGCCGGCGAACACCCCCTGGTCGTTGTGCAACACCGGGCTGGTCTTGCCATGCATCACCTGGCGGGCGCGCACCACATCACCGCCAAAGGCCTGGCCAATGGACTGGTGGCCCAGGCAGACGCCGAGGATCGGCAGCTTGCCGGCAAAATGCTGGATGGCCTGCAGCGATACACCGGCTTCGGTCGGCGTGCACGGGCCGGGGGAGACGACAATGCGCTCGGGGTTCAGGGCTTCGATCTGGGCGATGGTCAGTTCGTCATTGCGAATGACCTTGACCTCTGCACCCAATTCGCCGAGGTATTGCACGACGTTGTAGGTGAAGGAGTCGTAGTTGTCGATCATCAGTAACATCTGGGTTCAACCTCTTGCATCTACTGACTTTGAATACATGCCTTTCGAAGTGCCTGTGCGCAGGGCAACAGGTGCGAGTCTGCCTGCGCCCACCAGCAACAGCTGGCTACAGCAGGTAAAGCGTTCAGAAAGGCAAAGCGGTACAGGGCCGGCTAACCGGCAAGAGATAAAGTCAGGCGCGCCAACGCCAACGGGCGTGGGCCTTGATTACGCGCATCAAGAGTTTGCTGACGATCAACACGGGGTAGGTCTCGTTCATACGTTCCCGCACAGTAGCCTACCGGCGCGGTCCACGCAATATGACCGAGGCATGCCGAAACGCTTTAGCGATGGAAGACGCGTGGAATGTTTTGCTAACGTCCTAAGGCGTCATCCGATAACAACAACGAAAAAGGATCTTTGCGATGTTGAACGCGCGTTCTCTGTTGCCCTGTGCATTCTCGCTGCTGGCCCTGGCCTGCTCCAGTGCCTATGCCGGCCCTTCCCCCTACTCGACCCTGATCGTCTTCGGTGACAGCCTTGCCGATGCCGGGCAATTCCCCGACAGCAACGGTGCGCCAGGCTCTACCCAGCGCTTTACCAACCGTATCGGCCCGACCTATGGCAACGGCGAGGCCTTCGGCGCGGTATCGCCCATGTTGCTCGGGGCGCAGCTGGGTATTGCTCCGACTGACCTGGGCGCTTCGACTTCACCGGTCAATGCCGCACTCGGTCGTCCTGACGGCAACAACTGGGCAGTGGGCGGCTACCGCACCGACCAGATTCTCGACTCGATCACCGGCACTTCCGACGTAATCATTCCACCAGGCAATCCCGGTGCCGGCACCGTGCTGCGCGAACGCCCGGGCTACCTGGCGGGCGGATTGCGCGCCGACCCTAACGCGCTTTATTACCTGACCGGTGGCGGCAACGACTTCCTCCAGGGGCAGATCACCAGCCCGGCAACCGCCGCAGCCGCCGCCAATCGCCTGGCCGCCAGCGCCCAGGCTCTGCAGCAGGGCGGCGCGCAGTACATCATGGTCTGGTTGCTGCCCGACCTGGGCCTGACCCCGGCAATGAACGGCACGCCGATGCAAGGCCCGGCTTCGCAACTGAGCAGCATCTTCAACCAGCAACTGGTCGGCCAGCTGAGCCAGATTGACGCACAAGTCATTCCGCTCAATGTGCCGTTGCTGCTCCAGGAAGCCCTGGCTGCTCCGACGCAGTTCGGCCTGGCCAGCGGGCAGAACCTGGTCGGGACCTGCTTCAGCGGCAATGGCTGCGTGCAGAACGCAACGTACGGCATCAACAGTGCCACGCCCGATCCGAGCAAGCTGCTGTTCAACGATTCGGTCCATCCCACCACCGCTGGGCAGGAGCTCATCGCCGACTACGCCTTCTCGATCCTCTCGGCGCCCTGGGAGCTGACGCTGCTACCGGAAATGGCTCACGCCAGCCTGCGCGCGCACCAGGATGAACTGCGCAATCAGTGGCAAGGCAGCTGGCAACCGGTCGGTCAATGGCAGGCCATCGTTGCCGCTGGTGGGCAGAACCTGGATATCGACAGCCAGCGCAGCTCGGCCAGCGCCGATGGCCATGGCTACAACCTGACCCTGGGCGGTAGCTATCGCCTGGATGACGCCTGGCGTGTTGGCGTTGCTACCGGTGTTTATCAACAGAAGCTTGAAGCCGGCGAGCAAGACTCCGACTACAAGCTCGACAGCTACCTGGCCACCGCCTTTGTGCAGTTCCAGCAGAACCAGTGGTGGGCCGACGCCGCCCTGACCGGCGGGCACCTGGACTACAGCGACCTGAAGCGCACCTCCGCCCTGGGGGTGAATGATCGCAGCGAAAAAGGTGATACCGATGGCGAGCTGTGGGCGTTCGCCGCGCGACTGGGTTATGACCTGGCGGCACCCGGTAGCCAGTGGAGCCTGTCGCCTTTCGTCAGCGCCGACTATGCACGGGTGAAGGTCGATGGGTATTCGGAGAAAGGCACCCGCGCCACGGCCTTGAGCTTCGACGATCAGGAGCGTGAATCGCGGCGCCTGGGCCTGGGCCTGCAGGGCAAATACCAGGCTGGGCCAAGCACCCTGTTGTTCGCCGAAGTGGCTCACGAACACGAGTTCGAAGACGACCGCCAGGACCTGACCATTCACCTCAACAGCCTGCCGGGCAACGACTTCACCCTGACCGGCTATACCCCGCAGAGCAACCTGAACCGGGCAACCCTGGGCTTGAGCCAGACACTGGCGCCGGGCCTGGCCTTGCGCGGCAGCTACAACTGGCGCAAGAGCGACGAGCTGACCCAGCAAGGGGTCAACCTGGCGTTGAGCCTGGAGTTCTAAGGAAGGAAAACGGCGCCTGCCGCAAGCAGGCGCCGTGAGTCAGGCTCAGCTGCGTGGCGCTTGCTCGGCCAGCGCTACCGCACGGAACATCGCCCGGCGCTTGTTGATGGTTTCTTCCCACTCAAGCGCAGGCACCGAGTCGGCAACGATGCCGCCACCGGCCTGCACATGCAGTTCGCCATCCTTGATCACCGCCGTGCGGATGGCAATCGCGGTATCCATGTTGCCGTTCCAGGCAAAGTAACCTACCGCACCGCCGTAGACCCCACGCTTGACCGGCTCCAGTTCGTCGATGATTTCCATGGCGCGGATCTTCGGCGCCCCGGACAAGGTGCCCGCCGGCAGGATCGCGCGCAGTGCATCCATGGCGCTCAGGCCCTGCTTCAGCTCACCGGTGACGTTGGAAACGATGTGCATGACGTTGGAATAGCGCTCGATCACCATCTTCTCGGTGACTTTGACCGAGCCGGTTTCCGACACCCGGCCAGCATCGTTGCGGCCCAGGTCGATGAGCATCAGGTGCTCGGCGATTTCCTTGTCGTCGGACAGCAGGTCTTCTTCCAGCGCGCGGTCGGCCTCTTCGGTGGCGCCGCGTGGGCGAGTGCCGGCGATCGGGCGCACGGTGACCAGGTTGTCCTCGACCCGCACCAGCACTTCCGGCGAGCTGCCGACCACATGGAAGTCGCCGAAGTTGAAGAAGTACATGTACGGCGTCGGGTTGAAGCAGCGCAGCGCCCGGTACAGGTCGATCGGCGCGGCCTTGAAGTCGATGGACATGCGTTGTGATGGCACCACCTGCATGCAGTCGCCAGCGAGGATGTACTCCTTGATGGTATCGACCGCACGCTCGTAGTCGCTCTGGGTAAAGCTTGAGCGGAACGCAGGTTCTGCCGGCAGCGGCCCGCCCAGGTCCAGGCCACGGCGCGGGGCGATGGGCTGGCGCAGTTGCGCGAGCAGGCCTTCGAGTCGGGCCAGGCCGTTTTCGTAGGCTTGCTCCTGGGCCGGATCGACCAGCACGATCGCGTGCATCTTGCCGGCCAGGTTGTCGAACACCACCACGGCGTCGGACACCATCAGCAGAATATCCGGTACCCCCAGCGGATCAGGATTCGGGCACTTGCCCAGACGCCGCTCGACATAACGCACGCAGTCATAGCCGAAGTAACCGACCAGGCCACCATTGAAACGCGGCAGACCGGCAATGGTCGGTACCTGGTAGCGCTCCTTGAAGGCTTCGACGAAGGCCAGCGGATCTTCTGCTTCATGCTGTTCGATCAGTTCACCGTCGTGGGTGATCCGCACCTGGTGATCATGCACCCGCAACACCGTACGGCACGGCAGGCCGATGATCGAGTAGCGCCCCCACTTCTCGCCGCCCTGCACCGATTCGAGCAGGTAGGAGTTGGGTTGATCAGCCAGTTTCAGGTAGATCGACAGTGGCGTGTCGAAGTCGGCCAGGGTCTCGCAGGCCAGGGGAATGCGGTTGTAGCCGGCAGCGGCCAGGCGCAGGAATTCTTCGCGGGTCATGATAGCCTCGTGGCAAGCAGCAGATGGGTCAGGCAGGCAAGCAGGCCGGCATGTGCCGGCAGATGGCAGTCAGGCGCGCCAACGCCAGCGGGCCAGGGCCTTGATGACTTTCATCCAGAGTTTGCCGGTAACCGCCACGATGGAATCTCGATCTGAGGGGGATTGAACGTCCGCCAACGTTATCCCAGTGGCCGGATCTAAGCAACCAGGCAACAGCGCGCGCAGGTCGTCGATGACCAGGCACGGCGCCTCTTCGCTGATCGGCCGGCCATGGTTGTAGCCATAGGTCAGGCCCACGCACTTGACCCCGGCGGCCTTGGCCGCGAGTACATCACTGCGTGAGTCGCCGACGAACAGGGCCTGCTCAGGCGCAACGCTGGCCATTTTCATGACAAACAACAACGCGGCAGGGTCGGGCTTTTTCTGTGGCAGGGTATCGCCGCCGATGATCCAGCGGAAATAGCGGCCGATCTTCATCTGATCGAGCAAGGGTGCAACGAAGCGCTCGGGCTTGTTGGTGATCAGGGCCATTTCCACACCCTGCTTGTGCAACCACTTGAGGGTGTCGCGCACACCGGGGTAGACCACCGTCAGCTCATGGCTTTCGGCGTAGGCCTGCATGAACAGCTCCAGGCCCTGCTGCGCTACGTCGTCATCGACCGTCTCGTGATCGATGCCACCCGCCAGCGCGCGGCGCACCAGCACCGGCGCACCATTGCCGACCCAGTGGCGCACTGCCTCAAGGCCGGCGGGCTGGCGCCCCATTGCGAGCAGCATGTTATCCACCGCCGCTGCCAGGTCCGGTACCGAATCGATCAGGGTACCGTCCAGATCAAACATCACCAGTTTGGGCAGGGCGCCGGGGAACAGCTGCTCGAAGCCACTCATGGGCGGGCCAGGGCCAGTTCGGCGCGCATCTTGGCAATCACCTCGCGGTAGTCCGGGGTGTTGAAGATCGCCGAGCCTGCGACGAAGGTATCGGCGCCAGCGGCCGCGATTTCACGGATGTTGTTGACGTTCACGCCGCCGTCGATTTCCAGGCGGATGTCACGACCGCTGGCATCGATCAGCGCGCGGGCTTCGCGCAGCTTGTCGAGGGTACCGGGGATGAACTTCTGGCCACCGAAGCCCGGGTTGACGCTCATCAACAGGATCATGTCGACCTTGTCCATCACGTACTTGAGGGTGTCGAGCGGGGTCGCCGGGTTGAACACCAGGCCGGCCTTGCAACCGCCGTCGCGAATCAACTGTAGCGAACGATCGATGTGCAGGCTGGCTTCCGGATGGAAGGTAATGTAGCTGGCGCCCGCTTCGATGAAGTCGCCGATGATGCGGTCGACCGGACTGACCATCAGGTGCACGTCGATCGGCGCGGTGATGCCGTACTTGCGCAGGGCGGTGCAGACCATCGGGCCGATGGTCAGGTTGGGCACGTAGTGGTTGTCCATCACATCGAAGTGAACAATGTCGGCACCCGCGGCCAGGACGTTGTCGACTTCCTCGCCCAGACGGGCGAAGTCGGCAGAAAGAATCGAGGGGGCAATAGCGTAGGGCTGCATGGCGCACCTGTAGGCAGAATCACAGTGGCGCGCATTGTACCTCAGGGAAACGCTCAGGGGCTGACCGGTATCAAGGCGCTCGACGGGTGCTCATCGCGGGGCAAGCCCTCTCCTGTGGGAGCGGGCTTGCTCCGCGAAAAGGCCTCAACCCGGCTGCTGGGTACGCAGCTTCTCGCTACGCCCACGCAACCACTCCAGGGTCAGCAACAGCACCACAGAGAAGGCAATCAGCAAGGTTGCCGCTGCGGCGATGGTCGGGCTGAGGTTCTCGCGGATACCGCTGAACATCTGCCGTGGCAGGGTTGCCTGCTCGGGGCCGGCCAGGAACAGGGTGACCACCACTTCATCGAACGAGGTGGCGAAGGCGAACAACGCCCCGGAAATCACCCCCGGCGCAATCAGCGGCAAGGTCACCCGGCGGAAGCTGGTCAACGGCGAGGCGCCAAGGCTGGCTGCCGCTCGCACCAGGTTGTGGTTGAAGCCCTGCAGGGTCGCCGAAACGGTGATGATGACGAACGGCACACCGAGCACCGCATGCACCAGGATCAACGAAATGAAGCTATTACCCATGCCCAGCGGGGCAAAGAACAGGTAACTGGCCACGCCGATGATCACCACCGGTACCACCATGGGCGAAATCACCAAGGCCATGATCAGCGATTTGCCCGGGAAATCACCGCGGGTCAGGCCAATCGAGGCCAGGGTACCGAAGACCATCGCCAGCACCGTGGCGGCTGGCGCCACGATGATGCTGTTCTTCAGTGCCCGCATCCACTCGGCCGAGGCGAAAAAGTCGTGGTACCACTGTAGCGAGAAGCCCTGCAGCGGGTAGACCAGGAAGCTGCCGGAGTTGAACGACAACGGAATGATCACCAGCACCGGTAACACCAGGAACAACAGGATCAGGCCGCACAGGATGCGCAAACTGTAGAACCAGACCCGCTCGACGGGCGACATGTAGGGGCTCAGCATGACAACGCTCCTCAGCTCAGGCGCAGGCGGCTGGCGCCGACCAGCCAGCTATAGATCAGGTAAAGCAGCACGGTGGCCAGCAACAGCAAGCCGCCCAGCGCGGTCGCCATGCCCCAGTTGATGCTGGTGTTGGTGTAGAAGGCCACAAAGTAACTGACCATCTGATCGTTGGGGCTGCCAAGCAGCGCCGGGGTGATGTAGTAGCCGATGGCGAGGATGAACACCAACAGGCAGCCCGCGCCTACGCCGGCGTAGGTTTGCGGGAAGTACACCCGCCAGAAGCTGGCGAACGGATGGCAGCCGAGGGAAATCGCCGCGCGCATGTAGGTTGGCGAGATGCCTTTCATCACGCTGTAGATCGGCAGGATCATGAACGGCAGCAGGATATGCACCATGGAGATGTAAACCCCGGTGCGGTTGAACACCAGTTCTAGCGGTTTGTCGATGATGCCCATGGCCATCAGGGCACTGTTGATCAGCCCGCCCGATTGCAGCAGCACGATCCAGGCCGCGACCCGCACCAGGATCGAGGTCCAGAACGGCAGCAGTACAAGGATCATCAGCAAGTTGCTCTGCCGGGTCGGCAGGTTGGCCAGCAGGTAGGCCAATGGATAGGCCAGCACCAGGCAGATGGCGGTGATGACGAAGCCCATCCACAGGGTACGGGTGAAGATGTCCAGGTAGATGGCCTGGTCCGGAGTGGCCTTGGCCAGCTCACCGAGGTCATCGATGCGATGGTCGAGGGCCGCCAGCAGGTAGAACGGCGTGACGCTACTGGTGTTACGGCGAATCGCCTGCCAGTAGGCCGGATCGCCCCAGCGCTCGTCCAGTTCCTGCAGGGCTTCTTTATAGGAAGCCGGTTCGGTCTTGAACGGCAGCGCTCGGGCGGTCTTGGCCAGCAGGCTGCGATAGCCGGCCAGTTCCATGTTCAGACGCTTGGAGGTATCGCCCAGGGTCTGGTTCTTGCGCGCCTGGGCAAGGTCTTCGCTCAGCGCTTTGTACACCGCCTCCCCTGGCAGGCCCTTGCCGTCCCACTCGGCCACGGCGGTTACGGTCTGCGGCAAGCCGCCCACCACTTCCGGGTTACCCACGCTCTTGTACAGCAGCGCGGCAATCGGCACGAGGAACACCAGCAGCAGAAACAGCGCCAGCGGCGCGATCAGCGCTTGCGCCTTCCAGCGGTTGACCCGCTCGGCACGCTTGAGGCGCTGCTTGAGGTTGGAACCGGCGCCTTCATTCAGGGGCACTGCGATGGCCATAGCGAACTCCGAAATCTTGAGAACAAGGAGCGCCGGCGGCAAGCCGACGCCCCATCAGCAGCCCTTACTTGGCAGCCCAGGCGTTGAAGCGTTGCTCCAGCTGCTCGCTGTTGTCCGCCCAGAACGCCACGTCGATCTGCACCTGGTTGGCGATGTTCTCCGGGGTGGTCGGCATGTCTTTCTTGATCTCGTCGGACAGCAGCGCGACCGCCTTGGAGTTGGCCGGGCCGTAGGCGATGTTCTGCGAGTAGGTCTTCTGCTGTTCAGGCTGGACCGAATAGGCGATGAACTTCTTCGCCTCCTCAACGTTCTTGGCGCCTTTGGGGATGGCCCAGGCGTCGAAGTCGTAGATACCACCGTTCCAGACGACTTTCAGGTTGCTCTCTTTTTGCACGGCGGCAATGCGGCCGTTGTAGGCCGAGCTCATGACCACGTCACCCGAGGCCAGGTACTGCGGCGGCTGTGCACCGGCTTCCCACCACTGGATGCTGGGCTTGAGTTCGTCGAGTTTCTTGAAGGCGCGATCCTGGCCTTCCTTGGTGGCGAGCACCTTGTAAACGTCCTTGGGCGCAACGCCGTCGGCCATCAGGGCGAATTCGAGGGTGTATTTGGCGCCTTTGCGCAGGCCGCGCTTGCCCGGGAACTGCTTGGTGTCCCAGAAATCCGCCCAACTGGTCGGTGCGGTCTTCAGTTTGTCGGCGTTGTAGGCCATGACCGTGGACCAGACGAAGAAGCCAACGCCACACGGCTGAATTGCGCCGGGAACGTAGTCGGCCTCGTCGCCGAACAGTGCAGGATCAAGCTCCTCGAACATGCCTTCGTCGCAACCACGGGCAAGCTCCGGCGATTCGACTTCCACCAGGTTCCACGACACGCTCTTGGTGTCGACCATGGCTTTGACCTTGGCCATTTCACCGTTGTACTCGCCAGCGACGATCTTGCCCTTGCCCGCCTTTTCCCATGGTTCGTAGAACGCCTTGACCTGGGCCGCCTTGTTGGCGCCGCCGAAGGAAATCACGGTCAGGTCGGCCGCCGCCATGGCCTGGGTTGCCGCGAACAGGCCCAAGGTCAGGGCGGTCAACTTCAAGTGTTTGAACATTATTATTCTCTCCACAGTACAGGGTTGGTGAAGCAAACCTTCAATTGGCTTCCAGCAAAGGATCGAGCGCGCGGGCGTGCTCCACCTGCCAGCCAAGCGGTACCACATCGCCCACGGCCAGGGCCGGGTCGAGTTCGGCAATCGGCTGCTTCACGAAGAAATCGGCCTTGCCGCAGACTTCCAGGCGTACCCGCACGTGGTCGCCCAGGTAGATGAATTCGGCCACGCGCCCGGAGAAACGGTTGACGCAGCTTTCGCTGTGACCATTGAGGCGCACGCGCTCGGGGCGGATCGACAGGGTTACCGGCTCGCCGGCCTGGCCGACATTGACCGCCAGCGCCTCGACCTTCTCGCCGCGCGGCAGCAGCACCTGGCAGCGCTCGCCGTCGTGGCTGAGCAAGCGGCCATTGATGCGGTTGTTTTCACCGATGAAGTTGGCGACAAAGGTGTTCTTCGGCTCCTCATAGAGAGTGCGCGGGTCGGCGATCTGCTGGATCTCGCCCTGGTGGAACACCGCCACGCGGTCCGACATGGTCAGTGCTTCGCCCTGGTCGTGGGTGACGTAGACCACAGTGACGCCCAAGCGCTGGTGCAGGTGCTTGATCTCCATCTGCATGTGTTCGCGCAGCTGCTTGTCGAGAGCACCGAGAGGTTCGTCCATCAGCACCAACTGCGGCTCGAACACCAGCGCCCGGGCCAAGGCCACCCGCTGCTGCTGGCCACCGGAAAGCTGACCGGGGTAGCGCTGGGCGAAGGTATCGAGCTGAACCATGTTGAGCACACGCTTGACCCGCTCGCTGATGTCGGTCTTGCTCAGGTTGCGCACGCTCAGGGGGAAAGCCAGATTCTCGGCCACGGTCATGTGCGGGAACAGCGCATAGTTCTGGAACACCATGCCGATGTCGCGTTTGTGCGGCGGCACGTTGTTGATCGAACGGCCGGCCAGCTGGATCTCGCCTGCGGTCGGCGTTTCGAACCCTGCGAGCATCATCAGGCTGGTGGTCTTGCCAGAACCGGACGGGCCGAGCAAGGTGAGGAACTCACCCTTGCGGATATCCAGGTTGAGGTCTTTGACGATCAGCGATTCGCCGTCGTAGCTCTTCTGCACACCACGGAAGCTGACCAGCACTTCGCCGGTTGCAGCGCTCGAATTCACCTCACTCATACCCGCACCTTTTTGTTGGATGACTGCTGTATCCAAAGCCTAGTGAAGGCGGCAAGCGGCGCAAATCGGGGGTGGAGAGAGATTGATATCAGCGCGATGGAAGGCTTGGGGTAGGGATTGCCCTACAAGGATGGCGTTTTTGGATATGTGTTCGCAGGTTCGATGCTATCGCGGGGCAAGCCCGCTCCTACAGTCCCGCCCCCTGTGGGAGCGGGCTTGCCCCGCGATGAAGGCAACACGATGTCGCTTCTGGAACACTCACAACAGTTTGTGCTCCATCGCATACTTCACCAATTCCGCCAGCGAGTTCACATTGAGCTTCTGCATCAACCGTGCCTTGTGGGTACTGATGGTCTTGTTGCTCAGGGCCAGTTGCTGGGCTATGTCGTTGACGTTGGCGCCCTGGGCCAGGCGCTCGAACACCGAAAACTCCCGCTCCGACAGCAATGAATGCAGCGGCCGGGCATCGGTCAGGCCGACCTCGAAGACCATGCGGTCGGCCAGGTCAGGGTCGATATAGCGCCCGCCACCGGCCACCCGACGAATGGCGGTCAGCAGCAGGGCCGGATCGCTGTCCTTGGTGGCATAGCCGGCAGCGCCGACCTTCAGCGCCCGCGCCGCCATCTGCGCTTCGTCGTGCATCGACAGCACCAGGATCGCCGGCGGGTTGTTCAAGGCGCGAATCCGCGGGATCGCCTCCAGGCCGTTGACCCCGGGCATGGAAATGTCCAGCAGCACCACTTCGCACTCGGTATGGCGCAGGGTTTCCAGCAATTGCTCGCCATTGCCGGCCTCCCCCGCTACCTGCATGTCCTTGGCCAGGCCAATCAACTGCTTGATGCCTTCACGGACAATGGTGTGGTCTTCGGCAACCAGTACTCGAATCACGCAATGCTCCTAATCCAGAGGAATGGCAACGCTCAGGCTGGTGCCCTCGCCCGGTTCGCTTTCCAGGGTCATGCGGCCGCCCAGCATCAGCACCCGCTCACGCATGCCAACCAGGCCGAACGACGAAGGCCGACGTTGCTCCAGGACAAATCCCATACCATCGTCAATCACCGTCAGCTGCAGGGCCTGGCCATTGAGGCTCAGGCTGATCTGCACAGTATGCGCCTGGGCATGGCGCATGACATTAGTCAGCGCCTCCTGCAGGATGCGGAACAGGCCAATGGCCTTGGCATCACTCAAGGGTGGCAGATTCTCCGGCACCTGCACCAGGCAGGGGATCTGCGTACGCGCTTCAAAACGCCTGGCCTGCCACTCGATGGCCGAAGCGATGCCGGCATCGAGGATCGGCGGGCGCAGGGCGGTGGCCACATCACGCACCAGCTGGAACAGCTGGGCGATCAGGCGCTTCATGCTGCCCAGGCGCTCGTTGAGACCGGGATCCAGTTCGGCATAGGCCAGTTCACACATCGAGGTTTCCAGCTTCAGCACCGTGAGCATCTGCCCCAACTCGTCGTGCACTTCCCGGGCGATACGGGCCTTTTCTTCCTCTCGCACGCTTTCCAGGTGCGCCGACAGTTCGCGCAGTTGCTCCTGGGAGCGCGCCAGCTCAAGTTCAACGCGCTTGCTCTGGCTGATATCCCAGACCACTCCGTCCCAGACCACCCGGCCATCCGCCAGGGTGCGGGTACTGGCCTTGATGTCGGCCCAGCGCTGTTCGCCCTGACGGGTCAGGATCCGCCCCTGCCACGACCAGTCGCTGTCACTGGCCAGGGCCAGGTCCTGGACCCGGTGATAGTCGGCGCGGTCATCCGGGTGCACCAGGTTGCGCAGGCCCATGTCCGGGTGCTGGAGCGCGGCCGGCGTGTAGCCCACCAAAGCTTCACTGCCTTCACTGATATAGGGGAACTCCAGCTCGCCTTCAGCCGGGTTGCGTTCGAGGCGAAACACCAACCCCGGTACGTTGCCGGCGATGCCCTTGAGCCGCGCCTCGCTCTCGCGCAAGGCTGCCAACGCACGCCGGCGCTCGGTGACATCGGCGAGAAACACCACCAGGTACTCGGCATCGCGAAAACGCAGGAAGCTTAGCGACACATCCACCGGCAACAGGCTGCCATCGGCACGCAGGCACCGGGTTTCAAAGTGCTGTGGCGCCTCATCGCTGGCCCGGGCGCGTTTCCACAGGTCGAGCCAGCGGTCCATGTGCAGGTTCGGCTCGAAATCGATCAACGGCCGGTCGATCAGAGCCCCCGAGGCGTAGCCGAGCATGCTCTCGGCGGCCCGATTGGCGTAGCGCACATGGCTGTCCCAGTTGACCCAGAGGATCCCCACCGTGCTCTGATCGATGGAAAACTGGCTCAGGCGCAAGGCTTCTTCACGGGCCTGGCGCTGGGCCAGGGTGTCGCGGGTGGCCAGCAGGCTGTGTTCGAGCTGATGCAGTTGTCGGCGCTGCCAGAGAACTATGGCCACGCAGCTCAACAGCAGCGCCGCCAGCAGCAGGCCGAGGTTCTGCCAGAAGCCCGGGGATTCGCTGAGCCGTGGATACTTCGGCTCCAGCCAGCGTTGGTGCAATTGCTCCAGGTCCTTGGCTGGAATGGCCTGCAGGCCGCGCTCAAGAATTTTGGCCAGCTCGGGCCAGTCCCGCCGCGAGCCAACCCTCAACAACTGCGGCAAGCCGATATCACCGACCACCACCAGCTCACTGAACTCGCTTTCCCGCGACAGGCGGCTCAATTGCGCCTCATCCACCACGGCAAAGCGTGCTTGTTCGCTGAGCACCAACTGCAAGGCCTGGCGCTCCTGAGGCACACCTTGCAGGTTGAGATTGCTATAGGTGGCACGCAGATAATCGGCCACGGTGCTGGGCATGCGCACGGCGACCCGGTCGGTGCTGGCCAGCTTTTCCAGATCAACCGCCACCGCGCCGGTACGCGGCCCGACGATCAGTTGCGGCACGCGCATGTAAGGGTCGCTGAACAACCACAGGCGCAAGCTGGCAGGGGTCTGGGTCAGGCCCGGAGCAAGATCGACTTCGCCAGCCAGCAACGCATGCTCCAGTGCCGCCTGGTCAGGAAAGTTGCGCCAGGTGAGGTCTAGTCCCAATGAGCGGCCGAGCCAGTTCATCAGCTCGACGTTGACCCCATAGAGCTGCTGCAGGCGCCGGTCGAACTGGGCGAAGGGTGCTTGCAACACCAGCCCGACCCGCAGGCTGCGATGCTGCTCAAGCCACTGCTGCTGTGCAGGCTCCAGCACAACCTGCGCAGGCGCGGCAGCCGAAGCCGCCCACGTGATCAAGGGCAGGCAAAAACAGCCGATAAGCAACAGGCAGCGCACACGCTTCATCTGCACTCTCATCAAGGGTAGGACGGCCACCGAGCATGGCCGTCCCGAGTAAATACTATTAGGCTGCCGGTATTAATCTGGCCTGGATCGATCCATGTTCGCACTTTATCGCACGACGCTGCCGGCGTTATGCCTGTCACTGATACTACCTTGTACCGCACAAGCGGCAGCTGGCGAAACGCCAGGAGCTGCTGCCGACAGCAAACCTGCCGCTGTCGAACGCCAACCGCTGGCCGAACGCAGCCTGGAAGATGCCCAGGCCCTGGAGCGCCAGGTGCCTCAGGCTGAACAGCAAACCCTGCAGGCCGGCGGCGACAACTTCCTGGCCCTGTGGAAACCGGCCAACACCGCCGAGCCTGAAGGCGCCCTGATCATTCTTGCCGGTGCCGGCGAAAATGCCGACTGGCCGAAAACCGTCGGCCCATTGCGGCGCAAGTTTCCCGATGCCGGTTGGCACAGCCTGAGCCTGGCCCAGCCGGACCTGCTGGCCAACAGCCCGCAAGCACGCATCGAAGTCGCACCGGCGCCAGCCAAAAAGGCCGAGCAAGGCGAAAGCGCACCAGTCAAGGACACTCCAGCCAACGCCAACGCCAGTATCGAACAGGCCACGGCAGCGGAAAGCGACAACAACGAAAGCATCGAGCAGGCAAAAGCCCCGGTTGAGGATGACAAGGCCGATGCCGAACGTATCTTCGCCCGCCTCGACGCTGCCGTCGCCTATGCCCAACAGCAGAATGCCCGCAGCATTGTCCTGCTCGGCAACGGCAGCGGCGCCTACTGGGCCGCCCGCTACCTGAGCGAGCGGCAACCGGCGCAGGTACAAAAGCTGGTGATGGTCGCCGCCCAGACGCCGACCCAGGCCGAACAAGGCCTGGACAGCCTGGCGCCGACCCTGAAAGTGCCCACCGCGGACTTTTTCTACGCCACCCAGCCCCAGGCCAAGCGCGCAGCCGAGCAACGCCTGCAAGCCAGTAAACGCTTGAAGGATGCCAACTACCGCCAGGTCAGCCTGACCGCCATGCCAGGTAACAGCGCGGCGGAACAGGAACAGCTGTTCCGCCGCATCCGTGGCTGGCTGAGCCCGGAAAAGCTCGACTAAAAGCCGCGGCGTTTGCGAATGACGGCGTAGGCCTGATGCAGTTCGCGGGTACGTTCGGTGGCCTCGCGGACCTGCGAAGGGCTGGCGCCATTGCCCACCAGTTTGTCCGGGTGATGGCGACTGAGCAGTCGCCGATAGGCCTGCTTGATCTGCCCGGCTTCGGTGTCTGCGCTGACCCCGAGCACGCGCAAGGCCTGCGGATACCCCAGGGTGCCATCGGCCACTGCCGCCTTCTGCGGTTCATACTCCAGCGCCAGGGCCTTGACCTTGGCTGACGACCAGCCGAGGGCCTGGCCCCACTCCAGCAGCAACTCACGCTCATGCCGACCGGCCTGGCCATCGGCCCAGACCATGCGCCAGCAAGCGCGCAACATGCCTTCGGCGGCATGCGGCTGTTGCTTCAGGCGCCGCAGATGAACGCCCAGGCGTTCCTTGCCGCTTTTGCCGCGATTGAACGCAGCAATGGCGCGGCGCCTGGCCGGCTCGCTCATCTCCAGGCGTTGCATTTCCACCCGCGCCTGCTGGATATGCCCGTCGACCACCCGCCCATCACTCTTGGCCAGGCGCCCGAGCAGGACGAACAGCACTTCATCGTCGCGTAGCACCGGTCGCCCGCCCAGGCGTTCACGCACATGCGCCCAACTGTGTAACTGCAAACGGCGGTCCATCGCCTGGCCCAGCAACGCCCCCAGCAACGCCCCGGGAATACTGGCGATGGCAAAGCCTGCTCCGGCACCTATCACTGTGCTCGGCCACAACATGTCAGCGGCGCTCGGCGAGCAGTCGCTCGACTTCGGCCAGACGTTCAAGGGTGCCGACATCCACCCAGTGCCCGCTGTAATGCTCACCACTGACCTGCCCGTCCGCCATTGCCTGACGCAGCAATGGCGCCAGTTTGAAGCCGCCCCCCTGGCAGTCGGCGAACAGTTGCGGGGCCAGCACGGCGATACCGCTGTAGGTCAGGGTGTCGGCATCGGCATTGCCGTCACTGACCTGACCATGCTGCAGACGAAAATCGCCCTTGCCGTGGTGGCCGGGGTTATCCACCAGCACCAGGTGGGCCAGCCCGCTCGGCGCTTGTGGCAAGCGCTTGAAGTCGTAGTCGGTCCAGATATCACCGTTGACCAGCACAAAGGGTTCATCACCCAGCAATGGCAGGGCCTTGAAGATGCCGCCGCCGGTCTCCAGCGGTTCGCCTTCCGGCGAGTAACGGATGCTCAGGCCCCAGCGCGAACCATCGCCCAGGTGATCTTCGATCTGCTGTCCCAGCCAGGCGTGGTTGATCACCACGTCCTTGAAACCGGCAGCCGCCAGCGCACGCAGGTGGTATTCGATCAGCGGCATGCCGGCCACCGACACCAGCGGCTTTGGCGTGTGCAGGGTCAGCGGGCGCATCCGCTCGCCCTTGCCCGCAGCGAGAATCATCGCCTTCATGGACGCACTCCGGCAGCGGCCTGCAGGCTCTCGATCAATTCATCGAGCTCGGCCAGTTCCGGGCGGCGGGCGATCACTTCATCTATATAAGCAAAGAAACGCGGCACATCGGTCAGGTAACGCGGCTTGCCGTCGCGGTGGCAGATGCGGGCGAAAATACCGATGACCTTGAGGTGACGCTGCACCCCCATCAGGTCGCTGGCGCGGTGGAAGTCCTCGAAATCGCCCTGCACCGGGATGCCCTTGGCCTGGGCGCGTTGCCAGTAATCCTTCAGCCAGCCCTGCACCCGCGCTTGTGGCCAGCTCAGGAAGGCGTCCTTGAACAGGCAGGTGACGTCATAGGTCACCGGCCCGTACACCGCATCCTGGAAATCCAGCACGCCGGGGTTCGGCTCGCTGTCCATCAGGTTGCGTGGCATATAGTCGCGGTGCACCAGCACCTTCGGCTGGGCCAGCGCGCTGTCGATCAGCAGGCTGCTGATGCGCTGCCAGGCCGCCAGTTGTGCGTCGGTGAAGCCCAGGCCCAGCTCGCGGCCCACATACCATTCGGGGAACAACTCAAGCTCGCGACGCAGCAACGCCACATCGTAGCTTGGCAACGGCGCGTCCAAAGGCAACTGCTGGAAGGCCAGCAGCGCGTCGATGGCGCCGTTGAACAGGCCATCGGCATTCTCGGCGTTGATCACATCGAGGTAGGTCTGGGTGCCGAGGTCGCTGAGCAGCAGGAAGCCGCGCTCAAGGTCCTGGGCATGAATGACCGGAACATTGATGCTGGCAGTGGCCAGCAAGTGGGCGATATCAACGAATGGCCGGCAGTTTTCCTGCGGCGGTGGCGCATCCATGACGATAAAGCTGTGGCCTGCGGCCTGCCAGCGGAAGTAGCGGCGAAAGCTCGCGTCGCTGCTGGCAGCGGTCAGGCTACCCGCGGGAACCGTGCCCCAGCCCTGTTTGTGGAACAGGTTTGCCAGCTGCTCGGCGAGCCAGACATTCAGGTGTTGCAAGCGTACATCGTGATCGGGCATTACAAGGGTCTCCGACGGCCCTAGCCGTCAAGCGGGTCATGCTTTATTATCCAGCATCTTTTTCAGACCATCGAGAGGCGTGCGGCCCCACACGCGGGCAGATGGCACGCAGGAAGCCCGGACTAATAAGATGGCATTGAAATCCCCCGCGTTTCGTAAAAAATTCCCGTTGCTGGTCACCGGCGGTTTGCTGGCGATGCAACCTCTGGCCACCCCATACGTGGTCGCCGCAGAGCAGTTCGACTGCCAAGTGTCTGCTGCCGGAGGCTGGGACTGCAAGCCCAAAACCCCTGCCGCCGCACTGCCGCCACGCCCGGTGCATGCCGGTGCCGCTGCCAGCTCGTCCGGTGAAACGCCAGCCGCCCCCGGCGAGGTCGCCCAGCAGCAGGGTCAAGGTCCGGTGCTGGTCACCGAGGCCAAAGGTCGCGCGCTGAAATCCCGCAGCCCCGATGCCAGTCACCTGGACTGGGTGCCGCGCGACCAGCTGACCCCGGCCCAGCTCGCCGAAACCGGGCCTTACTGCGCCGGCGCCTACATCGAGCCGACGCGTCCGGGCATGAACGACACCACGCCGAAAGACGAGTCGCCGACCTTCATCGGTGCCAAGGTCTCGCGCTACCAGCAGGAACAGCAGATCGCCACCCTCGCCGGTGACGTGGTCATGCGCCAGGGCAGCATGCAGGTCGAAGCCGACGAGGCCAACCTGTATCAGGCCGAGAACCGTGGTGAGCTGAGCGGCAACGTGAAGATTCGCGACAACGGCTCGCTGGTGGTGGGCGATCACGCCGACATCCAGCTCGACACCGGTGAAGCCAAGGTCGACAACGCCGAATACGTGATGCACAAATCGCGCATCCGCGGCAGCGCCCTGTACGCCAAGCGTGCTGAGAACGCCATCATTCGCCTCAAGGATGGTACCTACACCACCTGTGAGCCGAACAGCAACGCCTGGCAGCTCAAGGGCAACAACATCACCCTGAACCCGGCCACCGGTTTTGGTACTGCGACCAACGTCACCCTGCGGGTCAAGGATGTCCCGGTGTTCTACACACCGTACATCTACTTCCCGATTGATGACCGTCGCCAGTCCGGCTTCCTGCCGCCGTCGTTCAGCACCAGCAGCGACACCGGCTTCATGCTGGTCACGCCGTACTACTTCAACCTGGCGCCAAACTACGACGCCACCTTGTATCCACGCTACATGGCCAAGCGCGGCCTGTTGATGGAAGGCGAGTTCCGCTACCTGACCAAGTCCAGCGAAGGGCAGTTTGGTGGTGCTTACCTGAATGACAAGGAAGATGAGCGCAAGCTGCAGTCCGACTACAAGGATCAGCGCTGGATGGTCAACTGGCAGCACAAGGGTGGCCTCGACGAGCGCCTGATGACTGAAGTCGATTACACCGACATCAGCGACCCGTATTACTTCCAGGATCTGGAGTCGGACCAGATTGGCGTTGAGAGCCGGGACTTCATCAACCAGCAAGGTGCCCTCACCTATCGTGGTGACGACTACACTGCCCGCTTGAACGTCCAGGGCTACAAACTGGCGACCATTACCCAGATCACGCCCTACGACCGGTTGCCGCAGATTACCTTCAACGGCATGCTGCCTTACCATCCGAGCGGGCTGAACTTCGCCTACAACACCGAATTTGTCAGGTTCGATCGCGACCTGCGCAGAGGCAGTTTCGTAGACGAAAATGGTCTGTCCTCACCGTGGTACGACACCAACGTACAAGGTTTGGCCCGTGCCAACGGCGATCGTATCAATATCGCCCCTGAAGTCAGCCTGCCGATGGAGTGGACCTATGGTTTCCTGAAACCATCGATCAAGTACGTCTACACCAACTACAACCTGGACCTGGATCAGCAAGGCAAAAACACGCTGCTGGCCGGCGAAACTTTCAAAAGTACCCAGAACCGCGACGTGCCGATTTTCAGCGTCGACAGTGGCCTGTACTTTGATCGCAACACCCAGTGGTTCGGCAAGAACTATCGCCAGACCCTGGAGCCACGCCTGTATTACCTGAATGTGCCTTACAAGGATCAATCCGATATTCCGGTATTCGACACCAGCGAAAGCACCTTCAACTACTCGTCGCTGTTCCGTGACAACCGCTTCTCCGGTTCGGACCGCATTGGTGACGAAAACAAACTCTCGCTCGGCGTAACCAACCGCTGGATCGAAGAGAATGGCTTCGAACGCCAGCGTTTCAGTATCGGCCAGGCGCTGTACTTCAAGGACCGCAAGGTCCAGTTGCCGGGCATCGACTACCGTACGCGTGACGACGCGCTTTCCGACGTCTCGCCGTATGCCCTCGAGTACGAGTATCGCTTCAACCGCGACTGGCGCTTCAACTCCGACTTCAACTGGGATCCGGATAGCCGCAGCACCCGTTCGGGCAGCGCGATGTTCCATTACCAGCCTGAAGACAATGTCAACAAAGTAGTCAACCTGGGCTACCGCTATCGCAATGACCAGGTGCGCTACGACCAGAGCACCGGCCGCTGGCAGATTGGCGGTGACTATGGCACCCCTGGCAGCCCGAACTACGTCAAGGACTACTACAAGATCCAGCAACATGACTTCTCGGTCATGTGGCCAATCGTGCCGCAGTGGACGGCGATCGCCCGCTGGCAGCACGACTACAACCGCAACCGCACCCTGGAAGCCTTCGGTGGTTTCGAATACGACAACTGTTGCTGGAAGCTGCGCCTGATCAACCGTTACTGGGTTGATTACGACGAGTTCAGCCAGGATGCACCGCAAAACGAAAAAGGCGACCACGGCGTCTTCCTGCAGATTGTGCTGAAAGGCCTCGGCGGCGTAGTGGGCAATAAGGTCGAGTCTTTCCTCGACAAGGGCATTCAAGGTTATCGTACTCGTGAAGACCAAGCTTACTGATTGTCTGCGCCCGCTGTTGCTGGGCGCGGTATTGCTGACCGGCACGGCGCACGCCGCCGTGCAACCCCTGGACAGCGTTGTGGCCATCGTCGACAACGACGTGGTGATGAAAAGCCAGCTGGACAGCCGCGTGCGTGAAGTCCAGCAGACCATCGCCAAGCGTGGTGGCTCCGTGCCGCCCGCCGGCGTGCTGGACCAGCAGGTGCTCGAGCGCCTGATCGTCGAAAACCTGCAATTGCAGATCGGCGATCGCTCGGGTATCCGCATCACCGACGAAGAGCTGAACCAGGCCATCGGCACCATTGCCCAGCGCAATGGCATGAACCTGGAGCAGTTCCGCGCCGCCCTGGCTCATGATGGCCTGTCGTACGAAGATGCCCGCGAGCAGGTTCGTCGCGAGATGATCATCAGCCGCGTACGTCAGCGCCGGGTTGCCGAACGCATCCAGGTCTCGGAGCAGGAAGTGAAGAACTTCCTCGCCTCGGAGCAGGGCCAGATGCAACTGTCGGAAGAATGGCGACTGGCCAACATCCTGATCCCGACGCCGGAAAGTGCCAACTCCGCGCAGATCCAGGCGGCGGCCCAGAAGGCCGGCGAGCTGTACACGCGCCTGAAGAGCGGCGCCGACTTCGGCCAGATGGCAATCGCCAACTCTGCCAGCGAAAACGCCCTGGAAGGCGGCGAAATGGGCTGGCGTAAAGCCGGTCAGCTACCGCCTGACTTCGCCAAGTTGCTCAGCAGTCTAGACGTCGGCGACATTACTCAGCCGCTTCGTATTCCTACCGGTTTCATCATCATCAAGATGCAGGAAAAACGTGGCGGCGGCGGAGCCACCATGCGCGACGAAGTGCATGTCCGTCACATCCTGATCAAGCCAAGCGAAATCCGTAGCGAAGCAGCCACTCAGCAACTGGCCGAGAAACTCTACGAACGCATCAAGGACGGCGAAGATTTCGCTGAACTTGCGAAGAGCTTCTCCGAAGACCCGGGCTCGGCCCTCAATGGCGGCGACCTCAACTGGATCGACCCGAGCGCCCTGGTGCCGGAGTTCCGCGAAGTCATGGCCAGCGCCCCGCAAGGCGAAGTGAGCAAGCCGTTCAAGACCCAGTATGGCTGGCACGTGCTCGAAGTGCTGGGCCGCCGCGCCACCGACAGCACCGAACAGGCTCGCGAGCAACAAGCGATGAACGTACTGCGTAACCGCAAGTACGATGAAGAGCTGCAGACCTGGCTGCGTCAGATCCGTGACGAAGCCTACGTCGAAATCAAGCTTCCTGGCGCCGATCAGGCCGCGCAGTGAAACCTCAGCGCTTCGCCCTCACACCCGGCGAGCCGGCCGGCATAGGTCCTGACCTGTGCCTGCTGCTTGCCACGCAAGCCCAGCCGCACCCCCTGATTGCCATTACCAGCCGTGACCTGCTCGCCGAGCGGGCCGCGCTGCTGGGCGTGGCCGTCACCCTGCTGCCAGTCAGCCTCGCGGCCCTCCCCGACCAGCCCGCGCCGGCGGGCAGCCTGTATGTCTGGGATACGCCGCTGCAGAGTCCGGTGGTGGCCGGCCAGCTGGACAAGGCCAACGCCGCGTTCGTGCTGCAAACCCTGACCCGCGCCGGGCAAGGCTGCCTGGACGGGCATTTCGCCGGGATGATCACCGCGCCGGTGCATAAAGGTGTAATCAACGAAAGCGGCATCGCCTTCTCCGGCCATACCGAATTCCTCGCCGACCTGACCGGCACCGCGCAAGTGGTGATGATGCTGGCCACCCGTGGCCTGCGCGTGGCCCTGGTGACCACTCACCTGCCCCTGCGCGATGTTGCCGATGCCATCACCAGCGAGCGCCTGGAGCGTGTCACGCGGATCCTGCATGCCGACCTGCAGCACAAGTTCGGTATTGCCAACCCGCGCATCCTGGTCTGCGGCCTCAACCCGCACGCCGGCGAAGGTGGCCACCTGGGCCACGAAGAAATAGACACCATCGAACCGACATTGGCGCGCCTGCGCAGCGAAGGCATGGACCTTCGCGGCCCGTTGCCCGCCGACACCCTGTTTACCCCCAAATATCTGGAGCACTGCGATGCAGTGCTGGCGATGTACCACGACCAAGGCCTGCCCGTGCTCAAGTACAAAGGCTTCGGCGCTGCGGTCAACGTGACCCTGGGCCTGCCGATCATCCGCACCTCGGTCGACCACGGCACTGCCCTGGACCTGGCTGGCAGCGGCAAGATCGACACCGGCAGCCTGCAGGTCGCCCTGGAAACCGCCTACCAGATGGCCGAGACCCGAAAATGACCGAGCAATACCAACACAAGGCGCGCAAGCGCTTTGGCCAGAACTTCCTGCATGACGCCGGGGTCATCGACCGCATTCTGCGCTCGATCCACGCCAAGACCGGCGAGCGCATGCTGGAAATCGGCCCGGGCCAGGGCGCCCTGACCTCCGGCCTGCTGGCCAGCGGCGCGCAGCTGGACGTGGTCGAGCTGGACAAGGACCTGGTGCCGATCCTCAACCAGCAGTTCGCTGGCCGCGACAACTTCCGCCTGCACCAGGGCGATGCGCTGAAATTCGACTTCACCACCCTCGGTGCTGCCCCCCACAGCCTGCGCGTGGTCGGCAACCTGCCGTACAACATCTCCACGCCGCTGATCTTCCACCTGCTGGCCAACGCCGAACTGATCCGCGACATGCACTTCATGCTGCAGAAAGAAGTGGTCGAGCGCCTGGCCGCAGGCCCTGGCGGTGGTGACTGGGGCCGCCTGTCGATCATGGTGCAGTACCACTGCCGGGTCGAGCACCTGTTCAACGTCGGTCCAGGCGCGTTCAATCCGCCACCCAAGGTCGACTCGGCGATCGTGCGCCTGGTACCGCACGAAACCCTGCCGTTCCCGGCCAAGGACCATCGCCTGCTCGAGCGCATCGTACGCGAAGCCTTCAACCAGCGCCGCAAGACCCTACGCAACACCCTCAAGGCCCTGCTCAGCAGCGACGCCATCGAGGCTGCCGGCGTCGATGGCAGCCTGCGTCCGGAGCAACTCGACCTGGCCGCCTTCGTGCGCCTGGCCGACAAGCTGGCCGAGCAACAGGGCGCCGCGTAACTTGCCCCAATGGCCAGTCATGCCCGCATGACTGGCCGGCTACCCCGCCGATAGCCTAGACTGACGCCATCGCCGTATCCGCGTCTGTTGCCAAGGCCCCTTGCATGTCTGATCCCCGTTACCAGATCGACGTCAGCGTCGTGACCCGCTTTCTCAAAGAACAATCCGACCCCGAAAACGACCGTTTCGCCTTCGCCTATACCATCACGGTGAAGAACAACGGCACCGTGCCGGCCAAGTTGATGTCACGCCACTGGCTGATCACCAACGGTGATGGCCACGTTGAGGAGGTCAAGGGCGCTGGCGTCATCGGCCAGCAGCCGCTGATCGAGCCCGGGCAAAGCCATACCTACAGCAGCGGCGCAGTGATCAGCACCAAGGTCGGCACCATGCAGGGCAGTTACCAGATGTTCGCTGAAGACGGTAAGCGCTTCGACGCCGTCATCGCCCCCTTTCGTCTGGCGGTTCCCGGGGCCCTGCACTGATGGCGGTGTACGCAGTCGGAGACTTGCAAGGCTGCCTGCAGCCACTCAAATGCCTGCTCGAACGGGTCGCCTTCAACCCGACAGTCGATCGCCTGTGGCTGGTCGGCGACCTGGTCAATCGCGGCCCGGAGTCGCTGGAGACCCTGCGCTTCCTTTATTCGATCCGCCAATCGCTGGTGTGCGTGCTGGGCAACCATGACCTGCACCTGCTGGCCGCCTGGCATAACATCGAGCGCCTGAAAAAGAGCGACACCCTGCGCGAGATCCTCGATGCCCCGGATGCCGCCGAACTGCTCGACTGGCTGCGCCGGCAAAAGCTGCTGCACTACGACGAGCAACGCGGCGTGGTACTGGTGCACGCTGGCATCCCGCCGCAGTGGACCCTGGGCAAAGCCCTGGATCTGGCGGGCGAAGTGGAGGAAGCGCTGCGCGACGACAACCGCTTCAAGCTCTACCTTGATGGCATGTACGGCAACGAGCCGAACAAGTGGAGCAAGGACCTGAGCGGCGTCACCCGCCTGCGGGTGATCACCAACTATTTCACCCGCATGCGCTTTTGCACCAGCGAAGGCAAGCTCGACCTCAAAGGCAAGGAAGGCGCCGATACTGCCCCGCCCGGGTACAAGCCCTGGTTCGCCCACAAAGGCCGTCGCTCACGGCATGTGAAGATCATTTTCGGCCACTGGGCGGCCCTTGAAGGCCGCTGCAAGGAACCCGGGGTGATTGCCTTGGACACCGGCTGCGTCTGGGGTGGCGCCATGACCCTGTACAATGTCGACACCGGCGCCATGCATCGCTGCGACTGCACCGACGAAGGTACCCCGCGAGCGCAGCCTGCGCCTGCACAACCGGCTAGAATGAACGACCAGTCCTGAAGGAAACCGTACCCATGAGCGAATTCAAACGCATCCCTCCCGAGCAGGCCCAGGCGCTGCGCGAGCAAGGTGCGGTCGTGGTCGATATTCGCGACCCGCAAGCCTATGCCGCTGGCCACATCACTGGCGCCCGGCATCTGGACAACCATTCGGTGGCGGATTTTATCCGCGCTGCCGACCTCGACGCCCCCACCGTCGTGGTCTGCTATCACGGCAACTCCAGCCAGAGCGCTGCCGCTTATCTGATCAGCCAGGGCTTTTCCGACGTCTACAGCCTCGACGGCGGCTTCGAGCTGTGGCGTGGCACCTACCCGGCAGAAACCGCCCAGGGCAGCGCCGAATAATTTTTTTCATCTCCCGCAGCCCGCGTCCTGTGCGGGCTCGCGCCTGACCAGACGAACGGTCATGGCGAACTTCATGTACAACCACCCTTGACCTCCCCGATTACGAACTATCCTTAAGCGCAGGCCATCCAAAAAGGGGAGAGCCGGTACACCGGCGTGCGGGTCATCGGTAGCGAGTTCTAGGTGTTCTGGGGGGTATACAGCAATCGGTAGCGCCGATTGCATGCCAGCATCAGCTGACTGATCCGGCGTCGGCTCCACGTATCGAGCGAGGTGACGTCATGAGTATTTTTAGCCACTTCCAACAACGTTTCGAGTCTACCCGTCAGGAAGAACTTTCGCTGCAAGAGTACCTTGAGCTCTGCAAAAGCGATCGCAGCGCTTATGCGTCGGCGGCCGAACGCCTGTTGATGGCTATCGGTGAACCGGAACTGGTCGACACCTCGAACAACTCAAGGCTGTCGCGAATTTTTTCCAACAAGGTGATCCGCCGCTATCCGGCCTTTGAAGACTTCCATGGCATGGAAGAATGCATCGACCAGATCGTGTCCTATTTCCGCCACGCCGCTCAGGGCCTGGAAGAGAAGAAACAGATCCTGTACCTGCTGGGCCCGGTGGGCGGCGGTAAATCGTCCCTGGCCGAAAAGCTCAAACAACTGATGGAGAAGGTGCCCTTCTATGCCATCAAGGGCTCGCCAGTATTCGAGTCGCCCCTGGGGCTGTTCAACGCCGCGGAAGACGGCGCCATCCTCGAAGAAGACTTCGGCATCCCGCGGCGCTACCTGAACACCATCATGTCGCCCTGGGCGACCAAGCGACTGGCCGAGTTCGGGGGCGACATCAGCCAGTTCAAGGTGGTCAAACTCTACCCGTCGATCCTCAACCAGATCGCCGTGGCCAAGACCGAACCGGGTGACGAGAACAACCAGGATATTTCCGCCCTGGTGGGCAAGGTCGATATCCGCAAACTCGAGGAATACCCACAGAACGACGCCGACGCCTACAGCTACTCGGGCGCGCTGTGCCGGGCCAACCAGGGCCTGATGGAATTCGTCGAGATGTTCAAGGCACCGATCAAAGTCCTGCACCCGTTGCTGACGGCCACCCAGGAAGGTAACTACAACAGTACCGAAGGCCTCGGTGCGATCCCCTACTCCGGGATCCTGCTGGCCCACTCCAACGAATCGGAATGGCACAGCTTCCGCAACAACAAGAACAACGAGGCCTTCATCGACCGGATCTACATCGTCAAGGTGCCGTACTGCCTGCGGGTCAGCGACGAAATCAAGATCTACGACAAGCTGCTGTTCAACAGTTCGCTGGCCAAGGCCCATTGCGCGCCTGACACCCTGAAAATGCTCGCCCAATTCACCGTGCTGTCGCGGCTCAAAGAGCCGGAAAACTCGAACATCTACTCGAAAATGCGCGTGTATGACGGTGAAAACCTCAAGGATACCGATCCCAAGGCCAAGTCGATCCAGGAGTACCGCGACGCGGCCGGGGTGGACGAAGGCATGAACGGCCTGTCGACCCGTTTCGCCTTCAAGATCCTCTCCAAAGTGTTCAACTTCGACCCTCATGAGATCGCCGCCAACCCGGTGCACCTGCTGTATGTGCTGGAGCAGCAGATCGAACAGGAACAATTCCCGGCCGAAGTGCGCGAACGTTACCTGCGCTACCTGAAGGAATACCTGGCACCGCGCTACATCGAGTTCATCGGCAAGGAAATCCAGACCGCTTACCTGGAGTCCTACAGCGAATACGGGCAGAACATCTTCGACCGCTACGTGCTGTACGCCGACTTCTGGATCCAGGACCAGGAGTACCGCGACCCGGAAACCGGCGAGATCCTCAACCGCATCGCCCTCAACGAAGAGCTGGAGAAGATCGAGAAACCGGCCGGTATCAGCAATCCGAAGGATTTCCGCAACGAGATCGTCAACTTCGTGTTACGCGCCCGGGCCAACAACAACGGCAAGAACCCGACCTGGCTCAGCTACGAAAAACTGCGGGTGGTGATCGAGAAGAAAATGTTCTCCAACACCGAAGACCTGCTGCCGGTCATCAGCTTCAACGCCAAGGCCAGCAAAGAGGATCAACAAAAACACAACGACTTCGTCACCCGAATGGTGGAACGCGGCTACACAGACAAGCAAGTTCGGCTGCTCTCGGAATGGTACCTGCGGGTCAGAAAATCGCAATAAGCTGCAAGCGGCAAGCTGCAAGCCGCGCACGTATGTCAAATGCGTGTCGCGCTTGCAGGTGCAGCGGTGATCCAATTTGAAGCTTACAGCTTGCAGCTACCGCCTACTCCCGGAGGGGCCTATGAGCTATGTGATCGACCGACGCCTGAACGGCAAGAACAAGAGCACGGTCAACCGCCAGCGCTTTTTGCGGCGGTACCGTGAACACATCAAGAAAGCCGTCGAGGAGGCCGTAAGCCGCCGCTCCATTACCGATATGGAACATGGCGAACAGATCAGCATTCCCGGTCGCGACATCGACGAGCCGGTGTTGCACCATGGCCGTGGCGGCAAACAAACGGTGGTGCACCCGGGTAACAAGGAATTCACTGCCGGCGAGCATATCGCCCGTCCACAAGGGGGCGGCGGGGGCGGCGGCCGTGGCAAGGCCGGTAACTCCGGCGAAGGCATGGACGAGTTCGTCTTCCAGATCACTCAGGAAGAATTTCTCGAGTTCATGTTCGAGGACCTCGAGCTGCCCAACCTGGTCAAACGCCACCTGACCGGCACCGACACCTTCAAGACCGTGCGCGCCGGTATCAGCAACGAAGGCAACCCGTCACGTATCAACATCATCCGCACCCTGCGTTCGGCCCATGCCCGGCGCATCGCCTTGTCCGGCAGCAGCCGGGCGAAATTGCGCGTAGCCCAGGAGGAACTGGCGCGACTCAAGCGAGAAGAACCCGACAACTTCGGCGATATTCAGGAAGTAGAAGCAGAAATCGAGCGCCTGAGCGCGCGTATTCACCGCGTGCCGTTTCTCGATACCTTCGACCTCAAGTACAACCTGCTGGTCAAGCAACCCAACCCCAGCTCCAAGGCGGTGATGTTCTGCCTGATGGACGTTTCCGGCTCCATGACCCAGGCCACCAAGGACATCGCCAAGCGCTTCTTCATCCTCCTGTACCTGTTCCTCAAGCGTAATTACGACAAGATCGAGGTGGTGTTCATTCGCCACCACACCAGCGCCCGCGAAGTGGACGAAGAGGAGTTCTTCTATTCCCGGGAAACCGGCGGCACCATTGTATCCAGCGCCCTGAAACTGATGCAGGAGATCATGGCCGAACGCTACCCGGCCAATGAATGGAACATCTACGCCGCCCAGGCCTCGGACGGCGACAACTGGAATGACGACTCACCGATTTGCCGCGAGATCCTCTCCAACCAGATCATGCCGTTCGTCCAGTACTACACTTACGTTGAGATCACCCCTCGCGAACATCAGGCATTGTGGTACGAGTATGAACGTATCGGCGAAGCCTTTGCCGATACATTCGCCCAGCAGCAGCTGGTGTCGGCCGGCGATATCTACCCGGTCTTCCGTGAACTCTTCCAGCGCAGGTTAGTGACATGACCGCTAGAGAGCAGAAGCGCCACCCCATTTCTACCGGGTCCGAATGGACGTTCGAACTGATCCAGGCCTATGACCGGGAAATCAGCCGCCTGGCCGAGCGCTATGCCCTGGACACCTACCCCAACCAGATCGAGGTGATCACCGCCGAGCAGATGATGGATGCCTATGCCTCTGTCGGCATGCCGCTGGGGTATCACCACTGGTCCTACGGTAAACACTTCCTCAGCACTGAAAAGTCCTATAGCCGCGGGCAGATGGGCCTGGCCTATGAGATCGTGATCAACTCCGACCCCTGCATCGCCTACCTGATGGAAGAAAACACCATCTGCATGCAGGCACTGGTGGTCGCCCACGCCTGCTACGGGCACAACAGCTTCTTCAAGGGCAACTACCTGTTCCGCACCTGGACCGACGCCAGTTCGATCATCGACTACCTGGTATTTGCCAAGCAGTACATCACCCAGTGCGAAGAGCGTCACGGCATCGATGCCGTGGAAGACCTGCTCGACTCTTGCCACGCCCTGATGAACTATGGCGTCGACCGCTATAAACGGCCCTACCCGATTTCTGCCGAAGAGGAGCGGCGCCGGCAGAAAGAACGCGAAGAACACCTGCAGAAACAAATCAACGACCTGTGGCGCACGATTCCCAAGGGCACCGACAAGAACAGTGAACGCGACAACGCGCGCTTCCCGGCCGAACCCCAGGAAAACATCCTCTACTTCATCGAAAAACACGCGCCATTGCTCGAGCCCTGGCAGCGCGAAGTCGTGCGCATCGTGCGCAAGATCGCCCAGTATTTCTACCCGCAGCGCCAGACCCAGGTGATGAACGAAGGCTGGGCGACCTTCTGGCACTACACCCTGATGAACGACCTGTACGACGAAGGCCTGGTGACCGAAGGCTTCATGATGGAGTTCCTGCAGTCGCACACCAGCGTGGTGTTCCAGCCCGGCTTCGACAGCCCTTACTACAGCGGTATCAATCCCTATACCCTGGGCTTTGCCATGTACCGCGACATCCGCCGCATGTGCGAGCACCCTACTGAAGAGGACCGCCGCTGGTTCCCCGAGATCGCCGGCAGCGACTGGCTGTCGACGATCAAGTTCGCCATGAGCAGCTTCAAGGACGAAAGCTTCATCCTCCAGTACCTGTCGCCCACGGTAATCCGCGACCTCAAACTGTTCAGCATTCTCGATGACGACCAGCGCGAGGACCTGCTGGTGCCGGCCATCCACGACGAAAGTGGCTACCGGATCATCCGCGAAACCCTGGCCGCCCAGTACAACCTCGGCAACCGCGAACCCAACGTGCAGATCTGGAGCATCGACCGTCGTGGCGACCGCTCGCTGACCCTGCGCCACCAGCAACACGACCGCAAACCCCTGGGCGACTCCACCGAAGAGGTTTTAAAGCACCTGCACCGCCTCTGGGGCTTCGACATTCACCTGGAGACCCTGCAAGGCGACCAGGTGATGAAAACCCACCACGTGCCGCCCAGAGGCGAGCACGGCGAAGCGGACTACGGTCGCCTGGACCTGGCTGTAGTGCACCTCTAGCACGCCCTCCGTTGCTGCCAGACAGGTTATCCTGTGGCATCAACGGAGGTTTTACATGCAGATCTACAAAGTCGGCGGCGCCGTACGTGACCGCCTGCTCGGCAGGCCGGTCAGTGATATCGACTGGGTGGTGGTCGGCGCCACTGCGCAACAGATGCAAGCCCTGGGTTATCGGCCCGTCGGTGCCGATTTCCCGGTGTTCCTGCACCCGAAGAGTGGCGAGGAATATGCCCTGGCACGCACCGAGCGCAAGAGCGGGCGTGGCTACGGCGGTTTCACTTTCCATGCCAGCCCCGAGGTCACCCTTGAGGAAGACCTGATCCGCCGCGACCTGACTATCAATGCCATGGCCGAAGACGACCAGGGCAATATCTGCGATCCGTACAACGGTCAAAAAGATCTTGAAGCGCGTATTTTACGCCACGTATCACCGGCGTTCGCCGAAGATCCCCTGCGGGTACTGCGGGTCGCCCGCTTTGCTGCGCGCTATGCCGGCCTGGGGTTCAGCGTAGCCGCAGAAACCATCGAACTGATGCGCGAACTCAGCGAATCCGGCGAGCTGCAGGCCCTGACCGCCGAACGCAGTTGGAAGGAAATTGCCCGCGCACTGATGGAGGATCAACCACAGGTATTCATCCAGGTTCTGCGTGATTGCGGCGCCCTCAAGCAGTTGATGCCGGAGCTCGATGCCCTGTTCGGCGTGCCGCAGCCCGAGGCCCATCACCCGGAAATCGACAGTGGCATCCACACCCTCTCGGTACTCGAACAAGCCGCCCTGCACCAACAACCCCTGAGCGTGCGCTGGGCCTGTTTGCTGCACGACCTGGGCAAGGGCCTTACCCCACAAGCGCAATGGCCACGGCACATCGCTCACGAGCAGCGCGGCCTGAAGTTGATCAAGGCGGTGAACCAGCGCTTCAAGGCGCCCCGTGAATGCCAGGAGCTGGCGTTGCTGGTAGGCGAGTACCACACCCACTGCCACCGGGCACTGGAGTTACGGGCCTCGACCTTGCTGGAATTGCTGCAGAGCTTCGACGTGTATCGACGGCCACAGCGCTTCGAGGAGTTTATCGCCGCGTGCGAGATGGACGCCCGGGGCCGCAAAGGGCTGGAGCAGCGCGATTACCCACAGGCGGACTATTTGCGCGGTGCGGCAGCGGCAGCGCGGGCGGTGCAGGTGCAGCCACTGGTGCAGAAGGGGTTGACCGGGCAGGCACTGGGTGAGGCGCTCAAGGGTGAGCGGCTGAAGGCGTTGAAGGCCTACAAGGACGACGCCAAGCCGTAATGCGTGTCGCCTTCATCGCTGGCAAGCCAGCTCCCACAGGGCCTGCCTACACCGGACCTTGTGGGAGCTGGCTTGCCAGCGATGGGGTCAAATCCTGGTTAGCTGCTGCCCACGCCACTCGAACGGCACCGGCGCCAGCACTTGCTTGATCTGCGCCTCGGCCCACAGCTGCCCCATGGTTTTACCGGCGCCCGGGTGCATCAGCTCAGGCGCGATCAACGCCAGCGGCCACAGCACAAATGCGTTCTTGAGAATCTCCGCCCGCGGCAATACCAGGCCATCGAAACTGCCATGCGAATCGTTGTACATCAGCACATCGATATCCAGCGGCAGGCCCTTGCGCTCAGGGGCATAGCGGCCATTGTCGGCCTCGATGAACTTGAGCCGGCGGTCCAGCTCCATCAGCGGCAGCGCGGTCAGGCCGGTGACCACCAAGTTGAAGAACGGCCCGCTCTTGATGCCCACGGCCTGGCTCTCGAACACTGCCGAACAGTGCATGTCGCTCAGCACGTCGGCCAGGGCATCGAGCCCGGCGGTCAAATGCCGCTCACGCTCGATATTGCTGCCCAGCCCGAGGTAAACCCTGTTCAGAGACATCCGCGCTCGATCTCCACACCCACCCCACTGGCAGCAGGTACTGCACCCGGCTTGGTCAGCTTCAGGTGCAACCAGGGAATCTGGAATTCGCTCATCAACACCGCCGCCAGACGCTCGGCGAAGGTTTCCACCAACTGGAATTCGGACTGTTCGGCAAACGCCTGGATGCGCGCCGAGACACTGGCGTAGTCCAGGGCCAGGGTCAGGTCGTCACCGGCCGCGGCCGGGCGATTGTCCCAGGCAAAACTCAGGTCCAGGCGCAGGCACTGGCGGATTCCGCGCTCCCAGTCGTAGGCACCGATCACGGTATCGACTTCCAGCCCTTCGATGAACACTCTGTCCAAGCACTTCTCTCCACAGCACGACAAGGGCGCGTTGCGCCGTTAGAATCAGGGCGTCCTCGCCCGGAATGGTTAGCATGTTTTGGTTACTGGCGCTGTGCGCCTACCTGCTCGGCTCTCTGTCCTTTGCCATTGTCCTCAGCCGCCTCAATGGCAGCCCGGACCCGCGCATGAGCGGTTCAGGCAATGCCGGTGCAACCAACATGCTGCGCCTGGCCGGCCGCAAACTGGCGGTCCTGACCCTGCTTGGCGACCTGTGCAAGGGCTTGCTGCCGGTGCTGATCGCCAATCTTGCTGGCCTCGACCTGCAGCAACAGGCCTGGATCGGCGTGTGCGCGGTGATTGGCCATCTGTTCCCGGTGTACTTTCGCTTTCGCGGCGGCAAAGGTGTCGCCACCGCCGCCGGCATGCTGCTGGGGCTCTACCCGCCAGCCGCCTTGCTGGCCATCAGCGCCTGGCTGCTGACCTTCTACCTGACCCGCACCAGCTCGCTCGCGGCACTGGTCGCAACGCCTCTGACCCTGCCGCTGTTGGCCTGGCGCGAGCCGGAAGCGCTGCTGCCGATCAGCGTGCTGACGGTGCTGATCGTCTGGCGTCACCGCGGCAATCTACGCGACCTTTTCGCCGGACGCGAACGGCATTTCTGAATCCACTGCATGAGCAACGCTCAGTTTCACAGCGGCGCCAGCTGCTCCATCGGCCAGCGCGCCTGCACGCTGATTGCCAGGCTTTCCTGCTGGCCGGCAGCCAGACGCTGACAGCCGGCGTAGGCAATCATGGCGCCGTTGTCGGTGCAAAATTGCGGACGGGCGTAGTACACATTGCCCTTGATACTGGCCAGCATGTCCTCCAGGGAGGCGCGCAAGGCCTTGTTGGCGCTGACGCCGCCAGCGATCACCAGGCGCTTGAGGCCGGTTTGCTTGAGGGCACGCTTGCACTTGATGGTCAAAGTCTCCACCACCGCGTGCTGGAAGGCCAGCGACACGTCGCAACGAGTCTGTTCACCGTCGTCTCCAGCACTCTGGCACTGCTGCCAGGTGTTGAGGGCGAAGGTTTTCAGGCCGCTGAAGCTGAAGTCCAGCCCCGGACGATCGGTCATCGGCCGCGGGAAGACAAAGCGCCCAGGCACACCCTGGGTCGCCAGCCGGGCGATCTCCGGGCCGCCCGGGTAGTTCAGGCCGATCAGCTTGGCGGTCTTGTCGAACGCTTCGCCAGCGGCGTCATCAAGGGTCTCGCCGAGCAGCTCGTAGCGCCCGATACCATCGACCCGTACCAACTGGGTATGCCCGCCCGATACCAGCAAGGCGACGAACGGGAATTCCGGCGGCTGCTCTTCGAGCATCGGCGCCAGCAGATGGCCTTCCATGTGGTGCACGCCCAGCGCCGGGATACCCCAGGCAAAAGCCAGGGCCTGGGCACAGGAAGCGCCCACCAGCAGAGCACCGACCAGGCCGGGGCCTGCGGTATAGGCGATGGCGTCGATCTCGGTGGCGACGCAGTCGGCTTCGGCCAGCACCTGGCGGATCAACGGCAGCATGCGCTTGACGTGATCACGCGAGGCCAGCTCCGGCACGACGCCGCCATAGGCGCGGTGCAGGTCGATCTGACTGAACAATGCATCGGCCAAAAGGCCGCGTTCACTGTCGTATAATGCGACGCCGGTTTCGTCGCAGGATGTTTCCAATCCCAGTACTAGCATGGGTCCGTGCCTTGTTGAGGCTGAATTCGAAGGCGCGCATGATAGTCCCCGCTCCCGACGCCGACCAGCGGTTTTCGATCAGAGGCTTTGCATTCCGGTCGGCTAAGGGTTAACATCCGCAACCCTTAAAAACCGACGTTCTCCAGCGCACATTTTTGCCACGAGTTCGTTGACCCCGGTAATGAATGAAGGTAGCTCTGGATGCCAGCCGTCAAAGTTAAAGAGAATGAACCCTTCGACGTAGCTCTGCGTCGTTTCAAGCGCTCCTGCGAAAAAGCCGGTGTTCTGGCTGAAGTTCGTAGCCGCGAATTTTACGAGAAGCCGACTTCTGAGCGTAAGCGCAAAGCAGCAGCCGCTGTTAAACGTCACGCCAAGAAAGTTCAGCGCGAACAGCGCCGCGCCGTTCGTCTGTACTAATACAGACGTCCGTCGCAAGCTTCTGCCTCGCCCGGCCTAAAGCCGGGCTGCCGGCAGTTGTTGCTTGATCCTTTGGCCTTCGGGCCCAAGGCGTCCTGTTGCCCTGCAGCATGGACAACCTGCCTGAATCGTCAGAACTGGCCGCAACGCCAGCTGTGCACGTCCTTCCTGACGAGCCTTCACCGGCTGCAGACGAGCACGTCTTTCCGTATTTTGTGTTACGCCATTCGACATCGCTCGAACGCGCAGCCGTTCCCGCCGCATTAGCGATTACACTTGCTTATCGCCTGATGATGAGAGTGCCATGGCCGGGCTGATTCCCCAGAGTTTTATCGACGACCTGCTTAACCGTACCGACATCGTCGATGTGGTGAGTTCGCGCGTGCAGCTGAAAAAAGCTGGCAAGAACCTCACGGCCTGCTGCCCGTTCCACAAGGAAAAGACCCCCTCGTTCAGCGTCAGCCCCGACAAACAGTTCTATTACTGCTTTGGCTGTGGCGCAGGCGGCAACGCCCTTGGCTTCATCATGGACCACGATAACCTGGATTTTCCCCAGGCCGTCGAGGAACTGGCCAAGGCCGCCGGCATGGAGGTGCCCCGCGAAGAAAGCGGGCGCGGCCACAAGCCCCGGCAACCGGTCGATTCACCGCTGTACCCGCTGCTTGAAGCGGCCGCCGAGTTCTATCGCCAGGCGCTGCGTAGCCACCCGACGCGCAAATCGGCGGTCGATTATCTCAAGGGCCGCGGCCTGTCCGGCGAGATCGCCCGCGACTTTGGCCTCGGTTTCGCCCCGCCTGGCTGGGACAACCTGTTCAAGCACCTGAGCAGCGATACCCTGCAACAAAAAGCCATGATCGACGCCGGCCTGCTGATCGAGAACGCCGAGTCCGGCAAGCGCTACGACCGTTTCCGCGACCGAGTGATGTTTCCGATCCGCGACAGCCGTGGCCGAGTCATCGCCTTCGGCGGCCGGGTGCTGGGCGACGACAAGCCCAAGTACCTCAACTCCCCGGAAACCCCGGTGTTCCACAAGGGCCAGGAGTTGTACGGGCTGTACGAGGCGCGCAAATTCAATCGCAACCTCGATGAAATCATCGTGGTCGAAGGCTACATGGACGTCATCGCCCTTGCGCAACAAGGCCTGCGCAACGCGGTGGCGACCCTGGGCACGGCCACCAGCGAAGAGCACCTCAAGCGCCTGTTTCGCGTCGTGCCCAGCGTGCTGTTCTGTTTCGACGGCGACCAGGCTGGCCGCAACGCCGCCTGGCGCGCTCTGGAAGCAACGCTTTCGAGCCTGCAGGACGGGCGCAAGGCGCGCTTTCTGTTTTTACCCGAAGGCGAAGACCCGGACACCCTGGTACGCGCCGAAGGCACCGACGCTTTCCGCGCCCGCATCAACCAGCATGCTCAACCGCTGGCCGATTACTTTTTCCAGCAACTGACCGAAGAAGCCGACCCACGCTCGCTCGAGGGCAAGGCGCACATGGCCACCCTCGCTGCACCGTTGATCGAAAAAGTGCCCGGGGCCAACCTGCGCGCACTGATGCGCAATCGCCTCAAGGAAATCACCGGGCTGGACAACCAGCAGGTCGAACAGCTGGCGCACTCCGCGCCGGTCGAAGCACCGCCCAGCTATGACCCGGGCATCAATTACGATGCCATTCCCGACTACACGCCGGATTACGGCGATTTTCACCAGCCCGAGTACGCACCACCGCAACAGCAGTGGACGCCGAACAAGGGCGGCAAGAAAAAATGGGAAGGCAAGCCCTGGGACAAGAAGGGCAAACCCTGGGAGCGCAATGGCCAGCGCCAGGATGCCCCGCCACGGGTGCCGACCTCGGTAGAACCGCCGACCTTGAGCGCCTTGCGCACCCTCCTGCACCACCCGCAGCTGGCGAAAAAAGTCGAGGATGCCAGCCAGCTGGCGGCCGAGGAACACGTCTACGCCCAGCTGCTGGTGGCCCTGCTGGAGGCGTTGCAAAAGAATCCTGAGCTACGCTCACTACAGCTGATCGCCCGCTGGCACGGTACCGAACAAGGCCGTTTGCTCAGGGCCTTGGCAGAAAAGGAATGGCTGATCGATGCCGACAACCTTGAACAACAGTTTTTCGACACTATAACTAGCTTGTCCGCTCGCCAACGCGAGCGCAGCCTGGAACATCTGCTCAGGAAAGCACGTCAAAGTGACTTGAGCGCAGAGGAAAAAAATCAGCTGCGTGACCTGTTAAGCCGTAATGTTCCCGCACAAACCCCGACCTCAACTGGCGCGTGAGGTCCTAGCTCGGGTATAATCCTCGGCTTGTTTTTTGCCCGCCAAGACCTTCAGTGGATAGGGTGTTATGTCCGGAAAAGCGCAACAGCAGTCTCGCATCAAAGAGTTGATCACCCGCGGTCGTGAGCAGGGCTACCTGACTTACGCGGAGGTCAACGACCACCTGCCAGAGGATATTTCAGATCCGGAGCAGGTGGAAGACATCATCCGCATGATCAACGACATGGGGATCAACGTATTCGAGAGTGCTCCGGATGCGGATGCCCTTTTGTTGGCCGAAGCCGACACCGACGAAGCCGCAGCTGAAGAAGCCGCCGCAGCGTTGGCGGCTGTGGAGACCGATATTGGTCGCACGACTGACCCGGTGCGCATGTACATGCGTGAAATGGGTACCGTCGAGCTTCTGACCCGCGAAGGCGAAATCGAAATCGCCAAGCGGATCGAAGAAGGCATTCGTGAAGTCATGGGTGCTATCGCCCACTTCCCGGGTACTGTCGAGCACATCCTGTCCGAGTACGATCGCGTCACCACCGAAGGTGGCCGCCTGTCCGACGTTCTCAGCGGCTACATCGACCCGGACGACGGCATTGCGCCGCCGGCCGAAGTACCGCCGCCGATCGACCCGAAAGCACCGGCCAAGGCCGAAGCTGACGACGAAGACGAAGAGAAAGAAGGTGACGAGGAAGAGGAAGAGACCGAAAGCGGTCCCGACCCGGAAATCGCTCGTCAGCGCTTCGGTGCCGTTCAGGATCAACTGAACGCCACCCTCAAGGTTCTGAAGAAGAACGGCCGCAGCCACAAGGACAGCCTCAAGGCGATGCTCGATCTGGCTGAGCTGTTCATGCCGATCAAGCTGGTGCCCAAGCAGTTCGAAGCCCTGGTTGAGCGCGTTCGTAGTGCCCTGGACCGTCTGCGTCAGCAAGAGCGCGCCATCATGCAACTGTGCGTCCGTGACGCGCGCATGCCACGTGCCGACTTCCTGCGCCTGTTCCCGAGCAATGAAACCGACCAGACCTGGAGCGGCGATCTTTCCAAGCGCAGCACCAAGTGGGCTGCAGCGCTGGGCGAGAAAAACGACGCTATCGTCGCTTGCCAGCAGAAGCTGATCGACCTCGAAAGCGAAACCGGCCTGACCATCGCCGAGATCAAGGACATCAACCGTCGCATGTCGATCGGTGAAGCCAAGGCTCGTCGTGCCAAGAAAGAAATGGTCGAGGCCAACCTGCGTCTGGTTATCTCGATCGCCAAGAAGTACACCAACCGCGGTCTGCAGTTCCTCGACCTGATCCAGGAAGGCAACATCGGCCTGATGAAGGCGGTGGACAAGTTCGAATACCGTCGTGGTTACAAGTTCTCGACCTATGCCACCTGGTGGATCCGCCAGGCGATCACCCGTTCGATCGCCGACCAGGCCCGCACCATCCGTATTCCGGTGCACATGATCGAGACGATCAACAAGCTCAACCGTATTTCCCGGCAGATGTTGCAGGAAATGGGTCGCGAACCGACCCCGGAAGAGCTGGGTGAGCGCATGGAAATGCCTGAGGACAAGATCCGCAAGGTATTGAAGATCGCCAAAGAGCCGATCTCCATGGAAACCCCGATCGGTGACGACGAAGATTCGCATCTGGGGGACTTCATCGAAGACTCCACCATGCAGTCGCCAATCGATGTGGCCACGGTCGAAAGCCTCAAGGAAGCGACCCGTGACGTGCTCTCCGGTCTGACCGCACGCGAAGCCAAGGTGCTGCGCATGCGTTTCGGTATCGATATGAACACCGATCACACCCTCGAAGAGGTCGGCAAACAGTTCGATGTGACCCGTGAGCGGATCCGTCAAATTGAAGCCAAGGCGTTGCGCAAGCTGCGCCACCCGACGCGAAGCGAGCATCTGCGCTCCTTCCTCGACGAGTGACGACAAACCCCGGCCCAGGCCGGGGTTTTTCTTTTCCGGCGAACGGCGCTTTTAAGCCTTTGCCCACTACCCCGCCACTTGAATGCCCGTCTACACTCGAATCAATCCACCTGTGTGACGAGGCCGTTATGCCCCGAATGCCGGCCCTTCTGTTGGCCCTCCTGCTTGTCTGGAGTGCAACGGCCGGTGCCCTGACCCTGACTGACGAAGAACAAGCCTGGCTCAGCGCGCATCCGCAGCTGCGTCTGGGCGTCGATGCATCCTGGCCACCATTCGAATACCGGGACCAGGATGGTCGCTACCAGGGATTGGCCGCCGACTACATTGCCCTGATCCAGGATCGCCTGAATGTGCAGTTCAAGCCGATCGAACCGATCAGTTGGACCGCCGTACTCGAGCAGGCACGCAAGAACAACCTCGACCTGTTGCCGGGCATCATGTCGACACCGGAGCGCCAGAGCTATCTGGCCTTCACCCGCCCCTACCTGGATTTCCCGATCGTCATCCTCGCCCATGACGGCGGCCCGCAACCGCGCACCATCAAGGACCTGTACGGCCTGAAAATCGCCGTGGTGGAGAACTACGCGCCCCATGAATTGCTGCGTACCCATCACCCGGACCTCAACCTGGTAGCCCTGCCCAATGTCAGCTCGGCGCTGCAGGCCCTGGCCACCGACGAGGTGGATGCAGTGGTTGGCGACCTCGCCTCGAGCATCTGGAGCCTGCGCCAGCTCAAGCTCGAAGGCCTGTACGTCAGCGGCGAAACGCCCTACCGCTATCAGCTGGCCATGGCCGTGCCGCGGGAGCAGAAAATCCTGGTCAGCATCCTCGACAAAGTCATGGCCGACATGAGCCCCAACGAAATCAGCAATATCCAGGAGCGCTGGGTCGGCAAGGTGCTCGATCACCGCACGCTCTGGTACGACCTGCTGATCTACGGTCTACCCGCCCTGCTGCTGCTGATTGCGGTCCTGGCGGCCGTGATCCGCGTCAACCGGCGCCTGAGTTCGGAGATTTCCCGGCGCATTGCCCTGGAACAGGAACTGCGCAGCAGCGAGTACCACTACCGCGGCCTGATCGAGAGCCTGTCAGCCATTGCCTGGGAAGCCGACGCCAACGACTTCACCTACAGCTACGTTTCGCCCCATGCCGAAGGCCTGCTCGGCTACCCCTTGAGCCAATGGCTGCGTCCGGGCTTCTGGCGCAGCATCATTCACCCTGACGACGCACTTTGGGCCCAAGCCTACTGCGACAGCGAAACCGCTGCCGGGCGCGATCACAGCCTGGACTACCGGGTGATCCGCGCCGACGGTCGCAGCCTGTGGGTGCGCGATATCGTCAGCTTGATCGAACACGGGCGCAAACCGGTGATGCGTGGGTTGATGATCGACATCAGCGAAACCAAGAACGCCGAAGAAGCCCTGCGCCTGTCCGAACAAAAGTTCGCCTCGGTGTTCCAGCAATGTCCGGACATCCTGGTTATCGCCCGCATGAGCGACGGCTGCCTGCTGGAGGTCAACGAAGCCTTCGAAGAGCAGATTGGCCTGAGCCCGGCGCAAGTGCTGGGCCGCACCGCAACCGAATTGAACATCTGGGGCATCGACGGCATCGGCCCCGACCTGCTCAAACGCTTGCAGGCAGGCAGCATCCGCAACCTGGAAATGCTCTTCCGGCGCAGCAACGGCCAAGTGTTCACCGGCCTGACCTCCGCCGAAACCTTCCAGCTCGACAGCACGCCGGCACTGGTAGTGGCGGTTCGGGACATCAGTCAGCTAAAGGAAACCCAGGAACAGCTGCAAACCTCCGAAGAGAAGTTCGCCAAAGCCTTCCACGCCTCTCCCGACGGCCTGCTGCTGTCACGCCAGAGCGACGGCCTGCTGATCGAAGTGAACGAAGGCTTCTGCCGCCTGACCGGCTACGACACCCATATGTCGCTGGACCACACTTCGCTGGACCTGGGTATCTGGGTCGACCTCAACGAGCGCCGCCGACTGTTGGACATGCTCCAGCGTGATGGCTTCGTACGTGACTTCAGCTGTCATATCCGCCGCAGCGACGGTCAGATCCGCCTGTGCGAGCTATCCGCCAGGCCATTACCGATCGCCGGCGTTGACTGCATGCTGACCATCGCCCGCGACATCACCGAACGCCACTTGATGCAGGAAAAACTGCAGCTGGCCGCCACGGTGTTCGAGAACACCGCCGAAGGGGTACTGATCACCGATACCGACCAACGCATCAGCGCCGTCAACCGCGCCTTCAGCGAAATCACCGGCTACAGCGAGTTCGAGGCCCTGGGCCAGACCCCGCGCCTGCTGGCTTCCGGTCAGCACGACAGCGCCTTCTACGTGGCCATGTGGCACCAATTGACTGCCGAGGGCCATTGGCAAGGCGAAATCCATAACCGGCGCAAGAACGGCGAGGTCTACCCCAGCTGGCTGACCATCAGCGCGGTGCGCAGCAGCGAACGCGGCATCACCCACTTTGTCGCGGTGTTCGCCGACATCTCCAGCCTCAAGCACGCGCAAGCCAAGCTCGACTACCAGGCCCATCACGATCCGCTCACCGGCTTGCCCAACCGCACCCTGTTCGAAAGCCGTCTGCAGGCTGCACTCAACTGCGCCCAAGCCTCGCAGCGCCAAGGCGCAGTACTGTTTCTCGACCTCGATCGTTTCAAGCACATCAATGACAGCCTCGGCCATCCGGTGGGTGATCTGCTACTCAAAGCCATCGCCCAGCGGCTCAAGGAGCAGGTGCGCGATATCGACACCGTGGCGCGCCTGGGTGGCGACGAGTTCATCATCCTCCTGCCCGGCCTGCACCAGCCCAGTGATGCCGGGCACATCGCGCACAAGCTGCTGGCCTGCTTCGGGGCGCCGTTCCAGGCCGGCGAGCACGAGTTCTTCACCAGCGCCAGCATCGGCACCAGCCTGTATCCACAGGACGGCACCGACGTCGCCTCACTGATCCGCAACGCCGACGCCGCCATGTACCGCTCCAAGGCCAAGGGCCGCAACCGGGTCGAGTCCTACACCCGCGACCTCACCGCCCAGGCCAGCGAACGCATCGCCCTGGAGCACGAGCTGCGCCGGGCTATCGAGCGCAATGAGCTGAGCCTGTGCTACCAGCCCAAGTTCAGCCTGAAAACCCAGAGCCTGGTAGGCGCCGAAGCGCTGATCCGCTGGACCCACCCAAGCTTCGGTGACGTTCCACCGGAACACTTCATCCCACTGGCCGAAGAAAACGGCATGATCCTGCAACTGGGCGACTGGGTGCTGGAACAGGCCTGCCAGCAAATGCAGGCATGGAAGCACGACTACCTGGCGTTCGGCCCGCTATCGGTCAACCTGGCCGGCGCCCAACTGCGCCAGCCAAGCCTGGTCAAGCGCATCGAACAGTTGCTCAAGACCCACCAGCTCAAGGCTGGCGACCTGCAACTGGAGATCACCGAGAACTTCATCATGAGCCAGGCCGAAGAAGCCCTGGCCATCCTCCACCAGCTCAAGCAGCTGGGCGTGCAACTGGCGATCGATGACTTCGGCACCGGCTACTCGTCACTGAGCTACCTCAAACGCCTGCCGCTGGATATTCTCAAGATCGACCAGTCGTTCATCCGCGGCCTGCCGGACGATCCCCACGATGCCGCCATCGCCCGCGCGATTATTGCCCTGGGGCGCAGTATGCAACTGACCATAATTGCCGAAGGGGTGGAAAGCCAGGCCCAGCAGCAGTTCCTGGCAGCCGAAGGGTGCGAGCAGATCCAGGGCTACATCGTCAGCCTGCCGCTGCCAGCCGGGGAATTTGCCGCGACTTTCCTTCGCATAGCACTTTCGGATCTTTCGGATAGCACAGCCTGGAAACCCTCGTTATAATCCGCGTCCACTGGGGCCTATAGCTCAGTTGGTTAGAGCAGGGGACTCATAATCCCTTGGTCGCAGGTTCGAGTCCTGCTGGGCCCACCAAACAAAAAACCGCGCATTGCGCGGTTTTTTTGTGCCTGCGATAGAAACCGGTTTCACCTGCGCTGCCTGAACTTCCCCAGTAACCAGTCACCGACGATCAACGGCACCCACACCAGTGGTATGACAAAGAAGCTGAGCAAGGCCAAAACAGTGAAAAGAACGCGCTTCAATAACTGCAGCGCGCCAAAGGTCTTGTTGCGAATCATCTCGAACCCTGAGCAATGAACATGCAGCGGCATCCGTGCCGCTGGTACCTTCATCACTCTAGTTGGTTCTCTCAGAAACGCACCCGAAACAGGGTGCGCCAGAAGTTTTTCAGCGGCGAAATGCGATGCTTGTCCCAGTTGCGTTGCCAGAACTCATCCTCGTTCTTGACCAGCGCTTCGATATCGCTGCCCGTCGCTGACGCCGCATGCTGACGGAACAACATCGGGAACACGCAGTGCTGTTTGATGCGCTGCTTGAACAGCACATCCACCGGCGTACCGTCGTAAGGTGTTTCAGCTAGGATCCGGCAGCCCGCAGGCGACAGGATGTACGCGTGCAGGGCCACCACGCGACCGCGAGCGATGTAGGGAAACCAGGTCAGCCAGGTTCTGCCCATGCTGTACCCCAGGTGCAGTACTTCGAAACTGCGCGTGCGAATAAAGCGATTGACCCAACGGATAGGCGCCGCCTTTAATGCATAGGCCTGGACGTCATCCTCGAAGATCAGCACGCGCTGCAAACCTTCAGCCAATGCCTGGCGTGCCAAGGCCTGATGGGACTCATAACAGCCCCTGACCGGATCATCGCTACGCTCGACAACGTGGAAGATCACCTGATTCTGGATCAGGCTGCCAACGGTCTGCCTGAACAACTCGCGCCGGTCGTTTCGCTCTTTGATCGAAATGCAATAAACAGCATCAACGTCGAAGTGGATCTTGCTCATCTTGCAACCCTTCCAGCATCAGCCAGCGCCGGAAATCGACCAAGCCGTAAAAGAGCACGATTTTACTGTGCAACCACTGCCACTACCAAGCCATTACTGACGCCGGCGCATTTGTCCTGGCGTCACACCATAGTGCTGCTGAAACAAGGCAATAAACGCCGACACCGAGTCGTAGCCCAACTCGTTGGCCAGCGCCGTGACACTCATGCCCTGGGCCAGCAGCGGCAACGCCGCAAGCAGGCGCAGGCGCTGTCGCCATTCCCTGAACGACAACTGCGTCTGCGCCTGGAACAATCGCACCAGGGTACGCCGTGAAGCCCCTACCTGCTGCGCCCAGTCCTCAATGCTGCGGTTATCCGCAGGGGTGGCCTGCAAGGCTTCGGTGATCCGCCGCAAGCGCGGGTCGCTGGGCAGCGGCAGGCCAAATGGCGCTTCGGGCAGCTCGCGCAACTCATCGACCAACACCTGCAGCAGCCGCGCCTGGGCCCCTTGTGCGGGATATTCCGGCGCAAAGCGGCTGGCCTTGGCAATCAGCTCGCGCACCAGCGGCGTGACCTGCAGCACGCCACAGGGGCGCTGGTAACCATTGAGCAGCGAGTCGTCCAGGTACAGCCCGCGAAACTCGATGGCCTGGTCGCTATAGGCGGTGTGCTCGACGCCAGCCGGTATCCATAACGCACATTGCGGCGGCAACAGGTAACTGTGGTGTTCGGTCAGCACCTGCATGATGCCGGCACTGGCATAGGTGAACTGCACCCAGGGGTGGCTGTGCATCTGCACCCGATGACCCGCCGGAATAGCAAACATGCGCCGGTACACCGGGCCCGGCAGTTGCTGAAAGTCCGGCAGCGGCGGCACTTCGCTAGCTTGTCTCATTGACGGCATCGCCTGTCTCCTTTGCTCAAGTGAGCCGATAAAGACCGATGTTAGCCTGCGCCCGGCTTCGTTGAACAACCCAAGGAGAGACCGATGAGCAGCCATGTACGTGAAAACCGTTTGAGCGTGCCCGCCATTCAGCAGCGCAAGGGGGCTGGCAATCTGGTGGTGCTAACGGCGTACAGCATGCCAATGGCACGCTGGGTGGATGCCGAGGCCGATGTGATCATTGTCGGCGACTCGCTTGGTATGGTGCTGTACGGTATGCCCAGCACCCTCGGCGTTACCCTGGAGATGATGATTGCCCATGGCCAGGCGGTGATGCGTGGGGCCCAGCGCGCCTGTGTGGTTATCGATCTGCCGTTTGGCAGCTATCAGGCTTCGCCTGAACAGGCGTTCCTCAGTGCCGCCCGACTGCTGCGCGAAACCGGCGCCCAGGGCGTCAAGCTTGAAGGCGGTGAAGAGTTGGCCGAGACCGTAGCGTTTCTCACCCGCCGCGGTATTCCGGTAATGGCCCATGTCGGTCTGATGCCGCAACAAGTCAACAGCCTCGGCGGTTTCAAGGCCCAGGGCCGGGATGATCAGAGCGCCGCCAAGGTGCGTCAGGATGCCCTGGCCATGCAGGGCGCAGGCGCTTTCTCGGTCGTACTGGAAGGCATCGCCGAACCTCTGGCCCGGCGTCTGAGCGAGGAGCTGGCCATCCCCACCATCGGTATCGGCGCGTCGCCAGCCTGCGATGGTCAGGTACTGGTCACCGAGGATTTGCTGGGGCTGTTCGGTGAATACCAGCCACGCTTCGTCAAACGTTTCGCCGACCTGCAGCCACAGATTGCCCAAGCCCTGGCCGCCTATGCCCGGGAAGTGCGCGACGGCAGCTTTCCCCAGGCCGAACACTGCTTCAAGGCGCGCTGAGCACAGACGCCTTGCCCAAGGGTGAGGGCAATGGATAGGCTATCGCGCTTATTCCATGAGCCGCGAAATGCGGCTCTTGCCAGAGAGTGCCCATGTCCGACAGCCGCCCCGTCGCCCTCGACGAAATCGATCGCCAGCTGATCTCGCTGCTGCAGATCAACGCCCGTGAAAGCGTCGCCACGCTCGCCCGGCAACTGGGCATCGCGCGCACCACGGTGACCTCGCGCCTGGCCCGCCTGGAAAAGACCAAGGTCATCAGCGGCTATGGTGTGCGCCTGGGCCAGCGCCTGATCGATGGTGGCCTGCAGGCTTATGTCGGCATCAAGGTGCAACCGCGCTCGGGCAAGGACGTGGTGCGGCGCCTGAGCGCCATGGGCCAAGTACAGCAATTGTGCGCGGTCAGCGGCGAATTCGATTACGTCGCCTGGCTGCGCAGCGACTCGCCCGAGCAACTCGACCAGTTGCTCGATCAGATCGGCAGCGTTGATGGGGTGGAAAAGACCACGACCTCGATCATCCTAAGCAGCAAGGTGGATCGCGGGCAGCCGGTTTAAAGTCATGTTGTGCGCAGGAGTCAATATGAATGATAAATATGTCATATCGACCAAAAACACGACCAAACGACGACACTCTGCATCTTAATAACGTAACCCCCACCCCCTAAAATGACCGCCAGTGTTTTTCTATACTCAAGCTCCGCACCCCGCGCAGCGCCTGGCAAGGTCACTTATGAACAAGAACAATCGCCACCCCGCCGACGGCAAGAAACCCATCACCATTTTCGGCCCGGATTTCCCGTTCGCCTTTGACGACTGGATCGAGCACCCGGCCGGCCTGGGCAGCATTCCGGCTGAACGCCACGGCGAAGAAGTGGCCATTGTCGGTGCCGGTATTGCTGGCCTGGTGGCAGCCTACGAGCTGATGAAGCTGGGCCTCAAGCCGGTGGTGTACGAAGCCTCGAAAATGGGCGGGCGCCTGCGTTCGCAAACCTTCGAAGGCACCGACGGGATCATCGCCGAGCTCGGCGGCATGCGTTTCCCGGTGTCGTCCACCGCGTTCTATCACTACGTCGACAAGTTGGGGCTTGAAACCAAACCCTTCCCCAACCCGCTGACCCCCGCTTCGGGCAGCACGGTAATCGACCTGGAAGGCCAGACCCACTACGCGGAAAAACTCTCCGACCTGCCCAAGCTGTTTCAGGAAGTGGCTGACGCCTGGGCCGATGCCCTGGAAGACGGCGCCCGCTTCGGCGATATCCAGCAGGCCATCCGCGATCGCGATGTGCCACGCCTGAAAGAACTGTGGAACACCCTGGTACCGCTGTGGGACGACCGCACCTTCTACGATTTCGTCGCCACCTCCAAGGCATTCGCCAAGCTCAGCTTCCTGCACCGCGAAGTATTCGGCCAGGTCGGTTTCGGCACCGGCGGCTGGGACTCGGACTTCCCCAACTCGATGCTGGAAATCTTCCGTGTGGTGATGACCAACTGCGACGATCACCAGCATCTGGTCGTCGGCGGCGTCGAACAGGTGCCGCTGGGCATCTGGCGCCATGTGCCGGAGCGCTGCGCGCACTGGCCGGCCGGCACCAGCCTGAGCTCGCTGCATCGCGGCGCGCCACGCCCCGGGGTGAAGAGCATTGCCCGCGACAGCGATGGGCGCCTGGCAGTAACCGATAACTGGGGCGACACCCGCCACTACGCCGCCGTGCTGACCACCTGCCAGAGCTGGCTGCTGACCACCCAGATCGAATGCGAAGAATCGCTGTTCTCGCAGAAAATGTGGATGGCCCTGGACCGCACCCGTTACATGCAGTCATCGAAGACCTTCGTCATGGTCGACCGGCCATTCTGGAAGGACAAGGACCCGCAAACCGGTCGCGACCTGATGAGCATGACTCTGACCGACCGCCTGACCCGCGGCACCTACCTGTTCGACAACGGCGACGACAAGCCGGGGGTGATCTGCCTGTCCTACTCGTGGATGAGCGATGCATTGAAGATGCTCCCGCACCCGGTGGAAAAACGCGTCAAGCTGGCCCTCGATGCGCTGAAGAAGATCTACCCGAAAGTCGATATCGCCGGGCATATCATCGGCGACCCGATCACCGTCTCGTGGGAGGCCGATCCGCACTTCCTCGGCGCCTTCAAAGGCGCCCTGCCCGGCCACTACCGCTACAATCAGCGTATGTACGCGCACTTCATGCAGCAGGACATGCCGGCCGAACAACGCGGCATCTTCATTGCCGGTGACGATGTGTCGTGGACCCCGGCCTGGGTCGAGGGCGCGGTGCAGACTTCGCTCAATGCGGTCTGGGGTATCATGACTCACTTCGGTGGGCATACCCACCCGGACAACCCAGGCCCGGGCGATGTGTTCAATGAGATCGGACCGATCGCCCTGGCCGACTGACGGGAGAATCGCCATGCGCATCGCCCTGTTCCAAGGCGAACCGCAACCGCTGGACCTGCCCGGCAACCTCGAGCGCCTGCACCAGCAGGCGCAACTGGCCGCTGCACGCGGCGCCGAGCTGTTGGTGTGCCCGGAGATGTTCCTGACGGGCTACAACATCGGCAGCGAAGCCGTGGCGCGCCTGGCCGAAGCCGAAGACGGCCCCTCGGCCATGGCCGTGGTGGAGATCGCCCAGAGCAATCGCATTGCCATCGCCTACGGCTACCCGGAGCTGGCGGACGACGGTCAGGTCTTCAATAGCGTGCAACTGATCGACGCCCACGGCAGCAGCCTGTGCAACTACCGCAAGACCCACCTGTTCGGCGGCCTCGACCGGGCGATGTTCAGCCCAGGCCCTGATCACTTCCCGGTGGTCGAGCTCAACGGTTGGCGTCTGGGGATTCTGATCTGCTATGACATCGAGTTCCCGGAAACCGCCCGACGCTTGGCCCTGGCCGGTGCCGAGCTGATCCTGGTGCCGACGGCGAACATGGTGCCCTTCGACTTCATCGCCCAGGTTACCGTGCGCGCCCGTGCCTACGAGAACCAGTGCTACCTGGTGTACGCCAACTACTGCGGCAGCGAAGACGAGATCCACTACTGCGGGCAAAGCAGTATCGTCGGCCCGGATGGCAGCATCCTGGCCATGGCCGGTCGTGACACGGCGCTGCTGAGCGCCGACCTGGAACTGCAGCGGGTACACCAGGGGCGGGCCAACACCCCTTACCTGCATGACCTGCGCCCCGAGCTCTACAGTACGCCGCGCCGATAATCCGCTAGCATGACGGTTCGCCTGTCTCCGGAGCCGCCATGCCCTGCGCCCTTCATCAACTGACCCTCGACAACGGCCTGCAGGTCAGCCTGCGCCATGCCCCGCAGCTCAAGCGTTGTGCGGCGGCGGTGCGGGTCCAGGCCGGCAGCCATGACGCGCCACGAGCGTGGCCGGGGTTGGCGCACTTTCTCGAGCACCTGTTTTTTCTCGGCACTCAGCGCTTCACGCTGGAAGACGGCCTGATGCGCTACGTGCAGCACCACGGCGGGCAGGTCAATGCCAGCACCCGTGAGCGCACTACCGAGTTCTTCTTTGAAGTGCCTCAGGCCGCGTTTGCCGGTGGCCTGGAGCGTCTTTGCGACATGCTCGCGCACCCGCAGTTCGGGCTTGAGCGACAACTGCGCGAACGCGAAGTGATCCATGCCGAGTTCATTGCATGGTCGCGCAACGCACAAATGCAGCGGCAGTTTGCCTTGCTTCAGGCGGCCGGCCACGAACATCCCTTGAGCGCTTTTCAGGCGGGCAATCGTTACAGCCTGCAGGTCCAAAGCCCGGCGTTCCAGGCGGCCCTGCGAGATTTTCATCAGCGTTTCTATCAGGCCGGGCAGTTCACCCTGAGCCTGAGCGGGCCGCAGAGCCTTGCGCAGCTGGAGGCGCTGGCGCGTCGATTCGCGCATGTGTTCAGCGCCGGGACGACAGTGCAGCAGGCGCTACCACCGAGCTTCAACGGCCAAGCGCCGCTACTGATGAGTGACAAGCGGCAACTGGATCTGTTGTACCCGTGCGACAACCTTCACCCAGGCGTTGAGCAGGCCATCGACTTTCTCGCAACCTGGTTGAGCGACACCCGGCCTGGCGGGTTATCGGCGACGTTGCGTGAACGGGGTTGGCTGGAGCATTTCGAGTTTTCATCGCTCTACAGCTTTGCCGGCCAGGCCCTGCTGCATGCAGGCCTGAAGCTCACCGATGCAGCCCGCGTCAATCAGGTCCAGGCCCTGCTGAGCGACTGGCTGGCGTTTTTGCGCAGCGCCGACCTGAGCGACATCAACCAGGAATACGGCCGATTGCAGCACTGTCGCGAACAGACCGCCAGCGCCTTGGAGCTGGCTCGCCGCGATAGCACCAGGCAACACTTCAAGGCACTGGATGAGCAAGGGTTTGTAGCGCTCGAACGGTTGCTCGATACCCTGCTCGATGGCCAGGCGCAAACACTGCTAGAACCCTGGCGACTGCCCGCTGCCAATCCGCTGCTGAAGATAGCGCCCGTAAGCGTTCCTGCCACCGCAGCGCCCGACGGCCTGACCCTGTCTCCTCTGCTCCCGCCCATACGCCAGCACGGCGTTGTCTACCTGCGCTGGCAATTGACCTCAGCCTTGCGTGAGCGCCTCTGGCAGGTGCTTGATCGGGCCCTGCAACCACTGCGCGAACAGGCAGCCCAGGCTGGCGTACACGTGCACTGGAGTGCCTGCGACACCTACTGGCAGTTGCGCTGCGCCGGTAACGGCGCCGTGGTGCCCACGGTTATCGACCATGCGCTGGCAATCCTGCGGCTGCCAGCGAGCCAAAGCTGGACACCCGCCGCTGCCGAGCAACCCGATTCGATGCCTATCCGGGCCCTGCTCAGGCAGTTACCGGAGCACGTAATGGGCCGCGTGGACGAACCGTTACCGGTCTGCACCATCAGCCAGAGCAATCTTGATGCACTGTGGGAGTATTCAACCTGGCAGGGGCTTTCGACCGGTTTCGGCTTTACCGAACAACAGGCACTGAATCAGGCCCTGGGGAAGGTGCCTGGGCGCGCAGGCAAGCAGCTTCCCATCCGAATAGAAGCTTTGCGCCGCTGGCAAATGCTGCCGCCGCCGGCCAGCGAACAAGCGCTTTTGCTGTTTTGCCCGGTCTCGATCGAAAACCAAGCCGCTGCCCGACTCCTTGCCCAGCAGTTGCAAGGGCCGTTCTATCAACGGCTGCGAGTCGAGTTGAATGTGGGCTACGCGGTGTTCAGCGCCTTCCGCCAGATTGAAGGCTGCAATGGCCTGCTGCTCGGCGTGCAGTCGCCGTCGGCCAGCCATGCCGAGATCATCGGGCACATCCAGGCAGTGCTCGATGCCCTGCCTGCCACGCTGAGCTGCAACACTGCGGATAAACAGGCACTGGCCGCGCAGTTCGACGAACAGGCCATGGCCAACAATGACGTTGCCGAATGGGCCTGGCAGGCGCATCTGGCCGGCCAGCAGCAGCCGTTGTTGAGCGATCTGCAAGCGGCGATCCTGGCAGTCGAGATGCCACAACTGCAGCGCCTGGCCCGCCAGACGAGCCAGGCCGAACAAGGCTGGCTGTGCCTGGCCAATGGTCCGGCGCCCACTGGAAACTGGCACTTACGCTGGCGATTCTTACCGTCCCTGTAACGACGTTTATCTTAGATTTAACCATTCAGTTCGTATTTTTTTAGTAAGATAGCGCAATCTCGGCTATGGGAACCCCTCATCTGGAGGGTGGACTAAATAAGTAGCTGGCAAACCCCAGACCTATCCGGAAGGAGTAATCCCATGTGGACCAAACCTGCTTACACTGACCTGCGTATCGGCTTTGAAGTGACCATGTATTTCGCAAGCCGCTGAGCCTGCTTGCGGTACAACGCCTCGGTCCGCCGGGGCGTTTTTATTTCAGCACGCGGCAGGAGTGGCCATGTACATCCAGATTCTAGGTTCCGCCGCCGGTGGCGGGTTTCCGCAGTGGAACTGCAACTGCGCAAACTGCAAAGGCTTTCGCGACGGCAGCTTGCGCGCCACGGCGCGTACCCAGTCATCGATTGCCCTGTCTGACGATGGCGTTCACTGGGTACTGTGCAACGCCTCGCCGGATATTCGCGCGCAGCTGCAAAGCTTTGCCCCCATGCAACCGGCCCGCGCCCTGCGCGACACCGGCATCAACGCCATCGTCCTGCTCGACAGCCAGATCGACCACACCACCGGTCTGCTCAGCCTGCGCGAAGGCTGCCCACACCAGGTCTGGTGCACCGACATGGTCCATCAGGACCTGAGCAGCGGATTTCCGCTGTTCACCATGCTCAGCCACTGGAACGGCGGCCTGCAGTGGAACCGCATCGAGCTTGAAGGCAGTTTCGTCATCGATGCCTGCCCGAACCTGCGCTTCACCCCCTTCCCGCTGCGCAGTGCAGCGCCGCCCTACTCGCCGCACCGCTTCGACCCACACCCGGGCGACAACCTCGGGCTGATGGTCGAGGACCTGCGCAGCGGCGGCAAGCTGTTCTACGCCCCTGGCCTGGGCCAGGTCGACGCCAAGCTGCTGCAGATGATGAGCGAGGCCGACTGCCTGCTGGTCGACGGCACCCTGTGGGAGGATGATGAAATGCAGCGCCGCGGTGTCGGCACCCGCACTGGCCGCGAGATGGGCCACCTGGCGCAGAACGGCCCAGGCGGTATGCTCGAGGTACTGGAAAGCTTCCCACGCCAGCGCAAGGTGCTTATCCACATCAACAACACCAACCCGATTCTCGACGAGGATTCGGCCGAACGCGCCGAATGTGCCCGGCGCGGCGTCGAAGTGGCCTTCGACGGCATGAGCATCACCCTCTAGGAGCCGACATGAGTGACGCCAAACCGCTGTCCCCCGCCGAATTCGAACAGGCTCTGCGCGCAAAGGGCGCCTATTACCATATCCATCATCCCTACCATGTAGCGATGTATGAAGGCCGTGCGAGCCGCGAGCAGATCCAGGGCTGGGTCGCCAACCGCTTCTACTACCAGGTCAATATTCCGCTGAAGGATGCCGCGATCCTGGCCAATTGCCCGGACCGCGAAATTCGCCGCGAATGGATTCAGCGCCTGCTCGACCATGACGGCGCTCCCGGTGAAGACGGCGGCATCGAAGCCTGGCTACGCCTGGGCCAGGCTGTCGGCCTCGACCCGGAGCAACTGCGCTCCCAGGAACTGGTGCTGCCCGGTGTGCGTTTCGCCGTGGATGCCTACGTCAACTTCGCCCGCCGCGCCAGCTGGCAGGAAGCGGCCAGCAGCTCGCTGACCGAACTGTTCGCCCCACAGATCCACCAGTCGCGCCTGGACAGCTGGCCACAACACTATCCGTGGATCGACCCGGCCGGCTACGAGTACTTCCGCACCCGCTTGGGCCAGGCCCGGCGTGACGTCGAGCATGGGCTGGCGATCACCCTGCAGCACTACACTACAGTCGAGGGCCAGCAGCGCATGCTGGAGATCCTGCAGTTCAAACTGGACATTCTCTGGAGCATGCTCGATGCCATGAGCATGGCCTACGAACTGAACCGCCCGCCGTACCACAGTGTCACCCGCGAAAGGGTCTGGCACAAAGGAATCGCCTTATGAGTTTCGATCGTTCACTCACCCCCAATTGGCGTCCCGGCTACCGCTTTCAGTACGAACCAGCGCAGAAAGCTCATGTACTGCTATATCCGGAAGGCATGATCAAGCTCAATGAGAGCGCCGCGCTGATCGGCGGGCTGATCGACGGCCAGCGCGATGTGGCGGCAATCATTGCCGAGCTCGACACGCAGTTCCCCGGCGTACCCGAGCTTGGTGACGACATCGAGCAATTCATGGAGGTGGCCCGTGCCGAACACTGGATCACCCTTGCCTGAGCTGCCGGCAAAACCCGAAGTCGGCCTGCCGCTGTGGCTGCTCGCCGAGCTGACCTACCGTTGCCCGCTACAGTGCCCGTACTGCTCCAACCCCCTGGACTTCGCCGCCCAGGGTCAGGAACTGAGCACCGAGCAGTGGTTCAGGGTCATGGCCGAGGCGCGGGAGATGGGCGCGGCGCAATTGGGGTTTTCCGGTGGTGAGCCGCTGGTGCGCCAGGACCTTGCCGAACTGATCGGCGAAGGTCGGCGCCTGGGCTATTACACCAACCTGATCACCTCCGGCATCGGCCTGACCGAACAGAAGATCGCCGCCTTCAAGGAGGCCGGGCTGGACCATATCCAGATCAGCTTCCAGGCCAGCGACGAACAGGTCAACAACCTGCTGGCCGGCTCGAAGAAGGCCTTCGCGCAGAAGCTGGAAATGGCCCGGGCAGTAAAAGCCCATGGCTACCCGATGGTGCTGAACTTTGTCACCCATCGGCACAATATCGACAAGATCGACCGCATCATCGAGCTGTGCGTGGCCCTGGAAGCCGACTTCGTCGAACTGGCCACCTGTCAGTTCTATGGCTGGGCGCACCTCAACCGCGTCGGTCTGCTGCCAACCCGTGCCCAGCTCGAACGCGCCGAGCGCATCACCAACGAATACCGGGCCAAACTGCAGGCCGCCGGCAACCCCTGCAAGCTGATCTTCGTCACCCCGGACTATTACGAAGAGCGCCCCAAGGCCTGCATGAACGGCTGGGGCAGCGTGTTCCTCACCGTCACCCCGGACGGCACCGCCCTGCCCTGCCACGGCGCCCGCCAGCTGCCAGTGCAGTTTCCCAATGTGCGTGAGCACAGCATGCAGCACATCTGGTACGACTCGTTCGGCTTCAATCGCTTCCGCGGTTACGACTGGATGCCCGAGCCATGCCGCTCCTGTGACGAGAAAGAGAAGGACTTCGGTGGCTGCCGCTGCCAGGCGTTCATGCTCACCGGCGACGCCAGCAATGCCGACCCGGTTTGCGCCAAGTCGGCCGAGCACGGCATTATCCTCAAGGCTCGTGAAGACGCCGAGCATACCCACCAGACCATCGATGAGCTGACCTTCCGTAATGAGCGAAACTCCCGTGTCATTGTCCGCGGCTGAGCGTTTCAGCGCCGCCCAGGCGGTCGCCGCCGGTACCGATTTTGCCGAGCTGCGGGTGACTGCCCAAGGATTGTTCTGGAACGAATTTCGCCCCAGCGATGGCGCCTGCCGGATCTGGCACTGGCGCGATGGCCAGGCCCGTTGCCTGACGCCCAATGGCTTCAGCGTACGCAGCCGGGTCTATGAATACGGTGGCGGCAGCTTCTGCCTGAGCGACGATGGCCTGGTGTTCGTCAACGAGGCCGACCAGCAGCTGTATACCCAGGACCTCAACGGCGGGTTACCGCAGCCGCTGACCGAGGGCGTGCGGCGCTACGGTGATCTGCGCTGGGCCAACGGGCACGTGCTGGCAGTGGAAGAAAGCCATGGCCCCGGGGCAGTCGAGCATCGCCTGGTCGCCATCGCCAAGGGCAGCCGTGAAGTGCTGGCCGAAGGCGCCGACTTTTACGCCTCACCAACCCTGAGCGCCGATGGCTCGCGCCTGGCCTGGGTTGAATGGAACCGCCCCGAACAACCCTGGACAGCAACCCGGCTGCTTTGCTGCCAACGCCAGGCAGAGGGCCAGTGGGGCACGCCGCACTGCATCGCCGGTGAAGAGGGCGCGCAACAATCCCTGCAACAACCCCGCTTTGACGCAGCCGGTCGCTTGTATTGCCTGTCCGATCGCAACGGCTATTGGCAACCCTGGGGTGAGACGGCAACAGGCTGGGGCCCATTGCCAGCCGCCGCTGCCGACCATGCCGGTGCCCCCTGGCAACTGGGCGCCAGCACCTGGCTGCCGCTGGACGAGCAGCGCTACCTGGCAAGCTGGTTCGATAACGGCTTCAGCCGCTTGGGCGTCTGTCATCTCGATGGTTCGGTAGAGGACTACAGCACAGACTACAGCCGCTTTCGCTGCCTCGACCTGGACGAGCAGTACCTCTATGCCATTGCCGCGTCGGCCATCAGTCCACCCGCCATCATCGCCATCGATCGCCAGAACCATAAGGCCCAGGTACTGGCGGGCGGAGCCTTGCCGCTGCCTGCCGAGCGCATCAGCCGCCCGCAGGCGCTGCGCTATCCCAGCGGTGATGGCATCGCCCATGGCTTTTTCTACCCGGCCATGAACGGTGACGCGCAGCCGCCGCTGCTGGTGTTCATCCATGGCGGCCCGACCTCTGCCTGCTTCCCGGTGCTCGACCCGCGCATCCAGTACTGGACCCAGCGCGGCTTTGCCGTGGCCGATCTCAATTACCGCGGCAGCAGCGGCTACGGCCGTGACTATCGCCAGGCCCTGCACCTGCGCTGGGGTGAGATCGATGTCGAAGATGCCTGCGCGGTAGTCACCCACCTGGCCGAGCGCCAACTGATCGATCCGCAGCGAGCGTTTATCCGCGGCGGCAGCGCTGGCGGCTACACCACGCTCTGCGCCCTGGCGTTCCACAATGTGTTCCGTGCCGGTGCCAGTCTTTATGGCGTCAGTGATCCGCAGGCCCTGGCCCGGACCACGCACAAGTTCGAAGGTGATTACCTGGACTGGCTGATCGGTGACCCCGTGGCGGATGCAGAACGCTATCAGCGACGCACGCCGTTGCTGCACGCCTCGAACATCAAGGTACCGGTGATCTTCTTCCAGGGCGAACTGGACGTTGTCGTGGTGCCGGAGCAGACCCGCTCGATGCTGGACGCCCTGCAAGCCAACGGCATTCACGCCGAAGGGCATTTCTACCCGTCGGAGCGCCATGGTTTTCGCACGGCAAGCAACCTGGCGCATGCGCTGGAGGAGGAGTGGAAGTTTTATCGGCGGGTGCTGGAAGGCAGTTAGATTGCTATCGCGGATCAAGCCCGCTCCCACAGAACCTGTAGGCGGCAGACAAAAAAACGCCCCAAGCCAAAAACAACAGGCCCGGGGCGATGCGCAGGAACGCGAGACGGTTCGGAAAATTCGTTAGCGCGGTTTATTGATCAGGCCGTGGCCTCGCGCCGCTGGTTTTGCTGCGCCGCATGGACACGGGCGAAGGCTCGGGCCAGGCGCAGGAGCATCTCGTCGATGTTGCCCTTGCTCACTGTCAGCGCCGGGGAGAAACGCAGCACGTCGGCTTGCGGGGCATTCAGTAGCAAGCCTTCCTGCAAGGCGGCCTGGACCAGCTCGGCGGCATTGTCTTCGCTCAGTTGCAAAGCCCAGAGCAACCCCTGGCCGCGCACCTCGACCTGGCCATAGCGACCGGCCAGACGGCTCAGGCCGTCGCGCAGGTGGCGCCCGGAATCCTGCACATGCTCGAAGAAGCCCGGCTCCAGCACGGTCTCCAGCACCGCCAGGCCCGCCGCACTCATCAACGCATTGCCATGGTGGCTGCCTTCCAGCTCGCCGGCCTCGGCGCAGCAGGCGCTGCCACGAGCCAGCAGGGCCGCCAACGGAACACCGCCGCCCAAGCCCTTGCCGAGAGTGAGGATGTCGGCGCGCACGCCATACAGCTGTTCAGCGAGCATCGCCCCGCAGCGGCCGACGCCGGTCTGCACTTCATCGAGAATCAGCAGGATGCCCAGTTCGCGGCACAGCCGCTCGACCCCCTGAAGGTACGCCTGGGTCGCTGGAATCACGCCCGCTTCGCCCTGGATCGGTTCGAGCATGATTGCCACGGTGCGCGAATCGACCGCCGCGTGCAGCGCTTCAAGGTCGTTGAATGGCACCTTGCTGAAGCCCGGCAACCCCGGCTCGCAACGGTTGCACGGCGAGGGGTCGGAAGCCGACAGCGCGCCCAGGCTGCGGCCATGGCAGCTCTGGCTGGCAGTGATGATGTGATAGGCGCCGTTGCGGTGCAGTTGGCCCCATTTGCGCGCCAGCTTGATCGCCCCTTCGCAGGCTTCGGCGCCGCTGTTGAGCAGGTAGGCCTGGTCACTGCCGGTGCTTTCGCACAGGCGACTGACCAGGTTCAACAGGCCACGGTTATGAAAACCCGCGCCCGGATTGATCAGCGCCTGCGCCTGGCTGCCCAGGGCTTTGACCAGCGCACCGGGGCTGTGACCGAGGCTGTTGACCGCGCAGCCCTGGGTAAAATCCAGATACGCGTGGCCTTCGCTGTCCCACAGCCATGAACCCTGGCCACGGACGAACACCTGTGGCGCGCGCTCGACGGCGGGCATCAGGTATTCGCGCGACACGGCTTGCGCAGGTTGCGCCACAACGGCTGCGACCTTGTGCTCGGCCACGGCCGCAGCCGGGCGGCGCAGGTTGAACAGGTTCATGCGCGCAGCCCCTCGAGCGGCAGGCCAAGCAGACGCGCGGTCCAGTCTTCGACCTGGCCGGTACGCAGACGCTTGATCGCGATATCGCGCCAGCGTGTCGAGAGTGCCGGACAATCCACCAGCTTTTTCAAACCTGCATGCTCCAAAGGCTCACGGTAAAAAGTGCGCAGTGCCCAGGCCACGGTCAAGCCCGGATAACTACGTTGAATCAGTTCAAAGGGCTCATCGGCGCTGACGAAACCTGGCTTGAGCACCCGGTAGAACCAGCCACAACGGCCACTGTCCTGCGCCTGTTGCGGCAGGTTCGGCAAGCCCCAGCGATGGCTCAGGCGATAACAGGGCGAACGCGGCTGACTGACCTGCAACAGCGCCCCGCCCCAGCGGAACATATCGCCCAGGCACACCTGGTGTTCATCCAGGCCGCGGGTCGAGAGGTTTTCGCCGAAACCCGGGGCGCGCCAATCGATCTGTGGATAACGTTGCCGCCACCAGGCGTAGTGCTCGGCCGGGTAATGGTGCAAAGCCCGTTCAGGGCCGGTGTGAAAGCGTGGGTCGCCGTGTTCGTCGCTCCCCAGCCCCTGTGGCCATAACCACAACCGTCTTGCAACCTCCTGCTTATCGATATCGGTCAATAAGCCATACCCGAGGTTTTTTGCCTTGCCTATGTAAACGCCATCCACATACACGGTATTCATCGCGCCTTCTGGCCCTGTAAACCTTGTGAATACGGGATAGACTAGGCTTCTTGCAGGCTAACGGCCATTTGGTTTTTCGAGCATTTTTGATAAGTAACTCTTATGGATTTTCGCCAACTGCGTTATTTCGTCGCGGTGTATGAAGAAGGCCACGTTGGCCGGGCTGCCGAGCGCCTGTCACTGTCGCAACCGGCGCTTTCGCAGCAGATCCGCCAACTTGAGCAAAACCTCGATGTGAGCCTGTTCGAGCGCGGCAACAAGCGCCTGTTGCCGACCCTGGCCGCGCACACCCTGTACAACCACGCCCTGCCCTTGCTCGACGGCCTGCAGCGCGCTCGCGAGGCACTGCGCAACTTCAAGGGCCAGGCACTGCGTACCCTGGCCATTGGCGTCCTGCAAACCGTGCGCCCAAGCCTGGTACCGCAGCTGCTCGACCGGGTGCGCAAGGCACAGCCGCATCTGGTGGTACAGATCTACGAACTGTCGGGCCTGGAAATCGAACGGCGCCTGCTCAATGGCAGCCTGGACATCGGCATCAGCTACCTGCCACCGCGCCAGCCAGGCCTGCATGGGCTGTTGTTGTACGAAGATGAACTGCAATTGGTCATCCCCAACACCCACCCCCTGCGTGAATTCAAGAAGGTCTCGCTGAAGCAGGCTGCCGAGCTGCCGATGCTATTGCTCGGCGAAGAATTCCAGGTGCGGCAGATCTGGCAGTCGCAACTGGCCAACCTGGGCCGGCGGCCGCAGGTGCAGGCCGAGATGAACAACATGGGCGGGATTCTCGACAGCCTGGCGCATACCTCACTGGCAACCGTGTTGCCGGGGCGCGCCAAGGAAGTGGTCGAAGATGACCAGGAACTGCTGTGGAAGCCGCTGAGCGAGCCACGAGTGCCGCTGAAGATCGGCCTGGTGTTTCGCGATGCGCAGCGCCAGCAGGCGTCGGTGGAGCTGCTGCGCAATCTGCTGGAAGAAGAAGCCGACCCGCGGCAGATCGGGGGGTCGCCGCTGGATGTGCTGGGCTGAGGTCAAATCGCAGGCAAAAGAAAACCCCGCCGAAGCGGGGCTTTGCAGACTGTTTCCCTGACATCCTTTTCGCCCCACCATCCTGGCAGGAATCCTTCGTGTCCGTGTTCTGTACTTTGCGCTTCCTGCGCTACGTCCATGTAAGAAGATTAACTGTGGATCCAATCTTTCGATAGAGGCGAAAAGTCACCACGTAATGTAAGAGAATGCTTACAAACAACTATTACGCTCAAAACTGCGCGGCATCCAGCAAGTACAGCGACTCGCTACCGGCTTTAACCGAAGCGCTGAGCGAGTGGATACGCGGCAGCAAACGGGCGAAATAGAAGCGTGCGGTGCCCAGCTTGCTGGCATAGAAGTCGTCTTCGCCTTGCTTGGCCAAGGCCGTACGGGCCATCAGCGCCCACATGTAGGCATAAGCGGTATAGCCGAATGCCTGCAGGTATTCCACCGAAGCCGCACCGATTTCATTCGGGTTGTTTTTGGCCCGATCCAGCACCCAGGCGGTCAGGTCATCAAGGTTGTCCAGGGCAGCATTGAGCGGTTTGACGAATTCGCCCAGGTCGCTGCCGGCGCTGGCGGTGAAGTGACGGATTTCGTCGGCAAACAGCTTGTACAGCGCGCCGCCGCTACCGACCACCTTGCGTCCCATCAGGTCGAGGGCCTGGATACCGTTGGTGCCTTCGTAGATCTGGGTGATGCGCACATCACGTACCAGTTGCTCCTGGCCCCACTCACGGATGTAACCATGGCCGCCGAACACTTGCTGGCCATGTACCGCCGACTCCAGGCCCAGGTCGGTGAGGAATGCCTTGGCTACCGGGGTCAGCAGCGCCACCAGCTCTTCGGCGCGTTTGCGCGTGTCGGCGTCTTCGCTGAACTTGGCGGTATCCAGTTGCATCGCAACATACGTGGAGAACGCACGCCCGCCTTCGTTGAGAGCCTTCATGGTCAACAGCATGCGCCGTACATCCGGGTGGACGATGATCGGGTCAGCGACCTTGTCCTTGGCCTGCGGGCCGGTCGGCGCACGGCTCTGCAAGCGGTCGCGCGCATACTCGATGGCGTTCTGGTAAGAGCGCTCGGCCGAGGCCAGGCCCTGGATACCTACGCCCAGGCGCTCGTAGTTCATCATGGTGAACATCGCCGCCAGGCCCTTGTTCGGCTCGCCGACCAGGTAACCGACCGCGTCGTCGAAGTTCATCACGCAGGTGGCCGACGCCTGGATGCCCATCTTGTGCTCGATCGAGCCGCAGTTGGCCGGGTTGCGCGCACCCAGGCTGCCATCGGCGTTGACCAGGAACTTCGGCACCAGGAACAGGGAAATGCCCTTCGGCCCGGCGGGCGCGTCCGGCAGCTTGGCCAGCACCAGGTGAATGATGTTCTCGGTGAGGTCGTGTTCGCCACCGGTGATGAAGATCTTGGTACCGCTGACCTTGTAACTGCCATCCGCCTGCGGCTCAGCCTTGGTGCGGATGATGCCCAGGTCGGTGCCGGCGTGAGGCTCGGTCAGGCACATGGAACCGGCCCAGACACCGGCGTACATGTTCGGCAGGTACTTTTCCTTCAGCGCTTCGCTGGCGTGGGCATTGATCGACAGGCAGGCGCCAGCCGTCAGCATCGGGTACAGGCCAAAGGCCAGGCTGGACGAGTTGACCATTTCCTCGACCTGGGCCGCGATCACCTTGGGCATGCCCATGCCGCCGTAGGCAGGGTCGCCACCGACGCCAACCCAGCCGCCTTCGGCGTAGGTCTTGTAAGCCTCGATGAAACCGGCCGGGGTACTCACCGCGCCGTTGTCCCAATGGCAACCTTCTTCGTCACCACTGCGGCTCAGTGGCGCGATGCTCTTGCTGGTGACCTTGCCGGCTTCTTCCAGCACCGCCAGGGCGGTGTCTTCGTCCACCGCTTCGGCAATGCCGGGCAACTGGGCCCAGAGCTTGGAGACTTCGAAGACTTCATTGAGGACGAAGCGCATATCGCGCAGCGGCGCTTTATAGTCAGCCATGGCAACCTCTCATATTAGAGTCGGGGACGGCCTGCAGGCCGCGTCACTGTTATGGAGCCAGTGTACCCGAACAACTTTTGCGAGACATAGGGTCATCTGGCGACTGAACAGTCTATTTCGGTCACGCCATGCGTACCGCACCACGCCTGGCCTGAACGCCATAAGCCACGACGCAGTTACGGCCGGCGCCCTTGGCGCTGTACAGAGCCTGGTCGGCAGACTTGAGCACTTCGTCGGGTGAGCGATGATCGGCCAGGCGCTCACTGACGCCGATACTGATAGTCACCGACACACTGGAAGCCGCCGACGCGCCACGGCGCTGGCGCCCTTGCTGGTCGTCCTGGGGACGGCTGTCCTGGTTGCGCAACTGGATGTTGTAGTTGGCGATCACCTCACGCACGGCCTCAAGATGCGGCATGCACTCTTCAATGCTTTTGCCGGCGAACACCACGGCAAACTCCTCACCACCATAACGATAGGCCCGGCCACCGCCTGTGACCTTGGAAAGCTTGCTGGCCACCAGACGCAACACCTGGTCGCCAACGTCGTGACCATGGGTGTCGTTGAATTTCTTGAAGTGATCGACGTCGGTCATCGCCAACACATAATTGCGCCCCAGGCGCTGCATGCGTTCGTTGAGCGCGCGACGGCCGGGCAAACCGGTCAGCTCATCGCGAAAGGCCATTTGATAAGCCTCATGGGACACCGCCGCGGCAATCATCAGCATCACCTGGCTGCACATGATGTTCAGGGTGAAGGGCAGGATGAAGGTCTTGGGCAGCATCCAGAAGATACCGATCAGGCCAATCACCTGCGCCGCATGCAAGGGCCTTGGCTGGCGCAGGTACTGCACCACCAGCAGGATGAACGCGCAGAGGAACACCGGGTAAGCCAGCTGGATCAAGCTCATCCATTGGCCGTGTAATGACGGCCAGCGAATCTCTGCCAGCCAACCGAGCAGGGCCTGGGGGAAGCTCTGCTCCAGGCCCAGGGCGACGCTGCCGACCGCCAGCAGCACGGCAAAGCGCGCGACCATGTCCTGGAACAGGTGCGTACGCTCCTGCCAGGCGCCATACAGGGCAAACATCAGCGGCAACAGCAGGCAGACCAGGTGGAACACCACTGCCGCGTCTTCTCGGACCCGGCCGTTGTCACGGTAGAAATCAGTCTGGGTATCGAGCAGGAAGTAGGCGATATACACCGTGATCATCAGAAACAGTTCACGCTGGCGGCGGTACACGGCGCAGTAGGCGCCGCCCAGCAACAGGACCAGAGTGGGCAGGACATTGAACAGCGACGTGAAGAACACATTGAGGTCTCTCACGTAAGCGGCCGCGAGCCCTGACACCAGCAGACAGGCTGAAGGCAGGAAGTGGCTCAGGCGTACAGCGGATAAACGAAACAAGGGTAATCTCCGACCCGGCAGATCAATAATGGCATTGTGCCTTTAATGTATCGGCCGCACACATGAATAGATGAATTCACTTGGTCGGAACGGTAGGGTGGGAGCAAAGGCAAAAAAAAACGCCTGCCGGTGAGGGCAGGCGTTTTTTCTTACAGCCTTTGACTTAGTAGGAGAGACCGAAGTCCTCTTCTTTCATGTCCATCAGGTTGTTGGCGCCCGACAGCATGGTTGCCACGTGGGTACGGGTACGCGGCAGGATGCGCTGGAAGTAGAAGCGCGCGGTCTGCAGCTTGGCGGTGTAGAAGGCTTCCTCAGTGGTGCCGGCAGCCAGTTTCTCGGCAGCCAGGCGCGCCATGTCAGCCCAGAAGTAAGCCAGGCAGGCGTAACCGGAGTACATCAGGTAGTCCACCGAAGCGGCACCGACTTCTTCGCGGTCTTTCATCGCTGCCATACCGACCTTCATGGTCAGCTCGCCCCACTCTTTGTTCAGTTGGGCCAGCGGTGCTACGAACTCGCTGATCGCTTCGTTGCCTTCGTTGCCCTGGCAGAACTTGTGCACGATCTTGGTGAAGCCCTTGAGCGCTTCGCCCTGGGTCATCAGCACTTTACGGCCGAGCAGGTCCAGCGCCTGGATGCCGGTGGTGCCTTCGTACAGCATCGAGATACGGCTGTCGCGAACGTTCTGCTCCATGCCCCACTCGGCGATGAAGCCGTGGCCGCCATAGATCTGCACACCGTGGTTGGCCGCTTCGAAGCCGACTTCGGTCATGAACGCCTTGGCGATCGGCGTCATGAAGGCCAGCAGTGCGTCGGCTTTCTTCTTCTCTTCTTCGTCCTGGCTGTACTTGACGATGTCCACCTGCTTGGCGGTGAAGTAGACCATGGCGCGGTTGCCTTCGGCGAACGCCTTCATGGTCAGCAGCATGCGCCGTACGTCCGGGTGAACGATGATCGGGTCAGCGGCTTTGTCCGGCGCTTTCGGGCCAGTCAGCGAGCGCATTTGCAGACGGTCGCGAGCGTATTTCAGGCCGCCCTGGAACGCCACTTCAGCGTGGGCCAGGCCTTGCAGCGCGGTACCCAGGCGAGCGGTGTTCATGAAGGTGAACATGCAGTTCAGGCCTTTGTTGGCCGGGCCGATCAGGTAGCCGGTAGCGGCGTCGAAGTTCATCACGCAGGTGGCGTTGCCGTGGATGCCCATCTTGTGTTCGATGGAGCCACAGGACACGGCGTTGCGCTCACCGACGGTGCCTTCGGCGGTCGGCAGGAATTTCGGCACGATGAACAGCGAAATGCCTTTGGTGCCAGCCGGTGCATCGGGCAGGCGGGCCAGGACGATGTGGACGATGTTGTCGGCCATGTCGTGCTCACCGGCCGAGATGAAGATCTTGGTGCCGGTGACTTTGTAGGAACCGTCGGCCTGAGGTTCGGCCTTGGTGCGCAGCATGCCCAGGTCGGTGCCGCAGTGCGGCTCGGTCAGGCACATGGTGCCGGTCCATTCGCCGGATACCAGCTTGGTCAGGTAGGTCTCCTGCTGCTCGGCGGTGCCGTGCTCGGAGATGGTGTTCATCGCGCCATGAGACAGGCCAGGGTACATACCCCAGGACCAGTTCGACTCACCGACCATTTCGCTGACCGCCAGGCCCAGCGACTCAGGCAGCCCCTGGCCGCCGTGCTCGACGTCATGGGCCAGGCTTGGCCAGCCGCCTTCGACGAACTGCTTGTAGGCTTCCTTGAAGCCGGTCGGGGTTTTGACCCCCGACTCGCTCCAGGTGCAGCCTTCGAGGTCGCCGACACGGTTCAGCGGGGCCAGTACCTGTTCACAAAACTTGGCGCCTTCCTCGAGGATGGCGTCAACCATGTCCGGGGTGGCGTCCTGGCAAGCCGGCAGGCTCTGATAATGCGCTTCGTAGCCGAGCAGCTCGTCACGAACGAAGCGAATATCACGCAAGGGGGCTTTGTAATCAGGCATAGCGATGAACCTCTGCTGATGAATCCTGGATAGGGAGACCGCGATATACCGACCAGCTCTAGGCGGCTTTCGGTCAAACAGTTGTTTGAAACATACGTTTACGCCGAAAACTTGTCAAGCATCAAGCAGAGGGCAGTTCGGCCATGCCAGACTGCGCGATTGCCCTGGCAAAACACCCCGCAAACGCGCAGCCGAGCGCCCGCCAGCAAGGGCAAAGCGCTGATACATAAAGACTAGTTGAAGGCTCACAGAGGGCGAGCCGAAGGGGGTCAGGCGTAGGTATCGATCAAGGTACCAAGCATTTCGTCCGATGCTTTGGCCACTTTGACACCCAATTCGACCTGATGCTTGCCCAGCGCCATTTCGACGCTGCTGGTGGCCAGGTCCATCTGCTGGCTGCGATCGACCGCGCGCAGGCGCTCGGCCTGATAGTCGCTGGACTGGCTGGTGGCGGCACGCTCGACAGTGGTGTTGGCGATCTGGCTGGCAGCCTGATCGACGCGACTCTGCCCGGCCTGTATGGCGCCAAGCCCTGCGTAGAATGCTGAGTTGCCCGAGATTTCCATGTCGAAACTCCATGACCCTGAAAGCGAACAGCCTCTATTGAAGCAGACTTACCGGCAAAAGGCCCGTTGAAAACACTAATAGCAAAATGCCACACGATAGACGCGCGTCAGTCCAGCAGGTCCAGTTGCAGGTACGCCGCTACCGCTTGCGCGCTGACCTGCTTGAGCTTGGGCACCCGCCCCAGGCATGGCGCCGGTAAACGCTCGGCGAGGCTGGCGAGGTTTTCTTCCAGCCGCGAGGTGCGCGGCTCGACAATGTTGGCGACCCAGCCAGCCAGTTGCAGGCCATCGCGGGCGATGGCTTCGGCCGTGAGCAAGGCGTGGTTGATGCAGCCCAGGCGCACACCGACCACCAGAATCACCGGCAGCTTCAGGGCAACGGCCAGGTCCGACAGATTGGCCTGGCCGGACAGCGGCACGCGCCAGCCACCAGCACCTTCGATCAGGGTGAAATCGGCACCGTTGGCCAACACCTCGCGCATCGGTGTCAGCAAGGCCTGCACGCTCAAGGCGACGCCGGCTTCCCGTGCAGCCAGGTGCGGGGCAATGGCCGGCTCGAAAGCGAACGGATTGACCTGTTCATAGGGCAACTTGAGCGAGCTTTCGGCAATCAGCGCCATGGCGTCGGCATTACGCAAGCCTTTGCTGCTGAGCTCGCAACCAGACGCCACAGGTTTGGCGCCCAGGGTGCTCAACCCGGCCAGGCGTGCAGCATGCAGCAGGCCAGCGGCGATGGTGGTCTTGCCAACGTCGGTGTCGGTCCCTGCGATGAAATAGGCCGGGTTCATCTCACTCCCCTTCTACCGACGGCTTTTGCAGTACACCGTAGACCACCTGATAGGTCGCCGGTAGTCCCTGGGGCTGACGGAAGCCCTCATACGCCTGCAGCAGGCCCTGCATCCGTGCCCGCCCGGTCAGCCCGGCCGGGCGCCCCGGGTTGAGGTTGTGAGCACCGAGGGCCTTGAGCTCGTGGGTCAGGCTGCGCACATCCGGGTAGTGCAACACATGGGGCCGAGCCGCCAGGCTCAGTACCTGCAGTTCGCTTTCGCCACACAGGCGTTGATAGTCCTCAAGGCGCCGAAAACGATTGACGTGCACCAGGCCATCGACCGCCTGCCAGCTTTCGCGCAGCTCATGCAGGGTGCCGACGCAAAGACTGGCAAAAGCCAATACACCGCCTGGTTGCAGGACACGCCGGGCCTCGCTGAGCACGGCGCGAAAATCGCCACACCATTGCACCGCCAGGCTGCTGAAGATCAGCTCGACGCTGGCCTCTCGCAGCGGCAAGCGCTCGGCATCGCCTGCCACATGGTGGTGCGCCCCGCCCTGCTCCCGCGCGTGCTGGAGCATGCCTTCGGCAATATCCACAGCCACACCGGCGGCCTGGGGAAAACGGCTGTTCAGGGCGCGGCTGAAGTAGCCGGTACCGCTGCCCAAGTCCAGCCAGCGTTGCGGCTCGAATGCAGCGGGCAACTGTTCAAGCAGCGCCGCGCCCACCGCCCGCTGCAGTTCGGCAACGCTGTCGTAGCTGGCGGCAGCGCGGGAGAACGACGCTGCGACCTGACGTTTATCGGGCAAGCCGCCGGGCAGGCCCGGCTGGGAAAGATCAGTCATCGCCACTCTCATGTACAAAGGCCTTGATTGCTGCCGCCAACTCATGAGGTGTTTCCATCACAAAACCATGAGCACTGTCTTCCAGCAGCCCGACTTCCACGTCGGGCAGTATCTCCAGCAGTTCGCCGGCGACCTCCGCCGGCACCAGCCCGTCACGCCCGGCAAACAGGTGCAATTGCGGACCGCCATAGCGCTGCAGCGCGGCACGGGTATCGAGCTGGCCAAGGACTTCGAGCCCCGCCACCAACACTTCCGGAGCCGGAGCTGGCATCCCCGCGCTGAGCAGGCGGGCCAGGCTGCGCGGGTCTTCGGCGCCCTGGCTGCACAACGAAACGAAGCGCTTGAGGGTGACCTGGGTGTGATAGCGGCAACCTTCGAGGAAGGTCTGGAAGGTATCCACCGCCATGCCGTGCGGCCAGTCCGGGCGGCTGACAAAACTGAGGTTGCTGCCCAGGGTGATCAACCCATGACAGTCATCGCCGCGCCGCGCGGCCAGTTCGGCGGCGAGCATGCCGCCCAGCGACCAGCCGCCCAGCCAGGCATGGCGCGGCAACTGCCGATCGAGCTTGTCGAGCCAGTCCTCGGGGTTGCTGGACACCAGGCTGGGCAAGGCCTGGATTTCGACCCGCAAGCCAGGGTCGATGGCCCGCAAGGTCGCCACCAAGGGCTGCAAGGCAGAACTGCCCAGGCCCCAGCCCGGCAACAGGATCAGATGGTTACGCATCAGCAGGCTCCAGCAGCGGATAACAGTCAGCCAATGCATTCAACAATAGCTGCACCTGCGCCGGGCTGTGTGCCGCGCTCAAGGTCACACGCAAGCGGGCGCTGCCGGCAGGCACGGTCGGCGGGCGGATCGCGGTGACCAGCAAGCCACGCTCGCGAAGCATCTGCGACAGGCGCAAGGCCCGCGTGCTGTCGCCGATCAGGATCGGCTGGATCGGCGTGAAGCTGTCCATCAGTTGCAGGCCGATCTGCTCGGCGCCGCTACGAAACTGCTGAATCAACGCCGCCAGGTGCTCGCGACGCCAATGCTCGCCGCGCAGCAGTTCCAGGCTGCGCAGGGTGGCGCACGCCAGGGCCGGAGGCTGGCTGGTGGTATAGATGTAGGGCCGGGCGAACTGGATCAGGCACTCGATCAGCTCGTCGCTGCCGGCGACAAATGCACCCGCGGTGCCGCAGGCTTTGCCCAGGGTGCCAATCAGTACCGGTACCTGCTCAAGACTCAGGCCGAAATGCTCGACGATACCGCCGCCGTTGCGCCCCAGGGTGCCCAGGCCATGGGCATCGTCGACCATCAGCCAGGCGTCGCGGGCATTGGCCACCGCAGCCAGGGCAGGCAAATCGGCCAGGTCGCCGTCCATGCTGAACACCCCGTCGGTCACCACCAGGGTGTTGCCGACGGCCTTGTCCAGGCGGTTGGCGAGGCTCTCGGCATCGTTGTGCAGGTAGCGATTGAAACGCGCACCGCTGAGCAGGCCGGCATCGAGCAGCGAGGCATGGTTGAGACGGTCCTGCAGCACCGTGTCGCCCTGCCCGACCAGCGCCGTCAAGGCACCCAGGTTGGCCATGTAGCCGGTGGAAAACAGCAGCGCCCGCGGCCGCCCGGTCAATTCGGCCAAGGCCTCTTCCACCGCGTGATGGGGACTGCTGTGGCCGATCACCAGGTGCGAAGCACCGCCGCCGACACCCCAGCGCTCGGCACCGGCGCGCCAGGCTGCGATCACTTGCGGATGATTGGCCAGGCCCAGGTAGTCGTTGCTGCAAAACGCCAACAACGGCTGGCCATCGACCACCACTTCCGGGCCCTGCGGGCTTTGCAGCAGCGGGCGCTGACGGTACAGGTCAGCGGCGCGGCGTTGCTCCAGCCGCGCGCGAAGATCAAACGCCATGGCTGCCTCAGGCCGAGGCGGCGTTGTAGAACAGCTCGCTGCTCTTCTGCTCCACCAGTGCCTGCTCGATGGCCGCCTGATGGACTTCGTCGGCGTGCTCTTCACGGGCTTCCGGCTGGATGCCCAGGCGTGCGAACAGTTGCATGTCCTTGTCAGCTTGCGGGTTGGCGGTGGTCAGCAGTTTCTCGCCGTAGAAGATCGAGTTGGCGCCGGCGAAGAAGGCCAGGGCCTGCATCTGCTCATTCATCGCTTCACGGCCAGCGGACAACCGCACGTGGGACTTGGGCATAAGAATCCGGGCCACGGCGAGCATGCGGATGAAGTCGAACGGGTCGACTTCTTCGGCGTTCTCCAGCGGCGTGCCGGCGACCTTCACCAGCATGTTGATCGGCACCGACTCCGGGTGTTCCGGCAGGTTGGCGAGCTGGATCAGCAAGCCGGCGCGATCGTCCAGCGACTCGCCCATGCCGAGGATGCCGCCCGAGCAGATCTTCATCCCGGCATCGCGCACGTAAGCCAGGGTCTGCAGGCGATCACTGTAGGTGCGGGTGGTGATGATACTGCCGTAGAACTCCGGCGAGGTGTCGAGGTTGTGGTTGTAGTAGTCAAGCCCGGCCTCGGCCAGCGCCTGGGTTTGCTCCAGGTCGAGCTTGCCGAGGGTCATGCAGGTTTCCAGGCCCATGGCCTTGACCCCTTTGACCATCTGCAACACGTAAGGCATGTCCTTGGCCGACGGGTGCTTCCAGGCGGCGCCCATGCAAAAGCGCGTCGAGCCGATGGCTTTGGCCCGGGCTGCCTCTTCGAGGACCTTCTGCACTTCCATCAGCTTCTGTTTTTCCAGCCCGGTGTTGTAGTGGCCGGACTGCGGACAATATTTGCAATCTTCCGGGCAGGCGCCGGTCTTGATCGACAGCAGCGTCGAGACCTGCACGCGGTTGGCGTCGAAATGCGCGCGGTGCACGGTTTGCGCCTGGAACAGCAAGTCATTGAACGGTTGCTGGAACAGGGCTTTGACCTCGGCCAGGGACCAGTCGTGACGTGTTGTTGCAGTTGTGCTGGCGCTCATCGGCGATTCCTTGTTTAGGCTTGTACAGGCGCCGGCACAGAAAACCCCGCCAGCGCATCACGGATAGCTCGCATAGTTAAGGAAGGCTGATGCACTGTCAACCACAAGCCAAAACACGGGTTTACAATTGGCTGTTTAATAACCAATACTGTTTACTTTGCAATGAAGCGGCCGAGCAACCCTACCCACTGTGCATCGCCTGCGAGAGCGAACTGCCCTGGCTGGGCGAGCATTGCCAGGTCTGTGCCCTGCCGCTACCCATGCACGGCCTGGTCTGCGGCCAGTGCAGCCGGCGCCCGCCGGCCTTCTATCGGGTCGAGGCGCCCTGGTACTACGGCTTCCCGGTCGATGCGCTGGTTACCCGCTTCAAGCACAATAGCCAGTGGCCGCTGGGCCGCCTGCTCGCGCAACTGCTCGGGCGCTGGTTGAGCCACCGCTTTGACGAAGGGCTACCGCGCCCGGCTTTGTTGCTGCCGGTACCGCTGTCAAGGCGGCGATTGCGTCAGCGCGGCTACAATCAGGCGGGTATGTTGGCTAACTGGTTGGCACAACAACTGGGCATTCGCTGCAGCGAACAGGTGCTCACCCGCACCTTCGATACCCCGGCCCAGCAAGGTCTCAAGGCCCAGGCACGCAAACGCAACCTGCGCCAGGCCTTTGCCGTGCACCACAGCCCGATGATTGCCGGGCGTCATGTCGCGCTGGTGGATGACGTACTGACCACTGGCGCCACCGCCCAGGCATTGGCCAGCCTGTTGCTCAAGGCCGGCGCCCGGCGGGTCGATGTCTACTGCCTGGCGCGCACCGCCAAGCCCGGCAGCGCTTGACTTGGGCGCGGGGTGCGGGCACTTTCGGGCTGATTCCCCACTGGTGCCCGTTGCCGCTTATGTCCCTGCCTGCCCTGCTCACCCAGCACATCGTCCGCCGCCCGCAGCGTATTGCCTTGCTGCAACACATTGCCGAACAAGGCTCGATCACCCGTGCGGCGAAAAGCGCCGGCATGAGTTACAAGGCGGCCTGGGATGCCATCGACGAACTCAACAACCTGGCCGCCAGCCCACTGGTGGAACGCAGTGTTGGTGGGCGCGGCGGCGGTGGGGCGAAACTGTCTGCCGAGGGCCAGCGGGTGCTGCGCCTGTACCAGCGCTTGCAGGCCCTGCAGGCGCAGATCCTTGAAGCGGCCGAAGACGCCAGCGATCTCGACCTGCTCGGCCGCCTGATGCTGCGCACCAGCGCGCGCAACCAGCTGCACGGGCGCATCAGCTCGATCGAGGCCCAGGGCCGCTATGACCGCATCAGCCTGACCCTGGCGGGCGAGCTGCGCATCGATGCCCAGATCACCCACGACAGTACCGGACGCCTTGAACTGAGCCCGGGTACCGCAGTAGTGGCGCTGATCAAGGCGGGCTGGCTCGAACTGCTGGACCTCGATCAACAGCCAGCCGAGGGCTACAACTGCTTGCCAGTCAAGGTCGATGCCTTGCTTGAAGACACCGAGGGGCCGACCGAAGTGCGTCTGCTCCTGGCCAGCGGGCAAACCCTGTGTGCTTTCGCCGACGCACACTGGCTACAAGACCATCAGGTCATTGTCGGCAGTGACCTGCAGGTGCAATTTCAGCCTTCTTACGTGCTTCTTGGAACGCCGCTGTAAAACTGCCACAAAAATGTCATGGACCCTGACTAAGGTGACTGCCAAACCCGCAGGAAGCCTGTCATGCACCTACTAGAAGAACATCAGCCAACCGACCTCGAACAGCTGACCAGCCTCAGCCGCCGCCGCTTCATCGGCGCCGGCGCGCTGTGCGGCGCAGCGCTGTTTCTCGGCGGCAATTTGCTCAGCCGCAGCGTACTGGCAGCCAGCGTCAGCGCCGGCAACAGCAGCCTGCTGGGCTTTGCCAGCATCGCCGCCGCCACCGCCGACAGCATCAGCCTGCCGCCTGGTTACAAAGCCTCGGTATTGATCAGCTGGGGCCAGCCACTGCATGCCGGCGCCCCGGCCTTCGATCCTTCCGGCAACGGCAGCGCCCAGGCCCAGGAACTGCAGTTCGGCGACCACAATGACGGCATGAGCCTGTTCCCCTTCCCCGGCGACGCCAATCGCGCGCTGATGGCGATCAACAACGAATACACCAACTACCGATACCTGTTCAGCCACGGCGGCAAACCGGCCTCTGCTGAAGAAGTGCACAAAGCCCAGGCCGCCGAAGGGGTGTCGGTGATCGAAGTGCAGCGCCGCGATGGCCAGTGGCAGTTCGTCCAGGATTCGCCCTACAACCGGCGCATCCATGGCAACACGCCAATCAGCATCAGCGGCCCGGCCGCCGGCGATGCCCTGCTTAGAACCGCGACCGACAACAGCGGGCGCAAGGCACTGGGCACCTTCCAGAACTGCGCCAACGGCAAAACGCCGTGGGGCACCTACCTGACCTGCGAAGAGAACTTCACCGACTGCTTCGGCAGCAGTGATCCGGCCCAGGCCTTCGATGCCGCCCAAAAGCGCTACGGTGCCTCGGTCACAGGCAAGGAGGTCGACTGGCATCAGCACGACCCACGTTTCGACCTGGCGAAGAACCCCAACGAACTGAACCGTCATGGCTGGGTGGTGGAAATCGATCCGTTCAACCCGCAGTCGACCCCGGTCAAGCGCACCGCCCTGGGCCGTTTCAAGCACGAGAATGCCGCCCTGGCCGAGACCCGCGATGGCCGCGCCGTGGTGTACATGGGCGACGACGAGCGTGGCGAGTTCATTTACAAGTTCATCAGCCGCGACCGCATCGACCACAAGAATGCCAACGCCAACCGCAACCTGCTGGACCACGGCACCTTATACGTGGCGCGCTTCGACGATGGCGACCATAGCCTTGATCATCCGCGCGGCAAGGGCCAGTGGCTGGAGCTGACCCATGGCAAGAACGGCCTCAACGCCGCCAACGGTTTTGCCAGCCAGGCCCAGGTACTGATTCATGCGCGCCTGGCCGCCAGCCATCTCAAGGCCACGCGTATGGACCGCCCGGAATGGATCGTGGTCAGCCCCAAGGACGGCCAGGTGTATTGCACCCTGACCAACAACGTCAAACGCGGAGAAGAAGGCCAGCCGGTCGGCGGCCCCAACCCGCGCGAGAAAAATCTCTATGGGCAGATTCTGCGCTGGCGTGAAAACGCCGATGACCATGGTGCGATGAATTTCGACTGGGACCTGTTTGTGGTGGCCGGTAATCCATCGGTGCATGCCGGTGAGGCCAAGGCAGGCTCTGCCAACATCACCCCGCAGAACATGTTCAATAGCCCGGATGGCCTGGGTTTCGATGCTGAGGGCCGCTTGTGGATCCTGACTGACGGCGACTACAGCAACAGCGGCGATTTTGCCGGCATGGGCAACAACCAGATGCTTTGCGCCGACCCGGTCACTGGGGAAATCCGCCGCTTCATGGTCGGCCCGGTGGCGTGTGAGGTGACGGGTATCGCTTTTGCCCCGGATCAGCGCACCTTGTTCGTGGGTATCCAGCACCCGGGGGAAACCGGTGGTTCGACCTTTCCCGAGCACCTGCCCAATGGCAAGCCTCGGTCGTCGGTGATGGCGATCAGCAGGGAGGACGGCGGGGTCGTTGGGGCTTGAGCCTGTGCAGCCGGCTCCCACACGAGCCGGCGATGTGCGATACCATGCAGGAACCTTGCGGCGACCTGCCGCACAGCAGGAGCGAGCATGTCCCACCCCTTTGAAACACTCACCCCCGACCTGGTCCTGGACGCCGTGGAAAGCATCGGTTTTCTCAGCGACGCCCGGGTACTGGCACTCAACAGCTACGAGAACCGGGTCTACCAGGTGGGCATCGAAGGGGCTGAACCACTGATCGCCAAGTTCTACCGCCCGGACCGCTGGAGCGACGCGGCGATCCTCGAAGAACACAGCTTTACCGCTGAACTGGCCGAATGCGAAGTGCCGGTGGTGGCGCCACTTATCCATAACGGCAAAACCCTGTTCGAACACAGCGGCTTTCGCTTCACCCTGTTCCCGCGCCGTGGCGGCCGGGCGCCGGAGCCGGGCAACCTCGATCAGCTGTATCGCCTCGGGCAACTGCTCGGTCGTCTGCATGGGGTCGGCGCCACCCGCCCGTTCGAGCATCGCGAAGCACTGGCCGTGGATAACTTCGGCCACGCCTCGCTCAATACCCTGCTCGAAGGCAACTTCATCCCCAAAAGCCTGCTGCCGGCCTTCGAGTCGGTGGCCCGCGACCTGCTCAAGCGGGTCGAGGCGATTTACGCCAGTACCCCGCACCAGGTCATTCGCCTGCACGGCGACTGCCACCCGGGCAACATGATGTGTCGCGACGAGGTGTTTCACATCGTCGACCTCGATGACTGCCGCATGGGCCCGGCGGTACAGGATCTGTGGATGATGCTCGCCGGCGAGCGCCACGAACGCCTGGGCCAGTTGGCCGAGCTGATGGATGGCTACAACGAGTTCCACGATTTCGACCCGCGCGAACTGGCCCTGATCGAACCTTTGCGGGCCCTGCGCCTGTTGCACTACAGCGCCTGGCTGGCCCGGCGCTGGGACGATCCGGCATTCCCGCGCAGCTTCCCCTGGTTCGGCCAGGAGCGTTACTGGGGCGACCAGATCCTCGCCCTGCGCGAGCAGATCGCTGCGCTGGATGAAGAACCGCTGAAATTGTTCTGAAGCGCGCGTGAGTCTGTCTACAATAGCCCCCTGCTTTTAGATAGCTGCCTAAGCAAGGAATCTGCATGCACGCCGCCAACCCGCGCCGCGGGTACATCCTGGGCCTGAGCGCCTACATCATCTGGGGCTTGTTCCCGCTCTACTTCAAAGCGCTGCAAAGCGTCCCCGCAGTGGAAATCATCGTCCATCGGGTGCTCTGGTCGGCGTTGTTCGGCTCGTTGCTGCTGCTGGTCTGGAAGCATCCGGGCTGGCTGCGCGAACTGCGCGAAAACCCCAAACGCCTGGCGATCCTGGCCTTGAGCGGCTCGCTGATCGCCGGCAACTGGTTGACCTACGTGTGGTCGGTGAACAACGGGCGCATGCTCGAAGCCAGCCTGGGCTACTACATCAACCCGCTGGTCAACGTGCTGCTCGGCATGCTCCTGCTCGGTGAGCGCTTGCGCCGCCTGCAGTGGATTGCCGTGGGCCTGGCCGCGCTCGGGGTGGCCCAACAGGTCTGGCAAGTGGGCAGCCTGCCCTGGGTGTCGTTGGTGCTGGCATTGAGCTTTGGCTTCTACGGCCTGATCCGCAAGCAGGCGCCGGTAGCCGCCCTGCCCGGGCTGGTGGTCGAGACCTGGATGCTGGTGCCGCTGGCCATCGGCTGGATGCTGCTCAACCCCATGGCGCACAGTGCCCAGGCAAGCTTCTATACCAGCAGCGAAGCGCTCTGGCTGATAGCCGCAGGGCCAGTCACGCTGGTACCCCTGGTGTGTTTCAACGCCGCCGCGCGGCACCTGCCCTATACCACCCTGGGCTTCTTGCAGTACCTGGCCCCCACCCTGGTACTGCTGCAGGCGGTGTGGCTGTTTGACGAGCACCTGTCGAGCAGCACCCTGGTGGCCTTCATGTTCATCTGGGCAGGCCTGGCGCTGTATAGCGTGGATGCCTGGTTGAGCCTGCGCCGGCGCAGATGATCAAAAAATGCACGAAGCTTTGCAGGCCACGCAATCTGTGGCCTGCAGTGACATCTCCCAAGGTTATCCACAGGCGCATCCCCGATAAACCGGGATAACTAATCCTCTGGGCGCAGGTTCAATTCCACCATCAGGTCGTCGGCCAAGGCTTCCAGTTTGTGCTGCAGGACATCCAGCGACAGCGTCAGCGGCACCGCCAGCAAGGCATCGGCATGGAACAGCGGCTCGCTGCTCATCGGTGCCGGGCGCACCTCGGTGGTCAAGCGCTCGACGTTGACGCCCTGATCGGCCAGCAGCCGGGTGATGTCGCGGACGATACCCGGGCGGTCATTGCCCACCAGCTCCATGGCGATCGGCTTCCAGGTGCAGGACGGCTCGATACCGCTTTCGGCGATCAATACACGAATATCGTGCTTGCCCAAGGCCTGTAGCGCCTCGACCAGTTCATCGTAGGACTCGGCCGGTACCGCTACCTTGAGAATGCCGGCAAATTGCCCGGCCATCCGCGACATGCGGCTCTCCAACCAGTTACCGTTATGCTCGGCAATGCATTCAGCGATACGCTCGACCTGCCCGGCCTTGTCGGGGGCGATCACTGTCAATACGAGATGATCCACGCGGCAACCCTCTGCATTTAACGTTCAGCCCCTGAAATCAAAGGGCGCGGAGAAAGTATAGGCAAGGCGCGGCAACCTGCCGCAGGAGCTTCGAATGACTAATCGTGTACTGTTTCAAGATTTATCTGGAACAATCTGCCGGTTTTTTGAGAACATACCGACTCCCAGCGTGACCCCATGCGACCAATTGGTCGCAGAACGACGTATTTAGTCTAATTTTCACAACCGCAGCGCATCATGTAGTATGCCGCAGCGCGGACTACAAAACGTTGGATCGATGTCTGCCAAGGCGCCTGTGAAAATACGCCAACGCCCGCCAGCCTGTCTGGCAGGCCGCACCCAGCCGCCCGCGAGGGCATGTTCTGGTGCCGTGTTTAGAGAAGCGCGCAAGGCTTAAATAGAAGAGCTGAATAGCTGAGCAGAGTGAGGCAAGCAATGACTGAACACGTTCAAGTCGGTGGCCTTCAGGTCGCCAAAGTCCTGTTCGACTTCGTGAACAACGAAGCCATTCCCGGAACCGGCGTCAGCGCCGAGCAATTCTGGGTGGGTGCGGAAAAGATCATCAACGACCTCGCTCCAAAGAACAAAGCACTGCTGGCCAAACGTGACGCACTGCAGGCGCAGATCGACGCCTGGCACCAGGCGCGCAAAGGCCAGGCTCACGATGCCGTGGCTTACAAAGCCTTCCTTCAGGACATCGGTTACCTGCTGCCAGAAGCTGCAGACTTCCAGGCCTCGACCCAGAACGTCGATGACGAAATCGCTCGCATGGCCGGCCCGCAGCTGGTAGTGCCGGTCATGAATGCCCGCTTCGCCCTGAACGCCTCCAACGCCCGTTGGGGTTCGCTGTACGACGCACTGTATGGCACTGACGCCATCAGCGAAGCCGGCGGCGCGGAGAAAGGCAAAGGCTACAACAAGGTCCGCGGCGACAAGGTGATTGCCTTCGCCCGCGCCTTCCTCGACGAATCGGCGCCACTGGCCGCCGGCTCCCATGTCGACTCCACGGCTTACCGCATTGAAGGCGCCAAGTTGGTTGTCGCCCTCAAGGGTGGCAGCAACAGCGGCCTGCGCGATGACGCCCAGTTGATCGGTTACCAGGGCGACGCCTCGGCGCCGACCGCGATCCTGCTCAAGCACAACGGCCTGCACTTCGAGATCCAGATCGACGCCAGCACCCCGGTCGGCCAGACCGACGCCGCCGGCGTCAAGGACGTGCTGATGGAAGCCGCCCTGACCACCATCATGGACTGCGAAGACTCGGTCGCCGCCGTCGACGCCGACGACAAGGTGGTGATCTACCGCAACTGGCTGGGCCTGATGAAAGGCGACCTGGCTGAAAGCGTCAGCAAAGCGGGCCAGACCTTCACCCGGACCATGAACCCGGACCGCGAATACACCGCGCCAAACGGTGGCTCGCTCAGCCTGCACGGCCGTTCGCTGCTGTTCGTGCGTAACGTCGGTCACCTGATGACCATCGATGCCATTCTCGACAAAGACGGCAACGAAGTGCCGGAAGGTATCCTCGATGGCCTGGTCACCAGCCTGGCCTCGATCCACAACCTCAACGGCAACACCAGCCGCAAGAACAGCCGCACCGGCTCCATGTACATCGTCAAACCGAAGATGCATGGCCCGGAAGAAGCCGCGTTCACCAACGAGCTGTTCGGCCGTATCGAAGATGCCCTGGGCCTCAAGCGCAACACCCTGAAGGTCGGCATCATGGATGAGGAGCGCCGCACCACGGTCAACCTCAAGGCCTGTATCAAAGCTGCCAGCGAGCGCGTAGTGTTCATCAACACCGGCTTCCTCGACCGTACCGGTGACGAGATCCACACCTCCATGGAAGCCGGCGCCGTCGTGCGCAAGGGCGCCATGAAGACCCAGAAGTGGATCGGCGCCTACGAGAACTCCAACGTCGACATCGGCCTGGCCACCGGCCTGCAAGGCCGCGCCCAGATCGGTAAAGGCATGTGGGCCATGCCGGACCTGATGGCCGACATGCTCGAGCAGAAGATCGCCCACCCGCTGGCCGGTGCCAACACCGCCTGGGTGCCGTCGCCGACTGCCGCGGCCCTGCACGCCCTGCACTACCACAAGGTTGACGTGTTCGCCCGCCAGGCGGAACTGGCCAAGCGTGCACCGGCTTCGGTCGATGACATCCTGACCATCCCGCTGGCGACCGACACCAACTGGTCGGACGAAGAAAAGCGCAACGAGCTGGACAACAATGCCCAGGGCATCCTCGGTTATGTGGTGCGCTGGATCGACCAGGGTGTGGGCTGCTCGAAAGTGCCGGACATCAACGATGTCGGCCTGATGGAAGACCGCGCCACCCTGCGGATTTCCGCGCAGTTGCTGGCCAACTGGCTGCGTCATGGCGTGGTGACTGAAGCGCAGATCCTTGAAAGCCTCAAGCGCATGGCGCCGGTGGTCGACAAGCAGAACGCCAACGACCCGCTGTACCGCCCGCTGGCACCGGACTTCGACAACAACATCGCCTTCCAGGCGGCAGTCGAACTGGTCGTCGAAGGCACCAAGCAACCGAACGGTTATACCGAGCCGGTACTGCATCGTCGTCGTCGTGAGTTCAAGGCCAAGAACGGTCTGTAACATCCTCGGGGGCTGCTTTGCAGCCCCATCGCTGGCAAGCCAGCTCCCACAGGGTCGGTGAATGCAGTCCCTGTGGGAGCTGGCTTGCCAGCGATGAGGCCAGACCTGTCTAAGAAATCCCCAGTTCCCTGCGCACCAACCTCACCAGCTTGTCCAGATCGATCGGCTTGAGCAGAAAGTCGACGACGCTCAAGTGCATCGCCTCGATGGCGTCCTTCACATCCGCAGCCCCTGACACAATGATGATCGGCATCGCCGCGCGCTCCGAGTCGCGTATGTGTCGAATCAGCTCCAGACCACCGAACGTGCCCATGCGCAGGTCGGTGATCACCAGGCCAATACCCCGCTCCTTGTCCAGACACTCCAGTGCCTGCTGGCCGCTGTCGGCGGTCAGGCATTTGAACCGCTTGGAACTCAGGTACCTGGCCAACGCTTCGCGGGCCACCCGGTTGTCATCAACGATCAATACCTTCGGCGCCGCCGACCGCGCCGTTACCGAGGCCAGCGCCTCACGCTCGGCCTCGCTCAGAATGTTTTCGTGGTCGGACATGGCTGTCTCATCATCAATGACCTGCTGAATGTCCTTTGAATCAAGTTCAGACTGCATTGAGATTAGTTGCAAACTGCCTTTCGTCGGGTAGTTGACACAATACGCAGCACTTCAACGCCCTGAAGCGGTGTATAGACTTACGTCCAATGGGCACTGAGCAGCCCGCGACCGACCATGAACAACGAAAACAACAAGGTCGATGGTCACAGCTCGACACAAAGACGCGGTAATGCTCATGAGCAAAATGGACGCCTTCGCCCAGGCAGGAAAGACTGCAGTGATGCAGAACATCCAGGGGACCATGCAGTTTTTGCAACGCTTTCCACCGTTCAATCAGATGGAGAACGCCCACCTGGCGTTTCTCGTCGAACAGTGCCAACTGCGCTTCTATGCGGCCAATGACAGTATCATCAAGCCCTGCGACGGTCCGGTCGAGCACTTCTACATCGTTAAGCAAGGCCGGGTGATCGGCGAGCGCCAGCACGTCACCCGCCCCGGCACCGAAACCACTTTCGAGATCACCAGCGGCGAGTGCTTCCCCCTGGCCGCCCTGCTCGGCGAACGGGCTACCCGCACCGAACACCTGGCCGGCGAAGACACCTTCTGCCTGCAATTGAACAAGGCCGCGTTCATCCGCCTGTTCACCCTGTCCGAAGCGTTTCGCGACTTTGCCCTGCGCGGGGTCAGCAGCCTGCTCGATCAGGTCAACCAGCAGGTCCAGCGCCGTGCGGTAGAAACCCTCGGCAACCAGTATTCACTGAACACCCGCCTGGGCGAACTGGCCATGCGTCATCCGGTGGTCTGCGATCCGGCCACACCGCTGCGTGAGGCCGTACGTCTGATGCACGAGCAGCAGGTCGGCAGCATTGCCATTGTCGATGAGCAACGCTTCCCGATCGGTATCTTCACCCTGCGCGACCTGCGCCAGGTGGTGGCCGATGCCAGCGCCGACTTCACCCAGCCGATCAGCCGGCACATGACCGCCTCACCTTTCTACCTGAGCCCGCAGGCCAGCGCCTTCGATGCCGCCATCGCCATGACCGAGCGGCATATTGCCCACGTCTGCCTGGTCGAAGAGCGGCGCTTGTGCGGTGTGGTGTCCGAGCGCGATCTGTTCTCCCTGCAACGGGTCGATCTGGTCCATCTGGCACGCACCATCCGCCATGCCAGCCGGGTCGAAAACCTGGTGTCGCTGCGCGGCGAGATCAGCCAACTGGTCGAGCGCATGCTGGCCCACGGTGCTTCGTCTACGCAGATCACCCAGATCATCACCCTGCTCAATGACCATACCGTATGCCGGGTCATCGAGCTGGCGATCGAAGACAAGGGTGACCCGGGCGTGCCGTTCAGCTGGCTTTGCTTTGGCAGTGAAGGGCGCCGCGAACAGACCCTGCACACCGACCAGGACAACGGCATTATTTTCGAAGCGCGCGATGCCGCCCATGCCGCCGACATTCGCGGCCGCCTGCTGCCGCTGGCCCAACACATCAACCAGGGCCTGGCGCAGTGCGGCTTCAGCCTGTGCAAGGGCAACATCATGGCCGGCAACCCCGAACTGTGCCTGTCCCGCGCGGAATGGGCACGGCGCTTTGCCGCTTTCATTCGCGAAGCCACGCCGGAAAACCTGCTGGCTTCAAGCATCTACTTCGACCTGCGAGTGGTCTGGGGCGATGAACAGGCCTGTGAACAACTGCGCCAGAGCATCCTCGAGCAAGTGGCCGACAACCGTCTGTTCCAGCGCATGATGGCCGAGAATGCCCGGCGTCAGCGGCCGCCGGTGGGGCGTTTTCGTGAGTTCGTGCTGACCCGCCAGGGCAATGACAAAGCCGCCACCCTCGACCTCAAGGTCCAGGGCCTGACGCCGTTTGTCGATGGCGCACGCCTGCTGGCCCTGGCCAATGGCATCGGTGCCAACAACACGCTGGAGCGCCTGCGCCAGTTGGTGGCCAAGGAAGTGATCGACCCGCTCGACGGCGCCGCTTATGAGGAGGCCTACCACTTCATCCAGCAAACCCGCATGCAGCAACATCAACTGCAGAGCCGGCAAAACCTGCCGTACTCCAACCGAGTCGACCCCGACAGCCTCAACCACCTGGACCGGCGCATCCTGCGCGAGTCCCTGCGCCAGGCCCAGCGCCTGCAAAGCAGCCTGGCCCTGCGGTACCAGCTATGAGCCTGTTTGCCTGGCTGCGCCCCAGCCAACCGCGGCTCGACGAACACCTGCGCCAGCGCGTGGAGCAACTGACGGCCCCGGCACCACTGGCCGAACACAGCCTGCGCCAGCAGCGCTGGGTGGTGCTCGACCTGGAAACCAGCGGCCTGAATCTCAACCGTGACCAGGTGCTGTCGATCGGCGCGGTGGTGATCGAAGACGGCGCCATCGACTTCAGTCAGCAGTTCGAGCGCACGCTGAACCAGCGCGATCACAAGCTCACCTCCAGCGTGCTGATCCACGGCCTGGGCCCCAGTGCCATCGCTGCAGGTTGCGAGCCGGCCGAAGCCCTGCTCGCGCTGATGGACTTTATCGGCGACAGCCCGCTGCTGGCCTTTCATGCGCCCTTCGACCAGCGCATGCTCGGCCGCGCCCTGAAAGACCACCTGGGCTGTCGCCTGCAGCATCCGTTCCTGGATGTCGCCGAGCTGGCCCCCCTGCTCAACCCGCAGGTCACCCTGCGCGAAGCCGGGCTGGACGACTGGACCGCCTACTTCGGCCTGCAAGCCGCCGAGCGCCATAACGCCAGTGCCGATGCCATGGTGACTGCCGAGCTGGCGCTGATCCTGTTCAGCCAGGCCCGGCGCCAGCAACTGGACAGCCCGGCGCTGCTTGACCAGCAACTGCAGCGGCTGCGCAGGCGTCGGCAACAAAGTCATGGCTTTTAAGCATCATCCGATGAGTGTGAATTGCGTCTGATGGGGAGCTTCTGCGACAATCGCGAATAATTCTCGTTAGTTAACGCATCTTTTCGGGGAACGCCTTGTCGTCTGTGCAAAGCCCACACACTGAGCTGGTCGGTGCGCTGTACCGTGACCATCGCAGTTGGCTGCTCGCCTGGCTGCGGCGCAACATCGCCTGCGCCGAGCGTGCCGAAGACCTGAGCCAGGACACTTTCGTGCGCCTGCTCGGGCGCGCGCAATTGCCTGCGCCGCGCGAACCCCGGGCGTTCCTCCTGGCCATCGCCAAAGGCCTGCTGTTCGACCACTTTCGCCGTGCAGCACTGGAGCAGGCGTATCTGGCCGAGTTGATGCTGATCCCCGAGGCCGAGCACCCCTCCCCTGAACAACAGCAGCTGATCCTCGAAGACCTCAAGGCCATCGACCACCTGCTCGGCAAGCTGTCGAGCAAGGCACGGGCGGCCTTCCTGTACAACCGCCTGGACGGCCTGGGCCATGCCGAGATCGCCGAGCGCCTGGGTGTGTCCGTCTCACGGGTACGCCAGTACCTGGCCCAGGGCCTGCGCCAGTGTTATGTGGCGCTGTACGGTGAGCCGACATGAACAACAAGCCGGTTTCGGCGCGTGTGCTGGATGCCGCGATCGCTTGGCAGCTGTGCCTGGACTCGGGCACTGGCAACGCCGATGAGCGCGCCGAGTTCGCCCGCTGGCATGCCGCCAACGAAGAGCACGCCCGCGCCTGGATGCAACTGGGCATGCTCGACCAGCGCTTCAGTGCCGCCGCCGGCCCTGCGCGCCAGGCCCTGTTGCAATCACGCGCCGGTCTGCGCCAGCGGGTGCGCAAGCTGGGCGGTGGCCTGGCCAGCCTGATGCTGGTGGTTGGCCTGCTGAGCTGGGTCAGTGCCCATCAGTCGCTGGGCTACTGGCTGGCCGACCAGCGCACCGGCACTGGCGAGCAGCGCACCCTGCGCCTGACCGACGGCACCCTGATCAGTCTCAACACCCATTCGGCAGTGGACATCCGCTTCGACGAGAAACAACGCCTGATTGTGTTGCACGAAGGCGAAATCTCCATCGAGACCGGCCACAAGGATGATCGTCCGTTCGTGGTCAGCACTGAAGACGGCCGCATGCGGGCGCTGGGTACGCGCTTTCTGGTCAAGCTCGAAGGCCAGGGCACGCGCCTGAGCGTGCTGCAGTCGGCGGTGGCGGCCCGGCCACAGGACAGTGGCGACGAGCAGATCCTCAAGGAAGGCCAACAAGTGCTGATGAGTCACGACCGCCTGGGCCGCATCGGTGGCCTGGCCGCCGGTGCCGATGCCTGGACCCGCGGCATGCTGGTGGTCGACAACGTGCGCCTGGCCGATCTGATTGACGAGCTGGGGCGCTATCGCAGCGGGCATCTGGGGGTTGCTGCGGATGTAGCCGACCTGCGCATCACCGGCAGCTTCCCGCTCAACAATACCGACCTGGCACTGACCTCGTTGCTGCCGACCTTGCCGGTGCAGATCGAGCAACGTACACCGTGGTGGGTGACGGTGGTGGCTAAACGCGATACGCACTGAGCCCGATCGCGGGGCAATCCCGCTCCTACAGGCGCTGGCTTGCCCCGAGAGCAGCCTGAAATAAAAATCGAAATTATTTCCACTACCCCCTGACACTTTTCCCAACTCACTCGGCAAGGAAGCTAGTTAGCACTTACTTCCGTCGAGGAGCCGCTGTATGTCCCGCGCTTTTGAGAACGTTCTGCGTCCCGGTCTGCTGGCCGTGGCCATTGCCCTGGCAGCACCTCTGGCGAGCAGCCCGCTGTTTGCCGCCGAACAATCGGCCAGCCTGCGCAGCTACAACCTGCCCGCCGCCCCGCTCTCCACCACGCTCAACCAGATCGCCAGCCAGGCCGGCATCGCCCTGACCCTGGACCCGAGCCTGGCCCGCGGCCGCACGTCGGCGCCGGTCAACGGCCAGTACGACGGCGTCGGTGCCCTGCAAGCGGCCCTGCGTGGCACCGGCCTGCAACTGCAGCAGAGCAGCGCCGGCACCTACAGCCTGATCGCCGCCCCCGAAGGCACCCTGGCCCTGCCGGAAACCAGCGTCAACGCCCGCAGCGACTACGAAAGCGCCTGGGGCCCGGCCACCGGCTTCACCGCCACCCGCACCGCAGCCGGTACCAAAACCGATACACCGATCGTTGAAGTGCCGCGCTCGATGAGCGTGATCACCCGCGAGCAACTGGACGACCGCCAGATCCTCAACCTCAACGACGCCTTGCGCTATACCGCCGGCGTGCAGAGCAGCGGCTACGCCTCCGACCCCCGCGCCGACTGGCTGCGGGTACGCGGTTTCGACCCGACCCAGTTCCTCGACGGTCTGCCGTTGCCCAAAGGCTCGTTCGCCAACCCGAAAGTCGAGCCATGGAACCTGGAGCGCATCGCCGTGCTGCGCGGCCCGGCATCGTCGGTTTACGGCCAGACCCCACCCGGCGGCATGCTCGACATGGTCAGCCGCCGCCCGCAGGCGCAAAGCGCCCACCAGATCGAAGCGCAGGTTGGCAGCAACAACCATCGCCAGATCAACTTCGACAGCACCGGCAAAATCGATGACGACGGCCAGTTCCTTTACCGCATCAGCGGCGTCGTCCGCGACAGTGACTCGCCAACCGACCATGTCCCGGACAAGCGCTATAACCTTGCGCCAAGCCTGACCTGGAACATGGATGAAGACACCAGCCTGACCTTCATCACCCAGTTCACCCGTGACGATACCGGTATCAGTGGCCAGTTCCTGCCGCTGCAGGGCACCAAGCTGGGCTCGCCGGCCGGCGACATCTCCCACCACAAGAACCTCGGCGACCCGGACTGGGAATTCTACGATCGCACCTACTACGCCCTGGGCTATGCCTTCGAGCACCGTCTGAACGATGTCTGGCAGTTCCGCCAGAACCTGCGCTACACCAAGAGCGACCTGTCGTTCCAGGGCATCAACGTCGCGACCATGAACAACGACACGATCCAGCCTGACGGCACCGTTCCTCGCGAGACCGGCATCGTCAACGAAGACATCAGCCAGTTCGCCGTCGACAACAACTTCCAGGCCGACTTCCAGACCGGCGCCCTGAGCCATACCCTGCTGATCGGCCTCGACCACCAGCGCTCGAACACCAACTACCGCTGGGACTACGGCCTGAGCTACAGCGTACCGCCAGGCAATGTAATCAACCCGCCGTACGGCCAGGACTTTTCCAAGGTGGATTACTTCACCATGTACGACTACGGCCAGAAAACCCGCCAGACCGGCTTCTACGTACAAGACCAGATCGCCCTCGACAACTGGCGCCTGACCCTGGGCGGGCGTGAAGACTGGGTACACACCGGCACCACCTTCCACAATCAGAGCGATGCGACCAGCACCGAACGCGACAAGGCCTTCACCGGCAACGTCGGCCTGAGCTACGTGTTCGACAACGGCGTGACCCCGTACATCTCCTACACCGAGTCGTTCCAGCCGACTACCGGCGCCGCCGTCGCCTCCACCGATTCGTTCAAACCGACCGAAGGCCGCCAATACGAAGTCGGCATCAAGTACCAGCCGGTTGGCAGCAAGAACCTCTACACCGCTGCCGTGTATGACCTGCGCCAGGACAACGTGAAAGTCACCGAAGGCAACATCACCCAGCAGGTTGGCCAGTTGCAGGTTCGCGGCCTTGAGCTGGAGGCCACCAGCCAGGTGACCGAAAACCTCAAGCTGATCGGCTCCTACAGCTACACCGACACCGAGATCCTCAAGGGTGCGGCCAACGAGCAAGGCAACCGCATGGCGCTGATCCCGCGCAACCAGGCGACCCTGTGGGCCGACTACACCTGGCACAGCGGCCTGCTCGACGGCTTCGGCGTCGGCGGTGGCGTGCGTTATGTCGGTGACAACTACGGCAACACCACCAATACCGATCTCGGTTATGTCGGCTCCTACACCGTCTACGACGCGTCGGTGCACTACGATCTGGGCCGCAAGGTCAGCACGCTCAAGGGCATGACCGTCGCCGTCGAAGCCAAGAACCTGTTCAACAAGGACTACCTGGCCAACTGCGACGGTTACTGGTGCTACTACGGTGACGAGCGCAACGTCGTTGCCAGCGTCAACTACAAGTTCTAAGGCCCTGGATGAACAGCCGAACCATTCGCCGCTGGTCCTTCGTCCACACCTGGACCAGCCTGATCTGCACCCTGTTCCTGCTGATGCTGGCGGTCACCGGCTTGCCGTTGATCTTCCATCACGAGATCGACCACCTGCTGGGCGATGCCCCCGAGCTCAAGCAGATGCCGGCCGACACGCCCAGGCTCGACTTGCAGGAACTGGTGCACAAGGCCCAGGCCCATCGCCCGGGCGAGGTGATGCAGTACTTCGGCTGGGATGAGGACGACAGCAACGGCGTGATCGCAATCATGGCGGCCACCGCAGGCACCGAGCCGAATGCTTCGCACACCTTCATGCTCGATGCCCGCAGCGGTGAAGCGGTGGAAATGCCTTCGGCCAACGGCGGCTTGATGATGACCATGCTGCGCTTGCACGTGGACATGTTCGCCGGGCTGCCCGGCAAGCTGCTGCTGGCGTTCATGGGCCTGTTGTTCGTGGTGGCGATCGTCTCCGGCGTGGTGCTCTATGCGCCGTTCATGCGCCGGCTGAAGTTCGCCACCGTGCGCAACGACAAGTCCACGCGCCTGCGCTGGCTCGACCTGCACAACCTGATCGGCATCGTCACCCTGACCTGGGCGCTGGTAGTCGGCGTCACCGGGGTCATCAGCGCGCTGTCGGACCTGGTCATCGCGGCCTGGCGCAACGAGAGCCTGACTGCGATGGTGGCGCCCTACCGTGATGCGCCGCCACTGACCGAGCTGGCACCGGTCAGCCGGGTTCTGGATATCGCTGCGCAAGCCGCACCGGGCATGCAGCCGGACTTCATCGCCTTCCCCGGCACGCGCTTTTCCAGCGAGCATCACTATGCGGTGTTCATGAAAGGCAGTACCCACCTGACTGCACACCTGCTGACCCCGGTACTGATCGACGCCAGCAACCTGCAGGTCACCGCCATCGGCGACAGGCCCTGGTACATGGACGCCATGGGCCTGTCGCAGCCGCTGCACTTCGGTGACTACGGCGGCCGGCCGATGCAGATCCTCTGGGCGCTGCTGGATGTGCTGACCATCATTGTGCTGGGCAGCGGCGTGTACCTGTGGCTGGTGCGCCGCCGCGCCAGCGCCCCGGTTGCTGCGGCGCAAGCGGAGACGGTGCGATGAAGCGCAAGTCGTCAAGTTTCTGGACCGTGTTCGGCATGCCAGTGGCGATAGCACTGGTGGGCACGCTGGGGCTGTTTGCCGCCTTGCTTGGCGATGGCTGGTGGGATGCCCTGGCCTGGGCGGGGTTGGGCTTGCCAGCGCTGTACAGCTTGCGTGGCTTGGCTAGATAGCAATCGCGGGGCAAGCCCCGCGATGCGGTTTTATCAGTCCGCCAGCTTCGGCAGGCACTCATCCAGCCGCTTGTACAGCGCACTGCCAGCGGGCCAGTTGCGCAACAACCGCGCCCGATCACGGGCAAAAGCCTGGGCAAAGCTCATCTGGGTAGCGTGATGACACATGGCATCCAGATCGATCAGCGACCATTGGCCGTCCTGCCAGAACAGGTTGTGGCCCTTCATGTCGCCGTGGCTGATGCGCTCGTGGATCAACTGAGCGAGCAGGTGCTGCAAGGCCTGCAGTTGCTCCTCGGGCACCTCGCCGGATTCGACATACGGCGCGAAACAGGCCAACAGGTCCGGGCCATCAGCATACTCGGTAACCAGATAGGCGCGGCTGCGCAAGCCCATGAAGCGCAGCTCCTGCACCGCCAGCGGCCTGGGCGTGGCAATGCCGAGAAACTCCAGGCGATGCCCTTCGATCCACGAATGCCAGGCCCGGCTCGGGCGCCAGAAGCGCTTGAACCAGTGGGCGGTGTTCTTGATGTTGTAGCGCTTGAGCACCAGTGGCCGGCCATTGACCTCGACCTTGGCCACGCTGGCGGCGCCGCCGGTCTTGTACAGGTGGCCCTGGTCGATCAGGGTATCGGCCTGCTCCAGCACCGGCAGCATGGCGGCCACTTCGTTGCGACGAATTGAACGCAGGCCCGACGTGCCGCGCTCGACGCTAAACAGCGTGCACTCGCGCCCGGCCTTGTCGAGGTAGTCCTTCAGGCGCCAGCTGCGCACCTTGTCGATCTGCTTCTGCAGGGCTTCCAGCGGCAGCGCGTGCTCGGCGTTGGCCAGCAGGTAATGCACCAGCAGCTCTTCGATAAAGGGCTCCAGGCGCTTGGGCAACTGGGCGAACAGTACCCCGAGGTTCTGCAACACCTGTTGGCGCGACAGCGGCTGGCCAAGGGTTTCGGCCTTGATCCCGGCGCCATCGATCAAATACAGCTGGCCGTTATGGCGCAGCAGGTTGTCCAGGTGCAGGTCGTCCTGCCACAGGCCCTTGGCGTGCATGTGCGCCACTGCGGTCAGGGCTTCGCCGAGCACCAGGTGCTGTTCATCGGCCAGCGGCGGCAGGGCTTCGACTTCAGCCCAGGCATCGGCCAGGCTCACGGCGCTTTCGAGAAACTCGAACAGCAGCCAACCGCCCTCGCCTTCGCGCAAACCATCGGCCAGCAGCAGCGGCGTGGTCAGGCCCTGGGCGGCCAGCAGCCGCGCACCTTGCAGTTCACGCTGAAAATGCCGGGCGGCGCTGCTGCCGACCAGCAACTTGGCCAACACCGGCTTGCCACGCCAGATCCCGGCGCCAACATAGCGCTGGCCCGGCAGCACCCGCAGCAGGCTGAGCAATTGCAGCTCGGCGCTGCCAGCGGCATCGGCCAGGTTGATGTTCAGGGGCAGGTCCGGGCTGCGCCCGGCATCCTTGAGTTCAGACAAACGCATCAGCGAGCCTCTTTCTCACGGCGGCGGCGCGTCAGGCGCTGCAGCCAGGTATCAACCAGCGGGCTATCGGTGGGCTGGTCCAGGTAAGACGAGAGCATCACCCGCACTTCAGCTTCGCTCCAGATCGGTGCCCGGCGCAACAGCGGCTCAAGATCCTTGAGCCGGTCGCGCATGCCCAGCAACAATGGCCGGGTCTTCTCCAGGTCGATCAGTTGCGCCTGCCAGCTGTCGCTGCGGTTGCGCAGGAAGATGTGCTTGGGATAGAAGCAGCCATGCACCTGGTTGGCAGTGTGCAGGGTACGCGCCAGTTGCCCGCAGGCACGCAGGATGCCCTGGCGCTCGCCGATGTCCAGTTGTGGCCACTGCCCCAGCAGGCTGTCCAGATCGCTCCAGTCATCCAGGGCACGGGTCATGAGGATCGCCCGACGCTCGCCTGCGACCTTGCGCTCGCCGTAGTACACCGCCTGCAAGGCGGGGATACCGAGCTTCTGGTAGCGGCTGATATTGCGAAACTCGCGGGCGAAGGTCGGCTCGCCGAACGGTCGGTGCAAGGTGCGGGTCAGGTAGTCGCTCTGGCGCTTGAGGTAATAGCCTTTGCCTTCAAGCTCCAGGCGATAGACGCTGCTCCAGCCGCCACGACCGGTGTTGGGCTCGTCCACCGCATCGAGCTGCAGCGCCCACAGCTGATCGAAACCGTTGAGGCCATGGCGCTCAAGCAGTGCCACATCGGCACTGGAGAGAAAATCAGTCATTCGCGTCCCTCGAAAAACGTCACCACATGGCGAATGCGGCGTTTGTCCGATTCATTCAGACGTTCGCGCCCGCGGTACTGCAGGTAAAAGCGCAGACGCTGGGTGTTCGACAAGTGGTATTTGGCCACTTTGTCCAGGCACGCCAGGTCTTTGGTGATGCGGTAACGCAGCATGAAGCCCCACCAGAAATCGCCGGTCGGGCAGTCGATGAAGAATAGCGTGGCCTGGTCATCCACCAGCAGGTTGCGCCACTTCAGGTCGTTATGGGTGAAGTGGTGGTCATGCATGATCCGCGTGTGTCGCGCCAGCTGACGGCTGATGTGGTCGACCCAGCCGCGATCGGCCAGGCGTGCATCGTTGCGCTCGGCCAGCGCCGAGAGGTCTTCGGTGCGCGGCAGCTCGCGGGTGATCATCGCCCCGCGGCCAAAGGCCAGGCCATTACGCTCAAGGCCAAAGGCGACCACTTCGGCGGTGGGAATGTCCCACTTGGCGAACTGCTTGAGGTTCTGCCATTCGGCCTTGATCCGCGGGCGCCCCAAATACCGGCGCAGGCCTTTGCCAGCGCCGGTATAGCGTTTGACGTAATAGTTGACCCCGTCGCGCTCGACACGGATCACTTCGCTCAGCGGGTCGTGGGTCAGGCGCTCGCCCTTGAGGGCGAACACCGCTTCGATACTGCCAAAATCCGTCGCCAGGGCCTGGTAGGCAGGCTCCAGTTTCCAACCCGCCATCAGAGCGCGTCTCCGTACCGTTGTTTACGCTCGTAGAGCTTCTGCGCCTTGCCTTCCAGCCAGGCCAGCAGCCCGGCTTCCTCGGCGAGGATCTGCCGTAGCGGCTGCTGGAAGTAACCACGCAAGAAGCGCAACTTGTCGCGCCGGGTCAGGCCGATGTCCAGCGCCGAGAAGTACAGCGCGGCCAGGTCCTTGTCACGCCAGCGGTGGGAGATTTTCGCCCGGGTCTGGGCGCGGTGCAGGTCGATAACCGACAACTTGAAATCATCGGCCGTCACCGGCCGGTCGGTGTGCAGCAAGAAATGGCAGATGTAACAGTCGCGGTGGTTGACCCCGGCGCGGTGCATCATGCCGGTCATGCGTGCCACTTCGGCGATCAGCGCACGCTTGAGGCGCGGCGCGGGCGGCTGCTTGACCCAGTCGATGCTGAAGTCTTCGAGGCTGACGGTCGGCGCCAGTTCTTCGGTGACGATAAACGAATGCTGGGCAGCCGGGTTATCACCACGCTCACCATAGGCCACTGCGGTCATGGTCGGCACGCCCACTTCGTGCAGGCGCTGGATCGCCTGCCATTCCTGGCCGGCGCCGAGCACCGGCAGCTTGGCGGTGAACAGGTTCTTGAAGATCTCGCCCCAGCCGATGCCGCGGTGGATCTTGACGAAATAGCCGCGGCCTTCGACTTCGGTGCGCAGGGTACGGCGGCCTTCCAGCTCGCGGTACACCTCGCCTTGCAAGGCCTCGACGGCCTCGAAGGCATCGCGCCCGGCCCACAGGCGCTTGAACGGCTCAGCCAGTATCAGTTTCATGCGCGCTCCTGCGCCAGGATCACGTCGGCGGCATGCTCGGGCATGCTGTAGAGGTCGGCCGTGTCGGCAAACGCCAGGCCATTGCGCGCCCACGCGGCGCGTGCCTGGCCGTCTTCGAGCATGCGCTGCAGGTAGCGGTTGAGCTGCTCCTGCTCGAACGGCTCATCGAGCACCAGGCCGCTGTCGGCTTCGGCAATGTAATGGGCATAGCCGCACACGGCCGAGACCAGTACCGGCAGCCCGGCGACCAGCGCTTCGAGCAGCACGGTGCCGGTGTTTTCGTTGTAGGCCGGGTGGATCAGCAGGTCGGCGCCGAGCAGAAAGCGCGGGATATCGCTGCGGCCCTTGAGGAACTGCACCTGCTCGGTCAGGCCGAGGGTCGCGCTTTGCAGCTGGAACACCTTGGGGTCGTCCTGGCCGATGACCATCAGCCGCGTACGCTTGCGCAAGGCCGGTGGCAAGGCCGCCAGGGCCTTGAGGCTGCGGTCGACGCCCTTGGTCTTGAAGCCCGAGCCGATCTGCACCATCAGCAGCTGATCGTCTTTCAGCTCGAATTCGCGGCGGAACTCGGCACGGATCTGGGCGGCATTGGCCGGTGCCCGGCGATCCTGGCTGATGCCCGGTGGCAGCAGGTGGAAGCGCTCGATCGGGGTGTCGTAATGCTTGATGAACAGCGGTTGCTGAACCTCGGAGATCATCAGGATCTCGGTCCTGGCATCCTTGGCGAACACTGCCCGCTCGTACTCGGCAAAGTGCCGGTAGCGGCCCCAGCGCCGGTACAGCGAGTTGCGCAGGTTCTGCGCCTTGTCCTCAAAGCAGCCGTCGGCGGCGTAGTACACGTCCAGCCCGGGCATCTTGTTGAAGCCGATCAGGCGATCGACCGGGCGCTTGGCCAGGTCCGCGCCCATCCAGGCGCTGAGCTTCTCGTTGCGCCGATGGTTGAACAGCGCCTTGACCGGCGCCACCAGCACTTCGAAGCCCTCCGGCACCTCACCTTCCCAGATCAGCGTATAGACGCGGATCTGGTGACCGCGCCGCTGGCACTCCAGGGCGATGCGCATGAAGTCGCGCTGCAGGCCGCCAAAGGGGAAATACTTGTACAGCACAAAAGCCAGTTGCATCAACGAACATCCTCAGCCAGCAGCAACGCGCGCAATTGGCTCGCCACACGCTCGGGATTCAGGCGAGTGAAGCACAGTGGCCACTCGCGTTTGAGATCGAACCGGCGCTGGTCATCAGCGCTCGGTTTGTAGGTACATTTCTTCTGCAGGCACGGCGCGCAGGCAAAATCGCTGGCGATATGCACCTGGGATTTGCCATAGGCACCGGTGAGCCCCGGGTTGGTCGGACCGAACAGCGACAGGGTCGGCACATCCAGTGCCGCCGCCAGGTGGCCGAGGCCGGTATCCACGGCAATGCAGGCCTTGGCAGCGGCCAATACGCGGGCGACTCCGACCAGGTTCAGCTTGGGCAGCACCTGGCAGTTGCTCAGGCCCTTGGCGATGCGCTCGGCCCGCGCCTGCTCGGCCGCGTTGCCCCACGGCAGGCGTACCTGCAGGCCTTGCTGGCCGAGGCGTTCGGCCAACTGGCGCCAGTAGGCTTCCGGCCAGTGCTTGGTCGCCCAGGTGGTGCCGTGCAGGAACACCACGAACGGCGCCGCTGGCGGCAGCTGCAGGCGATTGAGGTCCAGGCCGTAATCACCGAGCCCGGCCGGCAGGTTGTAGCCCAGCGCCAGGGCGAACAGCTGGCGCACCCGCTCCACCGCATGCTGGCCGCGCTCCACCGACAAACGCCGGTCGTAGAAACGGCTCGACAGCCCTTCACGGGCCGAATAGCGGTCCATGCCGGCCACCGGCGCCTTGACGTAACGGGTCAGCCAGGCCGATTTGACCAGGCCCTGGGCGTCGATCACCAGGTCGTACTTGCTCTCGCGCAGACGCTGCTTGAACTGGCGCCACTCGCCGCTCTTGAAGGTTTGCCAGAGGCTCTTGCGCCAGCGGCGGATGGCCACCGGGATGATCTTGTCCACCGCCGGGTGCCAGCTGGGGATCTCGGCAAAGCCTTCTTCGACCACCCAGTCGAAGCGGATGCCAGGGATTGCCCGGGCAGCGTCGGTCAGCGCCGGCAGCGCGTGGATCACATCGCCCAGGGACGAAGTCTTGATCAGCAGTACCCGCACTTACTCGACCTCGGCCATGACGTCGATCAGGTTCGGACCGTTCAGGCGCTGCAGCGCAGCTTCCACGGCTTCCGGCTCCAGCTGACGCAAGCAGTTGTAATGGCCGAAGCGGCAGGTACGGTCGAAGCAGGGGCTGCAGTCCAGACCCAGGCGCACCACCTCGACCTGATCGGCCAGAGGCGGGGTGAAGCCCGGCGAGGTCGAGCCGTAGACCGCCACCAGTGGACGGTTCAGCGCCGCAGCCACGTGCATCAGCCCGGAATCGTTGGACACCACCGCATCGCTGCACGACAGCAGGTCGATGGCCTCGGCCAGCGAGGTCTCGCCGCTGAGGTTGGTCGCCTCTTCGCGCAGGCCCGGGATCAAGCGTCCACGAATGGCTTCGCCGACCGCGTGGTCGTTCTTCGAGCCGAACAGCCAGACTTGCCAGCCTTGGCGGATCTTGCTCTCGGCGACCTTGGCGTAATGCTCCGACGGCCAGCGCTTAGCTTCACCGAACTCGGCGCCAGGGCACAACGCCAGTACCGGGCGGTCCAGGCTCAGGCCGAACTTGGCCAGGGCGGCGTCGCGGCTCTGTGCCTGGATCTGCAGGCTCGGGCGCGGGTACGGCTGCGGCAGTTCGGCGCCGGCCGGATAGGCCAGGGCCATGAAGCGCTCGATCATCAGCGGGTACTTGGCCTTGTCGAGCTTGCGCACGTCGTTGAGCAGGCCGAAACGCAGCTCGCCGCGCCAGCCGGTGCGCTTGGGGATGCCGGCAAAGAACGGCACCAGCGCCGATTTCAGCGAGTTGGGCAACAGGATCGCCTGGTCGTACTGGCCGGCCAGGGACTTGCCGATACGCCGGCGCGTAGCCAGCTCGAGCGCGCCGTGGCCGAGCGGGAAGCTCAAGGCCTGGCGGACTTCGGGCATGCGCTCAAGGATCGGCCGGCTCCACTCGGGGGCCAGCACATCGATCACACATTCCGGGTGACGCTGCTTCAGGCACTGGAACAACGTCTGCGCCATTACCATGTCGCCCACCCAGCTGGGGCCAATGATCAAAATTCTCATGCTTTATCCAGAAACGATCAGGGAGGCTGCAAACTGTTCGCGAACAGCCTGGCCTCCCCTCTTTATATTCAGGCTATATATCGACCAGTGTACGCCACTCGGGCTGTACTGTGGTCGTGGCAGGCGTCCTGGTGCCTGAACCGCCTGGCCGATGTATCAACTCAAGCCCAGCTGCGACCAGATTCGCCGCACCTCCTGGCGCTCCTGAACGAACTGTTCGGCGTCGATCACCCCGGCCTGCTTCTGCAGGGCCTGGCGGTGCGCGGCGGAACGGAACGCCTTGTACACCTCGCGCAGCAGCACGGCATCGCTGGCCGGCATCAGCCCGGCTTGCTCGAGCTCTTCGAGGATGCGGATATTGTCGGTCCAGCGCAGCAGTGCCGGATGGTCGTGAGACCATGCCAAAGCGGCGTATTGCACCATAAATTCGATATCGACGATACCACCGGCATCCTGCTTGATATCGAAGGGCACGCCGGCATCGAAGGCATTGGCCGCCGTCCCGGCAGCGCTGAGCTTGGTGCCGAGGTTGTCGCGCATCTTGGCGCGCATCTCGCTGACTTCGGCCTGCAGCTTGGGCAGGTCGCGGGCCTGGCCGAGAATGCGTGCACGCACGGCCTCGAACGCCGCGCCCACCTGCGGGCAACCGACCAGCACCCGGGCGCGAACCAGGGCCTGATGCTCCCAGGTCCAGGCTTCGTTCTGCTGGTAGCGCTCAAAGGCGCCCAGCGAGCTGACCAGCAAACCTGAGGCGCCCGAGGGGCGCAGGCGCATATCCACGTCGTAGAGCTGGCCGGAGTTGGTCTGGGTGGTCAGCAGGTGAATGATGCGCTGGCCCAGGCGGGTGAAGAACTGCGCGCTGTCGATCGGCTTGGCACCGTCGGTATCAGCCTGCGGGTCACCATCGTGGATGAACACCAGGTCCAGGTCCGAGCCGTGGCCCAGCTCGATGCCGCCAACCTTGCCATAGCCGACAATAATGAAGCCCGGGTCGCACAGGCTGCCGTCGCTGCGCTTGGGCTGGCCGTGACGGCTCACGGTCTGGCGCCAGGCCAGGGCCAGCACCTGGTTGAGGATGGCTTCGGCCAGCCAGGTCAGGTAGTCGCTGACTTTCATCAACGGCAGGTTGCCGGCGATTTCCGAAGCGGCCACGCGCAGGCTGTGGGCCAGCTTGAAGTGGCGCAGGGCTTCCATTTGCTGTTCAAGGTCGTCTTCGGGGATGCGCGTCAGCCGTTCACGCAACTCGGCGGCCAGTTCCGGGGCCTGCGGCGGGCTGAACAGGCGCCCCTCGTTGAGCAGCTCGTCGAGCAGCAGCGGGAAACGGGTGATCTGTTCGGCGATCCACGGGCTGGCGGCGCACAGGGTCAACAGACGGCGCAACGCCCCGGGGTTTTCGGTGAGCAGCACCAGGTAGGCCGAACGCCGGGCTACGGCTTCGACCAGCGGCAACACCCGTTCCAGCACCAGGTCTGGGTCGGCGTGCTCCACCGCCTGGGCCAGCAAACGTGGAATAAAGGCATCCAGACGCTCACGACCCAGGCGCTGCATGGCCCGCAACTGCGGGCTGACACGCAGGCCGGCCAGCTGCTTGAGGGCCTTTTGCGGGTCGGCGAAACCGGCGTCCTGCAACTGACGGCAGGCGGCCTCTTCATTCTGGGCTTCTTCCCACAGCGGCAGCCATTCGCCGCCGACGATCACTTCGCCCTCTTCATTCTCGTCTTCGTCCGGGTCGGCAATCACCTGGCGGAAGTGCCAGTCGATACGCCCACGCCAGTGCATCAGCTGGGCATGGAAGCTCGGCCAGTCGGCAAAGCCGAGCATGAAGGCAATCCGCGCACGGTCCAGTTCATCGTCCGGGAGCATCTGGGTCTGGCGGTCGGCAATGGCCTGGATCGCGTGCTCGGTGTAACGCAAAAACTCATAGCCTTCACGCAGCTCGGCAATCACCGCCGGCGGCAGGTAGCCTTGGCCTTCGAGGGTCGACAGCACCTTGAGCAATGGCCGCTGCTGCAGGCTCAGGTCGCGCCCGCCGTGGATCAACTGGAAGGCCTGGGCAATAAACTCGACTTCGCGGATGCCGCCGGCACCCAGCTTGATGTTCTCGGCCATGCCCTTGCGCCGCACTTCCTGCTGGATCAGCTGCTTCATGGTGCGCAGCGCTTCGATCGCCGAGAAGTCCAGGTAACGCCGGTAAACGAAGGGCCGCAGCATATCCAGCAACTGCGCGCCGGCGACCTGGTCACCGGCAACTACCCGCGCCTTGATCATTGCATAGCGTTCCCAGTCGCGCCCCTGGTCCTGGTAATACTGCTCCAGGGCATTGAAGCTGAGCACCAGGGCGCCGGCCGAGCCGTAAGGACGCAAGCGCATGTCGACACGGAACACGAAGCCGTCGACGGTGATCGGGTCCAGGGCCTTGATCAGGCGCTGGCCCAGGCGGGTGAAAAACTCCTGGTTGTCCAGCGAGCGCTTGACCCCTTCAGTCTCACCGCCTTCAGGGAAGGCGAAGATCAGATCGATGTCCGACGACAGGTTCAGCTCCACCGCGCCGAGCTTGCCCATGCCCAGCACCACCATGTGCTGCGGCTGGCCGCTGCGATGACCGATCGGCGTGCCGAACTGCTGGCAGTGGCGCGGGTACAGCCAGTTGTAGGCCTGATCGATAGAAGCGTCGGCAAGGTCGGACAGATCGCGGCAGGTCTGCACCAGGTCAGCCTGGCGGGTCAGGTCACGCCAGATGATCCGCACCTGCTGGCGGCTGCGCTGGCGGCGCAGGTTGCGCGCCAGTTCGTCTTCGCTCTCGGCAGCCTGGGCAGCGGCAGCGATCTGGGCGCACAGCTCGCCCGGGGCAAAGGCCCGGTCGAGTTCGCCACTGGCGGCCAGATCAACCAGCATCGCCGGGGCGCGCACCACCTGCTCAAGGGCGAAATCACTGGCCGCGGCTACCCGGGCGAACTGCGCCCAGCGGTCGGCGCTCCAGTTTTCGACAGTCAGTTCAGGTTGCAGGGCAACAGCCGTACGAAACGATTGCGCGTTACGGCTGACCAACGCAGTGAAAGTGGCCGGCAGTTCGGCCAGCAAAGGCAGGCTCATGGTCTATCCTTGATCGGCGAGATTGGATTGGCAGCGAGCGGACTGGGGAACCCTGACCACGGTTGGACTGTCGTACAAAAGTTAGAAATAGCTGAAAAAACTGATTTTATGGCAGAAACCATCGCAGCAAACCTTTTCTTAACTTGTTTTTAACCACCGGTATCGATTTTTCCCACAACCCGAACAGCGGCCACGAGCCATTTTTCTGTAGTTTTACTACTGCCCGATCACCTCAAAAGCATGAAATGGTGATTCATTTGTAGTAAAACTACACAACGCCGGTACACTCTCCGGTAATCCAAGAATTTTATGTCGTCTGCCCAAAAGGCCAGTCGCAAACTCAGGCAACCGATTCTGGAAGCCTTTCCGCCCTGGAGCAAGCCATGCAAGACCTCGATCCCGTCGAAACCCAGGAATGGCTGGACGCCCTGGAGTCGGTTCTCGACAAAGAAGGCGAAGACCGCGCTCACTACCTGATGACCCGTATGGGTGAGCTGGCCACCCGTAGTGGCTCTCAGCTGCCATATGCCATCACCACGCCATACCGCAACACCATCCCCGTCACCCACGAAGCACGCATGCCTGGCGACCTGTTCATGGAACGCCGCATTCGCTCGTTGGTGCGTTGGAACGCGCTGGCCATGGTAATGCGCACCAACCTGAAAGACTCGGACCTGGGCGGCCACATTTCGAGCTTCGCCTCCAGTGCCACCCTGTACGACATCGGCTTCAACTACTTCTTCCAGGCCCCGACCGACGAGCACGGCGGCGACCTGATCTACTTCCAGGGTCACGCTTCGCCAGGCGTCTACGCCCGTGCGTTCATGGAAGGCCGGATCACCGAAGACCAAATGAACAACTTCCGTCAGGAAGTCGATGGCAAGGGCCTGTCGTCCTACCCACACCCATGGCTGATGCCTGACTTCTGGCAGTTCCCGACCGTTTCCATGGGTCTGGGCCCGATCCAGGCGATCTACCAGGCGCGTTTCATGAAGTACATGGAAAGCCGTGGCTACATTCCTGCCGGCAAGCAGAAGATCTGGTGCTTCATGGGCGACGGCGAGTGCGACGAGCCGGAATCCCTGGGCGCGATCTCCCTGGCTGGCCGCGAGAAGCTGGACAACCTGATCTTCGTCATCAACTGCAACCTGCAGCGCCTCGACGGCCCGGTTCGCGGCAACGGCAAGATCATCCAGGAACTCGAAGGCGTGTTCCGTGGCGGTGGCTGGAACGTCAACAAAGTGGTCTGGGGCCGTTTCTGGGACCCACTGCTGGCCAAGGACGTCGACGGCATCCTGCAACGGCGCATGGACGAAGTCATCGACGGCGAGTACCAGAACTACAAGGCCAAGGACGGTGCATTCGTCCGTGAGCACTTCTTCAACACTCCAGAGCTCAAGGCCATGGTCGAAGACCTGTCCGACGACGAGATCTGGAAGCTCAACCGTGGCGGTCACGACCCGTACAAGGTCTACGCGGCCTACCACCAGGCGGTCAACCACAAAGACCAGCCGACCGTCATCCTGGCCAAGACCATCAAGGGTTATGGCACCGGTGCTGGCGAAGCCAAGAACACCGCGCACAACACCAAGAAGGTCGACGTCGACAGCCTGCGTCACTTCCGCGACCGCTTCGACATCCCGGTCAAGGACGAAGAGCTGGAAAACCTGCCGTTCTTCAAGCCTGAAGAAGGCAGCGCCGAGGCCCGTTACCTGGCCGAGCGCCGCAGCGCCCTGGGTGGCTTCGTGCCACAGCGCCGCGCGAAGAGCTTCAGCATCCCGACGCCGCCACTGGAAACCCTGAAGGCGATCCTCGACGGCTCGGGCGACCGTGAAATCTCCACCACCATGGCCTTCGTGCGGATCCTCGCGCAACTGGTCAAGGACAAGGAAATCGGCCAACGCATCGTCCCGATCATCCCGGACGAAGCCCGTACCTTCGGTATGGAAGGCATGTTCCGCCAGCTGGGCATCTACTCGTCCGTCGGCCAGCTCTACGAGCCAGTCGATAAAGACCAGGTGATGTTCTACCGCGAAGACAAGAAGGGCCAGATCCTCGAAGAAGGCATCAACGAAGCGGGCGCCATGTCCTCCTTCATCGCTGCCGGTACTTCGTACTCGAACCACAACCAGCCGATGCTGCCGTTCTACATCTTCTACTCGATGTTCGGCTTCCAGCGTATCGGTGACCTGGCCTGGGCCGCAGGCGACAGCCGTACCCGTGGCTTCCTGATCGGCGGCACCGCCGGCCGTACCACCCTCAACGGTGAAGGCCTGCAGCACGAAGACGGTCACAGCCACATGCTGGCCGGCACCATCCCGAACTGCCGCACCTATGATCCGACCTACGGCTACGAGCTGGCGGTGATCATCCAGGACGGCATGAAGAAGATGACCGAAGAGCAACAGGACGTCTTCTACTACATCACCGTGATGAATGAGTCCTACCAGCAGCCAGCCATGCCGGCCGGTGTCGAGGAAGGCATCATCAAGGGCATGTACCTGCTCGAGGAAGACACCCGCGAAGCTGCGCACCACGTTCAGCTGATGGGCTCCGGCACCATCCTGCGTGAAGTACGCGAAGCGGCGAAGATCCTGCGTGAAGAGTTCAACGTTGGCGCCGACGTCTGGAGCGTTACCAGCTTCAACGAACTGCGTCGCGACGGCCTGGCCGTAGAGCGCAGCAACCGCCTCAAGCCTGGTCAGAAACCTCAGGTTACCTACGTCGAAGAGTGCCTGGCTGGCCGTAAGGGCCCGGTCATCGCCTCCACCGACTACATGAAGCTGTTCGCCGAACAGATTCGCCAGTGGGTGCCGAGCAAAGAGTTCAAAGTCCTGGGTACCGATGGCTTCGGTCGCAGCGACAGCCGCAAGAAGCTGCGTCACTTCTTCGAAGTCGACCGTCACTTCGTGGTGCTGGCTGCCCTGGAAGCCTTGGCTGACCGTGGCGATATCGAACCGAAGGTCGTGGCTGAAGCCATCACCAGGTTCGGCATCGACCCGGACAAACGCAACCCACTGGACTGCTGAGGAGTATTTTTAAGTGAGCGAACTCATTCGCGTACCTGACATCGGCAGCGGTGAAGGTGAAGTCATCGAGCTGTTCGTCAAAGTTGGCGACCGTATCGAAGCCGACCAGAGCATCCTGACCCTGGAATCGGACAAGGCGAGCATGGAAATCCCTGCTCCCAAGGCCGGCGTGGTCAAGAGCCTGAAGGTCAAGCTGGGCGACCGCCTGAAAGAAGGCGACGAACTGCTGGAGCTGGAAGTCGAGGGCGCCGCTGCTGCGGCCCCTGCGGCGGCTGCCCCTGCCGCAGCACCTGCTGCTGCGCAACAACCTGCTGTTGCCGAGGCCCCTGCGGCCCCGGCCGCTGCACCGGCGGCGGCCACTGTCCAGGACATTCATGTTCCGGACATCGGCTCCTCGGGCAAGGCCAAGATCATCGAGCTGCTGGTCAAGGTTGGCGACACGGTCGAAGCCGACCAGTCGCTGATCACCCTGGAATCCGACAAGGCCTCGATGGAAATCCCGTCGCCGGCTGCCGGCGTGGTGGAAAGCATCGGCGTCAAGCTGGAAGACGAAGTCGGCACTGGCGACTTCATCCTCAAGCTCAAGGTCCAGGGCGCCGCCGCGCCAGCAGCAGCGCCTGCCGCTGCTGCTCCGGCCAAGGCTGAAGCTGCGCCCGCCGCAGCCGCCCCTGCGCCAGCTGCCAAAGCCGAGGCCGCACCTGCTCCTGCTGCTGCCCCTGCGGCAAACGGTGCCAAGGTGCATGCCGGCCCTGCCGTGCGTCAGCTCGCCCGTGAGTTCGGCGTCGAGCTGAGCGCAGTAGCGGCCAGCGGCCCGCACGGTCGTGTGCTCAAGGAAGACGTACAGGTTTACGTCAAGGCCATGATGCAGAAGGCCAAGGAAGCCCCTGCCGCCGGTGCAACCGGTGGTGCCGGCATCCCGCCGATCCCGGAAGTCGATTTCAGCCGTTTCGGCGAAGTCGAAGAAGTGCCGATGACCCGCCTGATGCAGGTTGGCGCCAACAACCTGCACCGCAGCTGGCTGAACGTGCCACACGTGACCCAGTTCGACAGCGCCGACATCACCGAGCTGGAAGCTTTCCGCGTAGCCCAGAAGGCCGTGGCCGAGAAGGCTGGCGTCAAGCTGACCGTGCTGCCCCTGCTGCTCAAGGCCTGCGCCCACCTGCTCAAGGAACTGCCGGACTTCAACAGCTCGCTGGCCCCTAGCGGCAAGGCGATCATCCGCAAGAAGTACGTCAACGTCGGCTTCGCGGTTGATACCCCGGACGGCCTGCTGGTTCCTGTGATCAAGAACGTCGACCAGAAGAGCCTGCTGCAACTGGCTGGCGAAGCTGCGGCCCTGGCGGAAAAAGCCCGGACCAAGAAGCTCTCGGCCGACGACATGCAAGGCGCCTGCTTCACCATCTCCAGCCTCGGCCACATTGGCGGCACCGGCTTCACGCCGATCGTCAACGCGCCGGAAGTGGCGATCCTCGGTGTGTCCAAGGCGACCATCCAGCCAGTCTGGGACGGCAAAGCCTTCCAGCCGAAGCTGATGCTGCCACTGTCGCTGTCCTACGATCACCGCGTGATCAACGGTGCAGCTGCTGCGCGCTTCACCAAGCGCCTGGGCGACCTGCTGACCGACATCCGCACCATGCTCCTGTAATTGCTGTTTCCTGTCTCCCCTGCCGGGGAGACAGGCTCCCATTTCGAGCTGCCACGCTCGTACCTCAACCCCGTCATTTTGGCGGGGCTTTTTTTATCTGCTGGAATGGTCCCCCTGTGGGAGCGGCGATGCGGCGGTCCGACTTGCCCCGCGATGGGCAGTGTCTTACTTAAGATTCCTACATCCATGCCGACACAGTTAGCACGGAGGTCTCTGTATCGCTTGTCAGCCTCAAGCGCATGATGCAACCTTGCCGACACGCGTAGTAGCAGATTGCTCCGTTTGCGCGAACAGCCTACTTGAAGCGAGCTCTCGATGAAAAGCCAACCTGATGCCGCCAGCCGTATGGTGGCCGAGGTCGTGACGCAGTTGCCCGTGCCCTCGCGGCTCGGGATGCTGCGTTTCGAGCGGCTGAACGAGGCCAGCTGGGCGCTGCTTTACCTTGATCCTGGTTGTGAACGGCAGTTTGGCCTTGCTGCAGTGGAACTCTGCGCACTGGTCGGCTCACCCTACGCCAGCCTGATGGAGCCCGAAGCCCGCTACAAACTGCACGACGCCATCCAGTTGCAATTGGCCCAGCGCCCGCATTACCTGGTGCGCTATACCCTGCACACCGCCCAGGGCCCGCTGCAGTTGCTGGAGTTGGGCGAAGCCTACAAACAGCACAACCGGCAGTTGCTGCGCGGCTACCTGATGGTCCTCGACAACCAGCCTGGCGACGCTCCCGACCTGTCGGCCGCCGATCTCGAGACCCGCAACAGCCGCCTGCAAATCGCCTTGCAGCTTAACCAGCGGGCCCAGCAGGAACAGCTCGAACACCTGGAGCGGGTGCGCGCCCAGCAGGACCTGATCCTGCATTTGGCCCGCCACCGCTATAGCGCCGGCAACTCGCTGCTCGAAGCCGCCGAGCTGATAACCCGCAGCGCCTGCGAGATCTACAAGATCGACTGCGCGAGCATCTGGTACCTGGAAGACCAGCAACTGCAGCCGATTTCAGCGTTCTACCGCAATGCGCAGGAATACCGCCTGCCCGAGCCGATCGACGCCAGCCGTTTTCCCGACTACCTCGAAGCCCTGCACACCAGCCGCGCCATCGACGCCCACAACGCCACCCACGACCCGCGCACCCGGGACATGGCCGAGAGCCTGCGCCCACGCGACATCAATGCCATGCTCGATGCCAGTATCCGCATCGATGGCCAGGTGGTCGGGGTGTTGTGCCTGGAGCAGACCGGCTCGGCGCGCGCCTGGCAAACCGATGAAATCGCCTTTGCCGGCGAGCTGGCCGACCAGTTCGCCCAGGTCATCAACAACCACAACCGGCGCACCGCGACCAACGCCCTGCACCTGTTCCAGCGCGCCGTCGAGCAAAGCGCCAACGCCTTTTTGCTGGTCAACCGCGACGGCGTGGTCGAGTACGTCAACCCAAGCTTTACCGCCATCACCCAGTACAGCACCGATGAAGTCCACGGCCACCGCCTGTCGGAACTGCCGGCGCTGGAAAACCTCAGCGAGCTGCTGTTCGACGCACCGTCCAGCCTGGCCATGGGCAACAGCTGGCAGGGCGAATTCAAAAGCCGGCGCAAGAACCTCGAGCCCTACTGGGGCCAGCTGTCGATCTCCAAGGTATTCGGCGACAACCGCGAACTGACCCATTACATCGGCATCTACGAAGACATCACCCAGAGCAAGCTGGCCCAGCAGCGCATCGAGCGCCTGGCCTATACCGACAACCTGACCAGCCTGGGCAACCGCCCGGCGTTCATCCGCAACCTCGACGAGCGCTTCGCCCGCGACAGCGACAGCCCGATCAGCCTGCTGCTGGTGGACATCGACAACTTCAAGCGGATCAACGACAGCCTCGGCCACCAGACCGGCGACAAGCTGCTGATCAGCCTGGCCCGGCGCCTGCGCAACAGCCTGAGCCCCGGCGGCAGCCTGGCGCGCTTTGCCAGCAACGAATTTGCCGTGCTGCTCGAAGACACCGACCTGGAAGGCGGCCAGCAGGTTGCCCAACAACTGCTGCGCACCCTCGACAAGCCGATGTTCGTCGACAACCAGTTGATCAACGTCACCGGCTCCGTGGGCCTGGCCTGCGCGCCGCTGCATGGCCGCGACCCGCAGACCCTGATGAAAAACGCAGGGCTTGCCCTGCACAAGGCCAAGGCCAACGGCAAGCATCAGGTTCAGGTGTTCACCGAAGCGCTCAACGCCGAGGCCAGCTACAAGTTGTTCGTCGAGAACAACCTGCGCCGCGCCCTGACCCAGAACGAGCTGGATGTGTTCTACCAGCCCAAGCTGTGCCTGCGCAGCGGCCGCCTGCTGGGCCTGGAAGCGCTGCTGCGCTGGAACCACCCGGAAAAGGGCATGATCCGCCCCGACCAGTTCATCAGCGTCGCCGAAGAGACCGGGCTGATCATCCCCATCGGCAAGTGGATCGCCCGCCAGGCCTGCCGCATGAGCCAGAAACTGCGCACTGAAGGCCTGGGTAACCTGCAAGTGGCGATCAACCTCTCGCCCAAGCAGTTCTCCGACCCCGACCTGGTCGCCTCGATCGCCAACATCCTCCAGGAAGAAGCCCTGCCCCCGCACCTGCTGGAGCTGGAGCTGACCGAAGGCCTGCTGCTGGAAGCCACCGAAGACACCCACCGCCAGCTCGACCAGCTCAAGCAACTGGGCCTGACCCTGGCCATGGACGACTTCGGCACCGGCTATTCATCGCTGAGCTACCTGAAGAAATTCCCGATCGATATCATCAAGATCGATCGCAGCTTCATCCATGAAATCCCTGACAACCAGGACGACATGGAGATCACCTCGGCGGTGGTGGCCATGGCCCACAACCTCAAGCTCAAGGTGGTTGCCGAAGGCATCGAGACCGCCGAGCAACTGGCGTTCCTGCGCCGTCACCGCTGCGATGTCGGCCAGGGCTACCTGTTCGACCGGCCGATTCCTGGCAGTGAGCTGATCGATAAACTCAAACGCTATCCGCGTGGCCCTATCGCCTGACAGCGGCGTTGCTCTCGGGCAATATAGAGTTCAATCAGGCCCCTTCGCGGGGCAAGCCCGCTCCTACCTTTTATCAGCAGAGGAACGATCATGGTCCTGCGCTCGGAGATTCTGGTGAACAAAAACGCCCTGCCCACTGCGGAACAGGCCCTGCCTGGCCGCGAAACGCCGATGACCCTGCCCGAGAAGCATTTCGTCTTCAAGGACACCCCGCTGCTCGGCCCGTTCTTCGAAGGCGCCATCGACTTTGCAATCTTTGGCCTGGGTTGCTTCTGGGGTGCCGAGCGGCGCTTCTGGCAGCGTGAAGGCGTGGTCAGCACCGTGGTCGGCTATGCCGGCGGCTTCACCCCCAACCCGACCTACGAAGAAGTCTGCTCGGGCCTGACCGGCCACACCGAAGTGGTGCTGGTGGTGTTCGACAAGGACAAGGTCAGCTACAAAGAGCTGCTGGCGATGTTCTGGGAACTGCACAACCCGACCCAGGGCATGCGCCAGGGCAACGACATCGGTACCCAGTACCGCTCGGTGATCTACTGCACCAGCCCCGAGCAACTGCAACAGGCCCAGGCCAGCAAAGCGGCCTACCAGGCCGAACTGGCCAAGGCCGGTTTCGGCCAGATCACCACCGAGATCGACCAGGCGCCGACCGTGTACTTCGCCGAGGCCTACCACCAGCAGTACCTGGCCAAGAACCCAGAAGGCTATTGCGGCATCGGCGGTACCGGTGTCTGCCTGCCACCGAGCCTGCAAGGCAACTGAGGGATCGACATGTCCGCACCGAGCATGACGCTGTTCCATTCGCCGACCTCGCCATTCGTGCGCAAGGTCATGGTGGTACTGCACGAAACCGGGCAAACCAACCGGGTGGCGCTGCAGACCGTCAACCTCACCCCGGTCAACCCGGTGGCCGAACTCAACCAGGGCAACCCGGCGGGCAAGATTCCGGCCCTGCGCCTGGCCGACGGCAGCGTGCTGCACGACAGCCGGGTGATCTGCGAGTACCTCGACCTGCAGCATGTGGGCAACCCGCTGATCCCCCGTGAAGGCTGGCCGCGCTGGCACCGCCTGACCCTGGCATCGCTGGCCGATGCGATCATGGATGCCGCAGTGCTGACACGCTATGAGACCTTCCTGCGCCCCAAGGACAAGCAATGGGACGCCTGGATCAAGGCGCAACAAGGCAAGATCCGTCGTGGCCTGAGCAACCTTGAGCAGGACCATATCGCCGAACTGAGCGCGGGGTTCGACATCGCCGCCATCGGTGTGGCCTGTGCCCTGAGTTACCTCGACCTGCGCTTCCCGGACTTCGGCTGGCGTGAGCAACAGCCCAAGCTGGCGGCGTGGTATGCGCAGGTCAGTCAGCGTGAGTCGATGCAGGCAACCGATCCTTCGGCTACCTGACATTGCCAGGGGCTATCGCCGGCAAGGCCGGCTCCCACAGTGCATCGGTGTACCGCTGACTGTGTGGGAGCTGGCTTTGCCAGCGATGCAGGCGCCGCGCATTACCAGACACCAGAGCAATCTCATCCCCGGCAAGGCCGGCGCCGACAATCACTTCTGCTGTCCACAGGCCGGCAATGTGGGTCGCCAGCACTGCACCCAATACCCTTTCCTCGCGCAAACCACTCACGACAGCTTCACCTGGCCAACCCCATACCAGTCCAGGCGACGGGTCAGGACCATGAACACCCCCAGCAGCGCGAACAGCAGCAGCGAGCCCATCAGCAAGGCGTAATCCTCGGCCGTCAGCAGGCCGTAGAGCATGCCGTAGAGCATGGCCAGGCCCAGGGCAAAGCCCATGCCGCGCAACACGCTGTGCAGCACGTGGCACAGGTAGAAGCCGATCAGCAACACACAGCCGCTTGCCGACAAGGCATAGGCCATGGCAAAGCCCAGGTGCTCGGACAACGACAGCAACAGCAGGTAGAAGAACGCCAGGGCCACGCCCACCAGGCCGTACTGGATCGGGTGCACACTCAGGCCCTTGAGCACTTCGAAGAGGAAGAAGCCGGCAAAGGTCAGGGCGATGAACAGCAATGCATATTTGATTGCCCGTTCGCTCTTGAGGTACTGGTCCACCGGGTCAATGAAGCTGACACCGAAGGCGCGATCGTTGAAAGCACCGCACTTTTCGTTGACCACGCACTGGGTCAGGGCGTCTTCGAGGTTGGTGGAGAAGAACGAGGTCTGCCAGCGCGCCGAGAAACCACCGGCATCGATCTTGCGGCTGACGGGCAGGTAGTTGCCGTCAAAGCTCGGATGCGGCCAGTTGGCGGCCATGGCCACGCTGGTCGTACGCCCCACCGGCAACACCTGCAGCTGTTCGGTGCCTTGCAGGCTGAGGTCGAACGCATAGTTGAGCACGGTCTCGACCTTGCCATCGACGCCAGGCAACAGTGCGTGCACGCCACCGCTCATCCAGCCCAGCTTGGTACCGGCGGCAAAGTCCAGGCGCTGATCGTTGAGCTGCAGCTGCAGGCCTTTTTCGATGCCGCGGATGTCGCTGATACCGACGACCAGGAACGCGGGTTCGAAGCGGTAATCATCAAAATCCTCGGTAATGCCCCAGTTGGCCGGGATCTCGAAATGACCGTTGATGTGACTGTTGGCGTGAAACAGACGCGCCTCGTAGATACCGCGCGAACGCAGCTCGGTGTCGATGCTGGCGTTGAGGTCGAAGGTTTCCGGCAAGAAATACAGGTGACCGTTGACCTGGCTGATTTCCTGGAAGCTCTTGCCGTCTTCGGTCTTCCAGCGCCGTTCGATCTTGCGGTACGGCACCACCAGCATCGGCCCGGTGATCTGCTGGGCAAAGCTGGAGCTTTGGGCAATGTCGCGGACCACGCGATCGCGCTGGTACTGACGGTCCTGGATCAGGCCGCCGATCATGAACAACGGGATCAGCAGCAGGACGATCAGAAAGCCGATCACGGCTAGTTTGTAACTCAGTTTGCGGTTCATGAACGGGACTCCGGTTTCGATGGGCAGAGTCTGTCCAAACGAAATGGAGCCCTTGCGGACTTATATGGAGCCTGTGTGCAGACTCTGTGAAGTTTTCAGCCCAGGCGCCTGGCCGGCAGCCACAAACGCACGCGTACACCCTCCTCGACGTTGGCGACTTCCAGCGTGCCGCCATGCAGTTGCATCACCTCTTCGACGAAGTTAAGCCCCAGCCCGGTGCTCTTGCGCCCGCTGAACGGTCGCGGCAGCGAGTAGAAACGCTCGCTTAGCCGGCCCAGGGCATAGTCAGGAATCGCCTCGCCCTGGTTGAACAGGCTCAAGGCCACGCGACCCTCAGCGTGCTCCAGCTCGAACACCAGCAAACCGCCCGGCGGGGTGAAGTCCAGGGCGTTGTCCAGCAGGTTGGCGATGGCCTGGCGCATCAGGAAGGGATCACATAACAACCGCACGGCGACGGGTACGCGCTGACGCACCTGCAGTTCGCCGCTTTCGATCCGCGCCCCCTGGGCCAGCAGCAGCTCGTCGACCAGTGCCGCCAGCGGCACCTGCTGCTGTTCTTCCAGCTCCCGCATCTGCTCGACCTGGGCCAGGTTGAGCAATCGCTCGATCAACTGCTGCATGCGCGCACTTTCGCTCTCGATATTGCCGGCAAAGCGCTGACGCTGCTCATCGCTCATGGGCCCCTGAAGCAGCTCGGAGGCGCCGCGGATCGCCGCCAGCGGGCTTTTCAGCTCGTGCGTCAGGGTGTGCACATAACGTTCGACGTAGTCCTTGCCTTCAAGCTGAGTGCGCATGCGCTCCACCGCTGCCGCCAGTTGCCACAGCTCACCGCCCCGGTAATGGGGCAACGCCGTGCGCTCACCTTCGCTCACCGCCTGAGCGTAACGGGTCAGCCGGCGCAACGAGCGCGCCAACCACCACGACAGCGCCGCGCCCACCAGCAGGCCAAGGCCGATCAGGCCCAGGCCGAGGTACAGCAGGCGCCGCTCGGAACGGTCGATATAGGGTTGCAGCGACTTGTTCGGCTTGGCCACGGTGACCACGCCGATGATCTTGCCTTCATCAAGGATCGGCGCCGCCACGTGCATCACCGACGACTCCGGGTCGTCCGGGTTGCTGCGGGTCGAGCGTGCGCCGTACTGGCCGCGCAAGGTCAGGTAGACGTCATTCCAGCGCGAATAATCCTCGCCCACCGCCACGCCTGCCGAGTCGAGCAGCACCTTGCCCTGGGCATCGGTGACGTAAATGCGGTGGTTGACCTGGTTCTTCGACAAGCCCCAGATATCAGCCTTGGGCTGACGCTGGCCGTAGGCACGCAGCAGCACCGGCAAGCGGCTCTGGCCGAGGGTGCCAGCCTTGACGTCGTCGTGGAGGATTTCCGCCAGCAGGTTGGCGGTGTCGACCAGGGTTTCTTCGGTGGACTGGCGCACACCGGGGCGAATCTGCTCGCGCACGGTGCTGAGAATGAAATAGCCGGTCAGCCCGACGAACAGGAAATACACCAGGAAAATCCGGATCCCCAGGCGCATCAGCTGTGACTCGGGCTGTAGCTGTAGCCGAGGCCACGGTGAGTCTGGATCGGTTCGGCGTCGGCAGCCACGCCGCGCAGCTTGGCGCGCAGGCTCTTGATATGGCTGTCAATACTGCGCTCATAGCCGGCATCGGCAGCAACGCCGACGGCATCAAGCAGTTGCTCGCGGCTGAATACGCGTTCGGGTTGTTCGAGCAGGCTTTGCAGCAGGCGAAATTCGTGGCGGGTCAGGCTCAAAGCTTGGCCGCGGTAGTGGATCTGCATGCGCAGGGTATCGACCTGGAACAGCTCCGGGGCACTGACAGCCGGCTCGGCGCGTGGCGCCATGCGTTTGAGGATCGCCCGCACCCGGGCCGCCACTTCACGAGGGCTGAAGGGCTTGACCACATAATCGTCGGCACCGATTTCCAGGCCTACCACCCGGTCGATCTCGCCGTCGCGAGCGCTGAGGAACATCACCGGCACCTCGCTGAAGCGCCGCAGTTGCCGGCAGGTTTCGAAGCCGCTGATATCCGGCAGGCCGATGTCGAGGATGATCAGATCAGCTGGGCGCTGGCGTTGCTGCTCCAGCGCGGCACTGCCGAGGGTCACCCACTCGGTGCTGTGGCCGTCGCCTTGCAGGGCAAAAACCAGCGTATCGGCAATGGCCGCTTCGTCTTCGACAATCAATATATGCGGCATGGCATCCGGGCCTGGCGGTGGAAATGCTGCACTTGTAGGAGATTATGCGGCGCCTGGCAAGGCCTCATCGCTGGCAAGCCAGCTCCCACAAGGTCTACACCAACCCTGGGGGAGCTGGCTTGCCAGCGATGCTTTTCATTCCATCAGCAGTCCGGCTTATCAGCCGTAAACCGTCGCGCCGGGTTCACTGCCGCCTTGAACTCGCGCAACGCCTTGGCACCGATCAGCAATGGGTAGTTGAAGCTGCTGCGGTCGGTCAGGTTGACCTCGACGGTACGCTTGACGTCCCCCAGGCACAGCTCCAGGTCAACCACCGGGCGCTTGCTGATTTCAGCGCCCTCGCCGTCTTCCTCTTCATCGGCGCGGTTCTTGATTTTGCTGATGCGCGCCAGCTTGTGTTCATAGACCTTGCCGTCGGCATCCTTGGTTGCGACACGAAAGCGCACCCAATCTTCACCATCACGGGTGAAGGTTTCGATGTCCTTGGCCGACAGCGAGGCCGTCAGCGCGCCGGTGTCCATTTTGGCCTTGAAGGTCTGGCCACCGACTTCCGGCAGTTTTATGTATTCGTAGCGGCCGTACAGGGTCGGCTCGGCGGCCATGACCGGCAGAGCCAACAGGGACAGCAGTGCAAGTACCGATTTCACAGGATCCGCTTCCTTGAGACAAGACAGTGTTTAGACTGCGAAGGCAGGATAGGTTCGCGCCAATAGCTTATTCAACACAATGTGAAACATTTGTCCGACAGGAGCAGACCAGAGCATTTGGCGTACGCCGACGGGGTGCTTATCATTGCCGACCGCTTACTTGAATATAAGAGTTTTCTTATGCGCCGCTTGCTGACGGGCATTCTTGTGACCTTGCTGTTGCTGCTCAACACCCTGGTCCTGATCGGCCCGCTGATGGTCTTCGCCCTGCTCAAACTGGTCCTGCCCGGCCGCTACCGCGACTATGCCTCATGGGCGGTGATGTGGATCGCCGAAACCTGGGCCGAGATCGACAAACTGATCTTCCGCCTGTGCATCCCGACGGTCTGGGACGTGCGCGGCGCTGCCGAGCTACGCCTCGACACCTCCTACCTGGCAGTCAGCAACCACCAGAGCTGGGTGGATATCCCGGCGCTGATCCAGGTGCTCAACCGGCGCATTCCGTTCTTCAAGTTCTTCCTGAAAAAGGAGCTGATCTGGGTACCCCTGCTGGGCCTGGCCTGGTGGGCGCTGGATTACCCGTTCATGAAGCGCTACAGCAAGGCCTTCCTCGACCAACACCCCGAGCTCAAGGGCCAGGACCTGGAGATCACCAAGGCTGCCTGCGAGCTGTTCAAACGCCAACCGGTGACCGTGGTCAACTACCTGGAAGGCACACGCTTCAGCGAAGCCAAGCGCGCCGCCCAGCACTCACCGTTCAAGCATCTGCTCAAGCCCAAGGCCGGCGGCGTGGCCTTCGTGCTGGCGGCGCTGGGCGAACAGCTCGACGCCCTGCTCGACGTCACCATCGTCTACCCCGGCGACAAGGCTCCGGGGTTCTGGGACCTGCTCAGTGGCAACCTGGCGAAAGTGATCATCGACATCCAGGTGCATGAGCTGGACCCGGCGCTATGGAGTGGCGATTACGAGAACGACCCGGCCTTGCGCCAGACCGTGCAGGACTGGGTCAACCAGCTCTGGCACGCCAAGGACGCCCGCATCGAGGCCCTGCGCGCCGAGCTGGGTTGATCAGTCGATGATCGCGTGGGGCAGAAAGCGGCTGCTGTCCTTGGTGATCAGCGAATTGTCTTCGCGAATGCCAATGCCCGCCGGCAGATCGCCGACCACCCAGCTGCCGATCACCGTGTAGCTGTCGCCAAAGCGCGGCAGCGCCTGGAACCGCTGGATGATGCTCGGGCCGCCGCCATACGGGCCGCCCTCGACCACATGCTGGCCACTGCCGGTGTGGATCTGGATATTGGCGCCCTCGCGCGAGAAGAAGGGTTTACGCACCCAGCCCTTGCCCAGACTGGCGCCCGGTGTTTGCTCAATGAACGCCGGCAGCAGGTTCGGGTGGCCCTGGTGGCGTTCCCAGAGCAGCGCCAGCATGCCCTTGTTGGAGAGGATCGCCTTCCACGGCGGCTCGACGAACAAGGTGCCGCTGTTGGCAATCGCCGGGCCGTACGGGTCGTGGAAGATGTCTTCCCAGGGGTAGAGCTTGAACAGGCTGGGGATCGGCGCGCCAACGTCATCGACAAAGCGTCCGCCACGGCTCAGGCCGATGTCTTCCATGTCCACCAGACGCGCATCCAGCCCGGCGCCCATGGCGATATCGCGTAGGTACTCGACGGTGCCGCGGTCTTCGATCGAGTCTTTTACCGAGGCAAAGTAGAACGGCGTGGCAAAGGTATGGGCGCTCATCACCTGGGTGAGCTTTTCTTCCAGGCTGTTGAACTGGTCGGCACCGGCCGGCAGCCCGCCGCGTTGCATCTGCTGCTCCAGCCACAGGTACTGGAAGAAGCTGGCCTCGTACAGTGACGTCGGTGTGTCGTAGTTGGCCTCCAGCAGCTTGGCCGGGCCCTTGCCGTCGTAGCACAGGTCCATGCGCCCATAGAAATGCGGATGGCCGTCACGCCACGAGCGGCGGATCAGGTCGAAGTACTGCGCGGGAATCGCCAGGCGCTCGAGCAGCACTTCACTGTCGACCACCTCGGCCACCAGCGCCATGCACAGTTCGTGCAGCTCGCGGGTCGGCTCTTCGAGGTCGTCTTCGATCTGCCGCAGGCTGAACTGGTAATAGGCCGATTCGTCCCAGTAGGGTTCGTCGCCAAAGGTGTGGAAGTTGAAGCCGAAGTGTTCGGCGGTGGCGCGCCAGTCCGGGCGCGGGGCGATGGATACTCGCTTCATCGGCAGGCCTCAGGACGCAAAGCCGCCACGCCCCGAAGCGCGCGAGACAAAGCCGTTGTGGCTGCCAACCGCGAACGGCCGTGCCGCGCCGATCAGCCGGTTCGGCTGGGCCATGGGGATAACCGTTGGATGGGCACCGCTCACGTGCGCCGGATCGCTACTGGCCCCTGTGCCCCCGCCGCCACTCATTGCCGCATGCTGCGCGGCTTCGCTGAACGGCTGTGAGGCCGGGTGCGACGTGTCCAGACCGGTGTAGTAGTTATGCCGGGCCACCTGCTCGGTCAGGGTGCTGACCTTGAACGCGTTGCGCCCGTCCCGCTCGTGATAGATCGCTTCGGACGAGTAACGCGGGTCGGTATCGGTGTACTCGTAGTACCGACGCCCACCGCCAGAGCCGCCGCTCGAGGAGGAGCTGGTGGTCGATGAACTACTACTGCCTTCATCCTCATCGTCGGCATACACCTGGCGTTCGGTGGTCAGGGCAAAGCCTTCCATCGGCGGGATGTAGTTGTTGGCGTAGCGCCGGTAGTCGCACTTGAAATAGGCCGCTTCACAGCCCTCGGCCGTGACAAAGCGCGGCACGTTGGCGGCATGGTGGTTCTGCGCGGCGACCCAGGCTTGCTGGCACACCTGGCGCGGCACGCCGTCCATGACGCAATAGTCGACGTCCTGGTAACGCTTGGTTTCGCTGATGATTCTGGTTGGCCGGTCGCCACAGGCGGACAGCACCAGGGGCAGACTGCCCAGGGCGACCAGGCGAATGGTTTTGCTGCGTTTCATTGTCGATCGTCCCTGATCAGGCGGCGGGGGTCATGCAGGCGGCGTTGAGCAAGCCAATGCCGATCGACACCGCAGCCAGGAGAATGGCCGAGGCTGTCTCCTGGCGGGCAACCCGTTCAGCCATGCCTTTGACGCAGCGGTTGACCACCACGAACGCCAGCAACTGCACCAGCGCGGCGATCAGTGCCCAGAGCAGGAAGTCGAGCAGGGAAATCGAATGGGAAATGGCGCTGGCCACCGGAATCGCAAAGCCGATCAGGGCACCGGCCAGGGCGATAGCGGCGGCGTTGTTGCCTTCGCGGATCAGGCGCAATTCATTGTAGGGGGTCAGGCGGGTGTAGATGATTGCGTAGAGGGCGAACAGCACGGCGGCGCCGAGCATGTAGACCACAAAACCGAGCACGGCGTCGGTAGGCAACGACATCTTCAGGGCGTCCATGAACATTGCGAATCACACTTCCTTGTAAAACGGGGCGGGACATATAGCACACCGCCCCGCCCGCGCAAATACCTGCCTTAAACGGAAGGTACGCTCGCACCGTTGCCCCACAGGCTGCCCAGGCTCTGCAGCAGCGAACCGCCGACGCCTTGCTGGCCGAGGTACTGCAGGATCAGCGGGGCAAACTGGCCGATCATGCCGGTGTCCATGCCCAGTGCGCTGAAGGCGTTGTTCAGGTCATTGGTGTCTTTGACATTGCCCAGCGCATTGCTCAGGGCCGAGGACTTGTCGCTGTTGCCCAGCAGCGCGCCCAGGCCAGTCAGGCCGCCCAGGGCCTTCTCGCCGGAGAGCAGGTCGAGGCCGGGTACGGCTTTGCTCAACTGCTCGTAATCGCCGCTGCTGAGCTGATTCCTGGCCAGGCCCAACAGGGCGCCGGTGCCGCCGATGGCTTGTTCGGGGGTGATTTTGAGTTCGCTGCCGAGGGTATTGAGCAGGTTCGCCGACGCGACGGGTGCCTGCACGGCGGCGTCGCCCTTGTTGCCCGTGGCGGCGCTATAGACGCTGGCCGCGTCGTTGAGGCTGAAGCCTGCGAAGACCGGGGTGGCAGCCAGGGCCACCAGGGTGACCAGTGCGAAACGTTTCATGGAAAGACCTCGTCAGCCGTAAAGGCAGGGAAAACGAGGTTTTGACCTTGTGTGTGGGGGATTGTTCCGCAGGTGGTAGTGACCTTATCGCCGGCAACGCCGGCTCCCACAGTATAGATGTGCAGCTTACCTGTGGGAGCCGGCGTTGCCGGCGATGGGCCGCACGGCGGCCCTTAAACGGCCAGTTGGGACATCAGGCTGCGCTGAACAACTTGTGCGGATCGATCACGAATTTCTTCGGCACACCGGCATCGAACTCGCCATAGCCTTCCGGCGCCTGGTCCAGGCTGATCACCTGTACGCCCACCACTTCAGCAATGTTGATGCGGTCCCACATGATCGCCTGCATCAGTTGGCGGTTGTACTTCATCACCGGCGTCTGCCCGGTGTGGAAGCTGTGCGACTTGGCCCAGCCGAGGCCAAAACGGATGCTCAGGCTGCCGATCTTCGCCGCGGCATCCACCGCGCCCGGGTCTTCGGTAACGTACAGGCCAGGGATACCGATCTTGCCCGCCACCCGCACCACGCCCATCAATGAGTTGAGCACGGTGGCCGGGGCTTCGTGCTTGGCACCGGCATGGCCGTGGCCACGGGCTTCGAAGCCCACGGCATCGACCGCGCAGTCGACTTCCGGCTCGCCCAGCAGGTTGGCGATCTGTTCGTGCAGCGGGGTGTCCTGGGACAGGTCGGCAATTTCGAAACCCTGGGCCTTGGCATGCGCCAGGCGTACCGGGTTGACGTCACCGACGATCACCACCGCAGCGCCCAACAGGCGCGCCGACGCAGCTGCAGCCAGGCCCACCGGGCCGGCACCGGCAATGTACACCGAGCTGCCCGGGCCAACGCCGGCAGTCACCGCACCGTGGTAACCGGTGGGGAGGATGTCCGACAGGCAAGTCAGGTCGCGGATTTTCTCCATGGCCTTGTCGCGGTTCGGCAGTTTCAGCAGGTTGAAGTCGGCGTACGGCACCAGCACGTACTCGGCCTGGCCACCGGTCCAGTCACCCATGTCGACATAGCCGTAGGCGCCACCGGCGCGGGCCGGGTTGACGGTCAGGCAGACGCCCGTGTGTTGCTCTTTGCACGAGCGGCAGCGGCCGCAGGCAACGTTGAAAGGCACCGACACCAGGTCACCGATTTGCAGGTGCTCGACGTCCCTGCCCTTCTCGATCACCTCGCCGGTAATTTCATGGCCCAGGACCAGACCGACCTGGGCGGTGGTACGGCCACGGACCATGTGCTGGTCGGAGCCACAGATGTTGGTGGAGACCACCCGCAGAATCACCCCGTGCTCGATCTTGCGACCGCGCGGGTCCTGCATTTTCGGGTAGTCAATCTTCTGCACCTCGACCTTGCCAGCGCCGAGATACACCACACCACGATTACCAGACATGCTTTTACCTCGCTAAAGTTTGTTGTTATGTAGCGGTGCAAAGTGCGCTGCCCGGGGGCGGCGCTGTGTTACTGGAATCTGTTTTTGCCTTGAAGGCCTCTTCGCGGGGCAAGCCCGCTCCTACCGGTGTGGGAGCGGGCTTGCCCCGCGATGGCGGCCGTCAGAGCACTACCGTCCTGTTGGCGTTGAGGAACACCCGCCGCTCGATGTGATAGCCCACCGCCCGCGCCAGGGTCAGGCACTCGATGTCGCGGCCCTTGGCAATCAGGTCTTCGGGGTAATGACTGTGATCCACCGCCTCGACGCCCTGGGCGATGATCGGTCCTTCGTCGAGGTCGTTGTTGATGTAGTGCGCGGTGGCGCCCACCAGTTTCACGCCCTTGTTGTAGGCCTGGTGATACGGCTTGGCGCCCTTGAAGCCGGGCAGCAGCGAGTGATGGATGTTGATCGCCCAGCCGTCGAGCTTGCGGCACAGCTCTGGCGACAGCACCTGCATGTAGCGGGCAAGGATCACCAGCTCCGCGCCGGACTCCTCGATCACCTGCAGCACCTTGCGCTCCTGCGCCGGTTTGTCATGAGGCTCGAGGGCAAAGTGGTAATAGGGAATGCGGTGCCACTGGGCCAGGGGCTCGAGATCCGGGTGGTTGGAGATCACCGCCACCACGTCCATGCTCAACTGGCCGATACGCTGGCGATAGAGCAGGTCGTTGAGGCAATGATCGGCCTTGGACACCATGATCACCACTTTCGGCCGGTGCTTGGGGGCGGTCAGCTCGAACAGCATGCCGAACGCATCGCCCCGCTCGGCAAGCCCTGCGCGAAAGCTGGCCTCGTCGAAGTCATCCGGCTGGCGGAACTCCACGCGAATGAAGAAGCGCCCGGACAGTCGGTCATCGAACGAATGGTGCTCGGTGACGTAGCAGTGCTGCTCGTACAGGTAGCGCGTCACCACATCCACCGTTCCGAGCAAGCTCGGGCAGTCGGCGGTGAGAATCCAGGTGTCCGGTGCACGACTCATGGCATTGCTCCTTAGGCCTGAATGCTCAGGCCGTACTCGGCGGAGGCGTCCTGCAGCCACAGCCACCAGTAATCGGAGAAACTGCGGCGGATCAGCAGCTCCCAGGTTTCTTCACCGGTACGGCGGATCACCAGTTGCGACTTGGCGAACACCGTGCCGACCGCCTTGCCCACCGGGAAGTTGTTTGGATGGACATCATAGCTGGTGGATTTCATCAGCACGTCGCGCACGTTGGGGCCGCTCAGCTCCAGCAGGGTTTGCCCGCCGCTGACGTTGACGATTTGAATGTGCAGGCCATCGAGGGCATCGCGCAGTTTTTGCTCGACGGCAAATTCCTCGCCGCCGGGAACGATCAGCAGCCACTCATCCGGGCCCAGCCATTGCAGCGATGTCTCGCCGTTGGCGACCACGGTCAGGGCCACCGGCAGTTCCAGGCCCAGGGCCTTGAACACGCCGCCGGCGAAGGCCGGATCCTTGCCATCGCCACGGATGGTCAGGTGGCCGAGGAGTTTCTTCTCGCGCAGGGTCACCCCGGCGTTCTTGCGGCCCTTGCCGACCAGGCTGGGCAGGTCGGCGTGGTGCAGTGGTGTTTCAGCCTTGGCGTCGTTGCCGGGGCGTTGCTGGTAGACGTTGATCGTGCTCATTACACACCTGCCTTGAATTCGCGTTCGGTAGGGCAAGTAACGTGTGGGAGCCGGCCTTGCCGGCGATGCAAGGCGCAGCCTTGCCAAAATCGGGGCCGCTACGCGCCCCATCGCCGGCAAGGCCGGCTCCCACAGGTCATCTGGCCAACAAGTCGATTAGATGTTCTGCCGCTCGCCCTTCGGATCGAAGAACACCGAAGAACAGATCTCCGCCTCGATCACGCTGCCATCGGCCTGGGGTGAATACACCCGCTCGCCGATGCGCTTGAGCCCGCCTTTGACCACACCCATGGCGAACGAATAACCCAGGGAGTTGCTGGCATAGCTGGAAGTGACGTGACCGACCATGTCCATCGGAATCGGTTGTTTCGGGTCGAACACCAGTTGCGCGCCTTCAGGCAGCCATGTGTTCGGGTCGACCGGCTTGAGCCCGACCAGTTGCTTGCGGTTTTCGCGCACGCAGTCCTCGCGGTTCATGCCGCGCCAGCCGATCCACGAGAACGGCTTGGTACGGCCGACACACCAGCCCATGTTGAGGTCGTCCGGGGTCATCGAGCCGTCGGTGTCCTGGCCAACGATGATGAAGCCCTTCTCGGCCCGCAGTACGTGCATGGTCTCGGTGCCGTACGGGGTCAGGTTGTACTGTTTGCCGGCGGCGACGATCTTCTCCAGCACGCCCATGGCGTAGTTGGCCTGGACGTTGACTTCGTACGACAGCTCGCCGGTGAACGAGATGCGGAACACCCGCGCCGGCACACCGCCGACCAGGCCTTCCTTCCAGGTCATGAACGGGAAGGCGTCCTTGTCCAGGTCGATATCGGTCACTTCGCTAAGCAGCTTGCGGCTGTTGGGGCCCGACAGGGTCAGGGTCGCCCAGTGGTCGGTGACCGAGGTGAAGTACACCTTCAGGTCTGGCCATTCGGTCTGCTGGTAGATCTCCAGCCACTGCAACACCCGCGCCGCGCCACCGGTGGTGGTGGTCATGATGAAGTGGTTGTCGCCGACGCAGGCGGTCACGCCATCGTCGAAGACCATGCCATCTTCCTTGCACATCAGGCCGTAGCGGGCTTTGCCAACATCGAGTTTGGTCCAGGCGTTGGTGTAGATGCGGTTGAGGAATTCACGCGCGTCCGGGCCCTGGATGTCGATCTTGCCCAGGGTCGAGGCATCGAGCAGGCCGACGCTGTCACGCACCGCCTTGCATTCACGGGCCACGGCGGCATGAATGTCTTCGCCGTTGCGCGGGAAGTACCACGGGCGCTTCCACTGGCCAACGTCTTCGAACTCGGCGCCGTTCTTCACATGCCAGGCATGCAGGGCGGTAAAGCGCACGGGCTCGAACAGGTGGCCACAGTGCCGGCCCGCCACTGCACCGAAGGTGATCGGCGTGTAGTTGGGGCGGAACATGGTGGTGCCCATTTCCGGGATGGTGATGCCCATGGAGCGGGCGGCAATCGCCAGGCCGTTGATGTTGCCGAGCTTGCCCTGGTCGGTACCAAAGCCCAGGGCGGTGTAGCGCTTGACGTGCTCGACCGACTCGAAGCCTTCGCGGGTGGCCAGTTCGATGGCCGCGGCGGTGACGTCGTTCTGCTGGTCGACGAACTGCTTCGGCGCCCGTGCGGTGTTCTTGTCGTGGGGCACCTGGAACAGCGCCACCGTGGGCTCTTCCTGACGCGCCAGGACTTTCGGGATCACCCCCAGCACGGCCTTGAAGCCGGCTTCGGTGGCGGCGCGCACGCCGCCTTCAAAACCATCGGCGAGGGTATCGGCGAGGGCGAACACGCCGTTGATGCCGCCCACGCACACGCGTTTCTGCGGCGCTTCACCCGGCACGAAGCCGAGGATGTCTTCACGCCAGATCGGCTTGCCACCCAGGTGCGAAGCCAGGTGCACCACCGGGCTGTAGCCGCCGGAGGTCGCCACCAGGTCGCAGTCCAGCCACTCGCCGGGGCTGCTGACTTTATGGGCTTTGACGTCGATGGCGGCCACACGGGCAGCGGTGACGTGCTTGCTGCCACGGGACTCGATCACCGCGCTGGAGGTCAGGATGCGGATACCTTTGGCCCGTGCTTCCTCCACCAGTGAACCACGTGGGTTGTGGCGGGCATCGGCGATGGCGACCACTTTCAGGCCGGCGTCGTGCCAGTCCAGGGCCACGCGATAGGCATGGTCGTTGTTGGTCGACAGCACCAGCTTGCGCCCCGGCGCCACGCCGTAACGGCGCACGTAGGTCGATACCGCACCGGCAAGCATGTTGCCCGGCACATCGTTGTTGCCATACACCAGCGGCCGCTCATGGGCGCCGGTCGCCAGCACCACACGCTTGGCGCGTACCCGGTGCATGCGCTGACGCACCTGGCCGATCGGCGCGTGATCACCGAGGTGGTCGGTCAGACGCTCGTGAATGGTGAGGAAGTTATGGTCGTGGTAGCCGTTGACCGTCGCCCGTGGCAACAGGATGACTTCCGGCAGTTCCTTGAGCTCGGCCACTACTGCCGCGACCCAGTCGGCGGCCGGTTTGCCGTCGAGGGTTTCACGGCTGTCGAGCAGGCTGCCGCCGAACTCTTCCTGTTCATCGGCGAGGATCACCCGCGCGCCGCTGCGACCCGCTGCCAGGGCGGCGGCCAGGCCGGCGGGGCCGGCGCCGACTACCAGCACGTCGCAGTGGTGGCTCATGTAGTCGTAGCTGTCCGGGTCGTTTTCCAGCGGCGCACGGCCAAGGCCCGCGGCTTTGCGGATGTACTTCTCGTAGGTCATCCAGAACGACTGCGGGTACATGAACGTCTTGTAGTAGAAGCCCGGCGGCATCAGCTTGCCGCCGACCTTGCCGAGAATGCCCATGACGTCGTTGTTCACATTCGGCCAGCCGTTGGTGCTGGTGGCGACCAGGCCGGCGTACAGCGCCTGCTGGGTGGCGCGCACGTTGGGCACCTGGGTGGCTTCGGTGGCGCCGATCTGCAGGATGGCGTTGGGCTCTTCGGAGCCTGCGGCGATGATCCCGCGGGGGCGCGAGTACTTGAAGCTGCGCCCGACGATGTCGACGCCGTTGGCCAGCAGTGCCGCGGCCAGGGTGTCACCGGCAAAACCCTGGTAGGTCTGGCCGTTGAAGGTGAAGTTCAAAACCTTGCTGCGGTCGATGCGACCACCATTGGACAGGCGATAGACCTGGCTCATACCTTTTCTCCCTGACCACTGACTGCCAACTGCGGGCTGGTGCTTTTGCCGGTGACCTGCGGCTTGGCGCCGATCGGATAGGTTTCCAGAATTTCGTAGGTCAGCGTGTCACGCGTGGCATTGAAGTACTGGCGGCAACCGGCGGCGTGAATCCACAGCTCGTGGTGCAGGCCGCGGGGGTTGTCGCGGAAGAACATGTAGTCACCCCACTCCTCGTCGGAACAGGCGTTGGGGTCCAGCGGCCGGGGAATGTGCGCCTGGCCTGCGGCGTGGAACTCCTCTTCGGAGCGCAGCTCGCCGCAGTGGGGACAGAAGATATGCAACATGGGGATTTCTCCTGTTAGTGGGCGACAGCGGCGGCGCCGTGTTCGTCGATCAGTGCACCGTTGTGGAAACGGTCAATGGAAAAGGGTTTGGCCAGCGGGTGCATTTCGCCCTTGGCCAGGCTTGCGGCAAACACGTTGCCCGAGCCCGGGGTGGCCTTGAAGCCGCCGGTGCCCCAGCCGCAGTTGAAGAACATGTTCTTCACCGGGGTCTTGGAGATGATCGGGCAGGCGTCCGGCGTGGTGTCGACGATGCCGCCCCACTGGCGGTTCATGCGTACCCGCGAGAGGATCGGGAACATTTCGACGATGGCCTGCAGGGTGTGCTCGATCACCGGGTACGAACCGCGCTGGCCATAGCCGACCCAACCGTCGATGCCGGCGCCGATGACCAGGTCGCCCTTGTCCGACTGGCTGATGTAACCGTGCACGGCGTTGGACATGATCACGCTGTCGATGATCGGCTTGAGCGGCTCGGACACCAGTGCCTGCAGCGGATGCGACTCGATCGGCAAGCGGAAGCCGGCGAGCTTGGCCATGTGCCCGGAGTTACCGGCCGTGACCACGCCAACACGCTTGGCGCCGATAAAGCCCTTGTTGGTCTCGACCCCGATGACCACGCCGTTTTCCTTGCGAAAGCCGATCACTTCGGTTTGCTGGATCAGGTCCACGCCCAGGGCGTCGGCGGCGCGGGCAAAGCCCCAGGCCACGGCGTCGTGACGGGCAACGCCGCCGCGCCGTTGCACGGTGGCACCGATGATCGGGTAGCGGGTGTTCTTCGAGCAGTCCAGGTACGGGATCTCTTCGGCCACCTGCTGGGCGTTGAGCAGTTCGCCGTCGACGCCATTGAGGCGGTTGGCGCTGACCCGGCGCTCGGAATCACGCATGTCTTGCAGGGTGTGGCAGAGGTTGTAGACACCGCGCTGGGAGAACATCACGTTGTAGTTGATGTCTTGCGACAGCCCTTCCCAGAGCTTCATGGCGTGTTCATACAGGTGCGCCGACTCGTCCCACAGGTAGTTGGAGCGAACGATGGTGGTGTTGCGCGCGGTGTTGCCGCCACCCAGCCAGCCCTTCTCGACCACCGCCACGTTGGTGATGCCGTGTTCCTTGGCCAGGTAGTAGGCAGTGGCCAGGCCGTGCCCGCCACCACCGACGATGACCACGTCGTAGACTTTTTTCGGGGTGGGCGTGCGCCACATGCGCTGCCAGTTTTCGTGGTGGCTGAGCGAGTGCTTGAAGAGGCCGAAGCCTGAGTAACGTTGCATAGTCTTTACTCCTGGACCACTCAGCGGTAAACCGGAAAATCTGCACAGAGTGCCGACACGTTCTTCGCAACATCGGCCTCGACATCGGCATCACCGAGGTTATCGAGGATGTCGCAGATCCAACCGGCCAGTTCCACGCACTGGCTGACCTTGAAGCCGCGGCTGGTGACCGCCGGGGTGCCGATCCGCAGGCCGGAGGTGACGAACGGCGACTGTGGGTCGTTGGGCACGGCGTTCTTGTTGACGGTGATGTGGGCGCGGCCCAAGGCGGCGTCGGCATCTTTACCGGTCAGGCCCTGGCGAATCAGGCTGACCAGGAACAGGTGGTTGTCGGTACCGCCGGAGACCACGTCATAGCCACGCTTGACGAACACCTCGGCCATGGCCTGGGCGTTGTCGATCACTTGTTGCTGATAGGTCTTGAAGCCAGGCTCCAGCGCTTCTTTGAAGCACACCGCCTTGGCGGCGATCACGTGCATCAGCGGGCCGCCCTGGGCGCCGGGGAATACAGCGGCGTTAAGTTTTTTCTCGATCTCTTCGTTGCTGCGCGCCAGGATCAGGCCGCCGCGCGGGCCGCGCAGGGTCTTGTGGGTGGTGGTGGTGACCACGTCAGCGTATGGCAGCGGGTTCGGGTACAGGCCAGCGGCCACCAGACCGGCAACGTGAGCCATGTCGACGAACAGGTAGGCACCGACTTTGTCGGCAATCTGACGAAAGCGCGGGAAATCGAGGGTTTTCGAGTAGGCCGAGAACCCGGCGACGATCATCTTCGGCTTGTGCTCCACCGCCAGGCGCTCGACTTCGTCGTAGTCGATCAGCCCGGTGTTGGTGTCGATGCCGTACTGCACGGCGTTGTACAGCTTGCCCGAGGACGACACCTTGGCACCGTGGGTCAGATGGCCGCCGTGGGCCAGGCTCATGCCCAGAATGGTGTCGCCAGCCTGCAGCAGGGCCAGGTACACGGCGCTGTTGGCCGAGGAGCCGGAATGCGGCTGGACGTTGGCGTAATCGGCGCCGAACAACTGCTTGGCGCGGTCGATGGCCAGTTGCTCGACTTTATCCACATGCTCGCAACCGCCGTAATAGCGCTTGCCCGGGTAGCCTTCGGCGTATTTATTGGTCAGGCCGCTGCCCTGGGCCTGCATGACACGCTTGCTGGTGTAGTTTTCCGAGGCGATCAACTCGATGTGATCTTCCTGGCGTTGCTCTTCGGCATTGATCGCCGCCAGCAGTGCATCGTCATAACCCTGGATCTGGTCTTGCTTGCTGAACATTGCAGTCTCTCCCGGCAGCGGCATCGGTTCTTGTCGGGCAATTGCCCTTTTGCAGCGATGGTATGACCGACGCAGACAGCCCAGATGCCTACGGACGCCACGCAAAGGTGCGTTTACGACATGCAGCCTCATCGCGGGACAAGCCCGCTCCTACAAGGCTCTGTAGGAGCGGGCTTGTCCCGCGATGCTTTGTATAGGCGACGCCACAATTCTTGGTTTAGAGTGCTCACCTGCGTCGTTCACAGGAAAGTGTCATGACAGATCAAAGCCAGCAATTCGCCAGCGACAACTACTCAGGTATCTGCCCGGAAGCCTGGGCCGCCATGGAAAAGGCCAACCAGGGGCATGAGCGCGCCTATGGCGACGACCAATGGACGGCACGCGCCTCGGAGTATTTCCGCAAACTGTTCGAAACCGACTGCGAAGTGTTCTTCGCCTTCAACGGCACCGCAGCCAACTCGCTGGCACTGTCGTCGCTGTGCCAGAGCTATCACAGCGTGATCTGCTCGGAGACCGCCCACGTCGAGACCGACGAATGCGGTGCACCGGAGTTCTTCTCCAACGGCTCCAAGCTGCTTACCGCACGCAGCGAAGCCGGCAAGCTGACCCCCGACTCGATCCGCGAAGTGGCGCTCAAGCGCCAGGACATCCACTACCCCAAGCCGCGCGTGGTGACCATCACCCAGGCCACCGAGGTCGGTAGCGTCTATCGCCCGCAAGAACTCAAGGCGATCAGCGCCACCTGCAAGGAACTGGGCCTGAACCTGCACATGGACGGCGCGCGCTTCAGCAATGCCTGCGCATTCCTTGGCTGCACGCCGGCTGAGCTGACCTGGAAATCCGGGGTCGATGTGCTGTGCTTTGGCGGCACCAAGAACGGCATGGCGGTGGGCGAGGCGATCCTGTTCTTCAACCGCCAGCTGGCCGAAGACTTCGACTACCGCTGCAAGCAGGCCGGGCAACTGGCATCGAAGATGCGCTTCCTGTCGGCGCCCTGGGTCGGCCTGCTGGAAAACGGCGCCTGGCTGCGCCATGGCGTGCATGCCAACCGCTGCGCGCAATTGCTCTGCGAGCTGGTGCGTGATGTGCCAGGGGTTGAGCTGATGTTCCCGGTGGAGGCCAACGGCGTGTTCCTGCAGATGTCGGAACCAGCGCTGGAAGCCTTGCGCAACAAGGGCTGGCGTTTCTACACCTTTATCGGTAGCGGTGGCGCGCGGTTCATGTGCTCGTGGGACACCGAAGAAGCGCGGGTACGTGAGCTGGCGGCGGATATTCGTGCGGTAATGGGCGCCTGACGGCCCTATCGCGGGTCAAGCCCGCTCCCACGGGGCTCTGTGGGAGCGGGCTTGACCCGCGATATGTTCACTGCGGTCTAAAGCCTGAACCCACCCATCTGCCGCGCCAGATCTTCGGCCAAGCCGCGCAACGCCTGACACTCCTGCCGACAGCCCTGCACATCCACCGCCGTCTCCCGCGCCAGGTCGGATATCCCCTGCACGGTGCGGTTGATCTCCTCGGTGACCGCCGACTGCTCTTCGGTCGCCGTCGCCACCTGATGGTTCATGTCACTGATGTGCTCGACCTGATCGGTGATGGTGCCCAGCGAAGCGCCGGTCTGCTGGCTCGACGCCACCCCCGTTCCGGTGGCTGCCTGGCCGGCCTGCATCGACGCGACCGCACTGCCGGCGCCATGCTTGAGGCGCAGGATCATCTGCTGCACTTGATCGGTGGACACCTGGGTACGCCACGCCAGGGTCCGTACTTCGTCAGCGACCACGGCAAAGCCGCGGCCCATCTCGCCCGCCCGCGCCGCCTCGATGGCCGCGTTGAGCGCCAGCAGGTTGGTCTGCTCGGAGATGCTGCGGATCACCGCCAAGACTTCGTCAATCGAGGCGACTTCCGTCGCCAGTTCACTCACCGCACTGGCCGCCTGGCCAATCTCGTCGGACATGCCCTCGATATGGGCAATCGAGCGGCGCACCACTTCGCGGGCCTGCAGCGCTTCGCTGCGCGCGGTTTCCGAGGCGTGCGCGGCGTTGCCGGCATTCTGGGCGATGTCCTGCACGGTCAGGCCCATCTCATGCACGGCGGTGGCGACCATCTCAGTCATTTCCTGCTGGCGACCCGAGCGTTCGGCGGTGTTTTCCACCACTTGCGTTACCTGCGCCACCGATGCCCGCAAACGCTCACTGGTACTCAGCACTTCGCCGATCAGGCCTCGCTGGCTGTCGAGAAAGCGGTTGAAGCCACGGGCCAGGTCGCCCAGCTCGTCAGCGCGGTTTTCGTCCAGGCGCTGGGTCAGGTCGCCACCGCCATTACCGATGGCCATCAAGGCGCCGGTCACCCGCCGGATCGGCCGCACGATACCGCGTGCCAGCAGCACCACCAGCAACAGCGACACCAGCGCCACCGCCGCACCAATCAGGCTGGTCAGCCACAGGGTTTCGCGCACCTGGGCATAGATTTGCGCTTCCGGCACCTCGGCGACCAGCGTCCAGTTGAGGTCGCGCAGCGGCAGGCTCAGGGCCAGGTAGCCCTCGCCATCACGTTCAAAGCGGCTGCTGTGCAGGCCCTGTTCACGGCTCAGAACGACCTTGGCAGCTTCGCCACCAATCTGCTCGGCCAGCTGCCGCTTGCCACTGAATTGCTGCTGTGGATGCACCTGGATCAAACCGTCACCGCGCACCAGCATCACCCGCCCGCGCTCGCCGAAGCTGAAGTTGTGGATCAACTCGGACAGTTCGGTCATGCGCAGCCCAAGCCCGGCGATGCCCACCAGTTGGCCGGCGTTCTCCACCCGATAGTCGATGAACAGCGCCAGTTCGCCGGTGCTGCCATCGGTGTCGATGTTCAACAGGCGCGGGTTGCCGCTGTCGATGAAGCCGAAGAACCACTTGTCTGCCGGGTTGCTGCGGCTGAGCGTGCGGTCCAGGCCTTTTTCGTTGTAGTAGTGGTTGCTCGCGGTGGCGGCAAACAGCGCCGTGAAGGCGTGGTTCTGCTTGCGCACGGCTTCGAGGTATTCGATGAATTGCGCCGTCTGGGCGCTGTCTTCACCCGCCGCCAGCCAATCACGCAGCATCGTGTTGCTGGCAATGTCGGCCGCTGCGGTCAACGGCCGGCCAAGCATGCGTTCGATGTCGTTACGAATCGCCTCAATGCTCGCCGGCAAGGCGGTGTCGATCAGGTAACGCTCGGTCAGCCGATTGACCGCCACGCTGTAGATGCCGACCACGATCAGAATGCTCAGCAACAGCGCTGCGCCCATGCTTGCGATCAATTGCCACTGGATACTGCGCCGCCAGAACTGCATGTATTTCCCCTGGGTAAATAAGCCCTGTAGTGCAAGAGACAGGCCAATTGTATACAATAGGAAATACAATCCACAGCAATGCCGGCCCACCCTCCCGAAGGTGGTGAGCTGGCAAAAAGGTCTAGCGAGGGGTTTGACGCGATCAGCTGTTGCTGATGGTCCGGGCAATCACATCGACCGTGGCGTTGACTTGCTCTTGGTAACGGTCGAGGGCCTGCTGGTGCTGCTGTTGCAGATCGATCTGCTGCGAGCACAGGTTGAGGGCTGCCAGTACCAGCAGCTTGTCACCGATCAGGGTCGGGTATTTACGCTTGGTATCGGCCAATGAAGCATTGAGCATTTGCACTGCTTGCGCCAGCGCCTGCTCCTGGCCTTCGGGGGCCTTGATCGAATAATCGCTGCCGAGGATCGACACGACATTGATCGGCTGCGCTGAGGTTCTCATGCGTTCACGGTACCAACGCTGGCACGCTCAACCAGGGCCTGGATGCGTGCGGCGGTAGCGCCCTGCTTTTCTTCCTGCTCCAGCAGGCTCAGTTGCAGGCTGTCGTTTTCATCTTTGGCCTGGGCCAGTTCGGCGCTGATCTGCGCGTTGCGCTCGGTCAGTTCCTGATTCTTCTGCACCAGGTCGCTGACCAGTTGCTCCAGTTGACTAAGGGAAGTTTCCAACATGATTGCCTTCTCGGGGTGTTTCAGGGGGCGCACACGATAAAGAAAAGTCCGCGTGCTCGCCAGGGATATCGGGTTTAGACGCGTCGGCCTGGTGCAGATTGACCCACCGATGTCGGTCAGGTTCCCCGTTTTGCCTACCACCGGTCAGGAAAAAAGATAGCTGGCTCACAATTTTGTCGTCGTCGGCTCAAGTCTTTCCCCGGCCGACCGATAGGCATGGCAGTCCTGACTCTCGCGCACGGTTCGCGTGCCCTTTTCCCTTCCTGGATACCACCATGTCCCTACGCAATATGAATATCGCCCCGCGCGCGCTTCTGGGCTTTGCTCTGATCGGTGCACTGATGCTGGCCCTGGGTCTGTTCGCCCTGAACCAGATGAGCAAGATTCGCCAGGCCGGCGAAACCATTGAGAACTCGACGGTGCCGAGCATCACCAACCTCGACCAGTTGACCCAACTGAGCCTGCGCCTGCGCTCCCTGTCGTTCCGCCTGGTGCTCAACCGCGAAGCCGACACCCTGCAGGCCACCCTCAAGCTGTTCGACCAGCGCAACCAGCAGATCGATGACGCGCGCCGGGTGTACGAGCCGCTGATCTCCAGCGACCAGGAACGCGCCGCCTACAACCAGTATGTGCAGTTGCTGAGCCAATACCGCCAGCTGGAAAACCGCATGCGCCTGGCATCGCAGAACAATGACCTGGACAACCTGCGCAACCTGGTCAACCGCGACATGCTCGACAGCTCCGAGCAGATCAACAGCGTCATGGATCAACTGGTCAGCATCAATACCGAGCAGACCCGCGAGATCAACCGCACCGCCGCCGACCAGTATTCCAATGCGGTGGCCCTGGTGATCGGCCTGCTGCTGGCCGCCACCGCCTTGACCCTGGTCTGCGCGCTGCTGCTGACCCGCAGTATCGTCAAGCCGATCGACGAGGCCCTGCAGGCTGCCGAACGCATCGCCGAAGGCGACCTGACCCGCAACATCCAGGCCGAAGGCCAGGACGAAGCGGCGCGCCTGCTCAAGGCCATGGCCAAGATGCAGAACAAGCTGCGCGATACCCTGCAGCAGATTTCCGGCTCCGCCACCCAACTGGCGTCGGCCGCGGAAGAACTGAACAGCGTCACCGACGAAAGCGCCCGTGGCCTGCAGCAACAGAACAACGAAATCGAACAGGCCGCCACCGCCGTCACCGAGATGACCAGCGCCGTGGAAGAAGTGGCACGCAATGCCGTGAGCACCTCGGAAGCCTCCAAGGAAGCCACCCGCTCGGCCGGAGACGGCCGTGACCTGGTGATGGAAACCGTCAGCGCCATCGAGCGCATGAGCACCGACGTGCAAGGCACTGCCGAACTGATCGGCAACCTGGCGGAAGAATCGCGCGATATCGGCAAGGTGCTCGACGTGATTCGCGGCCTGGCCGACCAGACCAACCTGCTGGCACTGAACGCCGCCATCGAAGCGGCCCGTGCCGGTGAGGCCGGTCGCGGCTTTGCCGTGGTCGCTGATGAAGTACGCGCCCTGGCTCACCGTACCCAGCAGTCGACCAGCGAAATCGAACGGATGATCGGCAGCATCCAGGGCGGCACCGAGCAGGCGGTCAACTCCATGCGCAACAGCACTGAGCGTGCCGAGTCGACCCTGAACATTGCCCGTGGCGCCGGCCTGGCGCTGGAAACCATCACCGGTGCGGTGGCCGAGATCAACGAGCGCAACCTGGTGATCGCCAGCGCGGCCGAAGAGCAGGCCCAGGTCGCCCGCGAAGTGGACCGCAACCTGGTCAACATCAACGACCTGTCGGTGCAGTCGGCCACCGGCGCCCACCAGACCAGCGCAGCGAGCGCCGAGCTGTCGCGCCTGGCGGTGGACCTGAGCGGGCTGGTGGCACGTTTCAGCGTGTAAGCCATCGCGGGTCAAGTCGAGGCGTCGCACCGCCGCTCCTACAGCCCTGTAGGAGCGGCGGTGCGACGCCTGGGCTTGACCCGCGATCAGCCTCTAATCAGTACTCAATCCGTACATCCCCTTTCGGCACGCTGCAGCACGAAAGGATATAGCCTTCGGCGACGTCTTCATCGGTGATGCCGCCGTTGTGCTCCATCTCCACTTCCCCACCCAGCTTGAGCACCTTGCAGGTGCCGCAGATGCCCATGCCACAAGCCTTGGGGATCATCAGGCCAAGCTTGGCCGCCGCCGCGTGCACAGTCTCGCCCGGGGCCACGCGGATACTCTTGCCAGTGGCGGTGAATTCCACCTGGTGCAGGTCGCCGGCGTCCACCTCGGCGGCTTCGGCGGCCTGTTCGGCGTGCTCGACAGCATCGGCCTTGACCTCGGCCGGGGTCGCGCCGAACGACTCCTCATGGTAGCGGCTCATGTCGTAGCCGCTGCTTTCCAGCAGGCGCTTGACCGCGTTCATGTACGGCGTCGGGCCGCAGCAGAAGATTTCCCGCTCCATGTAGTCGGGGGCGATCAACTCCATCAGCTTCTGGTTCAGGTAGCCGCGGTAGCCCGCCCAGGGCTCGCCCAGGCCATGCTTCTCGCAAATGATGTGCAGGCTGAAGTTGTCGATCCGCGAGGCCATGTGCTCCAACTCGCGGTGATAGATGATGTCTTTCGGTGAGCGTGCACTGTGGACGAAGACCATGTCGACATTGCCGTTGGTGTCGTAGAACCAGCGGGCCATGGACATCACCGGGGTGATACCGACACCGCCACTCAGGTACAGCACCTTGGGGCTGGGGAAATCCATGGCGTTGAACAGCCCCACCGGGCCGTGCACCGCCAGCTCCTGGCCTTCGTGCAGGGTGTCGTGCAGCCAGTTGGAGACCTTGCCGCCGGGCACGCGCTTGATGGTCACCGAGAAGCTGTAGGGCACCGACGGTGAGCTGGAGATGGTGTAGGAACGCATGATCGGCTCGCCGTCGATCTCCAGCTCCAGGGTGACGAACTGCCCGGGCTTGAAGAAGAACATGATCGGCTGGTCGGCCATGAAGCAGAAGGTGCGCACATCCCAGGTTTCCTGGATCACCTTGACGCAACGCACGATGTGGCGGCCGTTGGCCCAGGTCTGGGTGCTGACCGGATTGAGGAAGCTGTTGGACATGCTCGTCTCCACGGCCGACTGCGGCCTGATGGCTGCGATTCTGCTTAAGCTGCGCAGGCGACACTTACTCATCCGCGACATTGGCGTGCTTATCGCGACCAGCCCCCGGCTACAGGGGCTGGCGCGTCGGAAACGGATCTGATCATGTCGCCCATGGATATGGTTCATGCGCACTTCGAACGCACACTCCATCGCAAATGATCCTGCTGTATTTGTGCCTTGCGTCGCCATAACAACGATTAGCCACTTTCACCGGCCACAAGCACTGGCCATGAGGACCTACACGATGGACGTCACCGCAACTTTGAGTCTGGGCGATCCACTGGAACCTGCACGCAAGGCCACCGCCGAGATGCTGCAGAGCCGCGAGCGGACCTTCTCGCTGCCACAGCCGTTCTACTGCGACGAGCGCCTGTTCCAGATCGACATGGAAGAGATCTTCCAGAAGGAATGGCTGATCGCCGGGATGACTTGCGAAATCCCGACCAAGGGCAACTTCATCACCCTGCAGATCGGCAAGAACCCAATCCTGGTGGTGCGCGGCGCCGAAGGCCAGGTGCATGCCTTCCACAACGTCTGCCGCCATCGCGGTTCGCGCCTGTGCACCAGCGACAAGGGCAAGGTCGCCAAGCTGGTCTGCCACTATCACCAGTGGACTTACGAGCTGGACGGCCGCCTGCTGTTCGCCGGCACCGAGATGGGCGCCGACTTCGACATGAAGCAGTACGGGCTCAAGCCTGTGAACGTCAAGACCGCCGGTGGCTACATCTTCATCAGCCTGGCTGAAAACCCGCCAGCGATCGATGACTTCCTCGCCACCCTGAACCACTACATGGAACCCTACGACATGGAGAACACCAAGGTGGCGGTGCAAACCACCTTGATGGAAAAGGCCAACTGGAAGCTGGTGCTGGAAAACAACCGCGAGTGCTATCACTGCAGCGGTTCGCATCCTGAACTGCTGAAAACCCTGCTGGAGTGGGACGACGTCACCGACCCGCGCGCCGACCAGGCGTTCAAGGACCACGTCGCAGCCTCCGCCGCCGCCTGGGATGCCGAGAAGATCCCCTACGCCCACGCCAGCTTCGGCCTGCGCAACCGCATCGTGCGCATGCCACTGCTCAAGGGCACGGTATCGATGACCCTGGACGGCAAGCAGGGCTGCCAGAAGCTCATGGGCCGGATCAAGAACCCGGACCTGGGCTCGATGCGCATCCTGCACCTGCCGCACTCGTGGAACCACTGCATGGGCGATCACATCATCGTCTTCACCGTGTGGCCGATCAGCGCCCAGGAGACCATGGTCACGACCAAGTGGCTGGTGCACAAGGATGCGGTTGAAGGTGTGGATTACGACCCGGCGCGCATGCGTCAGGTGTGGGATGCCACCAACGACCAGGACCGCCGCCTGGCCGAAGAAAACCAGCGCGGGATCAACTCGACGGCGTACCAGCCCGGGCCTTATTCGAAGACCTACGAGTTTGGTGTGGTGAACTTTGTCGATTGGTACAGCGAGCGGATGCTGAGCAACCTGGGGGCGGCGCCGGCGCCTTACCTCAAGGGTGTGGCTGCGCAGTAAAGCGGGGCCGCTTTGCGGCCCATCGCCGGCAAGGCCGGCTCCCACAGGTGGTGTGTATACCTGCAAACCCTGTGGGAGCTGGCCTTGCCAGCGATGGGGCCGTACCAGCCTGTACAAATTTTGACCACCTACCGCAATCCCCCGGCCCCGCTGGGCCCGTCCACACAGCAAACACTTTATCCACAGGACAACCCACAGCTAATGTGGGCAAGTCGTTGTTTTTCCCGCGAAATTTTATTGATCAAAATTTGATCAAATCTCTACACACCTTAAAATACGAGGCTCACAGCGGAAGGCGAACACCTTATCCACAGAGACGCCAACAGACTTTGTGTGCAAAAGTCGAAGCGCTAAAAAACCGTTGTGGATAACGCCTTGAGCGACCGAAATACCGGGCCTGAGCAGGCATAAACAAGACAATTGGCTAGTTTCTGATCAACCCTGCGCAGCCCTTGCGCCACGGGCCTCTCAGCCATGGGCGAACATATTATCCACAGACCCGCCAACAGCGATTGTGGGCAAACTCATTGCCGCCCAGGAAAGAAAACCTCGAAAAATCCACAACTTAGCCTGATCATTTTTTAACCATAACGCCGAAGGGCACGCAATGCGTGCCCTCCAGCCATACACAAACACTTTATCCACAGATCGGCCAACAGACTTTGTGAGCAACTGTCAGCGCAACACGCCCTCTTCCACCAGCAGCTTGAGGATCGCTTGCGCACCGTCCTGGGGGCTGACGTCCTTGAGCACTTGCCCACCGCCGCCGCTGGCCTTGGCGGTGGCGGCTTTCATACGGTCGGCGCCGCTCTTGGCCTTGATCACCTTGAGGCGTTTAGGCCGCGGCTTGGCCGGTTGCAGTTCGGCGCTTGTGAATAACTCGTCTGCGACGATCGCCACCTGGCGCGCCGCCAATACCCCACGCCGGGCGGGGCCAAACGCGCTCTGGCGCGGCTTGGGCGCGGCGTTATCCACAGTGGCGAGCAACGGCAGGCGCACCTTCAAGCGGCGCCGCTGGCCCCGTGGCAGGGCCTGCAGGACCTGGGCCACGCCGTTGTGGATAGATTCCACTTCGGCAAGGCCCACCACCAACGGCCAGCCCAGGCGCTCGGCCAACAGGAACGGCAGCATCCCTGAGCCTTCACCGGTTTCCGCCTGGCTACCGGTCAATACCAGCTGCGCACCGGCGTCGCGCAAGTAGTCGCCGAGCACCCCTAGGGCATCGGCGCCTTGCGGCTGTTCGAGCACGTCGATGTGCTCCAGGCCCATGCCCAGGTAGGCGCGCAAAGCCGGCTCCTGCGGGTCGCCGGCATGCAGCACCTGCAAGTTATCCCCAGCCAGCTGCAGGCCCAGTTCCACTGCCCGGGCATCCTGCTCGGCGCGCCGGCTGCGGCCGGAGCTGGGGTGGGCACCGATTGAAACCAGACTGATGACCTTGGTGTGCATAGTTGTCCCCTGCCCTTAGGCCGCATCGCGCTTGGCGTCGTTGCGGTAGTTTTCCACAGCCTCGATCAGCGCTTGCAGAATCGCTGCGCTGTCGCCAATCACCGACAGGTCGGCACGCTTGATCATGTCGCAGCCCGGGTCCATGTTGATCGCCACCACCTTGTCGCAGGCACCGATGCCCTGCAGGTGCTGGATCGCCCCGGAGATACCTACCGCCACGTAAACCCGCGCGGTCACCCAGGTACCGGTCGCACCGACCTGGCGATTGCGCGGCATGAAGCCGTCGTCCACCGCTACCCGCGAGGCGCCTTCGGTAGCGCCGAGGGCAACGGTGGCGCGGTGGAACAGCTCCCAGTCCTTGACACCATTGCCGCCAGAGACAATGAACTCGGCCTCGGCCATGGCAATGGCAGCCGGGTCGACAGCCACCGGGCCGAGGTCTTCGATACGCGACAAGCTGCGCGCCGCGCTTGTGGATAACTGCACGGGCAAGGCTTCGTGGCGGGTTTCACTGACCGGTTCCGCGCACTCGGCAGCTGCCAGGATCAACCGTGGCAGGCCGCGGATCAGGTCCTGCTGGCCGGCGCCGGCGCGGCCGCTGCACTGCCCGTCTTTGACTTGCCAGACTCTTGTCGCCGGACGTTCGCCAATGGCCGCGGCAAGGCGCCGGCCCAGCTCGCCGCCACCGGTGCGGCTGTCTGGCAGCAGCCAATGGCGCGGGCTGTACTGGTTATCCACAGCGCGCAGGCCCTGCACCAATTGCTCCGGTGCGTAACCTGCGAACGCCTCGCCTTCGATCACCAGCAGGCGATCCACGCCAGCTGTGGAAAAGTTGCTTTCCTTGTGTTCGCCAAACACCACCGCCAGCACTGCGCCGTCGCTGCCGGCCAGGCTGTGGGCCAGGCCCAGCAGGTCGCGGTCGTGGCTGCCCAGGCGCCCGCCGACCATGTCCGGGACCACGGCGATGTAGAACGCCGGCTGCGCCACCTGGTGCAGCGGCAATTGCACCGCCGCTGCTGCCGTGCGCTTGCTGCTGCCGCCCTGCTGGGCGCCGCTGCGGTCGATGCGCTTGATGCCGTTGGGGCCGATGAAGCCGACCCCGTGGGGGTTCTTGCGGATGATGCCGTTGGGCCCCATCCAGCTGTGCTGTTGGCCCTGCTGCATGGCTGCGTGCAGCGGGTGCAGGCGGTTACGGGCGATCCACTCGGCGCGCGGATCACGGCGAATAATATCGCTCATCAGTGCACCTCCGCAGGTTCACGCTTTGCCGGGGCGGGTTTGCTCGCCGAGGCCGGTTCTTCGAGGATGGCGTCGGCGACCAGTTCGGCCAGGTCCTTGATCAACGGACGCGGTTCGACCACGCCTTCGAGCATCGCCGTGCACTGTGGACAACCCACCGCAACCAATTCGGCGGCGGTCTCGCGGATGTCGTCCATGCGCATGTCGGGGATACGCTGTTTGCCAGGAATATCGGTAATCGGCGCACCGCCGCCACCGCCACAGCAGCGCGAGCGGAAGCCCGAACGCTGCATCTCCTTGACCTCGATGCCGAGGGCGCGCAGCACTTCGCGCGGCGCTTGGTACTCGCCGTTGTAGCGGCCCAGGTAGCACGGGTCGTGATAGGTCACGCTGCCGCCCTTGTGCTGGCCGAGGTTGAGCGCGCCAGCGGCGATCAGTTCGGCGATATAGGTGCTGTGGTGCTGCACCAGGTAGTTGCCGCCGAAGGCACCGTACTCGTTCTTGAGCACATGGAAGCTGTGCGGGTCGCAGGTGACGATGCGCTTGAAGCTGTACTTGGCCATGGTCTGGATATTGCGCTTGGCCAGTTGCTGGAAGGTCGCTTCGTCGCCCAGGCGCCGGGCCACGTCACCGCTGTCGCGCTCTTCCAGGCCGAGCACGGCAAAGTCTACTTGCGCAGCTTTCAGCACTTTGACAAAAGCCCGCAGGGTGCGCTGGTTGCGCATGTCAAAGGCACCATCGCCGACCCAGAACAGTACTTCGGCGGTCTTGATGTCACCGAGCAGGTTGAGGTTGAGGTCCGCCGCCCAGTTCATCCGCCCACCCGGGGCGAAGCCGCCAGGGTTGTCGGTGGCGATCAGGTTGTCCAGCACCTCGGCGCCCTTGTTCGGCGTCGCGCCTTTTTCCAGGGTCAGATGGCGGCGCATGTCGACGATGGCATCGACGTGCTCGATCATCATCGGGCATTCCTCGACGCAGGCGCGGCACGTGGTGCACGACCATAGGGTCTCGGCATCGACCAGGCCGTTGACGATCGGCTGGTGCGGGTTGCCGCCATGTTCGCCGATCGGCTTGCCAGGGTACGGGCTGCCGGCAAACTTGGCATCGGTGCCGCCGGCCAAGCCAACGACCATGTCCTGGATGAGTTTTTTCGGGTTCAGCGGCTGGCCTGCGGCAAACGCCGGGCACACGGCCTCGCACTTGCCGCACTGCACGCAGGCGTCAAAGCCGAGCAGTTGGTTCCAGGTGAAATCCTTGGGCTTTTCTACCCCCAGCAACGCCTGCGGGTCCTCAAGGTCGATGGGTTTGAGCCCGGTCGAACGGCCACCGCCAAAGCGCTCGGCGCGCCGGTGCCAGGCCAGGTGCAGGGCACCGGCAAAGGCGTGCTTCATCGGCCCGCCCCAGGTCATGCCGAAGAACAGCTCGGACACGCCCCACAGCACGCCAATCCCCAGCAACACCACCAACAGCCAGCCGCCGAAGCCCTGCGGGAGAATCCCGGCCACCGGCAAGGTGGCGATGAAGAAGCTCGCGGCAAACACCAGCAGGCTTTTCGGCAGGCGCATCCACGGGCCTTTCGACAACCGTGCTGGCGGGTTGAGGCGGCGTTTGTAGACGAACAGCGCACCGCCGAACATCAGCACGGTGGCGAACAGCAAGGCAAACCCAAGGATCTTGTTATGCAGGCCAAAGCCATGCACCAGGATCGCCAGCACCGCTGCCAGGACGAAGCCGCCTGCCGTGGCCACGTGAGTGTTGGCCATGTACTTGTCGCGGGCGACCACGTGGTGCAGGTCGACCATATAGCGTCGTGGCATGGCCAGCAGGCCGCCCAGCAGATCGACCTTCGACGGCCGACCCTGGCGCCACATCCGCACGCGCCGCAGCGCGCCAAGGACGGCAAGGCCCAGGGCGGCGAACAGGAGGATGGGGATAAGGGTGTTCAACATGGGAAGCTCCCAAAAGACACTTCAGTGCCTTGCCAGGGGATCACTGTGGGAGCTGGCCTTGCCAGCGATGCAGACACCGCGCAACAACAGACACGGCGTCGATCCCATCGCCGGCAACGCCGGCTCCCACAGGGGTAGTAACACACCAGCATTCAGTTGCCGGTCGATCAGAAATCCTTGCACAGGCGCAAGGCGTCGTAGATGGCGGCATGCGTATTGCGCTGCGCCACGCAGTCACCGATGCGGTACAGCAGGTAGCCTTCGCCCGGCTGGCTGAGGATCGGCTGCGGCTTGATCGCGAACAGGGCTTCGATATCGATCTGGCCCTTGTTCCGCGAACCTTCCTTGAGGCCGTTGTACAGCGCCTCGTCCGGGCGCACGCCGTTCTCGATCACCACCTGGTCGACCACCCGCTCCTCTTTGGCGCCGGTGTATTCGTTCTCCAGCACCGCCACCAGCTTGTCGCCCTCGCGGTAGACCTTTTCCAGCATCAGGTCGCCGGTCATGATCACTTCCTTGGGGTACATGCTGCGGTAGTAGGTCGGGAACGACGTGCCGCCAATGGCCACGCCCGGCTTGATGTCGTCGGTGACGATCTCGACCTGGCTGCCTTTGTCGGCGATGTAGTCAGCTACCGACATGCCGGTAAATTCGCAAATGGTGTCGTACACCAGCACGTTCTTGCCCGGCGCCACCTTGCCGTCGAGCACGTCCCAGCTGCTGACCACCAGCCCTTCGGCTGCGCCCCAGTGTTCGTTCTGCTCGATGTAGGGATGGCCACCCACCGCCAGCACGATAATGTCCGCACGCAAGTCCTGGATGGTGTCGATATCGGCCGCAGTGCCCAGGCGCAGGTCAACCTTCAGGCGCGCCAGCTCCAGTTGATACCAACGGGTGATACCGGCGATCTGGTCGCGTTGCGGCGCCTTGGCAGCGATGCTGATCTGCCCGCCGATGGCGTCTTTCTTCTCGAACAGGGTGACGTCATGGCCGCGTTCGGCCGCCACGCGAGCGGCTTCCATCCCCGCAGGCCCGGCGCCAACCACCACCACCTTGCGCTTGGGCCCGGTGCTTTTCTCGATGATGTGCGGCACGCCCATGTATTCACGGGAGGTAGCCGCGTTCTGGATGCACAGCACATCCAGGCCCTGGTACTGACGGTCGATGCAGTAGTTGGCACCGACGCACTGCTTGATCTGGTCGATCTGGCCCATCTTGATCTTGGCGATCAGGTGCGGGTCGGCGATGTGCGCGCGGGTCATGCCGACCATGTCGACATAGCCGCCTTCGAGGATGCGCGTGGCCTGGTTGGGGTCCTTGATGTTCTGCGCGTGCAGCACCGGAACCTTGACCACTTCCTTGATGCCGGCCGCCAGGTGCAGGAACGGCTCGGGCGGGAAGCTCATGTTGGGGATAACGTTGGCCAGGGTGTTGTGGGTGTCGCACCCCGAACCGATCACACCGAAGAAATCCAGCATGCCGGTGGCATCGTAGTACTTGGCGATTTCCTTCATGTCCTCGTGGCTGAGGCCATCGGGATGGAATTCGTCACCGCAGATGCGCATGCCCACGCAAAAATCCGGGCCGACTTCAGCACGCACGGCCTTGAGCACTTCCAGGCCGAATTTCATCCGGCCTTCAAACGTGCCGCCCCATTCGTCGGTACGCTTGTTGACCCGCGGGCTCCAGAACTGGTCGATCATGTGCTGGTGCACCGCCGACAGCTCGACGCCATCCAGGCCGCCTTCTTTGGCCCGGCGCGCGGCTTGCGCATAGTTGCCGATCACCCGCCAGATTTCTTCCGGCTCGATGGTCTTGCAGGTGGCACGGTGCACCGGCTCGCGCACCCCCGATGGCGACATCAGGGTTGGCCAATTGAAGCCATCCCAGCGCGAGCGGCGGCCCATGTGGGTAATCTGGATCATGATCTTGGCGCCATGCTTGTGCATGGCATCAGCCAGGTTCTGAAAGTGCGGGATGATGCGGTCGGTCGAGAGGTTCACCGAGGCCCACCATTCCTGCGGGCTGTCGATCGCCACCACCGAGGAGCCACCGCAAATGGCCAGGCCGATGCCGCCCTTGGCTTTCTCTTCGTAGTACTTCACGTAGCGCTCGGTGGTCATGCCGCCGTCGGTGGCGTAGACCTCGGCGTGCGCGGTGCTCAGTACCCGGTTGCGGATGGTCAGTTTGCCGATCTGGATCGGCTGGAACATTGCTTCGAAAGCCATGGCGGGATCCTCGACTTACAACGGCTTGACGATGAACAGGCCATCGTCGTGGCCTTCTTCCGAACCGCCGTAGACCTGCTCGGCGACCGTACGAATGTTGCTGCCGCGGGCCGCCAGGATCTGGTCCATGGCCCCGGCGAACCAACCGGTGAACATGTAATCGACCTTGCGCCCGACCTTGCCGTAGACATAGACGAACGCTGAGTGCTCGAGCTTGACGCTGGCAGTGCCCTTGTCCAGGTCAATGTCCTGGATCTTGAACAGGCCCCAACCGCGCTGGGACAGGCGCTTCATGTAGTGTTCGAACACCGCCACGCCTTCCAGGCCGTGGCATTCAGCCTCTTTCTCGCACCAGTGCCAGGCGGACTTGTAACCGGCCTTGTAGAGGATCTCGGCATAGGCGTCGGCGCCCAGCACTTCCTCGATACCCATGTGGTTGTTGACGAAGAAATGCCGCGGCACGTACAGCATCGGCAGGGCATCGCTGGTCCAGACACCGGTTTCGCTGTCGACTTCGATAGGCAATTGCGGGGCGATCTTGGCCATGGAAACTGAACTCCAGAAATTTTGGTTGGCTGCCCCTGCGCCTGTGGCAGGGGGCGGAAGACGGTTACTGGCGGCTTATTCGCCCCAGACATCCTTGAGCACGTTGACCCAGTTCTCGCCCATGATCTTGCGCACCACGCGCTCGGAATGGCCGCGCTTGAGCAGGGTCTCGGTAAGGTTGGGGAACTCGCCCACGGTGCGGATGCCCAGCGGGTTGATGATCTTGCCGAAGTTGGTCAGGCGCCGGGCGTAGCCCTTGTCGTGGGTCAGGTACTCGAAGAAGTCCTGGCCGTGGCCCTGGGTGAAGTCGGTACCGATACCGATGGAGTCTTCACCGACGATGTTCATGGTGTATTCGATGGCTTCGGCATAGTCGTCGATGGTCGAATCGATACCCTTGGCCAGGAACGGCGCGAACATGGTCACGCCGACGAAACCGCCGTGGTCGGCAATGAACTTGAGCTCTTCATCGGACTTGTTGCGCGGGTGTTCCTTGAGCCCGGAAGGCAGGCAGTGGGAGTAGCACACCGGCTTTTTCGATTCGAGGATGACTTCTTCGGAGGTCTTGGAACCGACATGGGACAGGTCGCACATGACCCCGACGCGGTTCATCTCGGCGACGATCTCGCGGCCAAAGCCCGACAGCCCGCCATCACGCTCGTAGCAGCCGGTGCCGACCAGGTTCTGGGTGTTGTAGCACATCTGCACGATGCCTACGCCCAGCTGCTTGAACACCTCGACATAGCCGATCTGGTCTTCGAAAGCATGGGCGTTCTGGAAGCCGAAGAGGATGCCGGTCTTGCCCACTTCCTTGGCCTTGCGGATGTCGGCGGTGGTACGCACCGGCATCACCAGGTCGCTGTTCTCGCGGATCAGCTTCTGGCTGGCGGCGATGTTGTTGACCGTGGCCTGGAAGCCTTCCCAGACCGACACCGTGCAGTTGGCCGCAGTCAAGCCACCCTTGCGCATGTCCTCGAACAGCTCGCGGTTCCATTTGGCAATGATCAGCCCGTCGATAACGATGCTGTCTGCGTGTAATTCGGCTGGGCTCATCAGGCTGTCCCCTTTATTGGTAAACCTGCGCCGAATCGTCTGCCGGCGCTTTGGGGCCAGCATATGCCTAGGGGCAATGTCGCCCAGATGCAAAAACGACAGGGGAATTGCCGAAAGCGTCAAAGAGCGACAAAGGGGCGTTGCAGGTCGCCGTGGCACAGTCTTTAACAGTTTCCCGACAATCCGCTCAAAGATTGCCGCAGGCCCCTGCCCTAGCATGCACTGACCGCCATTCCCGCCCAGGTGCCTCATGCTTCGCTCGCTTCGCCTTGCTTCATTGTTCGGCCTGCTGCTCGTCAATACCGGTTGCGGCGAACGGGCGCCGACGAGCCTGCCGCCGATCGGCAAGGGCGACTATCGGGCGGTCATCGAGCACTTGCGCCAGAGCATCCCCGAGCAGATGCAAAAGAACCACGTGCCCGGCCTGTCGCTGGCGCTGATCGACGGCCAGGAGCTGGTCTGGGCCGAAGGTTTCGGTCTGGCTGACGAGGCGCTACGCATGCGTGTAACACCAACCACGGCGTTTCGCGCCGGTTCTCTGTCCAAGCTGTTCACTGCCAGCGCCACCCTACAACTGGTCGAGCAGCAGCGCCTGAGCCTGGACGCACCGTTGTCACGCACCCTGCCGGAGTTTCGCGTGCGCTCGCGCTTTCACGCCGATGCCCGCAGCGCCAACGACGCCATCACCCTGCGTCGCCTGCTCAGCCACCAGGCCGGCCTGCCAAGCGAGTTCCTGCCACGCCTGCGCACTGATGATCCATTGAAGTACCTGCCGCAGAGGGCCTCGGGGTTGTGGCTGAACAATCCGCCGGGCACGCAGATGGCCTATTCCAACCTGGGTTTCGCCCTGCTCGGTGCAGCCATCGAGCGCAGCAGCGGGCAACCGTTCGAAACCCGCCTGCAGCAGCACCTGTTGCAACCGCTGGCCATGGAACATTCGAGTTTCGTCGGCAATAGCGAGCTGCAACCCTATCGCGCCCGAGGCTACCTGCAAGGTCAGCCCAGCGGCGACGAGGAGATCCGCGACCTGCCCGCTGGCGGCTTGTGGACCACGCCACGGGATGTTGGCCAGTTCGTGCAAATGCTGTTCGCCCAGGGCCGTTTCGATGGCCGGCAGCTGCTGAGCCAGCAGTCGGTTGCCGAGATGTTCCGCCAACAGAATCGTGCCAATGCCCTGGACTTCGACTGCCCTATAGGCCTTGCCTGGTACCTGGGCCCTTGCGGCGACCCGCGCATCGGGCCGCAGCTGCAACAATGGCAACACAGTGGCTCGACTGGCGATTTTGCCGCGCAACTGAGCGTGCTACCCGAGCCACAGCTGGCGGTGGTGGTGATGGCCAATGCCGACACCGCCGAAGCACTGGTCAGCGAAGTGGCCACTCAGGCCCTGCGCCTGATGCTACAGGCCCAAGGCCACCCGCTCGCCTGCCCGCGCGACTGTGCGCCGAGCCTGCCGCCGCTGGCCGCTGCCGTGGCGCCCAGCCCTCGCGACCGCCAGAGCCTGGCCGGGTTGTACGCCAGTCCGTTGGGCGTGATTCGCCTCAAGGACCAGCGCCAACAACTGTTTGCCGAACTGGGCGGCAAGCGCGTCGAACTGCTGCGCGACAGTCAAGGCTGGCTACGGGCACAGAAAAAACTGTTGGGCTTGTGGTCGCTGGATCTGGGCCTGCTCGAACAACTTCAGCTGGATGTGATCAGCGTCGCGGGCAAAGAAGTGCTGGCAGTCAGGCGCCACGGCCAGACCCTGCCACTGGGCGAGCGCATTGACCCCGGGCCGATACCCGCCGACTGGCAAGCCAGTGTCGGACGCTACCGCCTGATCAGCCCCAACGAGCGCGAACCGTTGCTCGACGGCCTGACCTTGCGCATCGATCAGGGCCTGCTGCTGGCCCAGGGCCGGCGCAAAGGCGAAACCCTGGGTGAGTTCGTGGTCCAGCCGCTGGATGACGCCCATGCCCTGCTGGCCGGCAGCGCATTGGGCGCGGGCAACACCCTGACTCGGCTTAGCGACGGCTTGCGGGTGCTCGGCTATCGCTTTGTGCGCAGCCCAGACCAGGACGCCGGCCTGCAGCTCTAGGTTTCAGCCATCGACGTGCGGCCAGCTCAACACGAAGCAGGCGCCACCTTCGCGGCTATCGCCCACCTGGGCATAGCCGCCGTGCCATTGCGAGACCCGACGCACCAGCGCCAGGCCAAGGCCAAAGCCACCGGTGCTCCGGTCACGGCTGGCGTCCAGGCGCGAGAACGGCTCGAAGATCTTCTCTCGGGCGGCAAGCGGTACGCCTGGGCCGTCGTCCTCTACCACGAGGCGATACAGCTCACCTTCTCGCTGCAGGCTGACCCGGACTTCACCGGCGGCATAGCGAATGGCATTGCGCAACAGATTGATCACCGCCCGCGCCATGAACCGCGGCTCGATACGAATGCTCTGTACCGTACACGCCTCAAGCGACAGCTGCACACCGGCCGCCTCGGCCTCCAGAGCGACACTGCCCAGGACACTGTCGATCCAATGGTTGGCCTGGATGGTTTCGCGCTTGATCTCGGTGGCGCCACGCTCAAGGCTGGCATAGGTCAACAACTCCGAGACCATCTCCTCCAGGTCGCCCAGGTCGGCGTGCATATCGTCGATCAACGCACCGCAGCCTTCCTGGCGGGCCAGCCGGCGCAGTTGTTCGAGTTCGAAGGTCAGGCGTGCAATGGGAGTGCGCAGCTCATGGGAAACTGCGTTGGTCAGCTCACGCTGGTTGGCGATCAGGCCTTCGATGCGCCCGGCCATCTGGTTGAAGTGCTCGGCCAGTTCCCGAATGTTCGAGCGCCGCGACAAGTAGATACGTGAACGCAGGTCGTTGTCACCAAAACGCTGGGCCGCCAGGCGCAAGCGTTCAAGGTCACGCCAGTGCGGCCATACCCAGAGAAACAGGGCAATACCGATCAAGCCACCGAGCATGGCGTAGGCGCCGACGGTATAGGTACGGGTCAGCTCGGGCTCAGGCGGCAAATTGATGCTCAGCAATTGGCTGCTACCGTCGATGGGGCTGATGAACTGGGTGAACTCCTTGCGAACCACCAGTTGCCGGTTTGCCAGCAACTGACGCTCGCGCTCATCCAGCTGCAACTGCCCGGCGTCGACCAGTTTCAGGCCCAGGCCGTAATTGGGCTGCAATTCGTCCAGACGCCGCTGGCGCTGCTCAGCGGTAAGCGGGCGCAGTTGCTCCACCAGGCTGTACGCTGGCCCACGTACCGCTTCGCGGTGGTAGACCTCGGTGGGGGCGTTGAGCAGCCAGGTGAACACATGGTCGACCGCGGTGATCGCCAGGGCAAAGCCCAGTACCAGGGTGATGAACAGGCCAAGAAACAGGCGCAGCATCTATAGCTCCCAGGCAAAGGGGTTGAACAGATACCCCTTGCCCCACACTGTCTTGATGCACAGCGGTTCACGCGGGTTGTCGTGCAGCTTGTTGCGCAGCTTGCTGACGTAGACATCGACACTGCGGTTGAGGCCGTCGAAGGCGATGCCACGGATATGGCTGAGGATATCGTCGCGGGAAAGGATTTGCCCGGCGGAACTGGCCAGCAACCACAACAGTTCGAACTCCATGGTGCTCAGTTCGATGACCTGCTGGCCCAAGCGTGCTTCGCGGCTGGCCCGATCAATACTCAGGCGCCCGAACTCGAGGCTGTCGCGCTCGCTCGGGTCACTGCCCTTACGCCGCTGCAAGGCCCGCAGCCGGGCCAGCAACACCGGCGGCTTGATCGGTTTGATCACGTAGTCGTCGGCACCGGACTCAAGGCCGAGAATATGGTCCAGATCATCCTCGCGAGCAGTGAGGATCACGATCGGCGTGGCCGCCTGGCTGCGAATTGCCCGGCATACTTGCAGGCCGCTCAGGCCGGGCAGCATCAGATCGAGTACCACCAGCGCCGGTTTGAAGCCCAAAAAGGCCTCCAGTGCCTCGTCACCCCGGTGCACACAGTGCACCTCGAAGCCGTGCTCGGCTAAAAAATGCGCAACCAGGCTGGCCAGCTTCAAGTCATCCTCGACCAGCAGTACCTTGATCAGTCCGGAGCATTCCATGGCGTTTCCACAGGGTAAGAGTGAGGATAGTGGCTAAACGCCAAGTTTATGTGCGCCTTTATGAAACGTCTGTGAATAAGTGTTCACGCAGCCTGCACGCTTTTTCACAGGTGCAACGGCTACCCTGTTCTTTGCTGCGGCGCTGAGCGAGAATCGGCGCCCATGTTCGCGCAAGCTTTCGGAGGATGTCGCAGATGAGAACGATGGTAGGGCTGGCCCTGGTATTGCTGGCATTCGGCGCCCATGCCGAGGACGACGAAAGCACCCCGTGCGACAACGTCGAGAGCGACCAGCAAACTTATGAATGCGCTCAATACAGCCGCACTACCGCCGAACGCGAACTCAACGCCGCTTTCGATGACTTGCTGCAACGCATCGGCGAGCAGTACGACGGCCAGCCGGCCAAGGTCGTCGAACTGAGCAAGCGCCTGCGTGACGCCGAAGCCATCTGGAAGCAATTGCGCGACGCCGACTGCAAGGTCGAAACCTTTGACGAAAATCCCGGAAAGGCCTTCGACGCTGCATTGAACACCTGCCTTGCCCAACGTAGCGATGATCGCTCCGAATACTTGCAGTCCCTGGGGCTGCAAAACTCCGATTGAGAACAGCATGAAAATCTGCGGAATTGAAATCAAAGGCAGCGAAGCGCTGCTCGCCGTTGCCACGCTGGACGGTACCAGCCCTGTGCACCTTGCCCTGGCCACGAAAAAAATCGGCCTGGAAGATGACGAACTGGCGGACAACGTCAAAGTCTTTGCCCAGCAGGCCCGGCAATTTATCGCTGAACATGGCATCAGCCACCTGGCGATCAAGAAACGCAGCAAGAAAGGCGACTTCGCGGGTGGCCCGACCACCTTCAAGATCGAAGGCGTATTGCAGCTGCTGGACAATTGCGAGGTGGAACTGGTTTCGCCGCAGACCGTCAGCGCTCAGGCCAAGAAACACAACATTGAACTGCCAGCTTCGTTGAACAAGTACCAGCACGAAGCCTACAAGAGCGCCTGCGCGCTGTTGCTCAAGCGCCGCTGAGGCTGACGGCCCCGGCCTTGCGGTCTTCCCGCGGGCAACGCTCGAATCGCCCCCGGTAGCAGCGGGTGAAATACGACGCTGACTCGAACCCGCAAGCGATGCTCACCTCCAGTACGCTCAGATCGGTCTGGCGCAGCAGTTGCCGGGCCTTGTCCAGGCGCAGGCGCAGGTAAAAACCGCTGGGCGTGTCGTGCAGGTACAGGCGAAACAGGCGCTCCAGCTGACGCCGGGTGACCTGCACCGATTCGGCCAACACCAGGGTGTTGAGCGGTTGTTCGGTGTTGCGCTCCATCTCGCCGATCACCTGCACCAGTTTCTTGTTGCTGATGCCATAACGTGAGGCGATCTGCATGCGCTGGTGGTCCTGGCGCGGGCGGATACGGCCAAGCACGAACTGCTCCGACACCTGGATCGCCAGCTCCGGGCCATGGGCCTGGGCAATCAGGTCGAGCATCAGATCGATCGACGCGGTGCCACCTGCCGAGGTGATACGGCGGCGATCTACTTCGAACAGTTCCTGGGTTGCCTGCAACTGCGGGTAACGTTCCTTGAAGGCCTCCAGCGCTTCCCAGTGCAGGGTCACCCGGTGACCGTCGAGCAGCCCGGCCTCGGCCAGCACCACGGTGCCGGTGTCGATACCGCCCAATACCACGCCCTCGTGATCAAGCTTGCGCAACCAGTGTTGCAGGGCCGGGCCGTAGCTGCGCAACGGCTCGAAACCCGCTACCAGCAACAGCGTCGCCCCCTTGCCCAACGGCTCCAGGGCGGCGTCGGCATTCACCGACATGCCGTTGCTGGCCTGCACCGCGCCGCCATCTATGCTCAGCACCTGCCAACGATATAGCTCGCCGCGAAAGCGGTTGGCCACCCGCAGCGGCTCTATCGCGGAAATAAAGCCGATGGCGGAGAAGCCGGGCAACAGCAAGAAATGGAAATCCTGGGGCATAGCGACAACTCGACGGCCACGGATGCTGGGTTAATAGCGCACTGGTCGCCACTGTGCAAGTGCCGGTCGCCAGAGTGCGATTTTTACCAACAGCACACGCGTAGTTTGATCACACGGCACGCAGAGGCCGCCCCCTATAACAATTAGAACTGCCGTTGGAGGAGCCACCATGAACAGAATGATCAGCCGTAGCCTGCTGATGCTCGTCGGTACCGCAATCCTCAGCACCAACGTGATGGCCGCAGAGCCGGCCGCCTGCAAGAACGTGCGCCTTGGCGTGGTCAACTGGACCGATGTGATGGCCACCAGCGCCATGACCCAGGTCCTGCTCGATGGCCTGGGCTACAAGACCAAGCAGACCAGTGCCTCGCAACAGATCATTTTCGCCGGTATCCGCGACCAGCGCCTGGACATGTTCCTCGGCTACTGGAACCCGATCATGACCCAGACCATCACCCCGTTCATCGACGCCAAGCAGGTCAAGGTCCTCGACCAGCCCAGCCTCGACGATGCCCGCGCGACCCTTGCCGTGCCCAAGTACCTGGCCGACAAGGGCCTGAAAACCTTTGCCGATATCGCCAAGTTCGAAAAAGAGCTGGGTGGCAAGATCTACGGCATCGAGCCGGGCTCGGGCGCCAACACCCAGATCAAGGCGATGATCAGCAAGAACCAGTTCGGCCTGGGCAAGTTCCAGCTGGTCGAGTCCAGCGAAGCCGGCATGCTTGCCGCCGTCGATCGCGCCGTGCGACGCAAGGAGGCGGTGGTGTTCTTTGGCTGGGCGCCGCACCCGATGAACATCAACATCGACATGGCCTACCTCAGCGGCAGCGAAGGCGCCCTGGGCCCGGACGAAGGCCGGGCCACGGTGTGGACCGTCACCGCACCGGACTATGCCCAGCGTTGCCCGAACGTCAACCAGCTGCTGACCAACCTGACCTTCAGCGCCGAAGACGAGAGCCGCATGATGCAACCGCTGCTTGACCACAAAGACGCGCTGGAATCCGCCCGCCAGTGGCTCAAGGACCATCCCCAGGACCAGAAGCGCTGGCTTGAAGGGGTGACCACGTTCGACGGCAGGCCGGCCGCCGAAAACCTGCAACTGACCGCTAACTGACAGACCCAATCGCGGGTCAAGCCCGCTCCCACAGAGGAAATGGTCATCTGTGGGAGCGGGCTTGCCCCGCGACGGCCCCAACTCGCCCGAAGGAAACCGCTCATGAACCACGACGTCATCATCACCTGTGCCCTGACCGGCGCCGGCGACACCGCCAGCAAGAGCCACCTGGTCCCGGTGACCCCCAAGCAGATCGCCGAAGCCGCGGTAGAGGCCGCCAAAGCCGGTGCAACAGTCGTCCACTGTCACGTCCGTGATCCACAAACCGGTCGCTTCAGCCGTGATGTCGCGCTGTACCGCGAAGTCATGGAACGCATTCGCGAGTCGGACGTCGACATCATCGTCAACCTTACCGCCGGCATGGGTGGCGACCTGGAGATCGGCCCGGGCGAAACCCCGCTGGAATTCGGCGCCGGCACCGACCTGATCGGCCCACTGGAGCGCCTGGCCCATGTCGAGGCGTTGCTACCGGAAATCTGCACCCTGGACTGCGGCACCCTCAATTTTGGTGACGGCAACAGCATCTATGTCTCGACCCCGGCGCAATTGCGCGCTGGCGCCAGACGCATCACTGAACTTGGGGTCAAAGCCGAACTGGAAATCTTCGACACCGGCCACCTGTGGTTTGCCAAGCAGATGATCAAGGAAGGCCTGCTCGACGACCCCTTGTTCCAGCTGTGCCTGGGCATTCCCTGGGGCGCTCCGGCCGATACCACCACCATGAAAGCCATGGTCGACAACCTGCCAGCCGGCGCGACCTGGGCCGGCTTCGGCATCGGCCGCATGCAGATGCCGATGGCCGCGCAAGCGGTGCTGCTTGGCGGCAACGTACGGGTCGGCCTGGAGGACAACCTGTACCTGGACAAGGGCGTGCTGGCCAGCAACGGCCAACTGGTAGAACGCGCCAGCGAGATTCTCAGCCGCCTGGGCGCACGGGTGCTCACCCCTGCCGAAGGCCGCGCCAAAATGAACCTGACCCGTCGCTGATTGCTGGAGAAACCGATGAGCTTTATCACCGAAATCAAAACCTTTGCAGCTTTGGGCAGCGGCGTGATCGGCAGCGGCTGGGTGGCCCGCGCCCTGGCCCATGGCCTGGACGTGGTAGCCTGGGACCCGGCCCCCGGCGCCGAAGCGGCCTTGCGCAAGCGTATCGCCAACGCCTGGCCAGCCCTGGAGAAACAGGGCCTGGCCCCCGGCGCCTCACAGGCGCGCCTGCGCTTTGTGGCAACTATCGAGGAATGCGTGCGCGATGCCGATTTCATCCAGGAAAGCGCCCCCGAGCGCCTGGACCTCAAGCTAGATCTGCACAGCAAAATCAGCGCCGCGGCCAAGCCCGATGCATTGATCGGCTCCAGCACATCGGGGCTGTTGCCCAGCGAGTTCTACGAGTCCTCGACCCACCCCGAGCGCTGCGTGGTCGGCCACCCGTTCAACCCGGTGTACCTGCTGCCGCTGGTGGAGATCGTCGGCAGCAACAAGACCGCGCCCGAGGCCATCGAAGCGGCAAAAACCGTCTACACCAAGCTGGGCATGCGCCCGCTGCATGTGCGCAAGGAAGTGCCCGGTTTTATCGCCGACCGCCTGCTCGAGGCGCTCTGGCGCGAGGCTTTGCACCTGGTCAACGACGGCGTGGCAACCACCGGTGAAATCGACGATGCCATTCGTTTCGGTGCGGGTTTGCGCTGGTCGTTCATGGGCACCTTCCTCACCTATACCCTGGCCGGTGGCGATGCTGGCATGCGCCACTTCATGGCCCAGTTCGGCCCGGCGCTGCAACTGCCCTGGACCTACCTGCCAGCCCCAGAGCTGACCGACGGTTTGATCGACGCCGTGGTCGAGGGCACCGGCGAACAACTGGGCGAACGCAGCATCAGCTCGCTGGAGCGCTATCGTGATGATTGCCTGCTGGCCGTGCTGGATGCGGTAAAAACCACCAAGGCCAAGCACGGCATGGCCTTCAGCGACTGACCGGAGTGCAGCGATGCCCGCATTGATCACCTACCAAACCCCGGTCCTGGCGGACTGGGTCGACTACAACGGGCACCTGCGCGATGCCTTCTACCTGCTGATCTTCAGCTATGCCACCGATGCCTTCATGGACCGCATCGGCCTTGACAGCGACAACCGTAGCGCCAGCGGCAATTCGCTGTTCACCCTGGAGTGCCACCTGAACTACCTGCACGAGGTGAAGCTCGGCACCCAGGTGTGGGTACAAACCCAGGTCATCGGTTTTGACCGCAAGCGCCTGCAGCTGTATCACAGCCTGCATCGCGAAGGGTTTGACCAGGCGTTGGCGGCCAGCGAACAGATGCTGCTGCATGTGGACCTGGCAGGGCCAAGGTCGGCGCCGTTTGCGCCCGAGGTGGTGGAGCGCTTGCAAGGGATCGTGAATGAGCAGGCGGACCTGCCGGCGGCCGAGTTTGTTGGCCGGGTGATCGGGTTGCCAACGTAAGACCGTTATCGCGGGTGTAGGAGCGGGCTTGCCCCGCGATAGCGTCCCCACCGATCCAAAGGCAAAAAATAACCCCGGCAAGCCGTGAAGCAACCGGGGCCAAGAGCGAGCATGAACATGCTTCAAGCGGAGGGTGACCAAACCTTCCTTTGCTGTGCATGACCTCAGTGTGCAGCCTCCCTTCCCCGTCGATTTGCCCGAAAACGACCTGGGCTTAGGTAAAGCGGCCATTGCGACATTCTGTCCTTGCCGCCCTGCGGTGCTGCCCACAGAATCGACTGACGATCACACCTGCAAACAAGGACAACAACCATGATGCATGCGGATTTGATTGATCAAGACGACCTGCTGGGCCAACTGCGCGCCCTGGGTTTCGAGATGCCGAGCGGGGCCAGCGCCGAACAGGCCTGCGAGTATGCGGTGCGCGGTTTGAGTGAGCCGCGGGCCAAAGCCTTGAAGGGTATGGTCGAGCAGATGTACACCGGCAATGCGACCATTCTGCCGGCCGTGCGCCAGGCGATCGAAAAGCTGCTGTTGCCGGCGTTGGCGCAGTTACAGAATCGTTAAAAGCATCGCGGGGCAAGCCCGCTCCCACAGGTGTGGGAGCGGGCTTGCCCCGCGATGAATTCAGCTCGGTATCAGAGCCTCACACTGGCAAACGTCGACTCATTGCGCGCCTGGCTCAACGCCGACATCGGCCCGGCCAGCGGCGACAGCACCAGCGCCTGCGGGATCGGCATCATCGCCACCTGCTGTGCGGTGTTGGAGCCCACGCGCTCGTCACGCGGCGGAATGCCGAAGTACTCGCGGTAGCACTTGGAGAAATGCGGCGTCGAGACAAAGCCGCACACCGACGCCACTTCGATGATCGACATCGGCGTTTGCTTGAGCAGTTGCCGGGCGCGGATCAGGCGCAGTTTCAGGTAGTAGCGCGACGGCGAGCAGTGCAGGTACTTCTGGAACAGGCGCTCAAGCTGGCGACGTGACACCGACACATAAACGGCCAGTTCATCCAGGTCGATCGGCTCTTCCAGGTTGGCTTCCATCAGCGCGACGATTTCCTGCAGCTTCGGCTGGTTGGTGCCGAGCATGTGCTTGAGTGGCACGCGCTGGTGATCCTGCTCGTTGCGGATGCGCTCGTAGACGAACATCTCGGAGATCGCCGCCGACAGCTCGCGACCATGATCACGGCTGATCAGGTGCAGCATCATGTCCAGCGGCGCAGTGCCGCCAGAGCTGGTGAAACGGTTGCGGTCGAGGGTAAACAGGCGAGTGCTCATGCTCACCCGCGGAAAGGCCTCCTGCATCGCCGCCAGGCATTCCCAGTGCACGCTGCAATCAAAGCCATCGAGCAGGCCGGCACAGGCCAGCGCCCAGCTGCCGGTACACACCGCACCAAGGCGGCGGGACTGACGCGCCTGGCTCTGCAGCCAGGTGACGTGCTCACGGGTCACGGTGCGCTGGATGCCAATGCCGCCGCAGACAATCACGGTGTCCATGGCCGGCGCCTGGTGCATGGCCGCATCGGGGGTGATCTGCAAGCCGTCGCTGGCCCAGACCTGACCGCCATCCACGCTCAGGGTGCTCCAGCGGTACAGCTCGCGGCCGGACAGTTGGTTCGCCATACGCAGTGGCTCAACAGCGGAAGCCAGGGAAATCAGCGTGAAATTGTCCAACAGCAAAAAGCCGATGGATTGAGGTGTGCGGTTCTGGGTTGGGGTCCCGGAGTTGTACGACGTCATCGCGGTATCTCCTCACACAATGCAGGTTGCGCCTCAGGCAGGCACGGGCTTTTTTTTTCACGGCCCCAATTCGGATGCAGGGGCTTTGCCAATCACAACGCAAATGCCATGCCTGAAATTGAATGGCCATTCAATAAAACCCAAAAACGACGTCGCGCGGCGTCTATTCAGCCCTTGTTCCCAGGCGTGGTAATAAACGCAAACGAGCGTCCTAGTGCTGGTCTGTAGGACGTGTGAGCAATTCGGTAGCACTTGTGTGAAGGATGCCCAGAAACGACATGGGCAACTGTCACCCAAGGCGCCAGGCGCCGGGGTAACAGCGGATGACTCGGGGAGGGATCGGCCAGCGCGCCAAAAGGCAGCGCGCAGGCCAAAGGTGAACAAAAACGGCGCACGCCGCCGCAACGCTTCAACATTCGATAGCGCTGACCGCCAGGCCGCCGCGCGAGGTTTCCTTGTACTTGTCGTGCATGTCGGCGCCGGTATCGCGCATGGTGCGGATCACCCGGTCCAGGGAGATAAAGTGCTCGCCGTCGCCGCGCAAGGCCATCTGCGCCGCGTTGATCGCCTTGACTGCAGCAATTGCATTGCGCTCGATGCACGGCACCTGCACCAGCCCGCCAACCGGGTCGCAGGTCAGCCCCAGGTTATGCTCCAGGCCAATCTCGGCAGCGTTTTCCAGTTGCGCCGGGGTGGCTCCGAGCACTTCGGCAAGGCCGGCAGCGGCCATGGCGCAGGCCGAACCGACTTCACCCTGGCAACCGACTTCGGCACCGGAGATCGAAGCGTTCTTCTTGCACAGGATGCCCACCGCTGCAGCACCGAGGAAAAAATCGACGACATTGGCTTCACTGACTTCGTCGCTGAAGCGCATGTAGTAGTGCAGCACCGCCGGAATGATCCCTGCCGCGCCGTTGGTCGGCGCCGTCACCATGCGCCCGCCCGCAGCGTTCTCTTCGTTGACCGCCAGGGCATACAGGTTGACCCACTCCATGGCGCTCAGGGTCGAGCCGATCACGTTGGGCTTGTTCAGCTCCTGCAGGCTGCGGTGCAGCTTGGCCGCCCGACGCTTCACATTCAGCCCGCCGGGAAGGATACCTTCGTACTTGAGACCGTTTTCGACACAGTCCTGCATGGCATGCCACAGCTTCAAAAGCCCGGCGCGAATCTCAGCTTCACTGCGCCATACCTTCTCGTTTTCCATCATCAATTGCGACACGCGCAGGTCGTTTTTCTTGCACAGTTCAAGCAGTTCCACAGCGCTGTCGAAATCGTACGGCAACACGGTGTTGTCGGCGTCAAGGACGCCGCTTGCAGCCTGGGCGGCATCGACCACGAAGCCACCCCCCACCGAGTAATAGGTATCACGGTGCAGCTCGCCCGCAGCACCTTCGGCGATCAGGGTCATGGCGTTGGGATGGTACGGCAGGTTCTCGTCGAGCAGCCGCATGTCGCGGGCCCAGACGAAACCTACTTCGAGCCGGCCGTCGAGCAGCAAGGTGTCTGTTTCGCGCAGTGCAGCGATGCGCGGGGCGATCTGCGCAGGGTCAATGGCGTCTGGCCATTCGCCCATCAGGCCCATGATCACCGCGTTGTCGCTGCCATGGCCGATACCGGTGGCCGACAGCGAACCGTACAGGCGCACTTCGATGCGCCGCACCTGCTCCAACTCGCCGCGCAGGCGTAGGCCCTGGACGAACAACGCCGCGGCGCGCATGGGCCCGACGGTATGGGAACTGGATGGGCCAACGCCGATCTTGAACAGGTCGAACACACTGATGGCCATGCCACCTACCTCCTGAATGTGCAGCCCCACAGCCCAAGCCAAGGGCGCCGCAACTGCTACGCTAAATAGGCGGCAATCCGCCGATTCCACGCATCATCAGGCTTTTGCCAGGACCTCTGACGTCTGCAACCGACGCGTTCTTGCCCAGCAACGCCGCCAGCTGTCAGCCGTGCTTGTGCGCCGTTTTTTTGCGGTGCAGAGGTAGCGAAACTGCGTTTACAGGGTGAGATAAATCTGTAAACGACCTCATCGGCACTGGATGCGACCCTGTCTGTACTGGATACGACGCACCCTGTAGGCGTTTGATTTTGGCTGTTAGATGATCGGTATCGACTCGATTGCACGGCAGCCGTCCCGCTATCGCCCGATAGTCAGGCCCGACCGAATGCAAACCATAAAGCACGGCGGTCCCGTGGGACATCCGAGAAAAAACCCCAGGAGTCCATCGAATGAAAGGTTCACCCTCGCTATTGCTGGCCGCAGTGCTGAGTCTGCCGGTGCTGGCCCAGGCCGCCGAGCCCGAGCAGTGTCACACCGTCAACTTCTCCGATGTCGGCTGGACCGACATCACCGTGACCACCGCGGTCACCAGCGTCGTGCTCCAGTCGCTGGGCTACAAGACCAAGACCACGATGATTTCGGTACCGGTGACCTACAAGTCGCTGGCCGATGGCAAGAACATGGACGTGTTCCTCGGCAACTGGATGCCGACCATGGAAAACGACATCAAGCAGTACCGTGATGCCGGCACCGTGGAAACCGTACGGGCCAACCTTGAGAACGCCAAGTACACCCTCGCCGTGCCCCAGGCGCTGTATGACAAGGGCCTGAAAAACTTCGCCGACATTGCCAAGTTCAAGAAGGAACTGGACGGCAAGATCTACGGCATCGAGCCGGGCAACGACGGCAACCGCACCATCCAGAGCATGATCGACAAGAACGCCTTCGGCCTCAAGGACGCCGGCTTCAAGGTGGTCGAGTCCAGCGAGGCCGGCATGCTCTCGCAAGTGGAGCGTGCCCAGCGCCGCGACACCGCCGTGGTGTTCCTGGGCTGGGAACCGCACCCGATGAACACCCGCTTCAAGATGAAGTACCTGGACGGCGGCGATGACTTCTTCGGCCCCGAATATGGCAAGGCCACCGTCCTCACCAACACCCGCAAGGGCTATGTGCAGGAATGCAGCAACGTCGGCCAGTTGCTGCAGAACCTGTCCTTCACCCTCGACATGGAAAGCACCCTGATGGGCAACGTCCTGGACGACAAGATGAAACCCGACGCTGCAGCCAAGGCCTGGCTGAAGAAGAACCCGCAGGTGCTCGACACCTGGCTGGCCGGGGTTACCACTGTTGACGGCAAGCCTGGCCTGGAGGCAGCCAAAGCCAAACTCACGCAGTAAGCACTGCCTGCGGCGGGCGGGTCCCGCCGCAGGCTGTCTTCAAACTTTTGCAGGTGGACGCTCGCTATCATGCTGATCGATGAAAAACTCCCTCTGGGCCAGTACATCGCAGGCTTCGTTGAATGGTTGACGCAACACGGCGCCAACTACTTCGATGCCTTCGCGGCAGCACTGGAATACATGATTCATGGTGTGACCGGGGCGCTGACCTGGTTCAATCCCTTCGTCCTGATCGGCCTGATTGCAGTGATCGCGCACTTGATCCAGCGCAAATGGGCGCTGACCGCATTCTGCGTACTGTCATTCCTGCTGATCCTCAACCTTGGCTACTGGCAGGAAACCATGGAGACCCTGGCCCAGGTGCTGTTCGCCACCCTGGTCTGCGTGGCCATCGGCGTGCCACTGGGTATCCTCGCTGCACACAAGCCGATGTTCTACACCGCCATGCGCCCGGTCCTCGACCTGATGCAGACGGTACCTACCTTCGTTTACCTGATCCCGACCCTGACCCTGTTCGGGCTGGGCGTGGTCCCCGGGCTGATCTCGACGGTGGTGTTCGCCATCGCCGCACCGATCCGCCTGACCTACCTGGGTATCTGTGACGTGCCCCAGGAACTGCTCGATGCCGGCAAGGCCTTTGGCTGCTCACGCCGCCAACTGCTGTCGCGCATCGAACTGCCTCACGCCATGCCGAGCATTGCCGCCGGCGTCACCCAATGCATCATGCTGTCGCTGTCGATGGTGGTGATTGCCGCGCTGGTGGGTGCCGATGGCCTGGGCAAACCTGTGGTCAACGCATTGAACACTGCCGATATCGCTCTGGGCTTCGAAGCGGGTCTGGCGATCGTGTTGCTGGCGATCATGCTCGACCGTATCTGCAAACAACCCGACGTACCGGTAAGGAGTGAAGCATGAGCATTATTCGCTTCGAAGACGTAGACGTTATCTTCTCCAGCCGACCGCGCGAGGCCCTGAGCCTGCTCGATCAGGGCCTTTCACGCGAACAGATCCTGAAGCAGACCGGCCTGGTGGTCGGGGTCGAGAAAGCCAACCTGGACATCAACAAGGGCGAGATCTGCGTATTGATGGGCCTGTCCGGTTCGGGCAAGTCGAGTCTGCTGCGCTGCATCAACGGCCTCAATACCGTCAGCCGCGGCAAGCTGTTCGTCGAGCACGAAGGCTCGCATATCGACATTGCCCACTGCACCCCGGCGGAACTGAAGATGATGCGCACCAAGCGCATCGCCATGGTGTTCCAGAAGTTCGCCCTGATGCCCTGGCTGACGGTGCGCGAGAACATCAGCTTCGGCCTGGAAATGCAGGGCCGCCCGGAGAAGGAACGGCGCAAGCTGGTCGACGAAAAACTCGAGCTGGTGGGCCTGACCCAATGGCGCAACAAGAAACCCGATGAGCTCTCCGGTGGCATGCAGCAGCGGGTCGGCCTGGCCCGGGCGCTGGCCATGGATGCCGACATCCTGCTGATGGACGAACCCTTCTCGGCCCTCGACCCACTGATCCGCCAGGGCCTGCAGGACGAGTTGCTGGAATTGCAGCGCAAGCTGAACAAGACCATCGTCTTCGTCAGCCACGATCTGGACGAGGCGCTCAAGCTCGGCAGCCGCATTGCGATCATGAAAGACGGCAAGATCATCCAGTACAGCAAGCCGGAGGAAATCGTCCTCAACCCGGCCGACGACTATGTACGTACCTTCGTCGCCCACACCAACCCGCTCAACGTGCTGTGCGGCCGCAGCCTGATGCGCACCCTGGACAAGTGCAAGCGCATCAATGGCTCGGTATGCCTGGACCCGGGTGGCGACTCCTGGCTGGACCTGGCCGAAGGCAACACCATCAAGGGTGCGCGCCAGGGGGGCAACGGCATGGACCTGCAGAACTGGGCACCGGGTGAAGCAGTCGAGGGCCTTGGCCGCAAGCCGACCCTGGTCAGCGCCAGCATCGGCATGCGCGAAGCCCTGCAGATCCGTTACCAGACCGGCAACAAGCTGGTGCTTCAGGAAGGGAACAAAGTGGTGGGGATTCTTGGCGACAGCGAGCTGTACCACGCGCTGCTGGGCAAGAACCTGGGCTGATAGCTATCGCGGGGCACTTGTGGGAGCTGGCGTTGCCAGCGATGCAGACGACGCGGTGCAGAGGAGACCGCGCTGATAGCATCGCCGGCAACGCCGGCTCCCACAAAGCCTCAGCGAACGACGATCCCCTGCTTGGCCATGAACGCCTTGGCCTCAGGCACCGTGTACTCACCGAAGTGGAAGATGCTCGCCGCCAGCACCGCGCTGGCATGCCCCTCGATAATCCCGTCGGCCAGGTGCTGCAGGTTGCCCACACCACCGGACGCAATCACCGGAATGCCCAGGGCATCGCTGATCGCCCGGGTTACCCCCAGGTCAAAGCCGTTCTTCATGCCGTCCTGGTCCATGCTGGTCAGGAGGATTTCGCCGGCACCCAGGCCTTCCATCTTCTTCGCCCACGCCACCGCGTCCAGGCCGGTCGGCTTGCGTCCGCCATGGGTGAAGATTTCCCAGCGCGGGGTTTCGCCCGGGCCGGAGACTTTCTTGGCATCGATGGCGACCACGATGCACTGCGAACCGAAGTGCGCGGCAGCTTCACCAACGAACTCCGGGTTGAACACCGCGGCGGTGTTGATCGAGACCTTGTCGGCACCGGCGTTGAGCAGGTTGCGGATGTCCTGCACGGTGCGCACGCCACCGCCCACGGTCAACGGGATGAACACCTGGCTGGCCATGCGCTCGACGGTATGCAGGGTAGTGTCGCGGCCATCGACGCTGGCGGTGATGTCGAGAAAGGTAATCTCGTCAGCGCCCTGTTCATCGTAACGCCGGGCGATTTCCACCGGATCACCGGCATCGCGGATGTTCTCGAACTTGACGCCCTTGACCACCCGGCCGTTGTCGACGTCCAGGCAAGGGATGATGCGCTTGGCCAGTGCCATGTGGGAGTCCTCAGCCTTTGTAGCTGTCGCAGAAGGCTTGTGCCTCGGCGACATCCAGGGTGCCTTCGTAAATGGCGCGGCCGGTGATCGCACCGATGATGCCCGGCGCCTTGGCGTCAAGCAGGGCCTTGATGTCACCGAGGTTGTGGATACCGCCGGAGGCGATTACCGGGATCTTGGTGGCCGCGGCCAGGGCTGCGGTGAACGGCACGTTGCAGCCCTGCATCATGCCGTCTTTGGCGATGTCGGTGTAGACGATGGCCGAGACGCCGTCGGCTTCGAAACGCTTGGCCAGGTCGATGACCTGCACCGAGCTGACTTCAGCCCAGCCGTCGGTGGCGACGAAACCGTCTTTGGCATCCAGGCCCACGATCACTTTGCCCGGGAAGGCGCGGCAGGCCTCGGCAACGAACTCGGGCTCCTTGACCGCCTTGGTGCCGATGATCACGTAGCTGACACCGGCCTTGACGTAGTGCTCGATGGTTTCCAGCGAACGGATGCCGCCACCGATCTGGATCGGCAGGGTCGGGTAGCGCTTGGCAATCGCGGTGACCACTTCACCGTTGACCGGCTGCCCCTCGAAGGCACCATTGAGGTCAACCAGGTGCAGCCGGCGGCAGCCCCCTTCAACCCATTTGGCGGCCATGCTCACCGGGTCGTCGGAGAATACCGTGGAGTCTTCCATGCGGCCCTGGCGCAGGCGTACGCAAGCACCGTCCTTGAGATCGATAGCGGGGATAATCAGCATCTGCAAAACCTGTCTATTCGGTAAACAGTGATGCTCGAAAAGTCAGTTCTTCTCGAGCGCCCACAGGTCGCTTTCAATGCTTTCGAACCGTTCCTTGAGGTGGTTCTGCACATCGAAAATCGCCCTGTTGTAGTAGTGCGGGGCAATCTCTTTGGTGAACAGCTCCAGGACCTCGGCGACCTCAAACGACCCCAGCTGCAGCTCGAAACGGTCTTCGAGAAAGCGCTTGAGGGTATCGAGCGCTTCGCGTTCCTGCTCCGGCGCCAGCGTGAGGGTCGGCGGCTTGGCCCTGGACTTGCCCATTACCAGCGCCCGTCCCAGGCAGCGAAGTTCTGCAGCAGCTGCAAGCCATGGGTATGGCTCTTCTCCGGGTGGAACTGCACGGCAAAGCGCGAGCCTTCGGCCAGCGCTGCGGCGAAGTCGACACCGTAGTGACCGCTACCGACCACCTGGCCCGGCTTGCCGGCGGTGATGTAGTAGCTGTGCACGAAGTAGAAGCGCGCACGGTCGGGGATGTTGTGCCACAGCGGGTGGTCGATGCTCTGGACGACTTCGTTCCAGCCCATGTGTGGCACCTTCAGGTGCTCGCCGTCTTCGTGCAGGTCTTTGCCGAAGAAGCGCACATTGCCCGGGAACAGGCCGATGCAGTCGACGCCGTCGTTCTCTTCGCTGTGATCGAGCAAGGCTTGCATGCCAACGCAGATGCCGAGGAACGGACGGTCCTGGCTGACTTCACGCACCAGGCTGTCGAAGCCCAGGCGGCGGATTTCAGCCATGCAGTCGCGGATCGCGCCAACACCCGGGAACACCACGCGGTCGGCTTCGCGAATCACGTCGGCGTCGCTGGTGATCAGGACCTTGCCGGCACCCACGTGCTCCAGGGCCTTGGCCACCGAGTGCAGGTTGCCCATGCCATAGTCGATAACGGCAACCGTCTGCATTACAGGCAACCCTTGGTCGATGGCATCTGCCCGGCCATGCGCTCATCCAGCTCGATGGCCATGCGCAGCGCGCGGCCGAAGGCCTTGAACACGGTCTCGATCTGGTGGTGGGTGTTGTGCCCACGCAGGTTGTCGATGTGCAGGCTGACGTTGGCGTGGTTGACGAAGCCCTGGAAGAACTCCTGGAACAGGTCGACATCGAAGCCACCGACCGACGCGCGGGTGTAGGGTACGTGCATCTGCAGGCCCGGACGCCCGGAGAAGTCGATGACCACCCGCGACAGCGCTTCGTCCAGCGGCACGTAGGCATGGCCGTAGCGGCGGATGCCCTTCTTGTCGCCGATGGCCTGGCTGAAAGCCTGGCCCAGGGTGATACCGACGTCTTCGACGGTATGGTGATCGTCGATATGCAGGTCGCCCTTGCATTCGATATCGAGGTCGATCAACCCATGTCGGGCGATCTGGTCGAGCATATGTTCAAGGAAAGGCACACCGATATCGAATCGGGCCTTGCCGCTGCCATCCAGGTTGATCGAGGCCTTGATCTGGGTCTCCAGAGTATTGCGCTCGACGGAAGCCTTACGTTCGACCATCACCAGCTCCGCAAAATCATTGGGCGAAAAAGGTGATCATTATAGGCCCAGAAGCGCCCGGCTTGAAACGCAGATGACGCGTGGCAGGGAATTTAGTCGGGCCGCTGTGCGGCCCATCGCTGGCAAAGCCAGCTCCCCAAGGGTCAGTGCATGAAGATCTTGTGGGAGCCGGCCTTGCCGGCGATGGCCTGCACAGCAGGCCTAATTGAACAACACCGCCGTCTTCTGCAGCGTCACCCAGATCCCCCAGGCCAGCGGCACCCCGACCACCAACCAGGCTGCCAGCACCAGCGGCTTGCTGGCCGGATCCGCCTGCCACTCCAGCACGCGCTCGCTGACGCGGCCCTGGTCATGGCTCAAGGCCCGTTCGGCGGCAAGCTCGGCATCGGTCATGAAGTACTTGTCGGCCACCGGCCGCACCAGCGCATTGCAGATAAAGCCCAGCACCAGCAACCCGGCAAGGATGTACAGAGTTATGTCATAGGCCGCCGCCCGCGGCACGCCCAGCTCCAGCTGATATTCGCGCAGGTTGGTGATCAGCACCGGGCCCAGCACCCCGGCTGCGGCCCAAGCGGTCAGCAGGCGACCGTGAATGGCGCCGACCATCTGCGTGCCGAACAGGTCGGCCAGGTACGCCGGCACCGTGGCAAAGCCACCGCCATACATCGACAGGATGATGCAGAACGCCGCCACGAACAGGGCGATGTTGCCCAGGTGGCCCATGTTCGGCACCAGCGCATACAGGGCCACGCCCAGAGCGAAGAAGGCGAAATAGGTGTTCTTGCGCCCGATGTAGTCGGAGAACGACGCCCAGAAGAAGCGCCCGCCGATGTTGAACAGGCTGAGCAAGCCGGTAAAGCCTGCGGCAATCGCGGCGATCTGGCCCAGTTGCGCGGTGTTAAGCTGGCTGAAGCTGAGGTCACTGCCCAGCAGTTTGCCGGCAAAGACTTCCTGCAACAGCGGCGAGGCCATGCCGAGAATACCGATACCCGCCGACACGTTCAGGCACAAAACCAGCCAGATAAGTACAAACTGCGGGGTTTTCCACGCCACACTGACATGTACATGGCGATGAGTGATCATCGCGTTGCTGGTCTTTTTCAGCGGTGCGCTCCAGCCTTCAGGCTTCCAGCCGGTGGGCGGCACGCGATAGGCCAGGGCACCGCCGAGCATGAACACGAAGTAGATCACCGCCATCACCACGAAGCTCTGCCAGACGCCGACCTCCTCAGGGGTGGCAAAGTGATTCATCAGCGCTGCCGCCAGCGGCGCACCGACCATGGCACCGCCACCAAAGCCCATAATCGCCATGCCGGTGGCCATGCCGCGCTTGTCCGGGAACCACTTGATCAAGGTCGAGACCGGCGAAATGTAGCCAAGCCCCAGGCCAATACCGCCGATCACCCCGGAGCCCAGCCACATCAGCCACAGTTGGTGGGTATAGACGCCAAAGGCAGAAATCAGCAGGCCGCCGCACCAGCACAGGGTTGATACGACGCCGGCCTTGCGCGGCCCGGCGTGCTCCAGCCAGCCGCCCCAGATGGCCGCCGAACAACCGAGGAAGACAAAGAACAGCGTGTAGATCCCGCTGAGCATCGAGATCGGCCAGTCGCACTCGGTGGTGAACATGCGCAGCAGAAAGTGGGTCTGCTCCGAGCAAACGACCGGCGCATTGATACCGATGGCCTGCGACAGCGGCAACCAGAACACCGAAAACCCGTAGGCCATGCCGATGCACAGGTGAATGGCCAGCGCCGCTGGCGGAACCAGCCAACGGTTGAAACCCGGGCGGGCGATGATCCGCTCCTTGGACAGGAAGCCGGGCGCGCTGGCGATCGCTCCGGCCGTGATGCTGCTGCTCATTGTTGTACTCCCTCGTAGGTATGAAGCGCTCACCGCCCTCGACCTTGGCCCTGTGGCAACTGGTCGTTTTTGTTGGCGAACGGCCCCATTTGCGCGACAAATAGCCGCAGCAGGGCCCAAGAGCGGCGAGAGAGTAGCATTTGCGCTGGGCGCTGAGCGCAAACTGATACTGTCGTTGGTTCAACAACTGATCCCCCCGGCAAGGAACTGTCCCACCCCCTGTTGTCGAATCCGACACCTTTGCAGGACTAAACCTTCGCCCCATATCACCCAGTGGTGATAACCGCAGCGCTATACTCTGCGGCTGAATTTAGAAATCGGACTACAAGGACTCGCCCATGAAAGCGTTCGGCAAAATCCTGGGGCTGGTGCTTCTCGGGTTGTTGCTGATCATTGTGGCTCTGGGCTTCGCCCTGACCCACCTCTTCGATCCCAACGACTACAAAGACGAGATTCGCCAGCTGGCACGCGACAAGGCCCACGTCGAGCTGACGCTCAATGGCGATATCGGCTGGAGCCTGTTCCCCTGGCTGGGGCTGGAACTGCATGAGGCCAGCATCGCCACCTTGAACAACCCGAAAGTGCCGTTTGCCGACCTGCAGATGCTCGGCCTGTCGGTACGCGTACTGCCCTTGCTGCGCCGCGAAGTGCAGATGAGCGACGTGCGCGTCGAAGGCTTGAACCTGACGCTAAGTCGCGATGAACACGGCCACGGCAACTGGGAAGACATCGGCAAGCCATTGCCCGCCGCTACACCGGCACCGGCCGATGGCAGTAGCGCCCCTGCCGAGGCACCCGCGCAAGCCAGCACCGACAGCGCCAGCGAGCGCCTGGTCAAGCTCGATATCGACAGCCTGACCGTCAACAACGCCCGCGTGCAGTACAACGACGCCCGCAGCGGCCAGAGTTTCGGTGCCGAAAGCATCCAGCTGAGCACTGGCGCCGTGCATGAAGGGGTGAACATCCCGCTGAAGATGACCGCCTTCCTCAGCTCCGGCCAGCCAGTAGTCAAGGCGCGCACCGAGCTGAACGGCGAGCTGCGCTTCGACCGCCGGCTCAAGCGCTACCAGTTCGAAGACATGAAGCTCAGCGGCGAAGCCTCGGGCGAGCCGCTGCAAGGCAAAACCATGACCTTCGCCGCCCAAGGCCAGTTGCTGGTTGATCTGGCGGCCAACGTCGCCGAATGGAACGGCCTCAAGCTCTCGGCCAACCAGTTGCGTGCCCTTGGCGAACTGAACCTGCGCGACCTCGATAAAACCCCGCTACTGAGCGGCGGCCTGTCGATTGCCCAGTTCGACCTGCGCAACTTCCTCGACAGCATCGGCCACCCGCTGCCGGCTTCGGCCGACGCCAGCACCCTGGGCAAGGTCGAGCTGGTCACCCGCTTGCAAGGCACGCCGAACAGCCTGGCCCTGGAAGACCTGGCAATCAAGCTCGACGACAGCACCTTTACCGGCCGCCTGGCCGTCGAGGACTTCGCCAAGCAGGCCCTGCGCGTGCAGCTCAAGGCCGACAAGTTCGACGCCGACCGTTACCTGCTGGCCAAGAGCGATGCGGCCAAAGGTGCCAAGGCCGCGCGCCAGGCTGAAGTGCAGAGCAAAGAAGCCAGCGCCCTGGCCGGTGCCGGCACCACGCCGCTGCCGGATGCGCCCACCCAGGTGGCCTGGAGCAACGACAAGCTGCTGCCGGTCGATCGCCTGCGCCAGCTCGACCTGCAAGCCGAGCTGACCTTCGACCAACTGACCCTGGACAAACTGCCGATCGAAAACGCCAACCTCAAGGCCCAGGGCCAGGGTGGCCTGATCACGCTGGAAACCCTGCGTGGCGGCCTGTACAACGGCGACTTCGAAAGCAAAGGCACCCTCGACGTGCGCCCGGCAGTGCCGCAGATCGGCCTCAACACCCGCATCAACCGGGTCCCGGTCGAGCACTTCATCAAGAGCGAAACCGCCACCCCACCGGTCAAGGGCCTGCTGACCCTGAACAGCGACCTGACCGCCACCGGCAACAGCCAGAAAGCCCTGGTCGACACCCTCAACGGCAATGCCAGCTTCGTCATCAACGACGGCGTCCTGGTCAACGCCAACCTCGAGCAGCAGCTGTGCCAGGCCATTGCCACCCTCAACCGCAAGACGCTGAGCGGCGAACCACGCGGCAAGGACACCCCGTTCCAGGAGCTCAAGGGCAGCCTGGTAATGCGTAACGGTGTAGCCAGCAACCCTGACCTCAAGGCGCGGATTCCCGGCCTGACCGTCAACGGCCAGGGCGACCTCGACCTGCGCGTACTGGGCATGGACTACCGCATTGGCGTGATTGTCGAAGGCGACAAGCGCGACATGCCCGACCCGGCCTGCCAGGTCGGCGAGCGCTATGTCGGCCTGGAACTGCCGCTGCGCTGCCGCGGCCCGCTGGAACTGGGCGCCAAGGCCTGCCGCCTGGATAAAGACGGCCTGGGCAAGGTCGCGGCCAAGCTTGCCGGCGACAAGGTCAGCGAAAAGCTCAGCGAGAAGATCGACGAGAAACTCGGTGACAAGGTCAGCCCGGAACTCAAAGACGCACTCAAGGGGTTGTTCAAGCGATGAGCCCAGAGCAGTTTTCCAGCGCCGTACTGGATTGGTACGACCGTAACGGCCGCCACGACCTGCCCTGGCAACAGGGCATCACCCCGTATCGGGTGTGGGTCTCGGAGATCATGTTGCAGCAGACCCAGGTGAGCACCGTGCTCAACTACTTCGGGCGCTTCATGGAGGCCCTGCCCACGGTCCAGGCCCTGGCCGAGGCCCCCGAGGACGAAGTGCTGCACCTGTGGACCGGCCTGGGCTACTACACCCGGGCGCGCAACCTGCAAAAAACCGCGAAAATCGTCGTCGAGCAGTACGGCGGCGAATTTCCGCGCGATGTCGAGAAGCTCACCGACCTGCCGGGCATTGGCCTGTCCACGGCTGGCGCCATTGCCAGCATCAGCATGGGCCTGCGTGCGCCGATCCTCGACGGCAACGTCAAGCGCGTGCTGGCCCGTTACACCGCGCAAGAGGGTTACCCGGGCGAGCCGAAGGTGGCCAAGGCATTGTGGGCCAACGCCGAGCGCTATACCCCGCACAGCCGGGTGAATCACTACACCCAGGCGATGATGGACCTCGGCGCCACCCTGTGCACCCGCAGCAAGCCCAGTTGCTTGCTATGCCCGCTCAAGGTTGGCTGCGAGGCGCACATGCTCGGCCAGGAAATCCGCTACCCCGTGCCCAAGCCGCGCAAGGAGCTGCCGCAAAAGCGCACGCTGATGCCACTGCTGGCCAACCACGAAGGCGCCATCCTGCTTTACCGGCGCCCGTCCAGCGGCCTCTGGGGCGGGCTGTGGAGCCTGCCGGAGCTGGACAACATTGAACAAATCGAAGATCTGGCCGACCAGCACGGCCTGAGCCTGGCCGGCAGCCAGGCGCTGGACGGCCTGACCCACACCTTCAGCCACTTCCAGCTGGCCATCGAGCCCTGGCTGGTGCGCGTCGACGCCGCCACCGACCACGTGGCCGAGGCCGACTGGCTCTGGTATAACCTCGCCACCCCGCCGCGCCTGGGCCTTGCCGCCCCGGTGAAAAAACTGCTTAAACGCGCGGCCGACGTATTGCTTACAGGAGAGTCGCGATGACCCGCACCGTAATGTGCCGCAAGTACAACGAAGAACTGCCAGGCCTTGAGCGTCCACCCTACCCGGGCGCCAAGGGCCAGGACATCTTTGATCACATTTCGCAGAAGGCCTGGGCCGACTGGCAAAAAGAGCAGACCATGCTGATCAACGAGAAGCGCTTGAACATGATGAACGCCGAGGACCGTAAATTCCTCCAGGGCGAGATGGACAAGTTCTTCTCCGGCCAGGATTACGAGAAGGCCGAAGGCTACGTTCCGCCTAGCGAATAACCCCGGAAAATCGTAAGCGACGGAATTAATTTAAAAAATTTTCAAAAAGTCGTTGACGTAAATCCGAAAAACCCTTTTAATGCGCCCCGTTGCCCAGATAGCTCAGTCGGTAGAGCAGGGGATTGAAAATCCCCGTGTCGGCGGTTCGATTCCGTCTCTGGGCACCACTAATACCGAAAAGCCCCAAGCGAAGTGATTCCTTGGGGCTTTTTTCATGCCTGCGATTTCTCCACCGACGCAGGCCTTCTCGCGCACGGACATGCCGCGAGCTCATCGGAGCCAGGGATGAAATCGATCGCCGTTATCGTCACCATGCTGCTGAGCCTGACCGGCTGTGTCGGCGCCACCGTGGTGCTGCCGCACAAAGACACCTACCCCACTGCGGCCCATCGCATCCTGCGCCTGAAGAACATCACCCCGGTAATCAGCACAACGCAAAAGAGCACTGAGCCTCACCAGTGGTGCGGCGTCACCCTCTGGGCCGTGATTCTGCCGATCCCTCTGCAACTGCCAGTGTGCGATGTCTACAGCGAGGAGGGCTATGGCGCAGATGTGAATGGCCAGCAAGTGCTCCTGCAGCGCACCGCGCAGAACATCAGCTCGCCTATGTACGCCTGCGGCCCGTTCATGTTCATGGGCAACGTGTTGCATTACTACGAAGGCAACGCCATCTGCGGGATACTGCGCTAGGCCAGCGCAGCCACCACCCCTCGCGCCGCCTCGAACAATGACGCCTGCGGTCCGCTGACCTGGGACGCAACAATCAACCCCTCGCCCAGCACAAACAGCTGCTGCGCAGCTCCCTGCTGGCACCCCGCCTGCTGACAGGCCCGCTCCAGCGCCGCCATGACCTTGTGCTTGTGCAGTCTGGCCAGCTCATGGGGCGGTTCGCCCGGCTCGGCATACTCGGCCGAGGCATTAATGAAGGCACAGCCGTGGAAGTCTTCAGAGCGCGCCCAGGCTTCAACGAAGTCGATATAGGCCAGCGGCCGCGCTTTTGCCTCTACGGCCGCCAGAGCGCTTTCCAGGCGCGCCATGAAATCCAGGTCGCGCCGCTGCAGCGCCGCTTCGATCAACAGCTCCTTGCTGGGGAAATGCCGGTACAGGGTTTTCTTGGTCACCCCGGCTTCCTGGCTCAGTTGCTCAACCCCGGTGCCGTGGTAACCCTGACGGTAGAACAACTGCAGGGCCGACTCGGCGATTTTCTCGGACGTACTCATGCCACACCTTCGATCTGGACAGTTGCCAACAGTGTATACCGATCGGTTGACTTGCAGGTAAACCGATCGGTATCCTCGGCACAAATCGCCCACCCGGAGACTGTACCCATGCCGTTCAAATCCAAGGCGCCCGCCGCCCCTTCCCTGCACTTCAGCCTGTTGTCACTGATTGGCGCGGCCCTGGCGATCGGCGCCACCGGCTGGCTCAGCCAGGTGTCCGGCGCCTTGTGGCTGATGGCACCGTTTGGCGCCAGCTGCGTGCTGGCCTTCGGCATGCCCGACTCGCCACTGGCACAACCGCGCAACATCATCGGCGGGCATGTGATTGCCACCCTGGTGGGCCTGGCGGCACTGCATACCCTGGGTGACAGCTGGTGGAGCGCGGCCCTGGCCGTCGGCCTGGCCCTGGCCGCCATGCAGCAGACCCGCACCCTGCACGCGCCAGCCGGGGCCAACCCGCTGGTAGTGATCGCCAGCCATGCACCGCTGAGCTTCGTGGTGACCCCGGTGCTTGCAGGCTCGCTGGTGATCGTCGCCGTGGCCTGGTGCCTGAACAACGCGCGCCAGGCCAACAGCTACCCGAAATACTGGTACTGATGGCGCTATGCCAAGGGCTGTTGACCACCGTCAATATGCCCTTGGCAGGCAGCCGTAAGATGCCTTGAGGACATTCGAAAGAACCAACAGGCCTCCATAATGAGCGAAGAATCCACTGCCCTGCCCCTGCCCTCGCCCGCCGTCGAAACACCCGCGGGCACCAGCCCAAGCCCGGCGCGCAAAGCTGCCAGCACTCGTCCACGCCGCCCGCGCACCCCGCGCAAGCCTGCCGCAAGCGCCGCTGGCGAAGCGCAGATCAGCGCCATCAGCCAGCAACCGGCAGCCCTGAAGGTTGCCTCGGCACCGCGCGGCTCCAACGAAGACAGCGCCTCGGCGAAACTGCCGGCCAGCTATCCGTACCGCAACCGCATGCGCCGCGCCGAGTACGAAAAGGCCAAGCATGAACTGCAGATCGAGCTGCTCAAGGTGCAAAGCTGGGTCAAGGAAACCGGCCAGCGTATCGTCGTGCTGTTCGAGGGCCGTGACGCTGCCGGCAAAGGCGGCACTATCAAGCGCTTCATGGAGCACCTGAACCCGCGTGGCGCGCGAATCGTCGCCCTGGAGAAGCCTTCCGAGCAGGAGAAAGGCCAGTGGTACTTCCAGCGCTACGTCCAGCACCTGCCCACGGCGGGTGAAATGGTCTTCTTCGACCGCTCCTGGTACAACCGTGCCGGGGTCGAGCGGGTCATGGACTTCTGCTCGCCGCTGCAATACCTGGAGTTCATGCGCCAGGCGCCGGAGCTCGAACGCATGCTGTGCAACAGTGGCATCCTGCTGTTCAAGTACTGGTTCTCGGTGAACCGCGAAGAGCAGCTGCGCCGCTTCATCTCGCGCCGTGACGACCCGCTCAAGCACTGGAAGCTGTCACCGATCGACATCAAGTCGCTGGACAAGTGGGACGAATACACCGCCGCCAAGGAAGCGATGTTCTTCCACACCGACACCGCCGACGCACCGTGGACGGTGATCAAGTCCGACGACAAGAAGCGCGCGCGGATCAACTGTATCCGCCACTTCCTGCATTCGCTGGATTACCCCGGCAAGGACCTGAGCGTCGCCCACCAGCCTGACCCACTGCTGGTAGACCGCGCCGCGCGCGTGCTGGAAGAGGAAGACCGCGGCGAGCTGGCCCAGCCGGCCTGATCTCGGCCCAGGCCGTCGGCTGTACTTGGGTTTCCCGGCCAACTGCGATTCAATACGCAGAATTTTTCCGGTTCAGCACAAGGGTTCACCGATGGCCTCCAGCAGCAAACAACAGAAACGCGCCAAACGCGCCGCCAACAAGGCCCGCGAGAACCGCATGGTGCGTAGCGGCCAGGCGGTCAAGAGCTCGGGCGAAAGCTCCAGCGCCAGCGTCGAGCAGGTGTTCAACAAGGCCATGGAATCGGGCAGCTACAGCGCCCTGTTCGACAAGATGAAGCAAGCCCAGGACAACGGCCTGGTTGCGCTGATCTCGGTATTCCTGGTCGACCCGCTGCTGGCCCTGGTGCTCAAGGGTCACAAGGAAGAACACGCCACCGACTACATCGTCATGGTCTTCACTGCCTACCGCAAATGGCTGGACGGCGCCGACGAAGCCACGACCATGGCCTGGCTCGAGAGCGATGAGTTCCAGGACGCCTACATTGCAGCTTCCGAAGCGGTGTCCAAGCAGCAGAAGAAGTTTGGCTGACAGCTTGCGTGGCTCCTGATCCCCTCAATGGCGATAGCCGGATGGGGCTGCACTGCAGCCCATCGCCGGCAAGACCGGCTCCCACCACAGTCCCTGTGGGAGCTGGCTTGCCAGCGATGAGGCCAGCATGGACACCGCACCACTTCCTGCTGAAGCAAAAAGGCCGCAATCCTCACAGATCGCGGCCTTTGTCATTTCACCCGCAGCACATCAGTTGTTCAGCACCGCCCGCCCGGCCGCCTCGGCCTTGCGCTTGCGCGCCACCAGCAGCCCTGCGGCTACCACGGCGATGGACAGCAAACCGGTGGCAACGATTTCAATGCGATGATCCGGACGGATCAGCATCACGGTCAGAATGCCGACGATAAAGGCGATGGTCGCCCAGGTCAGCCCTGGGAACAGCCACATTTTGAAGGCAATCTTCTCCCCGCGCTGCATACGCTGACGGCGCATGCGCAGTTGCGACACGGCAATCACCAGGTACACCAGCAAGGCAATGGCGCCGGAGCTTGCCAGCAGGAACTCGAACACCTGGGCAGGTGCCAGGTAGTTGGCGATCACCGTGAGGAACGCCGCCGCAGTCGACAGCACCACCGCCACATACGGGGTACCGCTGGAAGTGGTGCGCTGGGCCATGGCCGGGGCATCACCACGCTTGCTCAGGGAGAAGAGCATGCGCGAGGAGGTATACAGCGCCGAGTTAAGGCAGCTGGTCACCGCGATCAACACGACGATGTCGACGATCAGCTTGGCGTTGGGGATGCCCATCAGGTTGAGCACGGTCTGGTACGAACCGACTTCGGCCAGTTCGCTATTGGTCCACGGCACCAAGGCCACGACCACGAAGATCGACACGAGGTAGAACAGGAAGATCCGCCAGATCACCGAGTTGGTGGCCTTGGTGATCTGCTTGCCCGGGTCTTTCGACTCGGCGGCGGCGATGGTGACGATTTCGGTACCCATGAACGAGAACATGGTGGTCAGCATCGCAGCCAGCACCGCGCCCATGCCGTTGGGCATGAAGCCCTGGGTGTCGAACAGATGGCTGACGCCGCTGACCTGGCTGTTGGGCAGCAGACCGAAGATCGCGGCCACACCAAGGATGATGAAACCGATGATCGCCACCACCTTGAGCAGGGCGAACCAGAACTCGAATTCACCGTAGTTCTTCACACTGAACAGGTTGGTCGCGGTCAGCAGCAAGGTGATGACCAGGGTGAACACCCAGATGCCGATATCAGGGAACCAGGCATGCAGGATGGTCGCGGCGGCGTTGGCCTCCAGCGGAATCACCAGCACCCAGAACCACCAGTACAGCCAGCCGATGGTAAAGCCGGCCCAGTGGCCGATGGCTTTGTCGGCGTAAGTCGAGAACGAACCGGTGTCTGGCGAGGCGACGGCCATTTCCGCCAGCATGCGCATGACCAGCACCACCAGGGTCCCGGCGGCGGCATAAGCCAGCAAGACCGCCGGGCCGGCTTCGGCGATGGCGTGGCCGGAGCCGACGAACAGACCGGCACCGATGACACCGGCAATCGACAGCATGGTCACATGCCGCTGTTTGAGCCCCTGAGCGAGGTCGTTGGAATTGTGCGTACCGCTCATAAAACTACCTTTGCGAGAAATGGCGTTTTGATCCTGCTACTCGAGTCGCGCCCTTTAAAAAGAGTGCTACATCCTGTTGCCGATCGATAACGCAATTACCGCGCCAGGCTGATGACCGTTCGTTCGAAAGTTCTCACAGCCCCGTTTAACGGGGCTTACAGGCCTTTCGGCCAAGACTTGACCGAAAGACCCTGAAAAACCGGCGGAATTGGCCAATTACTGAAATACCCACTTACAAATGCCCAAGGTGCACCACAATCCGTCACCGGTAACACCTCATGCACTTCCTACGAGCAAAAAGGCGCAACCCTCAGGTACAACCAGAACCGTAGATAAAGGCCCGAACCTGTGCACAAGGTCAGAAACGACTTCCCAGAAACGGCCAAAACTGGCACCATCGCGCCTTTTTTCATCAAGGCTCCGGCCCTGGAAACGAGGGTAGGCGGACATCTGCGCGACAGTCCACTGCAGCGATGCGACACCCGCCCTCCCAGCAACCGATTGCCTCTCCCGACGTTATTGGCTGTCTTCGGACCGCTATGCTAGCTTGGCGCCTCGCCAGGAAGGCCGCTAACAGCAGGAGCGCACCAGAACACATGAGGACCGCACATGGCTGAGGCCACGCCCGCGCTGGAAATCCGCAACCTGCACAAACGCTACGGCGACCAGGAAATCCTCAAGGGAATTTCGCTGACCGCACGTGATGGCGATGTGATCTCGATCCTGGGATCCTCCGGCTCCGGCAAGTCCACTCTGCTGCGCTGCATCAACCTGCTGGAAAACCCGCACCTGGGCCAGATCCTGGTGGCCGGTGAAGAGCTCAAGCTCAAGGCGGCAAAAAACGGCGAACTGGTGGCCGCCGACAACAAGCAGATCAATCGCCTGCGCAGCGAGATCGGCTTCGTCTTCCAGAACTTCAACCTGTGGCCGCACATGAGCATCCTCGACAACATCATCGAGGCGCCGCGCCGGGTGCTGGGCCAAAGCAAGGCCGAGGCCATCGAGCATGCCGAAGCGCTGCTGGACAAGGTCGGCATCCACAACAAGCGTCACAGCTACCCGGCCGAACTGTCCGGAGGTCAGCAACAGCGTGCGGCCATCGCCCGTACCCTGGCAATGAAGCCCAAGGTCATCCTGTTCGATGAGCCGACCTCGGCCCTGGACCCGGAAATGGTTCAGGAAGTGCTCAACGTTATCCGTGCCCTCGCCGAAGAAGGCCGTACCATGCTACTGGTTACCCACGAAATGGGCTTTGCCCGCCAGGTGTCCAGCGAAGTCGTCTTCCTGCACCAGGGGCTGGTCGAAGAGCAAGGAACGCCGCAGCAGGTTTTCGAAAACCCGACCTCGGCGCGTTGTAAACAATTCATGTCCAGCAACCGCTAACGGAGCAACACGCATGCAGACCTATAAGAAATTCCTCCTGGCCGCTGCCGCCACGCTGGTGTTCTCGGCCAATGCCATGGCTGCCGAGAAACTGAAGATGGGCATTGAGGCGGCCTACCCGCCGTTCAACAACAAGGATGCCAGCGGCCAGGTGGTCGGCTTCGACAAAGACATCGGCGACGCCCTGTGCGCCAAGATGAAGGTCGAGTGTGAAGTCGTGGTCTCCGACTGGGACGGCATCATTCCCGCCCTGAACGCGAAGAAGTCCGACTTCATCGTCTCGTCGCTGTCGATCACCGACGAGCGCAAGCAAGCCGTAGACTTCACCGACCCGTACTACTCGAACAAGCAGCAGTTCATCGCCCCGAAAAACGTCGACTTCAAGACCGACCCCAAGTCGCTCGAAGGCAAGACCCTCGGCACTCAGCGCGCCACCCAGGCGGCTATCTGGCTGGACGACAACGGCGGCATGGACAACAAGTTCAAGGTCAGCCTGTATGACACCCAGGAAAACGCCTACCTGGACCTGACCTCGGGCCGCGTCGACGCCCTGCTGGCTGACAAATATGCCAACTACGACTGGCTCAAGTCCGAAGCCGGTAAAAACTACGAGTTCAAAGGCGAGCCGGTGAACGAAAGCGACAAGGTCGGCATCGCTGTGCGCAAAGGTGACAATGAACTGCGCAACAAGCTGAACGCTGCACTGAAAGAAATCGTTGCCGACGGCACCTACGAGAAGATCAACAACAAATACTTCCCGTTCAGCATCTATTGATTCGCCCCGACCGGCATTGCCCTGGAGGCGATGCCGGTCCCTTGAACAAACCTGCCCATGAATATTGATCTCTACGGATTCGGTCCGGCCCTGTTTGTCGGGACGCTGATGACCGTCAAACTCGCGTTGTCGGCCCTATGCCTGGGGCTGGTCCTGGGGCTGCTTGGCGCCCTGGCCAAGACCTCGCCGTACAAACCCCTGCAATGGCTGGGTGGCTTCTACTCGACGATAGTTCGCGGCGTGCCCGAGCTGCTCTGGGTGTTGTTGATTTACTTTGGCACCGTCAGCCTGATGAACCAGCTTGGCGAACTCCTGAATATTCCCGGCCTGGAGCTCAATGCTTTTGCCGCAGGCGTGATTGCCCTGGGCCTGTGCTTCGGCGCCTATGCCACGGAGGTGTTCCGTGGTGCAATCCTGGCCATTCCCAAGGGTCACCGTGAAGCTGGCCTCGCGCTCGGCCTGTCCAAAGGGCGAATCTTCTCCAAACTGATCCTGCCGCAAATGTGGCGGATCGCGCTGCCCGGCCTGGGCAACCTGTTCATGATCCTGATGAAAGACACCGCACTGGTCTCGGTGATCGGCCTGGAAGAAATCATGCGTCACTCGCAAATCGCCGTGACCGTGAGCAAGCAGCCGTTCACCTTCTACATGGTCGCCGCCATCATCTACCTGGGCCTGACGGTCCTGGCCATGACCGGCATGCACTTCATGGAAAAACGCGCCGGTCGCGGCTTCGCGAGGGCCAATCAATGAACTGGGAAGTCATCATCAAGTGGCTGCCACGCCTGGCCCAAGGCGCCACGCTGACCCTGGAACTGGTGAGCATCGCGGTCATTGCCGGGCTGATCATCGCCATTCCACTGGGTATCGCCCGCTCCTCGCGACACTGGTACGTGCGCGCCCTGCCGTACGGTTACATTTTCTTTTTCCGTGGCACACCGCTGCTGGTTCAGTTGTTCCTGGTGTACTACGGGCTTGCCCAGTTCGATGCCGTGCGAAACAGTGCCTTGTGGCCCTACCTGCGGGACCCGTTCTGGTGCACGGTGCTGACCATGACCCTGCATACTGCCGCTTACATCGCAGAAATCCTGCGTGGCGCGCTGCAGGCCATCCCTCGCGGCGAGATTGAAGCGGCGCGGGCCCTGGGCATGTCCCGGGCCAAGGCGATGATCTACATCATGCTGCCACGCGCAGCGCGCATCGGCCTGCCGGCCTACAGCAACGAAGTGATCCTGATGCTCAAGGCCAGCGCCCTGGCGAGCACCGTCACCCTGCTGGAGCTGACCGGCATGGCGCGGACCATCATCGCCCGGACCTACCTGCCAGTAGAGATCTTTTTCGCTGCGGGCCTGTTCTACCTGCTGATTTCCTTCCTGCTGGTTCAAGCCTTCAAACAGCTGGAACGCTGGCTGCGCGTCGACGCCTGCCAGGGTCGATAAACCTGTATAACGGGGCTGATCACAGCCCCGTTTTCGTATCTGCTCATGACCACTGCCCTTCCTCTTTCCGGCGACCAACTGCTCAGCCGCTTCCAGGCGCTGGACAGCTTTCTGCGCGAGCACCAGGCACTGTGGCGGCCACGGCCTTTCACCCAGCTTGAGCTGCCTTGGGAAACCACGTATCCAGCCCTTGCCGGCTGGTTGCGCCAGCGCTCGTTAAGCGAAGCGGAGGCGGCGCACAATCATCCCGAGCAGCTGGACGCACCGGCGCCCTTGCCACAACTGGCACGCATGGCGGCACAGCTGTCGGCCATCGGTGAGTTATCCACCGTGGCCCTGCCCTCGGCGAGCCAGCGCCTGAACGTCGATGTACCGGGGCGCAAATGGCAGCAGATCGAAGCCTTCGCCAGCCACCTGGGCTTTATCCACAGCCCACGCCACTGGCTGGACTGGTGCGCCGGCAAAGGCCACCTGGGCCGGCGCTTGCTGGAGCCGCACAGCCAGCAACTGACCTGCCTGGAATACGACCCGGCGCTGGTCGACGCCGGAATCGCCCTCAGCCAGCATCACCACTTGCCCGCCGAGCACCGCCTGCAGGATGTACTGGCCGATGATGCGCCATTGCAGTTGAATGCCGAGCACACCGCAGTGGCCCTGCATGCCTGCGGTGATTTGCATGTACGCCTGATGCAGTTGGCCAGCCTTCGGGGCTGCCGCCAGCTGGCCATCGCGCCCTGCTGCTACAACCGCATCCAGGCGCCGCACTACCAACCGTTATCCACCGCCGCCAAGGCGTCTGGCTTGCAGTTGTCGATCGATGACCTCGGCCTGCCGCTCAGTGAAACGGTTACTGCGGGCGCGCGCGTTCGCCGCCAGCGCGATCAATCCATGGCCAGGCGCCTGGGTTTCGATCTGTGGCAACGTCAGCTGCGTGGGGTGGATGAGTACCTGCCGACGCCTTCGCTGGCGGTCAGCTGGCTGCACAAGCCGTATGCCGACTACTGCCTCGACCTGGCAGCACTCAAGAGCTTGCCGGTAGAGGCCGCCCCCGATTGGCTCGCGCTGGAAGCTGCGGGCTGGCAGCGCCTGGCCCAGGTGCGCAACCTGGAGTTACTACGCAATGTGTTCCGCCGCCCGCTGGAACTTTGGCTGGTGCTCGATCGCGCACTGTTCCTGCAGGAACAGTCCTACGAGGTACAGCTCGGGGTGTTTTGTGAACAACCTCTCACCCCGCGCAATCTGTTGCTGTTGGCCGAACGCCGATAAAGGCTCGCAGCCTGTGGATAACTCTGTGCACAACCTTGCGTAGGACCCCTGAAGATTCGTGGATCCAAGCGTTTTTACAGCCTGGTCATTTTTTGCTCACTGATTAATCGCCAGCAAAAACAGCCATTTGCGCAAAGACCAACGGCGAGCGTTGCTCCGATGCAACGACCATCGACTTGGCATGCGCCTTGTGCATAAGCCTTTGCGCGAATAGCGCTAAGCACGTTGAATCAAGCCAGTTTCAACAGGCTCATGCCCACCAGCAACAGCGCCAGCCCCAGCCAACCACGCCCCATCAGGCGTTGACCAAACAACGCCCAGCCCATGGCCACAGTGGCAAGGATGCCGAAGCCACCCCAGATGGCGTAGGCCAGCGACAGTTCGATATCTCGTACAGCTTGAGCCAGCGCGGTAAAGGCGGCCAGCACACAGAGAATCGAGGCGATGCCCAGGCCGCGCTTTTTAAAGCCGTCGGAATACTTGAGCAGCAGGTTGGCGATCACCTCCAGCACGATCGCCAGGCCCAGCCAGGCGAAGGGAATCCAGTTCATGCTCAGCATGGCAGCGCCTCCATGTGGCGCGGGGCAGGTGCGGCGCGGGTACCCGACTTGATCAGCAGGATACCGGCGATCATCACACCCAGGCCGGCGGCCTTGAGCAGGCCCAGGCTCTCGCCCAGCCAAGTGACGCTGATCAGGGTAATCAGCACGATGCCGATGCCTTCCCACAGGGCGTAGGCCACACCCACTGGCACGCGTTTAACCGCCAGCGCCAGGAAGAAGTACGACAGGCCGATCATCAGGTACATCAACCCGTGACCAAGAATGGGGAAATGACTGGCGGCGAATTTCATCGACGCGGTGCCGATCACCTCAGCGGTGATGGCGATAAACAGATAGATCCAGGAACGCATGATGCCCTCCCACGGGCGACACAAGCCGAGCGAAATCGCGCTGACGGCTGCAGACAAAAAGAAGCAAAAGACTGTTTGTCGGGGGAGGCGCTAGAGGTCGCCGGTCCAGTGACGTTCACGGGAAACCAGGCGGGAGGTGAAGAGCGGAAACGCTTTAGTGTTCAACATAATGAACAACAAATTAGCTCAAGGCATCGTTAAAGTCAAATCGATAGAAAATGGCTAATTAATTTTCGCGTCTTTCAGTCCGTATTAAGGTGAAAGCCCTTAAAGGTTGCAGAAAGGTTCGTAAATTATATTACCCGGCCATTCTGGGGCTGCTGCGCACCCCATCGCCGGCAAGGCCGGCTCCCACAGTAGTGGCGCATTGGCCCGTGTGGGAGCTGGCCTTGCCAGCGATGCAGCTGCCCCGCAGCCCCCTGACACTCCTCTACGCCCCTCGTGTCAAAACGCCGCACCCTTACCAAAATCACAATTAATTATTGTAATACGATAATTTTTCACAAATAATGCACCCCGCTCAACTAGCACGGAGGGAAACCATGAACAGTAAGACAGTGGCTTACGCGAGATCGCGTCTGCGAGTGATCGGTGCATTCGCCGCGGTACTCGCCTGGGGTACTGGGATCGTCGAGTTCGGCGGCAACGTACTATTGTGGGTGTTCGAAAAAGCCCAGGTGCAAAGCGCCTACCTGCAAAGCTTCGGCGAAAACATGCCGCTGCTGCTGGCCCCGGACTACCAGCCTTCGCACCTGGCCCTGGGCCTGGTGATCGGCCTGGAACTGATCCCCGCCAGCCTTTCGGCCTTTGCCTTGTACCTGACAGGCTTGTTCTTCCTGCGCCTGTCCCGGGGCGAAACCTGGACGACGCAGAACATCAAGATGCTCTGGTGGGTGGGCTTGCTGTGCATTGGTTTACCGATGGTCTGGCCGATGATCGGCACCTTGCAGGGCCTGGCGTTCTCCATCGACCTGCCCAAAGGCGAAAGAAGCTTCAGTGTATCGATCGGTGTATCATCCCAGGCGGTTTACGAGATCATGAAAGGCATCTTCCTGTGCGCCTTCTCACTCCTCATGCGTGACGCCAAAACCATCAGCGATGAACACAACTGTTATGTCTAGCTTGCCCCTATGCCGATAATTATTCGACTCGATGTAGTCATGGCCAAGAACAAGATCCGCTCCAAGGATCTGGCCGAGATTATCGGTATTACGGAGGCGAACCTGTCGTTGCTGAAAAACGGCAAGATCAAGGGTTTCAAGATGGAAACCCTCGAGAAGCTCTGTCGCGCGTTGAACTGCCAGCCAGGTGACCTGCTGGAGTTCAGCGAGGAATGAACAAGGAACTGGCAACTCGTGAGCAATTCACTCAAATGGCGCGCCGCGCTGCTACTGGCCGTCGGCCTGCTCGGCGGCTGCGGCCCCAGCTACACCTATAGATACTCCCCACCGCCAAGCATGGCGGGCATGAACTGCATCAACTCCTGCTCGATGGAGCGCAACCACTGCAAACAGATGGCGCGCCTGCAGGAAAACAGCGACCAGGCCCTGTACCAGGCCAACCTCAGAAGCTACCAGCATTGCCAGGTCGGCAAGAGCAAAAAGGAAGCGCGCAAAAGCTGCTACTACCCCAGCTACCCGTTCAACAGCGGTTCGAGCTACTCGTGCGGCAACGATTACGACAGTTGCTACCAGGCCTGCGGCGGCACCATCCAGCGCATCCTCAACAAAGACTGACGCCTCGAATAAACGGAATTGACTGTGGATATCATCAGATCCATCGCCCTGCTTGCGTCCGCGTTTTACCTGAGCGGCTGCGCTTTCATGTCCGACTGGCAAGTCCCGCCACCTGAGTCCAACTGGCAAGTACCCCCCATGCAGAGGTACGGCAACCAGAGCTTCCCAGGGCCGGACTTCAGCCGCGACCACCGCGCCATCCAGCACTACCTCGACACACACAAACACTGACACTTCGACCAAACGGAATTGCCTGTGGCTATTATCAGATCCTTCCTCCTGCTGGCGTGCGCGTTTTACTTGAGCGGCTGCACGACCGGCGACTACACCCCGATGTCTGGCTGGGAAATCCCGCAGATGCAGATATACGGCGACAAGGGCTACTCGGGCCCGGCCTACACCTGCAAGAAAAAGCACGGCTGCCGAGAGCACTGTAAAAAGCACGATTGCCGCTACAAACCGCTGATATTCGACCCCACCAAAGCCGAACCCAGCGCCACCACAATGCACCGCGGCTGGTAACAAAACACCTCGCGATAGCCGCTGAAACCGGGCATCGCGAGGAATGTTGCAGAAGTAGTTTACAGACGCAAACTGATCGCTATAATGACGCCCCTGTGCCGGTATAGCTCAGATGGTAGAGCAACTGACTTGTAATCAGTAGGTCCCGGGTTCGATTCCTGGTGCCGGCACCATATTAGGTTCCAGAGAAGGCTTTCAACATCTCTGGAATCCCCGAAAAACCCGCCTTTTGGCGGGTTTTTTCGTTTTGGCGTTCCGTCGGGCTACGTCAAAATCTGGTGGATTCCAGCCGTTTTAAGGGTAGAGTTTGGGATACAGGTCACTTCGATAAAAGGAAATACCCTTCTGTCGCGTATCACAGCTCCTCTCTACAACGCAGCTTGCTGCTTGGCAAAACCTACTGACCGCGCCTACAAGATTTTCGACGGCAAGGGCATCTATCTCCTAGTCCCACCCAATTGCCACAAAGGCTGACGGCTCCGTTATGTCAAACCTGACGGACGGGAAGGACTGACCTCAGCCCGCAACTATCCCGTTGCGCGCCGCAAGCGCTTGGAGGTCAAGCGGATGCTGGTGGATGGCATTAACCCATGGAAGCCAAGTACAAAGCCAAGGCGGAAGCCGTAATCAAAGGCAGAACCTTTGAAAGAGTTGCGCTCGACTGGCGTACCGGATTGTGCGCGAGGCATTTCAGCACATTTGAGGACTTCTTCGGAGATTCCCGTAGATGGTAAGTACACTCGGGCGAGTCTTCACTTACAGCGTGACTTTTTCAAATATCGCCAACCTACCCCCCCCCTCCGGAAGCTGATTTCAGCTATTCGGGCTCTTGTATCCGGGAGCAAACATAGAACTCTCCACTCCATACAGAACCAAGGGGTCGCTCAGCCAGAGACGATAGGCCTTGTCCTCAATGTTGTGGTCTGGAGAGCAGTCAACATGGTACTGCTGTAGGACGTATCCTGCCATTGCAGCGCGTACACGCAGCCTGAGCACACCATCAGGCATGTCATAGTCGCGCATCACGATCTGCTCACAGTTCTTATCAGGGTGCGGGACGAGGGGCAAATCCAGCATGCGATTCCACTGGTCATCATGCATTTGGTTTTCTACATTTCTAGGTTTTTGTCCCAACTGAACCTGAGCGTGCCCAATTCGGGCGAGTACGAAGTCTACAAACTTCTCTCGCTTCCTATCGTAAGCCCGAACGTGCCAGCGCAAGCCATCACAGCTGACAGCGAAGGGCACGATTTCACGTTCAGACTCGCCCGAACCAGATGTGTAGCTAATTTTCACCACCTGACGCAGGCTGATTGCACGAGTGATCGGCGCGAGGATCTCGACCTTCGGTTTGCTAAGCAGTGAAACAGACTCGTTGAGGATGAGTGGTTTTTCGCCTTCCAGACCGTAACCATATCCCTGAGAAAGAGATGTGAGCACTCGCTCAGGCGAATGCGCTATCAAAGGCGAGAAGGTCTCGCGTATCACGTAATGCTTGGCCACCGTATCGAGCTCTGTGTTGCCGGGAACAATCTCACGGTATTGTGCGAAATCCCGAGTGGCGGCGGCGGCGCCTATCCCAAAGCGATCCATCAAATCGGCTCGGGAAACGCTCCCGGTGAAATAGAGACGGAAATCTATGTACACCAGGCGTTCCCGCTGTGCCTGGCTGTAGTCGCTCAAGTCAATCATGTCCTCTCCGTCTTACCGTCTTACCTGTCTTGCCGAGCGACCTTGCGCTTGGCCGACCATTTCATATGGGCGGATCATAGCACGCGAGCGCTTGACGTCATCAAAATGATGATGATAGGCTCTGCATATGGTTGCACTGTATCTTTATCTATAGCACCTTACGAAATCAGAAAAGGGCTTGAATGGAGGGCAATCAACCAGAAACGAAAAAGCCGATCAAGGTGCGAACTTGACCGGCCTTAGGGAAAAGACGTCTGAACTAACTCCAGATGTCTCTCGCGCTTTTGTGGTGAAAGCTTTGCGATGGTAGCCCTTGTGGGCTCTGTGCGCAAGGGAGCGAGTTCTGTGATCGAGTTAACTCAACAGGAGACATTCTATGTCCCAGCTTGAGATGTTCGACAAGCCCGAAGGCGAAGGCGAGGTCATCTACCGCATGACCGTACGTACTCGTAACGGCAAGGTGATACGTCGCGCGAACGGTCAGCCGTTCCGCATCGTCATTCGCCCAAAAGCGACTCGTTGATTTGATCGCTTAACAGAGCCCAGGGCACCTTCTGTGCCCTAGGAGCTAGCTCCCGATAATGCAAGGATTTCGACATGTCTAGATGCACAGCACCAGTACGCGGACATAGCTCAGCGGCAGCCGCAGCGGCCTGCCCTGCATGCCGCTACCGCACCAGCTCTCGCTCTTACTACCCATCACTCAGTAGTAGTGGTAGTAGTTATGGGTACAGCGGTGGCAAGTCTAGCAGCGCTTCGAGGCCGCGCTGGTCAAAAGCGGGTTCATCAGTTTCATACACATTTGCCCAAGTGCAGTCACTCACGCCAATTCGCCAGGCCGTGGAGACGCGAGCAGCAGCGCAACCTGATCTACGTGATGTATTCCTGTGCCACGCGTGGGACGACCGGCTGGGGCCAGCCAAAGAACTGCACGAACTCCTGGTGGCGGCTGGTGTAAAGGTTTGGTTCAGCGAGAAGGATCTTGGCCTTGGCGTTCCGATGATGCGCGCCATCGACAAAGGCTTGGCAAATTCACGAATTGGACTAGTGCTGGTGACCCCTGCTCTATTGGCCCGCCTTCCCAAAGAGAGCGTCGCCGACAAAGAACTTTCGACACTGCTGGCAGGAAACCAACTCGTCCCCATCGTACACAACACAACATACGAGGCTCTCCGCAATGTCAGCCCATTACTCGCTTCCCGAAGCGGCCTGAGTACTGCAGAAGATTCGATGTCGGTGATAGCTACAAAGATCTCCGAGTTAATTGCACTTTAGATATCGAGGTCTCATAGCTCGTCATTCTGATGCGACTAATTGCAAAAGCCTGCTCCCCCGCCTTAGTCAATTGAGTCCATCTCCGGCGGACAGGCTAGAGCAGAGTTAAATTCGGATCGCCCCCTAATCTGCCCTCTGCGAAGGGCAGTTACGGGTTGAATAGACCCTATCGTATGCGCGCTTCCTAAGCCGTGTGCCCTCCCGAATCACCATACTAATTCCGAAATACAATAGCCAACATGCTACCTATCAAAATTTTGGTATCGCTCTACCTTATACTCCCTGCAGTTTTTGGCTACATGGGAAACTTGAAGCTCTCCCTGCCTAAACCGCCCTGGTATAACCAACACTTTGAAAAAGTTCGCCAATGGGAACCTACCACCTACGCAGCTATCGTGTTTGGGCTGACTACAATGGCGTTCTTTTTGGTTGGATTCCTAGCGATGTCGGGGATGAAGCTCGGAAACAAACTCCTGATTTCAGTGCTCGTAGCCAATTGCCTCGCCGCACTCACCTTCCTGTATTTCTACTGGGACGCTGCCAAACTATGGAGCAAATACGGAGGGGGGTTAAAAGCTTTGTTTGTGCCCTCGGCGCTTGCCGTAACGGCTCTTTCGAAAATTTATTCAGATGCAGGCATTGCCGAACTAAGTGGACTAGCCCCACAAGATCTTCCCAGCGCCCAGTTATTTCTTACCCTTATCTTTACGCCCATCATCTGGCTCATGGCGCTCTCGCTGGCGATGGGCTACCTCAGCCTACCATTGACGCTGATTCTGCTGATTAGAAGCCTTATTCATGATCACCGTCGAAAAAACAAGGAATCAGATGACCGGAGTAAAAATTGGAATTCACATATCACCGCGATTGTGGCTATCGCTTTGTGTACGATTTTTTCTTTAACCATCATGACAAAAGTAGTCAGCAAAAGCGTTTACGAGCCACGTCTGAGACAAGCGATTGCATTCTCCTCTTTTCATTTGTCCACAACATTTTGCGGGCTTCCAGAAGTAAAAAACGTTTATGTGGCACCTATGTCAGATGATCGTGCTGCGCTGGCGATACCGGATAGTAAACAGGCATACAGGTTCGTGGCCATCAGTTGCGAATCCGATAAAATTAGCAATCAAGAGGCACGAGAGCTGATAAACGAAGTGATTGCAAATGACCGAAACCGCTCAACAGGAAGTTGATACTCAGAAACTCTACTCCTGGTGCCACACCATACGCAGTAAAAAAGAGGCTCACCGCAAGGTGGGCCTTTTTTATTTCCAATGAAGTGGTTTCGCTCAGTCTGGGCTATAGGTCATCCAGAGCGACCTTCACTCGCTGTGGTGCAGCCAACCGCTCGCGTACTGTTGCGAGCAAAGCCTCGTCATCCTCCGTCAACAGCACCGGCTTGAACGGTAACTGGCCCCGCTCTGCGACGTACTGCAAAGCCTGGCGCATCAGTTCGGAAGGCGTAACGCCGAGCTTTTCGAGCTCACGGTAGGCACGGGCTTTAAGATCGTCGTCGATACGAACGTTGATAGACGCCATGGCTTTGGCCCCACTGTAATGACATTAGTCTGTACAGTGACCGAAAGCAGCTCGACGAGCAAGCACCTCCAGCAGCTTGCCGACCGCTTGCAGGTGGTTGTAATCCCCTCCCCCATCCGTTATAGCTAAAAAGGCATCCATAACCACAAGAGGCAGAATCAGCCCGCCATGTACGAGACCACACGTATCTTTCGCCCTTCAGGCCCGTTTGCCGCGCTGTTCGGCAAGCCTTACGGGCCCAACGCTGTCGCTAGCCCTGCGCTGACCAGCTCCCCCCTGTCGACGCTGTTCCACACCTTGTCGATTCCACCTCGCGACGTCCTGCTCGCGCACAAGCGCAAGCGCCCTGTCCCTCCACCTGCCAGCTGACACCTGAAGTTTCCGCTTCCCCTCGCCCTCGGTTCTGCCGTTCAGGGCTGGAGACGCTTTGCATTTTTTCAGTGTTTTCTGTCAGGAAATCTTATGACTATTCGTGTTGCCATTATCGGCGCGGGCCCGTCCGGCCTGGCGCAGCTGCGTGCCTTCCAATCCGCTCATGCCCAGGGTGCCGAGATGCCCGAGGTGGTCTGTTTCGAGAAGCAGGCCGACTGGGGCGGGATGTGGAACTACACCTGGCGCACCGGCCTGGATGAGCACGGCGAGCCGGTGCACGGCAGTATGTATCGCTACCTGTGGTCGAATGGGCCGAAGGAATGCCTGGAGTTCGCCGACTACAGTTTCGATGAGCATTTCGGGCGGCCGATTTCGTCTTATCCGCCGCGCGAGGTGCTCTGGGATTACATTCAGGGCCGGGTGAAAAAGGCCGGTGTGCGCGATTACATTCGCTTCAATACCGCGGTCAAAGCGGTGCGTTTTGATCAGGCCAGCCGCACCTTCACTGTCAGTGCCTATGACTACAGCATCGGCCAGGGCATCGAGCAGGTGTTCGATTTCGTCGGCAGCAGCTATTCGGCCGAAGACATCGGCTCGCAATGCTTCAAGTACGGCGCGCGCTCGATCACCAGCGCCTACCGCACCCAGCCCATGGGCTACAAATGGCCCAAGGGCTGGGAGGAGCGCCCGCAGTTGCTGCGGGTCGAGGGCGAGATGGCGTTCTTTGCCGACGGTTCGAGCAAGCGCGTGGATGCGATCATCCTCTGCACCGGCTACCAGCATCACTTCCCGTTCCTGCCCGACGAGCTGACGCTCAAGACCAGCAACCGCCTGTGGCCGGCAGGGCTGTACCAAGGGGTTGTCTGGGAGCAGAACCCGCAGCTGATCTACCTCGGCATGCAGGACCTTTGGTACAGCTTCAACCTGTTCGACGCCCAGGCCTGGTTCGCCCGCGACTACATGCTCGGGCGCATCAAGCTGCCGCAGCCAGCGGCTATGGCTGAACGCACTGGATGACTCACTGCAGGAGTACCTGTGCGGGACCTCGGGCAAGGGCGATCTGAAGACCTTGCGCCAGCACTGACTACGGTGCGCGCTGCAACCAGTCGCAGTAACGCGCCACCCCCTGCTCCACCGTCAGCGTTGGCTGCTGATAGCCAACGCTGCGCAAGCGCTCAAGATCGGCGCAGGTGTAGCACTGGTACTTGCCGCGCAGGTGCTCGGGGAACTCGCTGTACTCAAGGATTCCTTCCAGCAGGGCCATCTCCAGCGATAGCGGTGGCTGGTCCTGCTGCTCGCGCAGGTGGTTGATCACTGCCAGTGCCACATCGTTGAAAGGCTGGGCACGACCGCTGCCGACGTTGAACAGGCCACTCAACTGCGGCCGGTCGAGGAAGAACAGGTTGACCCGGACCACATCCTCGACCGCCACAAAATCGCGCAGGTGAGCGCCGCTAGGATAGTCGCCATAGCTGCCGAACAGGCTGACCTTGCCGTCGGCCTGATACTGGTTGAAGCAGTGCAAGGCCACCGAGGCCATGGCGCCTTTGTGCTGTTCGTGGGGGCCGTAGACGTTGAAGTAACGCAGGCCGACGATCTGGCTGCGTGCTTGGGCCAGTTGCCGGCGCACGCGCTGGTCGAAGAGGAACTTCGAGTAGCCGTAAACGTTCAAGGGCCGCTCGCATTCACGCTGCTCGCGAAAGTCACGCCCGGCGCCATACACCGCTGCCGACGAGGCATACAGCAGCGGCACCTGCAGGCCTTGGGCGGCGTCGAGCAGGTCGCGGCTGTAGCGGTAGTTGTTGTCCATCATGAAGCGCCCGTCGCCTTCGACGGTGCTGGAGCAAGCGCCCTGGTGCAGCACGGCGCGTACCTTGCCGAACTGGCCACGACCAAAACGCTGAAGAAAATCGTCCTTGTCCAGGTAGTCGGCGATTTCGCCGTCAGCCAGGTTGCGAAACTTGTCGCCATCGCTCAAGTCATCGACCGCGATGATGTCGGTTTCGCCGCGCTGATTGAGGGCCTGGACCAGGTTGCTACCGATAAAACCGGCGGCGCCGGTGACGATAATGGTCATGCGATTTCCCCCTTTGAGGGTACAGAGGCCTCAGTCTAGGGGGTGGAAATTGAGCAAATATTAACCAGGGTCAATGGTTTTGTCGGTTGCGTAAGGCTCAAGCCTTTGCTCGTTGACGTTGTTTGGCTGCGCGCTCAACGGCGGGCTTTGGCCGCACGTGCTTTACGATCCCGGGTGCGCTCTTCGCGGATCTCGAACAGGCAGATGCGCATTTCGCGGTAGCGCTTGCTATTGAGAACAAGGAGTCCAAGCAGCGGGAACAAAATGCCCGTCGTGTAGGAGAACGGATGAGGCCGGTAGCCATACGTGGGCAAGACGATGAACAGGCAAGCCAGGAATACGGCAACCACCACCCACAAACCCCAGGGACGCCCTCTGACAACGGCGATGTGCCCGCCAGTAACGATGACAGTGACAATCGCTGTAGTAATCAGAAATGAGCGAATATCAGCGCTAAGCAGATAAGTGCTCCAGACCAGCGAAAGCGTGCACCCTACGGCAAGACAGGAGAGGAAGTAAGTGCAAAGGAACGTCGGGAAAAAGCGGGCTAGAAAATCTTTCAGTTTGGAATTTTGATTCATTCCGCCAGCTCCTCATACAAGCCCACCGCGATTGTCTGCACGGTATTGCTACCCGCAAGGCCCGTGGCGGCACCGAGCGAATCCTTGATCAGGGTCTGTGTCGCGTGCTTGAACTCGGTAGGGGTGTAGCGCTTGACCAGCTCGCCCGCGCTTTGTTTGAGTTTCAACTGCTTGGCCGTGAGTGACGGGTGTTTGATCAACAACAACTCTTTAGTCAGTGACTTGCGTTGTTGCCGACTCAAGGTCTTGGTCAGCTCATACCAACTGCTGCCAGTGGCGGCCTTGCGCACTTGCAGGTACTTCACCGTGTTCAGACCGGAAGCACCTACGCCAAGCAATGAGACAGCATCCAGAACCGGCATGACTGCTTGAAACCAGACGTTCTGGTCCATTTCGTCGTTGTCGGATGGATTGTTGATTTCGTTATAGGTTCTGGCGATCCCAACAATGCATTGACCGGAGCTGGCGAGTGCCGCCGCACCGCCCACGTAACTCAATGCCAGACTCGTGCCGCCGGTAAATGGCACGGCTATCGAGCCACTGAACAAAACAATCCAGCCAAGAACCGCTCCGGTACAAGACAAGGTGGTGTTGACCGCCTCCTTGACCACTCGTGACTCACGTGGATTGTTCTGCAACTGGTGCATGAATTGCGCAGGGGCCTGGTACTTCGGGGCCTCACGCAAAATCACCCGCTTGGGCAACACACTGCAAATCGGCTGAAACTCACGCAGAGTAACCACGTTGTAATCCGCATCGATATACACCACCCCCGCACCGACGATGCCCGGGTCGGCATCAATGGCAGCGAAGAGTTTCGGCAGGTTGATGCGGCTTTCGATGCGCTGCCTGGCGAAAAACTGCGATGGATTGCTATCCAGTCGGTTGAGTAACTCACTCATGAACGGTCTTCCTTGAAACGGCACAGCAGGCCGCCCGGCCTTTTACTGCCGGGCCGGGCGACGCTGCTGCTCAGGCCTTACACGTTAGGGCAAGGCACCGGTGCCCAGTCACCCATGTCAGGGTTCTTGCACATGCTGTTGACCTGGCTCTGGCCGGCGCTGGCAACCTTCTGGCTTTCAGCCTTCTTGGCGTTGGCGTCCTGCAGGGTCTTTTCGGTGGCAACGGCTTCCTTCGGCACCTCTGGCAGCTTTTTCTTCGCCTGGGCCGGGGCTTTGGTCTTGGCTTTGGCGGTGGTGGTTTTCTTGGCGTTGCCGGTGGCCAGCACTGGCGCTTCGGCTTCGGCAACCACCACGACGTCGTTACGCTGCACGCCGACCTGCTTGAGGTCTTGCTCGTAGGCCTGGGTGTAGTTGTTGAGGTTCTCACCCAGACGGCCGTTGACCGCGGTGATCAGGTTGTTCGACTCCTGCAGGCCGGCGATGATTTCCGCCAGGCGCTTGCGGCCTTCGCCATCGCTGATCTTGTTGCTCTTGCGGCCATCCATCAGGTTGGCGAACTCACGCTGGTAGCACGCCTGGGAGGCTTTGGCGTAAGCGGTGCTGCGGTCCATGTCGGCCGCGCTCTTGTTGATGTCGGTGGCGTAGGAGCCGATGCGCTGGTTGTCATCGCTGATCTGCTTCTGGCGCTCGGTGTAGTAACCGGCGGCGCCGCCGACCAGGGCACCACCGGCAGCACCGATGGCGGCATTACGGCCACGGGTGTCGGAGTTGCCGGTCAGGGCGCCGGTCAGGGCGCCGCCGACGGCACCGATCAGGGCACCGGTGGCGACCGACTTGGTCATGTCCGAATCGGTAGCGCGCAGGTGCTGGACCGGCTCGTAGCAGCTCGGGTAGTACTCGACCTTGGTCGTCGCACCGACCTTGGACGCCGGCGAGCTGGCGCAGCCAGTCAGCAGGACGGTGCTGAAACCGGCCGCCAGCAGCAGCGCGGCCCGGCCGTTGGAAGCAGTGAAGAAGGGCTTGCGAGTTGAAAGCATGGTCAGGTTCTCTCTCTGTTTGGACACGCCCGGAACAACCTCATGTCGCCCCGGTCACTACGATGCTCGCCCGACAGCCGCTCAAGGTTGCGGAGCAGCTGATGCGAGCAGTTCTTTCAAAATCGTCGCCGGGTCCGCACGCCGTTGCTGGCGGTAGTCGCCGACATGGCGGACGAACAGGGTCGCGCGGCTGAGCAGGCTCTTGCCCAGTACCGGCTTGCGATTGAGTTCTTCCTTGACCCGCTGGAACTGCGCCTGGATCACCGCATCGGTGTAGCGCGTGCCAGTGGCAAGGTTGTCGATGTAGATCGCCACGGCGCCGTCGAGGGCGCTACGGCCGTTGTTGATCGCGGCGGCGAACAGCTTGGCGCTGGTGTCGTCACCGGAAGCCTTGGCCTGCTGCTGGGTCTTTTGCAGGTTGGTCAGGCGGATGTTGTAGTTGTTGATGGTTTCGGCCACCAGGGCCGCCGACTGGATCAGGTTGCCGGCGGCTTCTTCGCGCTGCTGGGCGATCAGCGAGACGTTGCGCTTGAGCTCTTCGTTGACCAGGCCAAGCTCCGCTTGCAGGCGCGGGTCGGCGCTGGCGGCGATGATGCTGTCCAGGCGCTTGGTCGGGTCCTGGGCGTCGTCGATGGCATCGGTCAGCGAGGCCAGGCGGCCCTCTTTCTGCCACTGTTCGAACAGTTCCTCATAACGCGAACGTGGGGCCGACAGGGCGCCGATGGCGACACGCAAGCCTGTAGTTTCATTGCTTTGCTCAGTGCCATCGGCGCCGAACAGCGGGTACTCGCGGCGCATGCCGGTGAACAGCGTGCCCTCGCCTTCGAGGTAGTTGCCGCCCTTGACCACGAAGCCGCCATAAGCACCCTGGCGACGCCCGGCATGCACCAGCTGGAACGACTCCTGGACCATTTCCGCGGCGTTGCCGATCACGTCGAACAGCCCCAGCGGGTTGGGCAACTTGGTGCCGATCGGGGTCAGGCGCGCGGCCTGGCCGGTACCGCCAGCCACCTGGTTGAACACCGCCCAATCGGCCAATGGGCCATCGCTTTCGCTGCCTTCAAGGCGTCGCGGGAACAACCGCCCTTCCAGTTCCTGGCGGCTGACGACCGAGCCGCCACGGGCAGCGAACTCCCATTCCACTTCGGTCGGCAGGCGCACAAAGCCGATACCGCCATCTTCAGCCTTCTTGCCACGGCCGCTGACCGGCAGCAGGTCGCGGTGGTTTTTCATCAACCAGGCGCTGTAGACCGCGGCAAAACGCTCGGCTTCAAAACGCGACAGCTTGACCTTGGGCAACCGCGCAGCCATGCCGGTCGGCACCTCACAGGCCGGCGCCGGCTCGCCGCTGGCCAGCGACTGGGCCTGGGCCATCACCTGCGCGTACTGGCGGGCGGTGACTTCGTACTTGCCGATGAAGTACATCATCGGTTTCAGCGGGCTGCCGGCGTCGGTTTTCGGCAAGCTCGGGCCGATGCGTTTTTTCCAGTCGGCGGAGAGGTCCTGCAGGCCGAACTGACCGTTGATGAAGTCGCGGCGATAACCGGAAATGAACGACTGTTTGTAGCCCGCTTCGCCCTCGCTGAAGGGGTAGCCGAGGTTCACTTCACGGTCATCGAGGCTGCCCTGGGCCAGCACGTAGACATGACGGAAGACCATCTCGCCGTCGCACGGCAACGGCAGGCTGATGTCGTCAGCCAGCGGCTTGGGGTTGTCCAGCTTGTTGCTGGCAGGCTTGGGCTCGTCCTCGGCCTGGGCACAGGACACCAGGCTCAAGGCGGCGACGATCAGCGCCAGGGCGGGTAAGCGGCGGTCAAACATCTCGAATTCCTTCACAAGCGTCTATTCGCGCCACGCGCCAGCCGCCCAGGGCGGCAGCGGCCGCGCTGGCCAGCAACACAGCGAGCAGGGCGACGAGGTAATGCGACGGGAGCAGATGACTGGCGTACTCACCGGGCATCTGCATGAACAACTGGTTGAGGCCGCTTTCGGCCAGGGCGTACAGCGCAGCGCCGATGACGGCGGCAAGCACACCGCTGTACAGCGCCTGCAGCACGACGAAGGCCAGCAAGGCGCAAGTACTGAAACCGAGCAGGCGCAACACCGACAGCTCGCGGCGCTTGCGCTCGACCGCCGCCAGGGCGCCGGCGCAGATAGCCGCGAACGCGCCAGCCACTGCCAGCGCGGCAATGATCCAGAACACCAGGGTCAGGTTGCGGCTCAACGACTGCACCTGGGCAATGGCCGGGGCCTGGGTTGAAACCAGCAATTGACGGTCGGCAAAAAAGCGGCGCAACGGCTCGACATCGGTGAGGTTGCGCGCATACAGGCGGAAGGCTGGATAAACCCGCTGCGCCTCCCCGGCCCGGGTCTCGCCTTCCCACCCCAGCGCGGGCACAGCACGGCCATCGCGGTAGTCTTCGGCGGCTTCCAACAACGCCAAAGGTGCAAACAACGCGTCACGCTCGAAAGCCTCCAGCGGCAATACCGCCAGCACCCGCAACGTGCTGCGTTGAACCTGGATCTGCCCGGCCAGCTGACGGCTGAACGACGCCTCAAGTGCGTCGCCGGCCTGGGCGCCGAGCTTTTCCGCCGCCGTGCGGCTGAGGACGATCTGGTCGATGGCACTGGGGATTTCCAGCCCCTGCAAAAGAGGGTCGTTGAGCGCCGTCGGGATCATCTCGACGTTCACCACCACCTTGCGGGCAGACAGCACCAGATCAGCAGTCGCGGCAATTTGCCGGGTACGCGGCAAGGCAAAGGCCACATCCGGACGCTCGGCCAACTCGGCAACGAAACCCGCGCTGAAACGGCCACCGCCCAACGGGATGATTTCCCGCACCGCCGGGTCGCGCTGCAGACGCTCGGTCAGGCTGCTGACCAGGCCGAACTTCAGGCCGAACAGCACCAGCAACGGCGCAATCACCGCCACCAGCGCCAACACGCTACAGGCAGACAGCCGCGCGTCGTTGCGGTAGTCCCGCCAGGCCAGGGCGGCGATCAGCATCGGGCGCATCAGGGCTGGCCCTCCAGCGTGGCGGTCACACCCCCGTCAGCATCGCGGCGGCAGACCATGCGCAACACCTGCAAGCCGGCATCGCGGGCCAGCGCCTCATCATGGGTGGCGATCAGGCAGGCCACCTGCCGCGCTTGCGCCTGACGCAGCAACAGCTGCATCACCCGTTCGGCATTGATTGGATCAAGGGCCGCGGTCGGCTCATCGGCCAGCAGCAGGTCGGGGTTGTGCGCCAGGGCACGGGCGCAGCTGACCCGCTGGCGTTGGCCGACCGATAAGGCTGTCGGCTTCTTGTCGAGCTGGTCGTCAATCTCCAGTTGCTCGGCCAGGCGCTGCACACTGCCGTCATCGCCCAGGCCAAGCACCTGGCGCGGCAGAACGATGTTGCTGCGTACATCGAGAAAGCCCAGCAAGCCCCCCGCTTGCAACACATAACCCAGGTGCCGGCGGCGCAGGTGCGCCAGCCGGTCCTGACGCTGTTCACGCCACAGCTGCTGGACATCGTAGGTGTGCGAGTCGGTGCTGAACACGAAGCGCTCGGCCTGATCCGGCTGCAGCACCAACGCCAGCAGGTCGAGCAAGGTGCTCTTGCCGCAACCGCTGGGGCCGACCAGCGCCAACTGCTGACCGGCGCGCAGCTCCAGGCGCTCGATCTCCAGGCTGTAGCGCTGGGTGCCGAGGCCGCGGGTTTTACGCAGCGCGTGCAGGCTGATCATCACGGCAGCGTCGACAACGGAACACGGTACAAGGCGTCACCAGGCTCGGCATTGCCGAAACGCACCCAGTTGGCCATGTCGTTGTGGAAGGTTTCGTACAGGCGGATCTTCGAATCCAGCTCGTCGATGAAATCCTCCTGTTCGCCAACGCTGAGCGACAACCACAGGTCCTGGGTCATGCTCAGGGATTTGCTGCGGTATGGCAGGCCCTCCAGGTATTCGCCCAGCACCCCGCCTTCGGCAAGGTTGGCGCCCTTGCGCAGGGCGGCCGGGTCGCGGCTCATGTAGGCACTGGCGCTGGCGATTTCCTGGAAGAAATCCTTGGGCGAGGTACGGGTCTTGCGCGCGGCATCGACGATCAGTTTCAGCGACTGTTGCAGGTCGTTGAGTTGCAGCTTGGTGAGCATCACGCAAACCTGCAGGGTTGGCAGCGCCGGGTTGGTCAGGTCGCGGTCGGAGGTCCAGGCGCTGACCAGTTGCGGGGCCTGGCTGGCGCTCTTGCGGCCGAGAAAGTCCATGTGCATGGCATAGCCAATGGCGGCTGATTTATCCGCAACGCTTGGCGAAGCAGCCAGCAGCGGCGCCGGTTGTGCCGGGTTGCTGCGTACCTGGTGGACCAGGTCGGCGAAGCTCGAACCGATCTCGCGCACCCGCTCGCCAAACTTGTTCACATCGCCACCGGGCACCGACACATACAGGTCGCCGATCTGCGGGTTGGCATCGGCAGTCAACACCCGGTACTGCTGCTCGGCGTAGGCGTGGTTCTTCTTGCCGGCGTCGGTGCGCAGGTGCAGGGCGTAGATTTTGATCTGCTTGCTCAGGGCCGCCTGGCGCACTTCCGCTTCGTTCATCTGGGTACTGCTGTAGCGGTCGTTCTTGCGCAAGGAGCCGGCATCGCTGACCAGCAGGATCAGGCGACCGCCATAGCCGGACCAGTCCATGCCGTCGACCGCCTGCATGATCCCGGCAAAGGCGTCTTCGTTGAACGAGTGGCTGGAGACGTTAGTGGCCTTGACCTGTTCGGCCAGCTTCAGAAAACGCTCGGGGTCGCGGCCCTGGTCCAGGGTCACCAGGGTCTTGGTCAGGTATTCCAGGGCCGGTGTGCGCGTGGTGTTGTTGCGAAAGCCGACCAGGCCGAAGCTGACGTTATCCAGCTCGCCACGGCGCGAGATCTGTCCATGCAGCTCGTGCACCACCTGGCGCACCTGATCGATATAGGGCTGCATCGACACCGACGTATCCACCACCAGCACCACGGCGGTACGGAAGGCATCGCTGGAGGTGGCCATGCCGGCGGCCTTGGGTTCACTGCTGCGCGCGCTGCTGCCTGGGTCGATGGAGGCGACATTGAGCAGCTGCAGCGGCTGGCCGTTTTCGTCAAAGCTCTCACGCGCCTCGAAGATCGGCATCAGGTAGAACTGGTCTTGAGGCACGGCGCTGGCGCTGGGTTCCAGGGCCATCACCTGCGGTACTTCGTCCGGGTTGTTCTGCGCCTTGAGCAGCTCGCTGCGAGCGGCCGAGGTATCGCCGAGCAAGCGCTCAAGCTCGTCGGCCTGGCGCAGGAACATCACTGGCGCGCGCCCCGAGCGTTCAGTGAACTTGAGTACCAGGCTCTGCTTCCAGTCGCTGACCTGGGAGGCTGGCAACCAACCGTCGCGGCGGCCATCACTGGCGCTGCCGACCTGCAGCCAGGGGCTGCCGTTGACGTCCTGGCGCTGGTAGACATAGAGCACGGTAAAGGCCGGCAGGGTATCGCTGGGCGTGGCGCCCGGCTGGCTGACGACCTGGGCGCCAGGCTTGCTCAGCACACGTTGGAACAGGGTTTTCTTGCCCGCCATCAGCAGCGGCCGATCACCGTCGTTGCTAGCGGCTACGGGCGTCTGCGGCGCCGGCTCGGGGGTTTGCACCGACGGCGCCTCAACGACCTGTTCATCGCCACTCATGGTCCAATAGCCCACCCCGCCCAGGCCCAGGGCGGCCGCGACGGCTATGGCGAGCAGGGCCAACGCCGGACGCTTGCGCGGTGCCGGCGGTGGCGATGCCTTGGCGATCGGTTCCGGTGTTGGCGCGGGAGGCAGCGGTGGAGTCTGCACCGCTACAGGCGTCACCGGGCTGGTAATCGGCAGCGGCTGGATCAAGGTGCTGTCAGCTTCTTGCGCTGGCAGGCGATCGAGCGCCGCCAGCAGCGTCTCGGCATCGGCGTAGCGCTCGGCCGGGTCCTTGGCCAGCAAGCCACGGAGGATCTCCTGATACCGGCCGTGCTCGATCGGCAGCTCCGGCAACGGTTCGGTCAAATGCGCCAGCGCCGTCGACAGCGCATCGTTGCCGCTGTACGGCAGCTTGCCAACCAGCATCTCGTAAAACACCACGCCCAGGGCGTAGAGGTCGGCACGGCCGTCGATTTCCTGGCCGCGCGCCTGCTCCGGGCTCATGTAGCTCGGGGTGCCGACGGCGAAACCGGCCTGGGTGAACTGGGTCCGGTCATCCAGCGACTTGGCGATGCCGAAGTCCGACAGCACCGCTGTGCCATCGGCGCGAAACAGGATGTTGGCCGGTTTGACGTCACGGTGCACCAGGCCCTGGGCATGGGCGTAACCCAGTGCCGAGGCGATCTGGCGGATGTACGACAGGCCCTGCTCCGGCGTTACCCCGGCGGCAATGCGTTCCTTGAGGGTGCCGTTGGGCAGGTACTCCATGGCCATGTAGTACAGCTCGCCGACATTGCCGATGTCGTGGATGGTCACCGTGTGCGGGTGCGACAACCGCGCCAGGGTTCGGCCTTCACGCAAGAAGCGCTCGCAGAAGGTCGGGTCGGCGGCCAGTGCCGCGGCCATGACCTTCAATGCCACCTTGCGCTCCAGCGAGCGCTGGGTGGCCAGGTAGACGGTGGCCATGGCGCCTTCGCCAATCTCGCCGTCGATGTCGTATCCGGGGATCACTTTGTCCATGTGCTTGGTCTTCAACCGGCCTTGATGACGACGGCGGTAATGTTGTCGGGGGCGCCCCGGGTCAGGCCCAGGTGCACCAGGCTGCGCACCACCTGATAGGGGTCGCTGTGGCCCAGCACTTCGCGAATTTCATGGTCTTCGACGGTCTTGTTGACGCCGTCGCTGCACAGCAGGTAGGTATCGCCGGGGAGGATGTGCAGGGACACGCTTTCGAGCTCCAGCTCAGGCTCGACGCCGATCGCCCGGGTCACGATATTGGCCCGCGGATGCACCCGTGCTTCGGCCTCGCTGAGCAGGCCGCTGTCCTGCAGTTCCTGTACATAACTGTGGTCGCGGGAGATACCTTCCAGGCGCCCATCGCGCAGGCGGTACAGGCGGCTGTCGCCGGCCCACAGGCAGACGCCCTGATCACCGCGCACCGCCAGCAATACCAGGGTGCTGCCCATCATCGCCACACCACGCCGGACACTTTCTTCGCGCACCGCCGCATTGACCGCCGACAGCCGCCCGCGCAGCACCTGCGCGTAATCGTCCAGGGCTGGCGTGGACGGTAACCGGCGCAAGGTATCGACGATCAGGCAACTGACGTAATCGCCCGCCGCATGTCCGCCCATGCCATCGGCAACCGCCCACAGGCCTTCGCTGCCAAGGTCCAGGCAGGCGTCTTCGTTGATGCTGCGCACCATGCCGACATGGCTGTAGCTGGCTGCGGTGTAATGCAATGCCGTCATCTAGCGCGCCGCCTCATTGCCCAAAAGAAAACTGGCGAAATCCTCGCTGCGCGGCAAGCCGGCACAGCGTAACAATCCCGCCTCGATACGCTCCGATCCCCGCCCCCACCACAGGCTCATGCCGGCACAGGCACTTTCGGCCAACGCTGCCTGGCGGGCCTCGGGGGTCACTGCGGCAAAGCGCTGCAAACCAGCAACCGCAGGGCTCGAAACCACACTGAGGCGAGGCGCGGCACAGCCCTGAACCGCCGCATCGAACGCCTCGAAAGTGGCTTGCGGCTCCAGGGTTGCCAACAGCTGCGCCTCGCAACGCTCGAACCAGTCATCCGGGCCACTGACCACGGCCGCCAGCGACTCATCCGACAGCAGAACCTGGGCCAGGGTAAGCGGGAAATAGCGCCCTACCCGGTCGATGCTGGGCATCAGCACGCCCACTACAGCCTGCGGCCCGCACACCCCCGGCGCCAGGGCGAAGCGCCACAGCGGGCTGACCAGGTAGGCCGGCAACCAGTGCTCGGCCAATTGCTGCTGGCTGGCCATCAGCCCCGCCGCCAACCACTGGTCCCAGGGCTGGATAAAGCTGTGCGGCAAGCCACGGCTGACAAAGTCGCCGCGGCTGGCCAGCTTGCCGTAGAAACCAACGCCATCCATCACAGCCGCTCCGGCAGGCTGAAGCCGCTGAGCACGCGACTCTTGAACGGGTTGAAGGCGCTATTGGCACGCAACTCGTAAGACACGCTGGCGCCATCGACGCGCAGGCGCAGGCTGAAACGATCCGGGCCGTTGCCCGCCACCAGGTCCGACTGGTCGAGCAGGCGGAACCAGGCCCATGGCCCTTCCAGGGTCAGCCCTGAACGGCCATTGGCAGACGGCGGCATGATCGACAGGCGCACCACGCCGATGCTGTTGGGGTTCGGCCACTGCATCGCTACCGGGCGGCTCGGGCCGTGGTCGTAGCTGATCTGCTGGCCGTCGAGATCAAGCAGAAACTGGGTGATCGAGGCGTCCATGGCCACCGGCTTGAGCTCGAAGCGCACGGTCGGCTGCAGGCCGCCAGAGCGGAAGAACGCATCCCGAATCGCGGCCGAGCGCTGGAAGGTGTGCAGCACGCCTGGGCCGATGCCGAGCTTCTGCGCCGCGCCCGGCTGCCAGCGCCAGGGGTTGGTCGAGGTATCGACGTACGGCTGCAGGTATTTGCGGAAATAGCTGTCCATCACCCCGCCGACGCCGAAAAACTGGCCGAAGTCATCCAGGGTGGCGTCCCGCGAGCTGCCCGGCGCCAGCGGGTAACGACCGCTCAGGGACTGGCGGTAAACGTTGACCACCTCGCTGACCCAGGCAGCGTTGAGTTGGTTGCGCACGCCGCCCATCATGGTGTTGGTGGTCGAAGTCACCACCGATTTGACCAAGCCCTGAACCATCGGCGGCTGGCGTTGTGCGGTGAGGCTGACGCGGTTGGCGGCGGCAGTGGCCTGGTTCTTGGCTTCGCCGAGCAAGGCATCGCCGCTGGCACCGACCATGGCGCTGACCTGCACGTACAAGGCGTTCATGTCGGTGAGCAAGCCGTCGATGGCAGCCGGCTCGCCCTCGCCCTTGCTGACCAGGCTGGCCAGTTCGGCATAGTGCGCGGTGACCGGGTCTTCAGTTTGCTGCGCCTGGCGGCTATCTGCCGGTGCGTCCTGGCCCAGCAGGTTGCCCAGGCGTTGCTTGAGCTGATCGACACCGGCTTCGCCAGCCTTGGCCTGGGCGGCGGCAAGCGGGTCCTGCTGTTGCAGGTTGGTTTGCTTGGCGACTGCGCCAAGCAGTTTTTTCAGCGGCGAAGTCGGCCCGGAAATCACCCGCAATACATCGGCAGCCTGGGCCACGCTGGTGATCGGCACGAAGTCGATATCGGCCAGCAGCGCATCCCAGTGACGGATGTAGTCGGCAAAATACAGGCGGCGCACGTCGGCGGCCAGGCTGCTGACATCGCCTTCATCGGCTTGTTCGCGGCCCAGCACCCAGCGCTCTTCGGCCAGGGTGTTGCTGTGCTGCAGGCTGGTAGCGAGGAACGCCTTGCGATACCCCTCGACGGTGAACAGCCCGCCCAATGGCTCGCCCAACGGCTTGCCGCTCTTGCGGCTGAACACCAGCGCAGCATCGCGGCCGGCGGCTTCGCTCAGGCGAAAATCGTTGACGCCGTCTGGCAGCTTCTGGCGCTTGACCCGATCATAGACGCGCTGGGCTACCGGCAGTTGCTGCAGTTGGCGACGCAAATCTTCGATCAGGTTGGCATCCAGGCGTGCGTTCGGCGGCCGTCTTGCAAACAGCGCCTGCAGGTGCTCACCCAGCGCAGCACGCTGCTCTGGGGCCAAGTCACGGGGCAGGCTTTGCTCCCAGTCGAGAGTGACCCAGGCCTTGATGAAGTCCGGGTCGTAATGCTCGCCATCGGCCAGCATCAGGTAAGCCTTGAGGCCTTCGTAGAGGAAGTCCGAACCGCCGCCACTGTGCAGTTGCTCTTCGATGCGGGTGACCAGGCGCGGGGCGAACACGGCAATCAGCAACTTGCGGTAGACGCTGGCCGATTCGGCCTCAAGCATGTCGCCCTGGTACAGCCCCAGGCCCTCGGCCCAGCTGGGCGGATCTTCGGCCAGGTGGCGCACGGCATTGAGCAGCGGTAGCACTGCCAACACGTCACGCTGGGCTGGGCTCAGGGTTTGCAAGGTTTGCCCCAGGGGCGCGAGCTTGTGTTCGACCTGGGCAATGTAGGCCTGGTTGGCGCGATAGCTCACCGCCCACAAGGTGCCGACCAGCACTACCAGGGCAATGCTGGCGGCGAGTGCGCCACGGGCCAGCCATTTGCGCCGCCGCTCGACCTTCGGGTTGACCCCGACCAGGCCGCGCTCGGCAAAGGCCACGGCGTTGAACAGTTTTTCGATGAAATAGCTGCGCCCGCTACCGCTCTGGCGCGCCAGGTGCTGGCGGTCCAGGCCCATGCTTTGGGCCATGGCGCCGATCAGGCGGTCGATCGGGCTGCCTTCCTGGGTGCCGCTGGTGAAGTACACGCCACGCAACAGTGCGCGCTCTTCATAGGCATTGGGCTTGAACACGCCGTCGAGGAAGCTCTGCAGATTCGAACGCAAAGCGGCGAACTGCTGGACAAAGCCGTAGACCAGATCACGCCGCGCCGGATCCCGTTCCTGCTGCAGGCGTTCGACCAAGCGTGCGTTGAGGCGCTGCTCAAGGCCGGCAAACTCACTCTGGAACTGCGCCAGCGGCCCTTCGGCCGACTGGTCGTCGTCCAGGGCAAAGGTCATGCCCCACACCTGGGCGCGCTCTTCCTTGCTCAGCGTGTCGAAGAACTCCATGAAGCCCGGCACCAGGTCGAGCTTGGTCAGCATCAGGTAGATCGGAAAGCGCACGCCCAGCTGGCTGTACAGCTCCTGGATACGCGAGCGAATGGCCGCCGCATGGGCGGCACGTTCCGCGTCGCTGCCCAGCAGCAGGTCGGACAGACTGATGGCGATGAAGGCGCCGTCGATCGGCCGGCGCGCGCGCTGCTTCTTCAGCAGGTCAAGGAAACCCAGCCAGGCCGCCTTGTCGACCTGGGCATGGCTGTCCTGGGTGGTGTAGCGCCCAGCGGTATCCAGCAGCACAGCCTGGTCGGTAAACCACCAGTCGCAGTTGCGGGTGCCGCCAACGCCGCGAATCGCCCCGGCGCCAAGCTGCGCCGCCAGCGGGAAATGCAGGCCGGAGTTGACCAATGCCGTGGTCTTGCCCGAGCCCGGCGGGCCGATGATCACGTACCAAGGCAGCTCATACAGATTGCGCCGCTCATCACCGCCAAGACGGGCCTTTTTCAGCAGCGTCAGGGCCTCGTCCATGCGCTGGCGCAGGGTGGCCAGTTCTTCAGCGGTGGCAATGCTGGCAGGGTCCGGGGCGGTTTCTGCGGCCAGGCTGCGCATGACTTCTGCCGCCTGGCGGCGGGCCTGGATGAAGCGCCACAGGCGATAACCGATCCACGCCGCAAACAGCAGCGCGATCAGGGCCCAGCGGCGCCCCGCCGGGACCAGCACGTCCCACAGCGGGCCGATGAACCAGATGATCAGGCTCAGGGCGATCAAGCCCAGCAGCGGGATGACCCAGCGAATGACAAAACCGAAAAACGCCTTCACTCGACCCCCTCCGCCAATACAGTGATTTCAACCCGGCGGTTCTTTGCCCGGCCTTCGGCCGTGCTGTTCGGTGCCAGTGGTTCGGTGTCGCTCAGGCCCTGCGCGCTAAAGCGTGCGGGCTGGCCGGTCTTGGCTGCGAGAATCTGCTGAACCTGCTCGGCACGGGCCTGGGACAGCGCCCAGTTGGACGGGAAGCGCAAGGTTGCAATTGGCCGGTTGTCACTGTGACCGGTGATCCGCACCTGGCCCTTGACCTGGCCAATGGCGTCGGCGATGCGCAGCATCAGTGGCTGCAGGCTGTCGTTGATACTGGTACTGGCCGAAGCGAACAACTCGTCGCCGCGGATGGTCACCACCGAGCGATCGACGGCGTCTTCGACACTGACCCGCCCGGCCTTGATATCGCTGGCCAGGAAACCCGCCAGGCGCGGGCGTTCCACTGGCTTGGGCTGGGTCACCGGGCGGTCGATGGCCTGCACCGGGATCTCGCCCAGGGCATGAATGTTCTTGAACACCGGTTCGGCGTCGGCCGCGAGCATGAAGCGCAGGGCGAACAGCAGCGCCAGCAACAGTGCCAGGGCAATGGCCAGGCCAACCCAGGGCGGCATGAACTGCGACAGCCGATCACGCGTGACGCTGACCCCGCGCCAGTGCGGCGACAGCTCGCGCTCGAACTCGCCACGGGCGCTGCGAATGGCGGCCGCAGTACGTTCACGCAAGGCGTCAAGCTGGGCACGACCGCCGTTCATGACCCGATAGCGGCCTTCGAAACCCAGGCACACGCACAGGTACAGCAACTCCAGCAGATACAGGCGTTCGCGCGGGCTCTGCAGGCAATGCTCAAGCAACTGGAAAACCTTCTCGCCGCCCCAGGCTTCGTTGTGCACAGTGATCAGCAAACTCTGCTTGCCCCAGTCACTGCCACTGCCCCAGGGCGTGCTCAGTACGGCTTCATCGAGGGCGGTGCACAGGGCGTAACGGGCCAGCAGCACTTCGTTACGCGCCACACCGGCGGCTTCGGCGCGCTCTTCGAACTGGCGCAGGTAGGCCAGCAACTGCGCACGCAGGCTGGCCGGGGCCGGATGGGCAATGGTGCTGCGCAAGCGGGTCAGCAACGCCAGCAATGGCCCGGCGGCGCTTTCCAGCGGGTTCAGGCCAAGCGCCTGGCCACCGGGCAACGGCTGCGCCGGCATCGACGGCGGCACAGCCGGCTCCGGCGTACCGGCTTGCGGGCCACGGCCACCGGGGCGCGGCATGAACTGGGTGCGGTCATTGGCCGGTGGTGCCGACGGGTCGTTAGGCTGCATCGCGGCTTATCCTCGAATGGCCCAGAAAGCCAGGTTCAAGCCCGGGAACTCGCCAGCAACATAGAAGGCAAAGCCGCCGGCGTTTTGCAGTTGCTGCCAATGCTCGCTACCGCGATCGAGTTCGTAGTAGGTGGAGCCGGCATGGAATGGGATCTGTCGTGGCGCCACCGGCAACGGCAGCAGGCCGATGCCCGGGAGCTGCAGGTTGACCAGGTCGCGGATGTGTTCGACCGCACCGATCTTGCTCTGCTGGGCGAAACGCCCGCGCAGGGTTTCGCTCGGCACATCGGCACGCACCACGAGGATGAAGCTGGCGTTGTCGAGCAGGCTGCGGTCGGCAAGCATGGCCACGTGGATACCGTAGGCCTTCTCGACGATCGGGATTGGCGTGGCCTTGCTGTCGATCAGCATCGACAGGGCTTCGCGCAGCGCCTGCATGACCGGGGCGAAACTCGCTGCCAGGTCATCATGCTGATACACCGGGAACTCACCCGGGCGGCGGTTGCTTGCACAAAACGTGGCGAACTCACCGGCCAGGCTGACCAGCTCGCTGTACAGGCGCTCCGGGTGCAGCGGGCTCAACTGGCTGAGGTGCTCAACCAGCGGTTGGGCGCGGTTGACCAGTTGCAGGAGCATGAAATCCGCGATCTCCGAAGCGCCACCCGCGCCCGAGGCCACCACCCGCCCGGCCAGGGCCTCGCCACGTTGATGCAGCAGGCCCAGCAGTTCGCTGCGAAACGCCGACAGGCTCTTGCTCGCCGACACATCCAGCACCGGCGCGATGTAGCTGTCATCCAGGACCAAAGCACGGTCGGCGCGTTTTTCCTTGATGCGCACCAGGCCCAGCGCGGCATAGTCGCTCAGGCCCTCTTCGGCGGTGATCAGGCGCAAGGCCCGGGAACCGAGGGCCACCGGCGCGCGGTTCTCGAACGGTGCGTTGTCATCGCGCACCTCCGCCACCCGGCTGACATAACGCGCACCGCCCGGGGCCTCACCTTCGTCGACCGTGTCGCGGGCGCCAGCGCGCTTGAGCGGCAATGCCAGGTACACCAAGCCATCGCGCAGGTTGTCGTCGATGTTCAGCGGGCTTGGCGCCAGGTCGTCCTGGGGGATATTGAACGGCGTACCGTCCGGGAGCAGGCCACGGGCCGAGATGATGGCCAGCTTGCCCTGAGCCAGCAGGCCCTGGTCGATCAGCAGCTCGGAGAAGCCCCAGGCGCCTGCCGACAGCGGCCGGCTGCGGGCATCGATCAGGTTTTCGAGATAGCGGTCATGCTGTTGAAAATGCTGGGTTCCGAGGAACATGCCTTCCGACCAGACCACACGATTGTTCCAGGACATGGCTTCTCCGATCGCCTATTGGGCGGTACTGGTTGGGGAGGAATGAGCAGCGCTGCGTACAGCACGAACATCGAGGCTGACCTGATAGTCCAGCGGCGGCACCGGTAGCAGGCTGCGCCACTGCGCCTGGTCAACTTCGCGGTAGCCGACCACCAGGCCAATCTGGCGGGTAGTCGGGCTCAGTGGACGCTCGATGCGCAACTGCTCACCGGGCTGCACCAGTACTTCATCCTGATCGACCAGGTCGGCGCCCAAGGTCGCGGGGGCCCGATCGGCCAGCGCGAAGTAATCGGCTCGATTGAAGTTGGCGCTGTTCTTCAGTTCATAGATACGCACGCGCACGGGCGCGGCCTGGCCGTTGGCGCCCGGGTTGAGCCCGGCGGCGGCACTGAAGTACAAGGTGACGCTGGTCGGCCCTGCCACCTCGGGCTGGGCCGGTACTGCAACTTCATCCTTGCTACAACCACTGAGCAGCAGTGCGGTTACCGCTGCCATCAGCATTGTTCGAATCATCCTGCGTCCTCAATGACGTGGCACTTTCCGTTTGTTTCAGGAGCGCTGCAGACGCGCGCTGTGCTCCTCATAGGCGCGGCTGAATTCGCGCCCGAACAGGTCCTGGAAGTCGTCTTCGGCTTCCCGGGAAATCTTGCTGTACAGCTCGGTGAACTGCTGCCAGTACTGGGCCTGACGGGAACCTGCGAACAGCTTCGACAAGCCGGCTGGCTCACCTAAGCGCGACTCCAGCTGGGCCGGTTCGAAACGCGCGAGCAGGTGCTTGATGGCGGCCTCGACACCCGCCATCACTGCCAACTGGTGAGCACGCAGGTCATCGAAGCTGTCACGTACTGCCTGGTCCGGCGCCATGAAGGCGTGATTGCCGTGACGCAGCAGCAACAGCAACGCTTCATCGGCATTCGGAGCAAACTTGAGCGGGTTATTCTCCGCCGGGCGGATCATGGTCTGCTGCATGCGGAATTCGCCCTTGAGGCTGCTGCGTGCACGCAATACGTCGATCAGGCCCTCGACCATCAAGCGGTAACTGCGGCCAAGGGCCTCCATCTGCGCCTCGACCTGCGCACTGTCGATACGCAGTTGCTCAAGGCCTGCCCCGCGCAGGAAAGCCTGGATCAGCGCTGCTGATTCGGCAGGTTGGGCTGGGGCCTCGACGACGGCCATCGGCGCAGGCGCTGCGGTTGCGACAGGCGTCGGTGCGGGAGCGGGAGCGGGAGCAGGTACAGGTGCTGAAGGCTCGGCAAACAGGTCCCAATCTGCGGGAATCACCCCAGGGCTCGCCGGGGCCGGCACCGCCACAGGGACGATCGGCGCGGGCGGACGAAAGTCATGCTGCTGGGCAGGCACATGGTCAGGCTGGGTTACCGGCGCAATGCTTGCCGGCGCGAGAAAATCAAACAGGTCCGGCAGGGTGTCGCTGCTTGACGCACCGTGCACGAGCGCCGGTGTGCCAGCATGAGAAAGGACAGGCGCAGGGCTGGCCTGGTTAGCCATCAACGCCTCGAAACTATTGCTGGCATCGCCGCCGATCGGATTGCCATCCCCTACCTTGAAGCTCGAATCAATCCGCGCCTGGATCTCGTACTCGCCAATACGGATGATTTCGCCATCCATCAAGGGCTCGCTATTACCGCGGCGCAAGCGAATACCGGCGTGAATTAACTCGACACCATTAGTGCTGTTATCGGTCAGGTAGTAGCGGCCATCTTTATATTGAATGACACAATGTTGCGAAGAGACCAGACGCTCCGGATCGGGCAATACCCAATCATTATCAGAGCCACGTCCGATGCTGATGGCGCCTGATTCGATGAACTTTTCAGGACATTGGCCAGGGGTAATCTTGTGATAACTGGTAATAGTCAGACTCAGCGACATCACGCCTCCTTAGCAACATCCCGAACCGTCTGCTGGCCCGCTGCAGGCCTGACACAGAAAAGCGATTCGCTTCCAATCCCTGAAACTCTACTGAATATCCGATTTTCGGCAGCTTTTAGCCGAACCATGTCAGTTTCAAATGACATCACACCGCCGCCCTGACCAACGAGTAAAAACCCTGTTTGGCCCAGCACTCAGGTCATGGTGAGCCGATAGCTTACCTTGACAGCCAATTGGAAATAAACCAAAAATGCGCAACTTGCTGAACGAGCGTGATATCACTTTGATATCAACTAAGGATAACTCAGCAAAATATGTGCGCTCTGTCACAAAATTAACTTGCGCACATTAGCTACCCCCACCACGGGACGATACGGAGATCGATATCTGGTGAACTCAGCGCATTTGCTCGCTGCCGTTTCGGAGAACTTCCCCTGCGGCGACGACCTTGAATACGACCCGGACTTCCTGCAATTGGAGCGTGATGCCCAAGGCAAGCCCGAGCGTGTCATGGGTGATGCCATCCAGCCTGCCGAGTCTCCCCAGTGGCGGCAGATCGAACAGTCCTGCACGGCCCTGCTGCAACGCAGCAAGGACCTTCGGGTCACGCATTTCCTCTTGCAGAGTGCCCTGGCCCTGCACGGTATTGCCGGCCTGGCCAGCACCCTGCAACTGATCAACGAGCTGCTGCGCCAGTACTGGCCACAGGTGCACCCGCAACTCGACGCCGATGACGACAACGACCCGACGGTACGCATCAACGCCCTCGCAGGTCTGGTCTGCGAGACCAACATCGCCCTGCTGCGTGAAAGCCTGCTGACCCGCTCCCGTGCATTCGGCCCGGTCAGCCTGCGCGCGGCCCTGCACGCCAGTGGCCTGCAGCACTTCGCCAGCGAGACGCTCAACGCCGACGAGCTCGGCGGCGCCCTGCGCGACAGCGACGCCGAGCAACTGCAGGCCACCCGCGAGGCCCTGCAGCAAGCCCGCGAAGCCGCCGAGGCAATCGAGCAATACGTCAACGAGCAGGTCGGCTCGGCCAGCGGAATTGATCTCGGCGCCCTCAAGCAACCGTTGCGCCAGGCTGCGCAGATCCTCGCCGAACAGGCGCCGGCAGGCGAGCAAGCCGCCAACAATGCTGCCGCCGCCGAAATCAGCACGGTTGCCGACAATCCGCCGCCTCTCGACAGCGCCGCTCCCGCAGCCCCTGTTGCCCGTGCCTCAGCGGATATCGCCAGCCGCGACGAGGTGCTGCGCAGCCTTGACCGAATTCTCAAGTATTACGCCCGCCACGAGCCCTCGAGCCCGCTGCCGGTGCTGTTGAATCGCGCAAAAAATCTGGTGAATGCCGATTTTGCCGCGATCGTCCGCGACCTGATCCCCGATGGCCTGTCGCAGTTCGAAACCCTGCGCGGGCCGGAGACCGACTGAGGCCTGCGGGCCAGGCCCAACGCAATTACGCAACACCGTTACCGGCAACGATCGATGACGCCAATACCGTCGCACCTGCGACCAGGAGGAACAACGTGGCGAACCCCAGTTCTCAGAAATTCATTGCGCGCAATCGCGCGCCGCGGGTGCAGATCGAGTATGACGTCGAGCTCTACGGCGCCGAAAAGAAGGTCCAGTTGCCTTTCGTCATGGGCGTCATGGCTGACCTCGCGGGCAAACCCGCCGAGCCGCTGGCGCCGGTGGCCGAACGCAAGTTCCTGGAAATCGACGTCGACAACTTCGACTCGCGCCTCAAGGCCATGCAGCCACGGGTAGCCTTCCACGTACCCAACGAACTCACCGGGGAAGGCAACCTGAGCCTGGACATCACCTTCGAGAGCATGGACGATTTCAGCCCTGCCGCCGTAGCGCGCAAGGTCGACTCGCTGAACCAACTGCTCGAAGCGCGGACCCAACTGGCCAACCTGCTGACCTACATGGACGGCAAGACCGGCGCCGAAGAAATCATCATGAAAGCCATCAAGGATCCGGCCCTGCTCCAGGCCTTGGCCAGTGCGCCAAAGCCCCAGGATGCCGAGCCGAACGCTTAATCAGGACAAAGCCTCATGACCGATCCGATGCGTGATACCCAGGCCCAGCCAGCGGCCACCGAGCAAGCCAGCGAGTTCGCCTCGCTGTTGCTGCAAGAATTCAAACCCAAGACCGAGCGCGCTCGCGAAGCCGTCGAAACTGCGGTACGCACCCTGGCCGAACAGGCCCTGGCGCAAACCGACCTGGTGTCCAATGACGCGATCAAGTCGATCGAATCGATCATTGCCGCCATCGACGCCAAGCTCACCGCCCAGGTCAACCAGGTCATCCACCACCCCGAGTTCCAGAAGCTGGAAAGCGCCTGGCGTGGCTTGCACTACCTGGTCAACAACACCGAGAGCGACGAGCAGCTGAAAATCCGCGTGCTCAACATCTCCAAGCCCGACCTGCACAAGACCCTGAAGAAATTCAAAGGCACGGCCTGGGACCAGAGCCCGCTGTTCAAGAAGATGTACGAAGAGGAATACGGCCAGTTCGGCGGCGAGCCATATGGCTGCCTGGTCGGCGATTACTACTTCGACCAGTCGCCACCGGACGTCGAGCTGCTCGGCGAGCTGTCCAAAGTGTGTGCCGCCATGCACTCACCATTCATCGCTGCGGCCTCGCCGACCGTGATGGGCATGGGCTCGTGGCAGGAACTGTCGAACCCGCGCGACCTGACCAAGATCTTCACCACCCCCGAGTACGCCGGCTGGCGCTCGCTGCGTGAATCGGAAGACTCGCGCTACATCGGCCTGACCATGCCGCGCTTCCTCGCCCGCCTGCCGTATGGCGCCAAGACCGACCCGGTGGAAGCCTTCGCCTTCGAAGAAGACACCGACGGGGCCGACAGCGCCAAGTACACCTGGGCCAACGCCGCCTACGCCATGGCGGTGAACATCAACCGCTCGTTCAAGTACTACGGCTGGTGCTCGCGGATTCGCGGTGTCGAGTCCGGTGGTGAAGTGCAGAACCTGCCGGCGCACACCTTCCCCACCGATGACGGTGGCGTGGACATGAAGTGCCCGACCGAAATCGCCATCTCCGATCGCCGTGAAGCGGAACTGGCGAAGAACGGCTTCATGCCCCTGCTGCACAAGAAGAACACCGACTTCGCCGCGTTCATTGGCGCCCAGTCGCTGCAAAAGCCTGCCGAATACGACGACCCGGACGCCACCGCCAACGCCAACCTGGCGGCGCGCCTGCCGTACCTGTTCGCCACCTGCCGCTTCGCCCATTACCTGAAGTGCATCGTGCGCGACAAGATTGGCTCGTTCAAAGAGAAGGACGAGATGCAGCGCTGGTTGCAGGACTGGATCCTCAACTACGTCGATGGCGATCCGGCCCACTCCACCGAGACCACCAAGGCCCAGCACCCGCTGGCAGCGGCTGAAGTAGTGGTCGAAGAAGTCGAAGGCAACCCGGGCTACTACAACTCGCGCTTCTACCTGCGTCCGCACTACCAGCTTGAAGGGCTGACCGTGTCGCTGCGCCTGGTATCGAAGTTGCCATCGGCCAAGGGCGCCTGAGCCCTGGCTTGCTGAAGCGCCCCGCAATGCGGGGCGTGCACTGAAAAACAATGTGGTAGATGCCACACTCTGGAGACAACATGGCAGTTGATATTTTCATCAAGATCGGCGACATCAAGGGCGAGTCCATGGACAAGGCCCACAAGGACGAGATCGATGTGCTGAACTGGAGCTGGGGCATGGCCCAGTCCGGCAACATGCACATGGGCGGTGGCGGTGGCGCCGGCAAGGTCAACATCCAGGACCTGTCGCTGACCAAGTACGTCGACAAGTCCAGCCCTAACCTGATGATGCATTGCTCCAGCGGCAAGCACATCGACAAGGTCAAGCTGACCGTGCGCAAGGCCGGTGGCGAAAGCCAGGTTGAATACCTGGTCATCAACCTCGAAGAAGTGCTGATCAGCTCGCTGAGCACCGGCGGCTCGGGCGGCGATGACCGCCTGACCGAAAACGTCACCCTGAACTTCGCCAAGGTCACGGTCGATTACCAGCCGCAGAAAGCTGACGGCACCAAAGACGGCGGCCCGGTCAAGTACGGCTGGAACGTGCGCCAGAACGTCAAGATCTGACATGCGCGTCGCCCTTATCGCCGGACAAACCCACCGTGTAGGGGCGGGCTTGCCCCGCGATAAGGCCAACGCAATCTTGAATCCCACCACCGGAGCCGCCCCTTGGTAGCCGAAATCGCTGCACGTGACCGCCTGCAGCCTTCGCTGCTCGATCGTCTGACCGACGACGAGCCCGGCAACCTGCAAGAAGCCAACGACAAACGCGTGCTGTCGCTGAACCAGCTCAAGGCCTCGGTTCTGCGCGATCTCACCTGGCTGCTCAATACCACCTCACTGCTCGATGCTGGCGCCACGCTCAACACCCAGGCCGGCAACTCGGTAGTCAACTATGGCCTGCCGGCACTGGCCGGTAACAGCGCCTCGAACATTGATATCAGCGCACTGGAGAGCATCATTTACCAGGCCATTGCCACTTTCGAACCGCGCATCCTGCGCAGCAGCCTGCGGGTTCGCGCCCAGGTCGCACCAGGGGAAATGAACCACAACGCCCTGAGTTTCGAGATTGAAGGCGATCTGTGGGCCCAGCCAGCGGCACTGCCGTTGCTGCTGCGCACCGATCTGGACCTGGAGTCCGGGCATGTCCGGGTTGCCCCTGCCGAGCGCCGGAGACGTCCATGAACCCGCGCCTGCTCGAGCTGTACAACCAGGAACTGCAACACATCCGCGAAAGCGCCGCCGAGTTTGCCAGGGAATACCCGAAAATCGCCGGGCGCCTGACCCTGTCCGGTATCGACTGCGCCGACCCCTATGTCGAACGCCTGCTCGAAGGCTTTGCCTACCTGACCGCACGGGTGCAACTCAAGCTCGACGCCGAGTACCCGACCTTCACCCACAACCTGCTGGAGATCGCCTACCCGCACTACCTGGCACCGACACCGTCGATGACCGTGGTGCAGATGCAGGCCGATCCCGACGAAGGCTCGCTCAGTGCTGGCTTCACCCTGCCCCGTGGCAGCGTGTTGCGCGCCACCCTTGGCCGCGATTCGCAGACGCCCTGTGAATTTCGCAGTGCCCACCCGGTCACCCTGTGGCCACTGCAGGTAGCCCAGGCCGAATACTTCGGCAATCCGGCGGCCAGCCTCGGGCGCCTCGCCGCCAGTGAACCGAAAGCCCGCGCCGGGTTGCGCATTACCTTGCGTACCGGCGCCGAGCTGCCGTTCAACGCGCTCGATCTCAGCAGCCTGCCGCTGTACCTGAACGGAGCCGATGAACTGCCGTTTCGCCTGTACGAGCAACTGCTGGGCAACGCCTGTGCCGTGTTTGCGCGCCAGCCTGGCAGCGACTGGGTCGAGCGCATTGCGACCTCGGCCCTGCGCCCTTGCGGCTTCGATGACCGCGAGGCAGCCTTGCCGGTGGTCCCGCAGGCGTTCCAGGGTTACCGCCTGCTGCAGGAATACTTCGCTTTGCCGCAGCGTTTCCTGTTCGTCGAATTCGCCGAGCTGAGTCGCGCGGTAAAACGTTGCGACGGGCAGGAGCTGGAGCTGATCGTGCTGTTCGAGCGCTACGACCAGACCCTGGAAGGCAGCGTCGGCGTCGAGCAGTTCGTGCCCTTCTGTACTCCGGCGATCAATCTGTTCCCGCGCCGTGTCGACCGGATCCACCTGAGCGACCGGGTCAACGAGCACCACGTGATCGCTGACCGCACCCGGCCGACGGATTTCGAGATCCACTCGCTGAGCAGTGTGACCGGTCACGGCACCGGCCCCGACCAGAGTTTCCTACCGTTCTATGCCGTGCGCGACCCGTCGCGCTATGGCCGTGACCAGGCGTACTACATCGTGCGCCGCGAACCACGCATGCTTTCCAGCGAGCAGCGGCGCAACGGCACCCGCTCGACCTACATGGGCAGCGAGACCTTCATCAGCCTGGTCGATGGACAGCAGGCGCCCTACCGCCATGACCTGCGCCAACTGGGCGTCAGCGCTCTGTGTACCAACCGCGATCTGCCGCTGTTCATGAACGTTGGCGATGGCCGCAGCGATTTCACTCTGGCCGACAGCGCGCCGGTGGCCGCCATTCGCTGCCTGGCCGGGCCAAGCCGGCCGCGTGCCAGCCACGCCCACGACAACAAGGCCTGGCGATTGATCAGCCAGCTGTCGCTGAACTACCTGTCGCTGACCGAACAGGGCCAGGGCGCCGCCGCCCTGCGCGAGCTGCTGCGCCTCTACGGCGACAGCCATGACGCCGCCCTGCAATTGCAGATCGACGGCCTGCGCGAAGTCAGCAGCAAAGCCTGCACACGGCGGCTGCCGATGCCCGGGCCGATCGTGTTTGGCCGTGGCCTGGAGATCACCCTGGAATTCGATGAAAACGCTTTCCGCGGCACCGGAGTGTTCCTCCTCGGTGCAGTGTTCGAGCGTTTCCTGGCACGTTACGTGTCGATCAACAGCTTTACCGAGACGGTGCTTCGTACCACCGAACGCGGCGAGATCATGCGATGGAAAGCCAAGCCCGGACGCCGTCCGACCCTGTGAACATCCTCAGCGAGATGCAGGCCGAACCCTGGAACTACGATTTCTTCCAGGCCCTGCGCCGGCTGGAGTGCGAGTCGCCGCAATTGCCGCGTTTCGGCCATTCCCTGCGTCTGGCCGATGAGCCGATTCGCCTCGGCCAACAGCTCGACTGCGCTTTCGCACCGGCCACCCTGGCATCGCTGACCCCCGCCACAGAACAGGGCCCGGCGCGCCTGGAGCAGTTCTTCTTTGGTCTGGGCGGCCCTAACGGACCGCTGCCGCTGCACCTGACCGAATACATGCGCGAACGTCAGCGCAACAACGCCGACAGCACCAGCAAGCGTTTTCTCGACGTGTTCCATCACCGCCTGCTGAGCCTGTTCTACCGGGCCTGGGCCGAAGCACGGCCAACCGTCAGCCATGACCGCCCCGCTGACGACTACTGGGCCGCGCGCCTGGCCGCCCTCAGCGGCCGCGGCACTCCGGCACTGCGCGACCAGGGCCCGTTGCCGGACACCGCCAAGCTGCATTACAGCGGGCACCTCGCCGCCCAGACCCGCTATCCGGATGGTTTGCGCGGCATTCTCGGGGCGTATTTCGGCGTGCCGGTGAGCATCGAGGAGTATGTCGGCCAATGGCTGCAACTGCCCGAGCGTAGCCGCCTGGGCGCAAGCGCCAACCAGTTGGGCGTGGATGTATGCCTGGGCAGTCATGTCTGGGATCGCCAGCACAAGTTTCGCATCTGCCTGGGACCACTGAGCCTCGAGCACTACCTGGCGCTGCTGCCCGACGGCAGTGCCTTTGCTGAACTGGTGGCCTGGGTCGCCGAGCACCAGGGGCACGAGCTTGACTGGGACCTGAAGCTGATCCTGCAGCAGGACGAGATACCCGCCCTGCAACTCAACACCGGCCGACGCCTGGGTTTCGATACCTGGCTCGGTCGCCCGCAACACGATGCCAGCGACCTGACACTGGCTCGGTACTACGCCGAGCAGGCGACCGCATCGCAATCCACAAGGAGTCCGGAACATGGGTGAAATCAGCCGCGCCGCGCTGTTCGGCAAACTCAACAGCGTCGCTTACAAGGCCATCGAGGCCGCCACGGTGTTCTGCAAGTTGCGGGGCAATCCCTATGTGGAACTGGCCCACTGGTTTCACCAACTGCTGCAACTGCAGGACTCGGACCTGCACCGCATCATCCGCCAGTTCAACCTCGAACCGGCGCGCCTGGCCCGCGAGCTGACCGATGCCCTGGACCGCCTGCCCCGCGGCTCGACCTCGATCACCGACCTGTCTTCCCATGTCGAAGAGGCGGTGGAGCGTGGTTGGGTGTATGGCAGCCTGATGTTCGGCGAAAGCCAGGTGCGCACCGGCTACCTGGTGCTCGGCATCCTCAAGACGCCGAGCCTGCGCAATGCCTTGCTCGGCCTGTCGTCGGAGTTTGCCAAGATCAAGGTCGAAGCCCTCAGCGAGCGCTTTGACGAGTATGTCGGTGATTCGCCGGAAAACGCCCTGAGCGCCAGCGACGGTTTCAATGCCGGCGCCGTGCCGGGCGAAGCCAGCGGTGCCATGGCGCCCAGCGCCCTGGGCAAACAGGAAGCGCTCAAGCGCTTTACCGTCGACCTCACCGAGCAGGCACGCAGCGGCAAGCTCGACCCGATCGTCGGCCGTGATGAAGAGATCCGTCAGTTGGTGGATATTCTCATGCGTCGCCGGCAAAACAACCCGATCCTCACCGGTGAAGCCGGTGTGGGCAAAACCGCAGTGGTCGAGGGTTTTGCCCTGCGTATCGTCGCCGGCGATGTCCCACCATCGCTCAAGGACGTCGAACTGCGCAGCCTGGATGTCGGCCTGTTGCAAGCCGGGGCGAGCATGAAAGGCGAGTTCGAGCAGCGCCTGCGCCAGGTCATCGAGGACGTTCAGGCCTCGCCGAAACCGATCATTCTGTTCATTGACGAAGCCCACACCCTGGTCGGTGCCGGTGGCGCTGCCGGTACCGGCGATGCCGCCAACCTGCTCAAGCCAGCCCTGGCCCGCGGCAGCCTGCGTACCGTGGCCGCCACCACCTGGGCCGAGTACAAGAAACACATCGAGAAAGACCCGGCCCTGACCCGCCGCTTCCAGGTGGTGCAGGTCGCCGAGCCGAGCGAAGACAAGGCGCTGCTGATGATGCGCGGCGTGGCCTCAACCATGGAGCAGCACCACCAGGTGCAGATCCTCGATGAAGCCCTGGAAGCCTCGGTCAAACTCTCCCACCGCTACATCCCGGCGCGCCAGCTGCCGGACAAATCCGTCAGCCTGCTCGACACCGCTTGCGCCCGCGTCGCCATCAGCCTGCACGCCGTGCCGGCCGAAGTGGATGACAGCCGCCGACGTATCGAGGCGCTGGAAACCGAGCTACAGATCATCGCCCGCGAACGGGCCATCGGTATCGCCATCGGCAACCGCCAGCAACAGTCTGAAACCTTGCTGGCTGCCGAGCGCGAGCGCCTGGCCGAGCTGGAAAGCCGCTGGGCCGAAGAAAAAGCCCTGGTCGACGAACTGCTGGCCACGCGTGCGCAATTGCGCGAAAACGTCGGCGTGGTCGACCACGATACGGGCAGCGAACAGAGCCATGAGCTGCGCGAAAAACTCATCGACCTGCAGCAGCGCCTGAGCGACCTGCAAGGTGAAACTCCGCTGATCCTGCCGACCGTCGACTACCAGGCGGTGGCCTCGGTGGTTGCCGACTGGACCGGCATCCCCGTCGGGCGCATGGCGCGCAACGAGCTGGAAACCGTGCTCAAGCTCGACCAGCACCTGGCCAAGCGCATCATCGGCCAGGACCATGCCCTGCAGATGATCGCCAAGCGCATCCAGACCTCGCGCGCCGGCCTCGACAACCCCAACAAGCCCATCGGCGTGTTCATGCTCGCCGGTACCTCCGGGGTGGGCAAGACCGAAACCGCCCTGGCCCTGGCCGAAGCCATGTACGGTGGCGAGCAGAACGTCATCACCATCAACATGAGCGAGTTCCAGGAAGCCCATACCGTCTCGACCCTCAAGGGCGCACCACCTGGCTATGTCGGCTATGGCGAAGGCGGTGTGCTGACCGAGGCGGTGCGGCGCAAGCCCTACAGCGTGGTGCTGCTGGACGAGGTGGAAAAAGCCCACCCGGATGTGCACGAGATCTTCTTCCAGGTCTTTGACAAGGGCGTGATGGAGGATGGCGAAGGCCGGCTGATCGACTTCAAGAACACCCTGATCCTGCTCACCACCAACGCCGGGACCGAGCTGATTTCCCAGGTGTGCAAGGACCCGCAAAACATCCCGGAACCCGACGCCATCGCGACGGCCCTGCGCCAACCACTGCTGGAGATCTTCCCGCCAGCGTTGCTCGGACGCCTGGTGACCATCCCCTATTACCCGCTCAGCGACGAGATGCTCAAGGCCATCACCCGCCTGCAGCTCGAACGCATCCGCAAGCGCGTGCAAGGCACCCACAAGGTCGCCTTCGACTACGACGACGAGGTGGTCGAGCTGATCGTCTCGCGCTGCAGCGAGACCGAAAGCGGCGGACGGATGATCGACGCGATCCTGACCAACAGCCTGTTGCCGGACATGAGCCGCGAGTTCCTTACCCGCATGCTCGAAGGCAAGGCCCTGGCCGGGGTGCGCATCAGCCGCCGCGACAACGACCTGCACTACCACTTCAGCGACGCGCCGTGATGGCGCGTTTCACGAGATAAACGATGCTATTCAAGCAATTCACCCGACTGGCGCAAATCAACAGCCCCCTGGGCCCTGATGCGCTGATCCTGGCGGAAATGGGCGGCGGCGAAGAGCTGGGGCGGCTGTTCGACTACGAGTTGCAGCTGACCTCGGACAATTCGGCCATCGACCTCAACCAACTGCTGGGCAAGCCGATGAGCTTGAGCCTGCAGCTGGAGCTGGGCCGCTCGCGGTATTTTCATGGCATCGTCGCGCGCTGCAGCCAGAGCATCGACCGCGGCCAATTCGCCAGTTACCGGGTGACCCTGCGGCCGTGGCTGTGGTTGTTGAGCAAGACCTCCGATTGCCGCATCTTCCAGAACCAGAGCATCCCGCAGATCATCAAGCAGGTGTTTCGCGACCTGGGTTTTTCCGATTTCGAAGACAGCCTCAGCCGGCCCTATCGCGAGTGGGAATACTGCGTGCAGTACCGCGAGACCAGCTTCGATTTCGTCAGCCGCCTGATGGAACAGGAAGGCATCTACTACTACTTCCGCCACGAGAAAGACCGTCACGTGCTGGTCCTGGCCGATGCCTATGGCGCCCATCAGGTGGTACCGGGCTACGAGTCGGTGCCGTACTTTCCGCCCGATGGCCAGCATCGCGAGCGCGACCACCTCAATGACTGGCACCTGGCCCAGGAGGTGCAGTCTGGCTCGCTGGAGCTCAACGACTACGACTTCCAGCGCCCCAGTGCGCGCATCGACGTGCGCTCGGAAATGCCGCGCCCGCACACCGCTGGCGATTACCCGCTATACGACTACCCCGGCACCTATGTACAGAGCGAAGACGGCGAGCATTACGCCCGCACCCGTATCGAGGCGCTGCAAAGCCTGCATGAACGCATCGAGCTGCGTGGCAACGCCCGGGGCCTGGCGGCGGGCAACCTGTTCAGCATGAGCGGCTTCAGCCGTCAGGACCAGAACCGCGAGTACCTGATCGTCGGTGCCCGCTACTACGTCGTCCAGGAACGCCTGGAAACCGGTGGCGGTGGTGGCAACGCGCAGTTCGAAAGCAACCTCAGTTGCATTGATGCGCAGCAGAGCTTTCGCCCCCTGGCCAGCACCCTGCGCCCGCAGGTCAGGGGCCCGCAGACCGCCATCGTGGTCGGCCCGGCCGGTGAAGAGATCTGGACCGACCAGTATGGCCGGGTCAAGGTGCATTTCTACTGGGATCGCCATGACCAGTCCAACGAAAACAGTTCGTGCTGGATCCGCGTGTCCCAGGCCTGGGCCGGCAAGAACTGGGGCTCGATGCAGATCCCGCGGATCGGCCAGGAAGTGATCGTCAGCTTTCTTGAAGGTGATCCGGACCGGCCGATCATCACCGGCCGGGTGTACAACGCCGAGCAGACCGTGCCCTACGACCTGCCGGCCAACGCTACCCAGAGCGGGATGAAAAGCCGTTCGAGCAAAGGCGGCACGCCAGCGAACTTCAACGAAATCCGCATGGAGGACAAGAAGGGCGCCGAGCAGCTGTACATCCATGCCGAGCGCAACCAGGACATCGAAGTCGAGAACGATGAGAGCCACTGGGTGGGCCACAACCGCAACAAGGTGGTGGACTTCAGTGAAGTGGCAACCATCGGCGAAGACCGTATTCGTGCGGTCAAGCGCGACGACATCCTGCTGGTGGGCTCGACCAAGACCGACAGCATCAGCCGCAGCTACCTGATCGAGGTCGGCGAGAACCTGCGCCTGGTGTGCGGCAAGAGCATCCTCGAGCTCAACGCCAGCGGCCAGATCAACCTCACCGGCGTGCAGTTCAACTTCAATGCCGAAGGTAATGCCCAGTTCAACACTGGCGGCACCCTGGACCTGAACATCGGCGGCGGCCCCGGCGCCACCCCGGATGGGCAAGGTGTAAAAGGCACCATCGATGGCGCCGTGGAAGCGATCTTCCCCAAGCCCAAAGCCAGCCAATAACGAGATTTGCGCGTCATGAGCTATCGCCTGAATGAATTCCAGTTCGCCCTGCCCGATGAAGAGGTGCAGGACACCAGCATCAACATCCTGCGCTTTGCCAGCCTGGGCACCTCGCTGATTGTCAGCCGCAGCCTGTTGGCCGACGGTGAAACCCTGCAAAGCAACTTCGACGGCCAGCTCGAACGCCTGCAGCAGCAGGTCAAGGATCTACGTTTCCAGCCGGGCCAGGCTGTACGCCTGGGCGCCGACCAATCGGTGGACGGCATCGAACTGCGCAGCCAGTTCAGCAAGGGCAGCGAGAAGGTGTTCCAGTACCAACTGGCCCTGGTGTTGCCGGGCACCCGCAAGATGTTCGCCCTGAGCTACGTCAAGGCCCAGCCGCTGGGTGATGCCGAGGCAGCGCACTGGGCGGCGATCAAGCAATCACTGAACTTCGACGCCCTGAGCTGATGAGCACCCTGCATGTCTGACGCCTTGTGGGCCGCCCGCCAAGGCGACGCCCTGATGCACACCTCGATGATGGCCGACATCGTCAGCGGCGTGCTGGAAGTCGCCGCTAACGTCGCCATCGGCGTCCTGGCCACCGCCGCGGTGACCGCGGCGCTGGGCCTGACCGTGGCCACCGGCGGCCTTGGCTGCTTCGTGCTCGGCGCGGTGGTCGGCATCGTGGTCGGCGTGGCCATGAGCAAGACCGGGGCCGACAAGGGCTTAAGCAGTTTATGCGAGGGCATTGGCAACTTTTTGTTCCCGCCCTCGGTGCAGGCCAACATCCTCACCGGCTCGAAGAACACCCACACCAATGGCAAACCGGCCGCACGCGCCGCCGGCGTCATCGTTGCCGCCGCGGCGCCCGCCGGCAGTGATGCCGCTCAGCCGCCGGCCGAGGAGGAGGAAGAAAGCTTCCTCGACATGGCCAAGGGCTTTTTCTCGCAGATGTGGCGGCCCACCGTCGCCAGCCCGGCGCCGAACACCGAGCCTGCCGACGACGACAAGATCCTCTGCAGCAAGCACCCGCCGATGCCGCCGCAGTACCTGGCCGAAGGTTCGAGCAAGGTCACCATCAACGGCCATCCAGCCTGCCGCAGCGGCGATCGCAGCACCTGCGAGGCGGTGATCGTCGACGCCGGGCTGGTCTCCGACAACGTGCGCATCGGCGGCGGCTCGATCGTGGTCCGCGAGATTCGCAGCGGCAAGACCCCGGGCATCGGCCTGGCGATTACCGCGTTGATGCTGCTGCGCGGGCGCGGCGGCAAGTTCTACAGCAAGTTCGGCTGCATGGTGATCGGTGGCATTGCCAGCGCGGTCACCAGCCAGGTGAGCGGGGCGATAACCAATGCTATTGCCGGCTCGCTCAATCCGGTACATGCACCGACCGGCGCAAAAATCCTCAGTGGCGAAGAGGAGCTTGACTTCAGCCTGCCGGCGCTGATCCCACTGGACTGGCAGCGCTATTACAACAGCCGGGATGAACGCCGCGACGGCCTGTTCGGCGCTGGCTGGAGCGTCGATTACGAAGTCTTCGTTGCCATTGAAACGCATCCTGAAGGCGGCGAGCGCCTGCTGTTCACCGACGAGCAGGCGCGGGTCGTCGACATGGGCAACATTCCCCGGGGTGATGCGGTATTCAGCGCTGGCGAAGGCCTGAGCGTGCGTCGCGCGCTTGACGACGAGCTGCTGATTGAAAGCAGCAGCGGACTCTATCGTTTGTTTCAGCCGACCCCGGGCAACCCGCAGCACCTGCGCCTGGCGCAACTGGGCGACCGCAACGACAACCGCCTTTACCTCGACTATGACGCCAGTGGCCGCTTGCTCAGGCTGCGCGACACTTTCGACGTGGTTCAGGTGCAGTTGGTTTACAGCGCGCAATGGCCGGCACGGGTCAGCCATATCGAGCGCCTGTACAGCGATGATTCAAGCGAGCTGCTGGTCAGCTATGCCTACGACAGCAACGGCGACCTGGCCGAAGTCCGCGATGCCGCTGGCCAGCTGCAACGGCGCTTCGCCTACGACCAGGGCCGGCGCATGGTCGAGCACCAGTTGCCCAGCGGCCTGCGCTGCTTCTACGAATGGACTCGTGCTGCAGACGACTGGCGCGTGGCCCGACACTGGACCGACGACGGCGACGAGTACCGTTTCGACTACGACATCGAGGCCGGCATCACCCGGGTCACCGACGGTTTGCAGCGGGTCAGCACACGCTATTGGAACCCGCAGTACCAGATCACCGAATACACCGACGCCGTGGGTCTGACCTGGCGCTTCGAGTGGAACGACGAGCGCCAGCTGCTGGGCGCCACCGACCCGCAAGGCGGACAATGGCAGTATCTGTACGACGAATCCGGCAACCTCTGCGAAAGCATCGACCCACTGGGCCGCAGCGAGTCGACCCTGTGGCTGGAGCACTGGTCGCTGCCCCGGGTACAGACCGACAAGGCCGGCAAGCGCTGGAGCTACCGTTACGATCAACGCGGCAACTGCAGCAGCGAAACCGATCCACTGGGCCGCACCACCCGCTACCGCTACGACGATCGTGGCCAGGTGGTGGAAGTCATTGATGCGGCGGGCAAGCACAAGCAGTTGCACTGGAACGATCTGGGCCTGCTGATTGAGCAGGTCGATTGTTCAGGGTATCCGACACGCTTCAGCTATGACCGGCGCGGCTATTTGCAGGCGGTCATCGATGCCCTCGGCGAGCGCACCGAATACCAGAATGACGCCCAGGGGCGAGTCGTTGCCACGCAGTTGCCGGATGGCCGTAGCGAGCGTTATGAACTGAACAGCAGCGGCCAGCTCAGCCGCTACATCGATCCGGCCGGGCATGTCCTGCAGTTTCGCTACAACCGCCGTGGCCAGCTCCTGCAACGCATAGACCCGCACGGACGTCAGGTGCAGTACAGCTACGACAACTACGGCCGTCTGCTGGCCCTGACCAACGAGAACGGTGAGAGCTATCGCTTTAGCTGGGACCTGGTAGACCGCCTGACCCGGCAACAAGACCTCGACGGCAGCGCCAAGCGCTATGAATATGGACCGCTGGATAATGTCAGCCGCCTGGAGTTTGTCCCTGCGCCATACGGCAGCGGTCTGGCCCTGGTGCCGGACACAACGCCGAAGTCGATCGTTCACGAATACACCCGCGATGCTGCCGGCCGGTTGCTTGCCAAACAGACCGACGATGGCCGCACCGACTTCAGCTATGACCCGCTGGACCAACTGACCACAGTCTGCTTCACCGACAATGACGGCAACACCGAGCAGCTAGCCTTTGCTTACGATGCTGCCGGCCAGCTCGTGCAGGAACACAGTGCCAATGGTGCGCTGCAGCATCACTATGACGAGCTCGGCAACCTGGTCCAGAGCCAACTGCCCGATGGCCGCTGGCTCAACCGCCTGTACTACGGCAGCGGTCACCTGCATCAGCTCAACCTCGATGGCAAGGTAATCAGCGACTTCGAGCGCGACCGTTTGCACCGTGAAGTACTGCGCACCCAGGGCCGTGTCAGTACCCGCAGCGAGTACGACCGCAGTGGTCGCTTGCGCTCGCGCCTGCGCCGCCCCAGCCATCAGCCGCCGCAACTGCCGGCTGCGGTGCAGCAACGCTTCGATTTCGACCCGGCAGACAACCTGACCAGCCGCTTCAACCAGCAACCCGGCAGCCAGCACCAGCAACTGCTGCACTACGACGCCAGCGGGCGGATCATGGCCAGCCAGGACGCCGGCCAGGGCCAGAGCGAAGCCTTTACCTACGACGCCGCCGCCAACCTGCTCGATGGGCCACAGGCCGGCGTGGGGCTGGTACGCCACAACCGGCTGCTGACCTATCAGGACAAACGTTACCGCTACGATGCCTTCGGCCGCCTGATTGAAAAACGCAGCAGCCGGCGCGGTGTGCAGCACTTCAGCTACGACGCCGAACACCGCCTGATCCAGGTACGCAGCCAGCATGGCGGCCGACAGCGGGTGCTGAACATGCGCTACGACCCGTTGGGTCGGCGCACTGAAAAAAGCGAGTATGACGAGCACGGCAACTTGCTTGATCAGACCAGGTTTACCTGGGACGGCCTGCGCCTGCTGCAGGAACACCGGCACAGCCAGACCAGCCTCTATCTGTACGTGCAGAACAGCTATGAACCGCTGGCCAGGGTCGACGGCACTGGCCCGCAGCAACAGATACGCTATTACCACAACGACCTCAATGGCCTACCCGAGCAGCTGACCGAAGACACTGGCGAAGCCTTGTGGCAGGCGCGGTATCAGGTCTGGGGCAATACCCTGCAGGAAGTGCGCGAGGCGCATTTCATCGAGGAGCAGAACCTCAGGTTCCAGGGTCAGTACCTGGATCGCGAGACCGGGTTGCACTACAACCTGTTCCGCTTCTATGACCCGGATGTCGGACGCTTTACCCAGCCGGATCCGATCGGCCTGGCCGGCGGCTTGAACCTGTACCAATATGCCGCTAACCCTGTGGGCTGGATCGACCCGCTCGGGCTCAACGCATTGCTGCCCGGTGAGGGCGGTGTCGGCGCCTATGGCAAGCTGCCCGGCACACCAGGGGATAACCTGACCGGTCACCACATGCCGTCTGCCGAATACATGAAGCAAAAATTCGGTATCAGCCGCAACAAATCCATCGCCATGCAGATGGAGCATATTTATCCTGAGAACAAAGGCCGTCACCCGATGACCCGCTCCTATTCAAGGCGACCTTTCCTCAATGAGAAACCCAGGGATGCGCTCGCGCGAGATATCTGGGACGCCCGCAAGATCTACAAGCAGCAGGGGCTTTACACCAAGGAAATCCAGGCGGGTCTACGGGAAACGATACGGCAGAACAAAAGTACCTTTCCGAATATATTCAAGAAACCATCGAAATGCGGAGGAAAATAGGATGAGCCTGACCCAAGACCTTGAAGACTGTGCAAGCTTGAGCAACGCCGCTGAGGTGGGGCGTTTTTCCGCGACACTGAAGGCCATGGCGCAGACCCGCGACAAGCAGTACCTGAAGGTGATGCTCTCGCACCTGGACGATGACTGTGAGTATGGCGACCTCATGAAGGAAATAATCGGTATGGCTGAATCCTTCGACCCTGCCAGTTATGTCGAGGCCGTGGTCGAGGTCGCCGACACCCTCAAGAACAAGGCCAGCGACTGGCTGGAAAGCATCCACTACCGGATATTCAACTCCCCCGACTACACAAAGCTTTACCGCACGGCATTGGCGCACAGTGCCAACAGGGCAGCGGTCGAAAGCTACCTTAAGGACTTTCTCGCCGGTAACCCGGAGAAGCAGTCCGAAGTGGACTCGGTTCTGGCACGTTGAATGAAAGCGCGGCGGCCAATTCCGCTACAGCCGCCGCTGACGTAAAGCGAGTACGACGGCTCTGGCAACCTGCTGGAGCAGCCTCATTTCACCCGGGACGGATTGCACCTACTGTTGGAGCAGCAACCTGGCCGGACCAGCCTCTATCTCTATGACCAGGACAGCCATGAACCTTTGGCCCAGGTAGACGGCACTGGCGCGCAGTAACAGGTTCGCTACTACCACAACGACCCCAACGGCCTGCCTCAGCACCTGAGCGAAGATACTGGCGAAACCGTCCGGCAGGCGCGTTATCAGGTCTGGGGCAATAGCCTGCAGGAAGCGCGTGAAGCACACTTCATCGAGGAGCAGAATCTCAGGTTCCAACGTAAGGACTGTTACCAACAATGGACTCGCAAAAAATCCTCCTTGGCAGCAACGATCAAGGCCTCGGCCAGGTCGGCGGCGGCGCCCGTCTGCCGCGCCTGGACCTGTGGCCATTGACGCCCGACACCCAGGAGCCGATGACCCCGCTGTGCACCATCAGCGAGCGGTTCCTGCCGATCAATTTCATCCCGGCCGGCATGGCCTTGACCGTGTTCATCACCGCCCGCCAGCACGACGGTGCCTTCAACCGCGCCGTGCAGCGACACTACACGGTCAACCAGCAGGATGATCTGGACAAGACCAGCAACGGTTATGCCCGCGTCATTCTGCATACCCTGGCCGAGCAGGAGCTGCTGCCAGCCGCCCCGCCCCTGTTGCTGGAGCGCAGCTTCATTCAGTTCGAACCGCTCAGCGCGCAGGAAGAAGACGAAGAGCTGGCCGACGAGGACAGTGGCCTGGAAGTCAGCAAGCCGCTGGGACGCCCTTCGTGGCTGCAGGACCCGATCTACGAGCCACCGCGCTATCAGTTCCTCATGCAACTGCTGGACAGCGATATCGCCAAGGCCAGCCCTGCCCATGAGGGCTTGCTGGCGGACGGCATCGGCTACCTGTATGTGAACCGCCAGGCGCGGCGCGGCAAGGAAGGTGACGAGGCAGGATTCTTCTTCATTCAGTTCACCTGAAACCGGCGGTGGCCATTGCTGCGGCAGATTCCGCAATGGCCCTTGCTGACGTATCATCGCCACCCCGCTCAAACTCACATGGATGTCCGATGAAAGCCGCCGCGCGCTTGCTTCCTGCTGCCCTGTTCGCTGCCTGCCTGCACAGCCCCGCAACCGTTGCCGCAGGCTTTGACTGCAGCAAGGCCAGCACCCTGCTGGAAACCGCCATCTGCACCACGCCGTCGCTGTCGGCCAAGGACGACACGCTCAACGAACGCTACAAGCCGCTCAAGGACCGTAAGATCTTCCGTGAGCTGGAGAACTTCTGGCTGCGCGAAGTGCGCAATCGCTGCGAGACCGCCGCCTGCCTGGAAGTCGCCTACGACCAGCAGATCAAGCTGCTGACCCCGGTGCCGACGCTTTCCCAGGTTGATCCCAAGAGCCTGCAGCCCCTGCCCCGCGATCAGCGTTACACCCAGGTCGAGGATGAGCCGTGGCAGCGCTTTCCCCTGGCCACCGTCGCCGACATGAGCGAAGACAGTTTTGTCTACCTGGTCGACGTCGCCACCCTGGATGGCGTGCTGAACGTGGTGTTGTTTGTCGCCGAAAAGCAGGATGAGCAAGGCAGCAACCCTGGCAACATTTATGACAGCCGCCCGATCGGTACGCTCTATGAATACTCCGATGCTCGCCCTGGGCTGCACCCGTTCGCGCGCAATGTACGCTTCGACGGCTGGAGCAGAATCACCTCCAACGACCAGGGCCAGCGCTATGCCGGGATCATCGACGGGGTGTTCTATTACCGGCAGAAGATGACGGGCGAAGCCCAGCAGAGCATGGCCTACAAACTGGGCTCCCAGGCCGCGCCGCAACCCTCGACGCAACTGTACGCGGCCGAGTCCAACAGCAAGCGTTTCGCCAAGGCGCAGATCAGCGGCGACCTGAACCAGGACAACTCCGGCCTGCTGCTCTATTACCCGCACCTTAACGGCAATGACAACCCCTACGACCGGGTGATGGACAAGGATGCCGGCGGCTGGAGCCTGGTCAACCCGACCTGGAGCCCGACCCGGCCAGTCCTGTACTTCGACAACAATGGCGGCTTTGCCTGTATCTGGCGGGTCGACCTGGTGAGCAAGCGCCTGGAGAAGATCGTCCCCGAACACGAAGCGGTGGCCGCCCGCCCGGTGGACGTCATTGGCCGCGAGGCGATCGTCTACCTGGAAGCCGACCAGCTGATGTTTGCCATCGCCCCGGATCAGTAAAGGTTCTACTCTCGGCACCAGCGGTGTGCACGATGATCGGCATCGCTGCGCTGCCAGCCGAACCAGGCAATCAGCATCACCAGCAGTTGTGCCCCCATGATCAGCGGCACACAGCCTGGCCAGCCCCAGCGTTCCCAGAACAGCGCCGGCAACAGCGCGCCGGCGCTGCCGCCCAGGTAGTAGAAGGTCAGGTAGCAACCCACGGCGCCGGCCTTGTTGTGCTTGGCGGTGGTGGTGACAAAAGCATTGGCAGCCGCCTGGGCCAGGAACACCCCGGTGGAACTCAACGCCAGGCCCAATACGATCCACCACAGGCTGCCGAGCAGTGTCAGCAACGACCCAAGCAGGCCCAGCACGCCAGCCGTCAGCACCAGATGCGCAGGCGGCCTGGCACCGGCCAGCTTGCCGGCAATCGGCGTGACCACCAGGGCCAGGAGAAATACCGCATAGACCGAACCTAGCGCCGCGACGCCGAGATTGAAGGGCGCGGCCAGCAGATGGAGGCCGACATAGGTGAAGGTGGCAATCTGCGAAAACAGCACGCAAAAGCCGACCAGGTAGGCCGCCAGCAACGGCCTGTTGCGCAGCATGCTGATACGGTTGTGGGTGAGGCTGCTTTCGATCAGGCGCCCGCCACCGGGCAGCAGCCAGTGGATACTCAAGCCAATCAGCAAGGTCAGCATTGCCAGTAACACGAAGGCTTCGCGCCAACCCAGGTATTCGGTCACCAGCCCCGTAAGGAAGCGCCCGGCAAAACCGCCAAGGATGGTCCCGGCGACGTACAGGCTGGTGACTTCAGTAACCATCGCGCCCTGCCAGCGCTCGCCGATGTAGGCCACGCTGGTGGCGAAGATCACCGGGATCAGCATGCCTTGAACGAAACGCCAGAGCAGCAGGCTCTCGAGGTCGTTGGCGCAAGCCAGCATGACACCCGGCAGGCTGAGCAGCAGCGCCGCCACAACCAGCACCGCCTTCTGACGCCAGCGTCGGGTCAGCACGCCGACAAAGGGCGCGACCAAGGCCACGGCCAGGGTGGTGGCGGTGATGCTCCAGCTGACGTGCCGGGTATCCACAGCGAAGCTCTGCGCCAGTTCGGCGAGAATGCCCTGGGTGGCGTAGAGCGGCAGAAACGCGGCGCATCCGCAGAGGAACATGGCGAAGCGGGTGGCGGACTGGCGCGATGGCATGGGAAAACTCGTTACAGTGACGAGCAATGTTTATAAGGTGCGGTCATTGGCCGTGACCAATACCGAATTCGGACCGATTGATACCTCAAGGTGCAACATGCTCGATGTGCGAAAACTGCGCTATTTCATTGCCGTCGCCGACGACCTGCATTTCGGCCGCGCCGCGCAGCGCCTGCACCTGGCCCAGCCGGCGCTGACCCGACAGATCTCGGCGCTGGAAAGCCAGCTGGGGTTTCGCTTGTTCGAGCGCAGTAGCCGCGCCGTCAGTTTGACCGTCGAGGGTCAGCAATTCGTACCTTATGCCCGTGGCGTACTGGAGCAACTGACACGCAGCGAGCATTTTGCCGCCAAGCTGGCTGCCGGCACTGCCGGGCAACTGAGCCTGGGCTACGCCAGTTCGGTGGCCTTGAGCGATCGCTTCACCCAGGCCATTCAGCAGTTTTCCCGCGCTTACCCCGAGGTCCGCCTGACGCTTGTCGAGGAAGCCTCTACGGCGCAATGGCAACACATCGTCGAAGGCTCCCTGGAGATTGGTCTGAGCCGTCTGTTACCACCGCCGCAGCTCAACGAACTGCAGGTCCAGCCGCTGGATCAGGAGCCACTGCTGGTGGCGCTGGCTGAGGACGATCCGCTGGCAGCCCTGGAAACCATCAGCCTCGTTGAGCTGCAAGCCCATCCTGTGGTGCTGTACAGCGACGAACAGGGTACCGGCCTCAACGAAGCCATCGAGCGCTTGTTCCAGCATTGCGAGCTGCCCTTGCTGCGCGGGCCGAGGGGACGCCAGATCACGTCGATCATTGCCCTGGTGGCAGCCGGCCAAGGCATTGCGTTGGTTCCCGCCTGCGCCCGCGCCTTGAACCAGCGCGGCGTGTGCTATCGGCCCCTGAAGGAAGCTGCGGCCACCATCGGTTTACTCGCCGTCAGCCATCGCCATCGACGCTCACGGACCGCCGATGCCTTTCTGCAAATACTTGCCCGGGCACCTGAACCCGGCGCATGAGCGCGGCTGCCTGACAAGCACGGCGGAGATAAAAGTGTTTTACCGAAACCACTGGTTTTCTAAGCCAATGCTTTGCCTATCCTAGGAAGGATCTCTCATATCAGCGGAAGATCCATGAAAGCTTCGCTTCCCAGCCGCTACGCCTGCCTGGTCGGCTGCCTTGTTTTCACCTTTGCCAGCCTGCCCTTTCTCGCTGCCCATTCCTGGCTCTGGCCGTTCACCCTGATCAGCGCCCTGCTCAGCCTGGTCGGTCTCAATGACCTGCGCCAGAGCCACCACGCCGTGCGGCGCAACTACCCGATCCTGGGTAACATCCGCTACCTGATCGAAACCATCCGCCCGGAGATTCGCCAGTACCTGCTCGAAGGCGACGATGACAAGCTGCCGTTCTCCCGGGCCCAGCGCTCGCTGGTGTACGCGCGGGCCAAGAACGAAAGCGCCGAGAAAGCCTTCGGTACCCTCAACGATGTCTACCGGCCGGGCTTCGAGTTCATCAGCCATTCCATGTTGCCGGTCGAAACGCCCGACCCCGCCTCGTTTCGCATCAGCATCGGCGGCCCGCAGTGCCGCCAGCCCTACTCGGCGTCGATCTTCAACATCTCGGCGATGAGCTTCGGGGCACTCAGCGCCAACGCCATTGCCGCCCTGAACAAGGGGGCCAAGCTCGGTCGCTTTGCCCATGACACCGGTGAGGGCAGCATCAGCCCCTACCATCGCGAGCATGGTGGCGACCTGATCTGGGAAATCGGCAGCGGTTATTTTGGCTGCCGCACAGCAGAAGGTCGTTTTGATCCTCAGCGCTTCGCCGAACAGGCCCGCGACCCGCAGGTGAAGATGATCGAGGTCAAGCTCAGCCAGGGCGCCAAACCCGGGCACGGCGGGATACTGCCCGGGCACAAGGTCAGTGCCGAAATCGCCGCCACCCGTGGTGTACTGATGGGGGAAGACTGTATTTCGCCTGCGGCGCACAGCGCCTTTCGCAGCCCGGTACAGTTGCTGGAGTTCATGGCGCAACTGCGCCAACTGTCCGGTGGCAAGCCGGTGGGTTTCAAGTTCTGCCTGGGCCACCCATGGGAGTTCATGGGCATCGCCAAGGCCATGCTGGTCACCGGCATCGTTCCGGACTTCATCGTCGTCGATGGCAAGGAAGGCGGTACCGGCGCCGCGCCGCGGGAGTTCAGCGACAACATCGGTGTGCCGATGCGCGAAGGCCTGATGTTCGTGCACAACACCCTGGAGGGCCTGAACCTGCGCGACAAGATTCGCATCGGCGCTGGCGGCAAGATTATCAGCGCTTTCGACATTGCCAGCGTGCTGGCCATTGGCGCCGACTGGGTCAACTCGGCCCGTGGCTTCATGTTCGCCATCGGCTGCATCCAGTCGCAAAGCTGCCACACCAACAAATGCCCGACCGGCGTGGCCACCCAGGATCCGCTACGCCAGCGTGCTCTGGTAGTACCGGAAAAAGCCGACAGGGTTTACAGCTTTCACCGCAACACCCTGCATGCCCTGGGCGAAATGCTCGCCGCTGCGGGCCTGGAGCACCCGTCCGAGCTCAAGCCCAAGCACCTGGTAAGACGCATCAGCGCCAGCGAGATCCGCCTGTTTTCCCAGTTGCACGTGTTCCTCAAGCCTGGCGAATTGCTCAGCGGCGCGATCGACAGCGAGTTCTATGCACGGATGTGGCGCATGGCCCGTAGCGACAGCTTCGAGCCGCAGACCAGCGAGGTGCTGGCGATCAAGCCTGCTGTACGCCGAAAAGAAACAACCCCGGCCTAGGCCGGGGTTGCTGGAGTCGCCAAACAGCTATCAGAGAATGCTGATCGGGTACTCGACGAATACGCGGACTTCGTTACCGTCGTCGTTGTAGCCGTTCTGACGAACGCTGTCAGAAGTACGCAGGAACGAGCTACGCAGTTTGACGGACAGGTCCTTGGCTGGGCCTTCCTGAACCACGTACTTGAACTGGTTGAAGATTTCGCGCTCTTTACCTTCGCCGAAGCCGTGGGTGTTGATGTTGTCACCACGCACGTAGGCCACTTTGTAGGTCAGGCCCGGTACGCCGAAGGCGCCGAAGTCCAGGCCGTAGCCCAGCTGCCAGGAACGCTCGTCTTCAGCGTTGAAGTCGGACCAGTAGGAGTTGGCCAGGTAGATGGTCGAACCACCGTCACCCACGCCACCGGCGTTCTGGTAGAAGCCGTACTGATAACCGGTGTCGCCAGTGCTGCGCTGGTGCGCAATGGTGATCGAGTGCGGGCCGAAGGCGTAGGTGGCCGCCAGGCTCCAGATGGTGTTGGAGTCACCGGTCAGGTCGGCGGCAGCGACGTACTTCTTGTCGATGTCAGACTTGTAGCCGTTGAAGTCCAGGGTCAGCGACTGGTCGTCGGCGATAGGGTGAACGTAGTTCACGCCCAGGTAGTGCTTCTTCAGTACATCTTCAACATCGGAGGTGTACAGGGAAGCCGACAGGTTTTCGGTGAACTTGTAGCTGCCGCCGAATACGTTGATCGACTTCAGGCCACCGCTGTCACGGCCTTCAGCACTCTTGCGGGCTTCCTGGGTGAAACGACCGGCGTTCAGTTCCAGGCCCTTGATCTCCTTGGAGGTGATCAGGGTACCGGTGTAGCTTTCTGGCAGCAGGCGACCGTCGTCGTACTGCAGCACTGGCAGTTCCGGCATCTGGTCACCGTACTTCAGTACAGTGTTGGAGATGCGGAATTTAACTGCTGCGCCACCACGGGCCAGATTGTGCGGGGAGTTCTGCTGGTTGGTTGGCGAGTCGCCGTCCGCCGGCTTGAAGAAGTCGATACCGCCACCGCCGTTGCGGCCTTTACCACCGTCCAGACGCACAGCGTACAGACCGAAAGCGTCGACACCGACACCCACGGTGCCCTGGGTGTAGCCGGAGGAGAACTTGCCGATGAAGGCCTGGCCCCACTCGCTTTGGTCTTTGGTATGGTGCTTCTTGTCACGGTTGATGAAGGCGTTGCGCAGCAGAACGCTGGCTTTGCTGTCTTCTACGAAGCCCTTGGCTTCGGCCTGGTCATTGGCCATAGCCTGAGTCGCTGCCATAAGCCCCAGCGCGATCAGACTGATCCTGGTTTTCAACATTTTATTTTCCTTATTACTTAGTCAAAGACGCTCTGCGACCAAACGCCAAAAACCACGCCCCCTGCGTGGGTTGACGCTCACGGGTCTAAAAATGAAAAGCCCGCCTGCGAGTGATCGCAGCGGGCCTTTTATTCTGGACTCTTGGCCGATGGGCCTACAGGCGTTGACCGAATCCTATCCGTGTGCGGATCAGCGTGTCAAAATTTCGTGAAAAGTAAGTGTTTCTGCTTACAAGTCGCAGCCATTCGGAGCGCAAAACGCTGGGTTAGAGGCATTTGCGTCCGTGCTCAGGTAGAACTCCCGGTCCAGCCATTGCACGAAGGCATCGGGCTTGCCGAGGAAGGGACCGATGTCGATCACCTGCAGCCGCCCTTCCCGTTCCAGCACCAGGGTTGGAAAACCCTGCCCGCCGACGCTGGCCATGAACGCACGGCTGGTACCCATGTGGCTTTCTGAATCCACTTCCAGCAAAGCGCTGGCAAAGGCGTGTGCAGGCAGCCCCATCTCGGCGGCGATGGCCTTGAGCACCGCATCATCGGCAATACGTCGGCCTTCTATGTAGTGCGCACGCTGCAACCGCGCCAGCAGTTCAAGGCCACGGCCCGCCAGTTGCTCCGCGGCAAGGATGGCGGCAATTGGCGGCTGCGAATCGAATACGGCGTCGTTGTCGCGCAGCAGTCCTTCGAAGTAATCCCGGCCAAAAGGCTGCCCGGTGTACTCGGCGATGCGCCGGTCATGGGGCATGACGAAGGCGCGCAACTGCGCCGAAACCTTTTGCCGATTGGCACCGGCCATCATCCCGCCGCCATGCAGCACGACCGGCATCAGGCCACTGGCAGCATTGATCAGCGGTTCGGCGCCATAGCACCAGCCACACAACGGATCGAAAACATAGTGAAGGGTGGTTTGCACGGGCATGAGCGCCTCCGAGAAAAAGTGATGGCGTCAGGTTAGGCCGGATGGAGGTTGCGAAAAACGCTGCACTGGTTACAGATTTGTTGCGAGAAACAGCACAAATAGCTGACCAGACCCAAGGCCAATCAATAGAAATATTTTGAAACAAACGGCTCGCCGGCATGTTTAGAAACAGTTAACGTTAGTAAATGGCAAGCATTATCATTCGCGCGATTTTTTTAATTTCCCGTAAATGCCCGGATGTCCGCCATGTTTGCCCCCTGCCGTCTTTCTCCCCTGACCCTGGGCCTATCGCTGTTTTTCAGCTCAGGCCTGGTCGCCGCTGCCACCACCACGCTGCCCGAGGTCTCGGTCACCGCCGAGTCCGACCGCGAGCGCGATGACCCGCGGGTACGCGAAGTCAGCACTGCCACCCGAACCTCGACGCCTGCCCGCTATGTGCCTCAGGCCATCGACGCGGTGAAGACCAGCAACGTGCTGGACTACGGCAACAACGACCTGGGCAAGGCACTCAGTGGCATCCCCAACGTCAGCAGCGGCGCCGATACCCGCTTTGACAGCGTGCGCATCCGCGGCTTCGACGCCAGCAACGACTTTTACCTCGACGGGATCCGCGACGACAGCCAGTACGTGCGCGACCTGCACAACATCGAGCGGATTGAAGTGCTCAAGGGCCCGGCCGCCGTACTCTATGGCCGCGGCAGCCAGGGCGGGATCGTCAACCGCGTGAGCAAGATGCCGGAAGCCGGCCGGCGTTCCAGCATCGAGGCCCAGGGCGGTAGCGAAGACCTGCGCAGCCTGTATGCCGACCTCAGCGCCGATCCGACCGATAACATCAGCCTGCGCCTGAACATGGGCAACCAGGACAACAACAGTTTCCGCGACGGCATCGATGGCAGCCGTCAGCTGTTCGCGCCATCGATGAGCTGGCAGCTGACCCCGGAGCTGAACTGGCTGGTGCAATATGAGTACAGCCGCTACAACCGCACCCCGGATCGCGGTATCCCCAGCGTCAACGGCCGCCCGGCCGACGTCGGCCGCGACACCACCTACGGCGATACCCAGCGTGACTTCATCGACGACAAGGCCCAGTCCCTGCGCTCGCGCCTGAACTACCAGCTCAGCGACAACTGGCAGGTGCGCCACACCCTGGGCCTGTTCAAGCTCAACAGCGATTTCGACAACACCTACCTGACCGGCTACAACGCCACCACCAACCAGGTCACCCGCCAGCGCTGGCAGCAGGACCTGAACACCCGCAACCTGTTCAACAACCTTGAACTGGAAGGCAACTTCGACACCTTCGGCCTGCAGCACACCCTGCTTACCGGCCTTGAGTTCGGTAACCAGCGTCGCGACCCGATCCTCTACACCGCAGCGACCTCGGGCGCGGGCTTTCGCCCGGTTCCGAGCCTGGACCTGAACAACCCCAACCGTGACCTGCAACACAACGGTCGCATGGTGGTCTCCAGCAACAACCACACCGTAGTCGACAGCCGCGGCTTGTACCTCCAGGACCAGCTGCGCCTGAACGATCAATGGCAAGTGCTGGCGGGGATACGTTTCGACCAGTTCGAGGTGGAAACCACCAACAAGGTCCGCGGCATCTCCGAGAAGCAGGACAGCAACAGCACCAGCCCGCGCCTGGGCGTGGTCTATTCGCCATGGCAGGAACATTCCTTCTATGCCTCCTGGAGCAAGACCTTCTCGCCAGTGGGCGGTGGCCTGATCGGTATCACCCCGGGCGCGGCCGGCAACACGAACGAAACCAGCCCGGAACAAACCCGGCAGAAGGAAATCGGGGTCAAGAGCGACTGGCTCGACGAGCGCCTGAGCACCACCCTGGCGGTCTATGAGCTTGAACTCTACAACCGCCGTACCAGCGACCCGAACAACCCTGGCATCACCCTGCTCTCGGGTCTGCAGCGTTCCCGCGGCGTCGAGCTGACTGCTACCGGTAACATCGTTGGCAACTGGTACGTGCGCGGCGGTATCGGTATTCAGGATGCAACCATCGTCAAGGACAACAACGGCCAGGAAGGCAACCGCGTGAGCAACGTCGCCAAGCGCAATGGCAGCCTGTTCGTGACCTGGAAGCCGGAGATGGGCTGGTACGGTGAGACCGGCCTGACCCTGGTCGGCGAGCGTTATGCCGACAACCAGAACACCGCCGTGCTGCCCGGCTATGGCCGCTGGGATGCCCTGGTGGGTGTGCGCACCAAGGACTGGGACCTGCGTGCGGCGCTCAACAACATTACCGACAAGACCTATTACAGCTCGGCCACCAGCGCCGCGCAGATCCAGTTTGGTGACCCGCGCAGCCTGATCGTTACCGGTACCTATAGTTTCTAACAGCACAGCAACAAAAAAGGGCGGCATTGTTCAGACAATGCCGCCCTTTTCATTGCTGTTGCCGAACCACCTAGCGGCTGCCATCACCCAGCAGCGCTTCCAGCTCTGCTTCAGTAAGCAGGCCTGCCGGATAACGCGCCAGCAACGAGCGACGCTGATCGGCCTTCCTGACCCGGTTTGCTCCATTGTGTTTCAACCATTGCGCCACGCGCTGGAGGGACTCGTGATTCACCGCTGATGGGGGCGAAGCCGGCTCACTTGCTGCATTCATTTCGACACGTACTCCCTGGGGCCGTGAGCGGCTAACCTACTCAAACTTTGTGACAGAACTGAGGAGCCCTATCTGCTTGAAATACAATGCAAAACAAATACAAGAGGTGTGCCAAAAAGCTATGCCGATCGTCGTCCGCGGATAAAAAAAAAGCCCGTCAATCGACGGGCTCTTTGCTTGCTGCACTTCAGCCTTTGGCGGGAGCCGGTTGCTGCTGGGTCAGACAATGAATGTTGCCGCCCCCCAGAAGCATCTCGCGTCCGGGGATCATGACCACTTCGTGATCGGGGAACACCCGCGCCAGAATCGCTCTAGCCTCAGCATCTGCTGGGTCGTCGAAGCTTGGGGCGATGATGCCACCGTTGACGATCAGGAAGTTGACGTACGAGCCGGCCAGGCGCACCGACGGGTTGCGCTCCTGGCTGCCGGCCACTGGATCGACCCCGGCGCACTCTTCTTCGCTGGCAAACAGCGGCCCCGGAATCGGCATCTTGTGCACGGTAAAGGCGCGACCTTTGGCGTCACGGCTGTTCTCCAACACCTCAAGTGCGCCATGACAGCGTGCGTAGTTGGGGTCTTGCGGATCATCGGTCCAGGCCAGTAACACTTCACCTGGGCGAACGTAACAACAGAAGTTGTCGACGTGGCCGTCGGTCTCGTCGTTGTACAGGCCATCGGGCAGCCAGATGATGGTGTCCACTGCCAGGTGATCACGCAGGATCGCTTCGATCTGCTCGCGGTTCAGGTGCGGGTTACGGTTGTGGTTGAGCAGGCATTCCTCGGTGGTGATCAGCGTACCTTCACCGTCAACGTGAATCGAGCCACCTTCGAGTACGAAACCTTCGGTGTGGTAGCGCTGGCAGCGCTCCATCTCCAGCACCTTGCTGGCCAGTTGCTCGTCACGGTTCCATGGCGAGTACAGGCCGCCCTCGAAGCCGCCCCAGGCATTGAAGCCCCAGTCGACGCCACGCACTTCGCCGCTGTCATTGATGACGAAGGTCGGCCCGGTATCACGCACCCAGGCATCGTCGTTGCTGATTTCCACCACGCGGATGTTCGGCAGGTCGAGCCGGGCGCGAGCGTTGTCGTACTGGGCGGCGGAGACGGCGACGGTCACCGGCTCGAAACGGGCGATGGCCTTGGCCAGCGTCACATGGGCAGCCTGCACCGGCTTGCCGCCCAGGCGCCAGTTGTCCGGGCGCTCGGGCCAGACCATCCAGACCTGGGTTTGTGGCGCCCACTCGGCGGGCATGTGGAAGCCGTCGGCGCGCGGGGTACTGGTGAGAGTTTTCATAGATGATCCTTGCTGAACTATCAGGATTGCAGCGCGCCGTCGAGGGTCTTCACCGGGCCGTACAGCGTCGGACGACGGTCTCGGAAAGTGCCCCAGGCACTGCGGGTGTGCTCAAGTTTGTCGAGGTCGAAAGTATGCACCAGCACACCCTCCTCGGTCTCGTTCAGCGCCTGGACCTTCTCGCCGAACTGGTCGGCAATGAAAGAGGAGCCGTAGAAGGTGATGTCGTAGCCGTCCTGCTCTTCGCGGCCGATGCGATTGCTGGCGATCAGCGGCATCAGGTTGGCGCCGGCATGACCTTGCTGTACACGCTGCCAGTGGTCGCGCGAGGAGATGGTGTTGTCGTGCGGTTCGCTACCGATGGCCGTCGGGTAGAACAGCAGCTCGGCTCCGAGCAGGGCCATGCTGCGTGCGCACTCGGGGAACCACTGGTCCCAGCAGATGCCTACGCCGATTTTCGCGTAACGGGTCTGCCAGACCTTGAAGCCGGTGTCGCCCGGGTTGAAGTAGTACTTTTCGTGGTAGCCGGGGCCGTCCGGGATGTGGGTTTTACGGTACACGCCCAGGTTGCTGCCATCGGCATCGATGATCGCGATGCTGTTGAAACGCGCACGCCCGGCCAGCTCGTAGAAGCTGATCGGCAGCACCACCTGCAGCTCTTTGGCAAGCTTCTGGAAATGGCCGATGGCGGCATTGGCCTCAACCGGCGTGGCCAACTGCAGGTAGTCCGGGTTGGGCTTCTGGCAGAAGTACGGGGTTTCGAACAGCTCCTGGATCAGGATGATCTGCGCGCCCTTGGCGGCCGCTTCGCGGACCAGCCGCTCGGCGCATTCCAGGTTGCCCTGGCGGTCCCAGGAGCAGGCCATCTGGGTGGCGGCAACAGTGACGGTGCGGCTCATTTACTCCTCCTCGACAGGTGGCTGGGCCGACTAGGCCAGGCCATCACGGTGATGATGGAGGCTTTTATATCCGATAAATATCGACTTTAAAAGGGATATCTTAAAAAACAAAGCCAACAAAAAGCCGGTTAATCCGATAACAATCGAACTAACCGGCTTTAGCTCAGGCGTTACAGGTCTTCTGACAACACCCGGTCGATGCTGTCGACGAAGTAGTCCACGCTTGCCCGGGTGGTGCACATCGGCGGCTTGATCTTGAGGATGTTCAGGTAATCGCCTGTGGGCTGCATGAAGATGCCCAGGTCGCACAGGCGGTTGCACAGGACGGTGGTCTCGGCACTGGCAGGCTCCAGGGTCTGGCGATCACGCACCAGCTCCAGCCCCAGGTAAAAGCCGGAGCCGTGCACGGCACCCGCCAGCGGATGTTTATCGACTAACTGCTGCAGCCGTGACTTGAAGTAGCCGCCGACTTCCCGGGCGTTGTCCCACAACCCCTCTTCTTCCATGACATCGAGCACGGCCATGCCAATGCGGCAGCTGACCGGGCTGCCACCGGCGGAGGAGAAGAAATAGCCTTCGGCCTCCAGCGCCTCGGCAATCTCCCGGCGGGTGATCACCGCACCCAATGGCTGACCGTTACCCATGCCCTTGGCCATGGTGATGATGTCCGGCACAACCCCCTGTTCTTCGAAACCCCAGAACCAGGTACCCAGCCGGCCATAGCCGACCTGCACTTCATCGGCAATGCACACGCCGCCCGCTGCCCGTACCTTGGCATAGGCTTGTTGCAGGTAACCCGGCGGCAGCGAGATGCCGCCGGCATTGCCGTACACCGGCTCACAGATGAAGCCGGCCAGCTGCCGTTGCTCGGCAGCCAGTGCGTCGAGCTTGGCATCGACATCACGCAAATAATCGGCGGTGCTTGCGGCGCCACGGAAGGCACCGCGATAGGTGTTGGGGGCAATCACCGGATGAACCCATGCCGGCCGGGTGCTCAAGGCCTGGGGGTTGTCAGCGATGGAAGTGGAAATCGCATCGGTAGCCACCGACCAGCCGTGATAGGCCTCGAGCACACTCAACAAGTCGCGCCCACCGCTGTAGGCCCAGGCCAAGCGGATCGCCAGGTCGTTGGCCTCGGTACCGCTGTTGACCAGAAACACCCGGTCCATGCCGCTCGGCGCCAGGGCCAGCAAGCGTTCGGAAAATTCGGCGATGGCCGCATAGTGAAAGCGCGAGTTGGTATTGAGCAGCGACCATTGCCGCGCCGACTCGGCAACCATGCGCGGATGCCCGTGACCAAGAACCGCAACGTTGTTGAGCATGTCCAGGTAAGCCCGCCCCTGCATGTCGAACAGGTAGTTGCGCCAGCCGCGCTCGATATGCGGCGGCTGCTGGTAGTAGTGCTTCTGCGAGCGGGCGAAACTGGCATCGCGCCGGGCCAGCAAGGCCTGGGCATCGACCAGCGGTTCGGCGTTGCAGGCAACGCCGAGGATGGCCTGTGGCGAGGGGCACACTGCTTGCCAGGCCCGAGCCCGCGAAGGCACGACAAAGGCCGGCGGGTACAGCCCGGCAACCCGGCACAGCTGAACTTTCAACAGTGCGGCACTGGCTCCCAGTGACTGCCCCTGGGCTATCACCTGCCCCGCGGCTGGCGGCTGGCTCAGCCCGTGCAGCCACAGGCTGCATTCATTGCCCGCAAGGCAACCGCTGTCTTCGCCGTACTGGTGCCAGGTACCGGCCCAGGGTGCCTTGAGCACCGTGGCTACAGGCAGGTGCACTTCGACATTCAGGGCGAAGGTTGCCGGTTCCGCCGGGTTATCGATGTGAGTCTGCGACAACCGGTACTGCCCATACAAGGTGCAGGCCGCGCCTGAATTGCTAGCCTGCTGGGCCAGCAAGCGCTGATCGATGCCCGGTTGCTCCCAGTTCCCTGCCTGGTAATGCTCGCTGAGCACGCCAAGATCCACCCCTACCACCTGTGCTGCGACCGAGGGTGGCAACAGCGGCGTGAAATCTGCCAGCACCCGCGCGGGCAATTCATGCCCGGTCACCTGCAGGATCGCCGCCTCCATCAGCTCGAAGGGCACGCTGGTGGCGACATCGAAGATTTCCCACTCATGGGCCAGGTTGTCGCGGCTGTAACTGTTACCAGGGTCGACACTCAGCTGTTGTTCACCGCTCAGCACCAACACCGCGGCCCGGGCGACCACTAGCGGCCACAAGGCCTGGAGTTCGACTGCGGTCAGCGGGTTGAGCGCATGGTAGGCCTCGATCGCCGGCAGTATGCGCAAGGGGTCACCCTCGGCGTGGTGCAGCAATGCCGCGCAGGTTACCGAGAGATCAGCGATGCGCCAGGTGTGCATCAGGTCGCCAAAATCAATCACCCCTTGCAGCTGCCACTGCCGCTGCTCATCCCGCGCCCAGACGGCGTTGTCATCGGTGATGTCCAGGTGCACCGCCTGCAGCGGCAATTGCTCGACCAACGGTTGCAGACGCGCCCTCGCCTGCTGTGCGGCAGCGCTTATCCGCGCTTGATGCGGGCTTTTAGCCAGCACCGGCAACAGGTGCTCGATCAATGCCTGGGCGTGGCGTGGGTCCCATTGCAGGGTACGTTCGAGCCCTGGGTGGGTGAAATCGGCCAGGGCCCGGTCGACTCGCGCGCAAAGACGGCCAAGCTCCGCCACCAGGCGTGGCTCCATGTGCTTGATTCGGGTCAGCGAATTACCGTCTATATAGTCGAGCAGGCGCACGCGCAAAGCCTGACCATCCACCTCTACCGCCAGCAGCTGCTCGCCCGTTCGCGATGCCAGCACGGCGGGCACCGGTAGCCCTTGATCGCGCAGGTAACCCAGGGCGCTGTGCTGGGCCTGCAGTTCGGCCATGGCGTAATCGCCATGGCAGATTTTCAGCACATAGCGCCCCTGAGGAGCGTCCAGGCGAAAATTCAGGTCCTGCTGACTGCCCAGCGCTTGTAATGAGCCGCTGAGGCCGAAATGCTCCTGCAACAGGCAAGCGGCCTGCTGTTCACTGACTTCAGGGCATGGCTGACTGGAGCGATGGATCAGGGTACTGAGCGACATGGGCTGGGGACCTCATTTTTTGTTGCCTATATCGCCACTGCTTGTGCCAGTTGGCAAGAATAACGGCTAAAATCGCAGCAGAATTGCTCTGCTGCCTTGAGCATCTCAAGGGAAAGGCACAGCTCGGCGCTTTTTGCTTGCGCCTGCCTCCCCCTGGCCACAAGCTATGCCCTTTAATTTTCAATGTCAGTTACGGAAGAAAGGCAGTCCGACATGCGAATTCTCATCACCGGCGGGGCCGGCTTCATCGGTTCGGCGCTGGTGCGTCACCTGATCAACAATACCGAGCACGAAGTGCTCAACCTGGACAAACTGACCTATGCCGGTAACCTGGAATCGCTGACCAGCATCGCGACCGATACCCGCTACGAGTTCGTCCAGGCCGATATTGCCGATCAGGCAACCGTCAGCGGCGTGCTTGAACGCTTCAAACCCCACGCGATCATGCACCTGGCCGCGGAGTCGCATGTTGACCGTTCGATCGACGGTCCTTCGGACTTTATCCACACCAATATCGTCGGCACCTACAGCCTGCTGGAGGCCACCCGCGCCTACTGGCTGACCCTGCCGGCCGATGAGCGCGCGGCATTCCGCTTCCATCACATTTCCACCGACGAAGTGTATGGCGACCTGCATGGCGTCGATGACCTGTTCACCGAAACCACGCCTTACGCGCCAAGTTCGCCGTACTCGGCAAGCAAGGCCGCGTCCGACCATCTGGTCCGGGCCTGGCAACGCACCTACGGTCTGCCGGTACTGGTGACCAACTGCTCGAACAACTACGGGCCGTTCCACTTCCCGGAAAAACTCATTCCGCTGGTAATCCTCAATGCTCTGGCCGGCAAACCGCTGCCGGTGTATGGCAACGGCCTGCAGGTGCGTGACTGGCTGTTCGTCGAGGACCACGCCCGCGCCCTGCTCAAGGTAGTGACCGAAGGCAAGGTGGGCGAGACCTACAACATTGGCGGGCATAACGAGCAGAAGAATATCGACGTGGTCCGCGGCATTTGCGCACTGCTCGAAGAGCTGGCGCCGCAACGTCCGGCGGGCATTGCCAACTATGCCGACCTGATCACCTACGTTCAGGATCGCCCTGGCCATGACCAGCGTTATGCGATCGACGCCAGCAAAATCGAACGTGAACTGGGTTGGGTCCCTGAAGAGACCTTCGAGACCGGCCTGCGCAAGACCGTACAGTGGTACCTGGACAACCTGGAGTGGTGCCAGCGGGTCCAGGACGGCAGTTATCAAGGCCAGCGCCTGGGCGCCAGCGAGTTCAAGGATCTGATTGCATGACCAAAGGTATTGTCCTGGCGGGCGGCTCCGGCACCCGTCTGCACCCTATTACCCTGGGTGTTTCCAAACAGCTATTGCCGATCTACGACAAACCGATGATCTATTACCCGATCTCGGTATTGATGCTTGCCGGTATACGCGAAATCCTGCTGATCTCCACCCCGCAGGACCTGCCGCAGTACAAGCAGCTGCTGGGTGACGGCAGCCAGTTCGGTATCGAGCTCAGCTATGCCGAGCAGCCTTCTCCGGACGGCTTGGCCCAGGCGTTCCTGATTGGCGAAGAGTTCATTGGCGACGATTCAGTCTGCCTGATTCTGGGCGACAATATTTTCCATGGCCAGGGTTTCAGCGAACAACTGCTGCGTGCCATCAAGCAGCCCTCCGGCGCTACCGTATTCGGTTATTGGGTCAAGGACCCGGAGCGATTCGGTGTTGTCGACTTCGACCAGGATGGCCGTGCGCTGTCCATCGAAGAGAAGCCGGCCAAGCCAAAGTCTCACTACGCGGTTACCGGCTTGTACTTCTACGATAGCGATGTGGTGAACATCGCCAAGAACGTCAAGCCTTCGCCGCGTGGCGAACTTGAGATCACCGACGTCAACAATGCCTACCTGCAACGCGGCGACCTGCGTGTCGAGCGTTTCGGACGTGGCTTCGCCTGGCTCGATACCGGGACTCACGACAGCCTCCTGGAAGCCTCGCAGTACGTGCAGACCATCGAACACCGCCAGGGCCTGAAGGTTGCCTGCCTTGAGGAAATCGCTTTCCAGCAGGGCTGGATCGACCGCACACAGTTGCTGGAGCGCGCCAAGGCATTTGGCAAGACCGGCTACGGACAGTACCTCTACGGCTTGGCTGAAGAACACCAATGAACGTAATCACTACTGATCTGCCCGGCGTACTGATCATCGAACCCAGGGTGTTCGGCGACAGTCGCGGATTTTTCTATGAAAGCTTCAACGCCGACGTATTCAAGGAAAAAACCGGCATCACCAGCACATTTGTCCAGGACAACCACTCGCGCTCACAGAAAGGTGTCTTGCGTGGGCTTCACTACCAACTGGAAAACACCCAAGGCAAGCTGGTTCGTGTGACCCAAGGGGAAGTACTGGATGTAGCAGTGGATATCCGCCGCAGCTCCCCTCATTTCGGCAATTGGGTCGCGGTCAGGTTGTCCGCCGACAACCATCGCCAACTCTGGGTGCCCGAAGGCTTCGCCCATGGTTTTGTCGTGCTCAGTGATAACGCCGAGTTCCTGTACAAGACCACCGACTATTACAACCCGGCGGCCGAGCGCTGCATTCGCTGGGACGATCCGGATCTGGCCATCGACTGGCAACTGGACGAAGCACCGCAATTGTCTGCCAAGGACCAGGCCGGAAAATGGTTGAAGGAGGCGGACCTGTTCCCATGAGCGCACGCTTGAGTATCCTCATCAGCGGCCAACACGGCCAGGTATCCCGGGAACTGCAACAGCGCCTGGGCGACCTGGCGCAGTTGCATGTGCTGGGTCGTGACCAGCTCGACCTGGCCAACCCCGAAGGCATTCGTGAACGCGTACAGACGCTCAAACCCGACCTGATCATCAACGCTGCGGCCCATACCGCAGTCGACAAGGCCGAGAGCGAGCCGGAGCTGGCCTTCGCGATCAATGCCCAGGCGCCCGGCATCTTCGCCGAAGAAGCCGCGAAGCTCGGTATCCCGCTGATCCACTACTCCACCGACTATGTGTTCGATGGTAGCAAGGACAGCCCCTACACCGAAGATGACGAGCCCAACCCGCTCGGCGTCTACGGGCGCAGCAAACTGGCCGGCGAGCAGGCGATTGCCGCAGTCGGCGGCCAGCACCTGATCCTGCGTACCAGCTGGGTGTATTCACGGCACGGGAGCAACTTTCTGCTGACCATGCAGCGCCTGCTGCAGGAAAAGCCAGAGTTGCGCATCGTCGCCGACCAGATCGGCGCGCCGACCTGGGCGGGCACCATCGCCATCAGCACCCGTGCCCTGATCGAGCGCTGGCAGGCTGGCCAGGCCGGTGCCTGGGGCACCTATCACCTGACCGCCCAAGGCGAGACATCCTGGTTCGGTTTCGCCCAGGCCATTGGCGAGCAACTCAAGGCCCAGGGCCTGCCTTGTGCCGAGCTGCTACCGATTCCTTCCAGCGATTACCCGACCCCGGCCCGCCGCCCGTTGAACTCGCGCCTCGATTGCAGTCGCCTGCAACGCGAGTGGCAGGTCAGCCAGCCGCACTGGCAGCAGGCACTGATCGACTGCCTGAAGTAGCGCATAATGCGCCAGATCATTCTGGCGCAGTTGCGATGACCATGACCCCACCCGTTCCCCGCCGCCCCCGCTGGCGCAGCCTGGCCATACTTGCAGTGTGCCTGGCCCCATTGCTATGGCCGTTACAGCATCTTGCCGAGCGCTATTACCAAGACGAACTGGCCGGGCAGAACCGCCAGACCCTCGATCTCTACGTGGCCAACCTGCTCGGTACCCTGCACCGCTACGAGACCCTGCCGCAGATCCTCGGTGACCTGCCGGCATTGCGCGCGGTGCTGGCCGACCCGCTGCGCCTGGAAACCCTGACCAACGCCAACCGTCTACTCAAGGACATCGCCACCCAGACCGGCGCCGAAGTCATGTACCTGATGGACGCCAACGGCAATACCCTGGCCGCCTCCAACTGGGACAAACACGACAGTTTCGTCGGTCGCAATTTCGCCTTTCGCCCCTATTTCAGTGAAGCCATCGCCGGGCGTCTGGGACGCTTCTTCGGCCAGGGCACCACCTCGGCCAAGCGCGGCTACTTTTTCGCCGCCGCCGTGCGCGACCGCGACCGGGTGATCGGCGCGCTGGTGGTCAAGGTCGACCTTGACCATACCGAAACCCTCTGGGGCAAGACCCCGGAACAGCTGCTGCTGACCGACCACAACGGCGTGGTGATCCTCACGTCGCGTCCCGACTGGCGTTTCCGCGCCACCCGGCCCCTGACCGATGCCGAACGCGAAGCCATTGTCGCCATCCAGCCCTACCCGACCCAGTCGCCCAAACCGCTGACCCTCGACCCCAAGGCCTGGCTGACCCAAACCCAGGCCATCGAGGAAACCGGCTGGCAGGTCAGCATCCTCGCCCCGCGCACCCTGATCGACCGCTCGGTACGCACCGTGGTTGCCATTGGCGGTGCCACCTTGCTGGTACTGATGCTGTTGCTCGGGCTGATCATGCAGCGCCGCCGTCATTACATGGATCGCATCGACTTCGAGGCCCATGGCCGCCAGGAACTGGAAAAACGGGTGATCGAACGTACCGCCGACCTCGAAGGCCTCAACAGCCGCCTGAAGGAGGAAGTACTGGAACGCGAACAGGCCCAGCAGGAGCTGGTACGCGCTCAGGACGAACTGGTGCAGGCCGGCAAGCTATCGGTGCTGGGCACCATGTCGGCGAGCATCAGCCACGAACTCAACCAGCCGCTGGCGGCGATCCGCAGCTATGCCGAAAACGCCGAGATCCTGCTCGACCACCAGCGCACCGACGATGCCCGCAGCAACCTCAAGCTGATCAGCGAGCTGACCGGGCGTATGGCCTCGATCATCGCCCACCTGCGCGCCTTCGCCCGCCGCGACCGCCATGCCCCGGAGAGCGTAGCCCTGCAGCCTGCCCTGGACGATGCCCTGGCGCTGCTGGCCAAGCGCCGCCGAGCCATGGCCGTGGAGCTGGTGCGCGACCTGCCCGAGGCCACCCTGTGGGTGCAGGCCGGCGAAACCCGCCTGCGCCAGGTGCTCGGCAACCTGCTGGCCAATGCCCTCGACGCCCTGACCGAAAAGGCCAACCCGCGCAAGCTGTGGCTCAGTGCCGAACAGCGCGATGGCAACGTCTACCTGTACATTCGCGACAACGGGCCGGGCTTTACCAGCCAGGCCCTGGCCCGCGCCCGCGAGCCGTTTTTCACCACCAAGACGCGCACCCAGGGCCTTGGCCTTGGCTTGGCGATCTGCGATACCTTGATGCGTGCACTGGGCGGTGAGCTGCTGCTGGGCAACCACCCTGAAGGCGGTGCCCTGCTTACCCTGCAGCTACGCATCGCCAAGCCCGGCGCTACACTACCCACTTCGGAGGACCCATCGGCATGACGACCGAGCCGCTCATCGACAGCCGCACGCAGGTGATTCTGGTCGACGACGACCCGCACCTGCGCCAGGCCCTGAGCCAGACCCTCGACCTTGCCGGGCTGAAGATCCTGCCGCTGACCGACGCCCAGGGCCTGGCCGGGCGAATCGAGCGCGACTGGCCGGGCGTGGTGGTCAGCGATATCCGCATGCCCGGTATCGACGGCCTGGAGCTGCTGCAGCAGCTTCACACCCAGGACCCGGAACTGCCGGTGCTGCTGATCACCGGCCATGGCGACGTGCCGCTGGCCGTGCAGGCCATGCGCGCCGGGGCCTATGATTTTCTGGAAAAACCCTTCGCCAGCGATGCGCTGCTCGACAGTGTGCGTCGTGCCCTGGCCCTGCGCCGCCTGGTGCTGGACAACCGCAGCCTGCGCCTGGCCCTGAGCGATCGCCAGGAGCTGAGCACGCGCCTGGTCGGCCACTCGGCACCGATGCTACGCCTGCGCGAACAGATCGGTGCCTTGGCCGGCACCCGCGCCGACGTACTGATCCTTGGCGAGACGGGCGCCGGCAAAGAAGTTGTCGCTCGCGCCCTGCACGATTTGTCGAGCCGCCGTGATGGCCCGTTCGTGGCAATCAATGCCGGCGCCCTGGCCGAATCGGTAGTCGAAAGCGAGCTGTTCGGCCACGAGCCGGGGGCGTTCACCGGAGCGCAGAAGCGCCGTATCGGCAAATTCGAATTCGCCAACGGCGGTACGCTGTTCCTCGATGAAATCGAAAGCATGAGCCTGGATGTACAGGTCAAACTGTTGCGCCTGTTGCAGGAGCGGGTCGTCGAACGCCTGGGCGGCAACCAGCTGATCCCGCTGGATATCCGCATCATCGCTGCGACCAAGGAAGACCTGCGCCAGGCCGCCGACCAGGGGCGCTTTCGTGCCGACCTGTACTACCGCCTGAACGTTGCACCGCTGCGCATTCCGCCACTGCGCGAGCGTGGCGAAGACATTCTGGTGCTGTTCCAGCACTTTGCCGAAGCCGCCGGCGAGCGCCATGGCCTGCCGGTGCCCCCGCTGCAACCAACGCACCGGGCGCTGCTGCTGCGCCATGAATGGCCGGGTAACGTGCGCGAGCTGCAAAACGCCGCCGAGCGCTTCGCCCTGGGCCTTGAACTGGCGCTGGACGGTGACGTGCCGCCAGCCGCCGACGATCCCGCGCCAAGCACTGGCAGTGGTAACCTCAGCGAACAAGTCGAGCAGTTCGAACGTTCGCTGATCGCCGCCGAACTGGCACGCTCGCACAGCTCCCTGCGCAGCCTGGCCGAAGCCCTCGGTATCCCGCGCAAGACGCTGCACGACAAGCTGCGCAAACACGGCCTGAGCTTCGCCGACAGTCACCAAAACAGCGATGACCTGGAGGACAACCGTCCATGAGCGTGGACAGCCATTACCTTGAATCGGTGCTGCACAGTGACATCCCGCTGACCCGCCAGATGGGCCTGCAGGTCCTCGACTGGCAGCAGCATTGCCTGCGCCTGCAACTGCCGCTGGAGGCCAACGTCAATCACAAGAGCACCATGTTCGGCGGCAGCCTGTACTGCGCCGCGGTGCTGGTCGGGTGGGGCTGGTTGCACCTGAGGTTGCGTGAAGCGGGGATCGATGACGGCCATATCGTCATCCACGAAGGCCAGATCAGCTATCCGCTGCCGGTCACTGGCGCGGCCATCGCCACCTGCGCAGCGCCGGACGAGAAAGTCTGGGAGCGCTTCATCGCCACCTATCAGCGCCGTGGCCGGGCGCGCCTGAACCTGCACACCCAGGTCAGCAATGCCGGCAGCAGCGAGGCTGCCGTGCAGTTCAGCGGCCAGTACGTGCTACACCGCTAGGGCTTGCTGCAACAGCTTGTCGCGCCACGGCGCGGCAGCTGGCAAGGCCAGGAAGAACGGGTTGAGCAAGGAGTCGCGCGGCGGGTAGACGAAGGCCTGGCCATCGAGACCGAGCACTTCACCGCCGGCACCTTCCAACACCCCTTGCGCCGCAGCGGTATCCCACTGCGAAGTGGGAGCCAGACGCGGGTAGCAATCGGCCGCACCTTCGGCCAACAGGCAGAATTTCAGCGAGCTGCCGATATTGGCCAGCTCCAGCTCCCCCACTTCCAGACTCAAGCCCGCCAGCAAGGCTTCCTGTTGCGGGCTCGAATGACGCCGGCTGGCGACCACGGTAAAGCGCTCACCCGCAGGCGGTGCTGTGCGCACGTTGATGACTTCAGGTGCACCGGCGGCGGCTTCGAGCCAGGCACCAAGGCCTTTGCCACCGTAATAACAGCGGCCATTGGTGGGAATTGCCACCACGCCAAACACCACCCGTCCCTGCTCGATCAGGGCGATGTTGACGGTGAACTCTTCAGTGCCGGCGATGAATTCCTTGGTGCCATCCAGCGGATCGACCAGCCACCAGCGCTGCCAGCCTTGCCGTTCACTCAGGGGAATGTTGCAGTCTTCTTCAGACAGCACCGGGATTTCCGGGGCCAGCACGCGCAGGCCTTGGGCAATGACCTCATGGGCCGCCAGGTCGGCCGCAGTGACCGGCGACTCATCGGCCTTGGCCGTCACCGCCACATCGGCGCGCCAGTACGGCAGGATCGCCTTGCCCGCCTGGCGGGCCAGCTCCACCACCTGCTGCATCAGGGCAATGTCACTCATACCGGGAATACCCCACGCTGGCTCAGCAAATCACGCACCAGGTACAGCGCCGCCAAGGCCCGGCCTTCGGAAAACTGCGGATGCTGGGCCAGGGCCGACAGCTCGCGCAGGTTGATCTTGTCGACGCGCATCGGCTCCGGCTCGTCGCCTTCCAGGCGCTCCTCGTAGAGGTCGGTGGCCAGCACTACCTGAATCTTCTGGCTCATGTAGCCAGGCGAAAGCGACAGCTCGGTCAGGTGCTCAAGCTGATGGGCACCATACCCGGCTTCTTCCTTGAGCTCCCGGTCAGCCGCCGCCAGCACGTCTTCACCCGGCTCGATCAGGCCCTTGGGCAATGACAGTTCATACTCGTCAGTACCGCCGCAATACTCTTCCACCAGCAGCGCATGCTCGGCATCGAGCATCGCCACGACCATCACCGCGCCATAACCGGTACCGCGCCCGACCAGGCGTTCGTAAGTGCGCTCAGCACCGTTGGCGAAGCGCAACTGCACGGCTTCGACGCGGAACAGGCGGCTGCTGGCGACGATCTCGCGAGAGAGGACGGTGGGTTTCTGGCGCATGGGGCGGCTCCTTGGCGTGAACGGGTTACTATACCGTGGCTTGCCCGGCCGCTGCCTCCTGACTGTCCGAGAATTTCATATGCCCGTTTTAGCCTGGTCCACCATCGATACCGTCCTGCTGGACATGGACGGCACCCTGCTCGACCTGCACTTCGACAACCACTTCTGGCTCGAGCAACTGCCGCAGCGCTACGCCGAGCTGCACGGCATCAGCCGGGCCATGGCCGAGCTTGAATTGCAGCCATTGTTCGAGCAACACGCCGGCTCGCTGAACTGGTACTGCCTGGACTTCTGGAGCCGCGAGCTGAACTTCTCGGTGCGCGAGCTGAAGCTTGAGACCGCCCACCTGATCGCCTTGCGTGCGGATGCCGATACATTCCTGCAGGCGATCAAGCAGGCCGGCAAACGGGTAATCCTGATCACCAACGCCCATCGCGATTCGCTGTCGTTGAAACTGGAACGGGTAGAGCTGGCACCCTACTTCGAGCGCCTGATCAGCTCCCATGACTACGGCTACCCCAAGGAGCACCCACAGTTCTGGAGCGCTCTTGAGGCTGATATCGGCTTCAGCCCGCAACGCAGCCTGTTTATCGACGACACCTTGTCGATCCTGCGCAGTGCCCGCGACTTCGGTGTGGCGCACCTGCTTGCGGTGCGCCAGCCGGACAGCCGCAAAGGGCCGCGGGATACCGAAGAGTTCGCTGCGGTGGAAGACTACCGGGCGTTGCTCGAAGGGTTGTGATTACTCGGGAATGCGCAGGGTCTGGCCCGGGTAGATCTTGTCCGGGTGGCTGAGCAGCGGCTTGTTGGCTTCGAAAATCTTGTTGTACTGATTGGCATTGCCGTACACGGCCAGGGAAATGGCGCTGAGGGTGTCGCCTTTCTTCACCACGACAAAACGGGCCGCAGCAACAACCGGGCCGGTGACGGTGATCTGATCATCCACCGAAGCCACACCGGCAATGTTGCCCACCGCCAGCAGGATCTTCTCTTTCTCTTCCTGGCTGCTGACTTCGCCAGTCAGGATAACCTTGTCGCCGTCGACGGTGGCCTGAACGTTCGGGTTACCCAGTCCGACCTTCGCCACATGCGCCTTCAACTGCTCGCTGGCATTGGCATTACCCGGGGTCAACAGGTCGATGAGTTTCTCGCCTGCTTCTTTGACGAAACTGAAAATGCTCATGCCGCTCTCCTTGGTGATGAATCTCGGAGCCTGGAGTCTAGGACAGGTTAGAATGCTTCGCCTGCTTTGCGCCGTGGAGCGACGATGGACATCAAACAACTCAAATTCCTCATCGCCCTGGATGAAACCCGCCACTTCGGCCAGGCCGCCGCGCGCTGCCACGTGACCCAGCCAACCCTGTCGATGCGCCTGCGCAATCTCGAACAGGAACTGGACCTCGCCCTGGTCAATCGCGGCCAGCGCTTCGAGGGCTTTACCGCCCAGGGCGAACGGGTACTGGCCTGGGCCCGCTCGGTAATCGCCGCCTACGACGGCCTGAATGCCGAAGCTGCCGCTTGTCGCGGCCACTTGGTCGGCACCTTGCGCCTGGGCGTGGTACCGCTGTCGAGCTTCGATCCCCTGCCGCTGCTGCGGCGCATGCACCAGCAACATCCGGAACTGCGCTTTGAACTCAGCGCCCTGAGCTCCGAGCAGATCCTCGAACAGCTGACCAGCAACCAGCTGGACCTGGGCGTGTCGTACCTGGATCGCCTCGATCATGAACGCTTCCAGTCGCTGCCGCTGGGCGAGACGCGCATGGGGCTTTTATATGATCCAGATCATTTCTGCTTCGACGACCAACCCCTAAGCTGGCAACAGCTGACCAAACTGCCGCTGGGGTTGCTCACCGCCGGCATGCATTTTCGCCAGTCGATCGACCACAACTTCCACAGCCGTGGCCTGACACCGCAGCTGTTGCTGCAGACCGATGCCGTCCATCAGTTGGCCCAGGCCGTCAGCGGAGGCCTGTGCTGTGCCATCATGCCATTGGCGGCCGGCCTGGAAGTGCTCACTGAACGGCTGCGCCTGCAACCGATCGAACAGGCCTGCACCCTGGCGCCACTGGGCCTGATCATGCGCCGCACGGCGCCACGCTCGGCCCTGGCCGAGGTGTGCCTGGCACAATATCAAGCGCTGCAAGGCGAGGGTTGATCGACGCCGTCTATCAAGGCATCAGCATTAGCGATTAGACGATACCCGAGCGCAAGCCTAGGCTTAAAGCTGAACAGCCGCCGGTACCTCTGCTGATGAGCACAAAACCCCCGGCCTGTGCGGCGTCCACCCCGCTTGTGACTGCGCCCGCGGCCAGCAATACCTACGACTACTGCCACCTTACCGACGACAGCCAGGCGCACACCGCATTGGCCGAAGAAGTCGCCCTGGCGATTGCCTACAACGGTATCAGCCAGGCAGTGATGCTGGTCAGCCCCACCGACCTCGAAGACTTTATCGTCGGTTTCAGCATCGGCAGCGGCATCATTGCTTCGGCCAATGAGATCTACGACGTCAAGTTCACCAGTACTGGTTCGGCCATACACGCCGACGTCGAGATCGCCAACCGCGCCTTCTGGAACCTCAAGACCCAGCGCCGGCAACTGGCCGGCACCAGCGGCTGCGGCCTGTGTGGCGTGGAAGCGGTGGAGCAGGCCCTGCCCGACCTTGCCGTGTTGCCGGGTGCGCCGCTGCCACCTGCGCAATGGCTCGCGGGCCTGCGCCAGCGCATGGATGCCTTCCAGCCCCTGGGCCAGCACTGCGGTGCGGTACATGCGGCATTGTTCATGAACAATCAGGGGGAAATCCTCCTGGGTCGCGAAGACATTGGCCGGCACAACGCCCTCGACAAACTGATCGGCGCCTTGGTGCGCCAGCACCTGAGCCTCGACGGCGGCCTGGCAATCGTTACCAGCCGCTGCAGCCTGGAGCTGATCCAAAAAGTACTGCGCGCCGGCATCCAGACCCTGGTCAGCCTGTCCTCGCCCACCGGCCTCGCCCTGCAGTGGGCCCGGCGGCATAACCTCAACCTTATTCACCTGCCCAAACACAGCGCGCCACGGGTGTTCAGCCCCGTGCGGGAGAACAGAACGTGAGCCTGCATCACCAAGCCGATCAGAAGCCTGTCCCTCGCTATAAACCCTACAACGGTGCTGCTGGCGGCTGGGGCGCACTGCGCAGCGTGGCCCAGGCCTGGATCGGCAGCGACAACGCCCTGAAGAACATTCGCGCACTGCTCAAGACCAACCAGAACGGCGGTTTCGACTGTCCCGGCTGCGCCTGGGGCGACTCGCCGGAAAGCGGTATGGTCAAGTTCTGCGAGAACGGCGCCAAAGCAGTGAACTGGGAAGCGACCAAACGCCGGGTCGATGCGCCATTCTTCGCCCGCCACAGCGTCACCTCGTTACTGGCCCAGAGCGACTACTGGCTCGAATACCAGGGCCGGCTGACCGAACCGATGGTCTACGACGCCAGTACCGACCGCTACATACCCATCGACTGGGACAGCGCCTTTGCCCTGATCGCCAAGCACCTGCAACAGCTTGAAAGCCCCGACCAGGCTGAGTTCTATACCTCTGGCCGGGCCAGCAACGAAGCGGCCTACCTGTATCAGCTGTTCGTCCGTGCCTATGGCACCAACAACTTCCCGGATTGCTCGAACATGTGCCACGAAGCCAGTGGCGTGGCGTTGGGGCAGAGTGTCGGGGTTGGCAAGGGCACGGTGACGTTCGACGATTTCGAGCATGCCGATGCAATCTTCGTTTGGGGCCAGAACCCCGGCACCAACCACCCGCGCATGCTCGAACCGCTGCGTGAAGCGGTCAAACGCGGTGCCCAGGTGGTGTGCGTCAACCCGCTCAAGGAACGCGGCCTGGAGCGCTTCCAGCACCCGCAGCACCCGCTGGAGATGCTCACCAACGGCGACCGCCCGACCAACACTGCCTACTTGCGTCCGGCCCTGGGCGGCGACATGGCGGTACTGCGCGGCATGGCCAAGTTCCTCTTGCAGTGGGAGCGCGAAGCCCAGGCCAGCAATGCCCCGGCGATTTTCGACCACGATTTTCTCAACCAGCACACCCAGGACGTCCTGGCTTACCTGGCAGCGGTCGACGCCACCTCCTGGGAGCAGATCAGCGCGCAATCAGGCCTGACCCTGGCCGAGATCGAGTACGCCGCGCGCATGTACTGCAAGGCCAAAAAAGTCATCATGTGCTGGGCCATGGGCATCACCCAGCATCGCCATTCGGTGGCGACCATCCAGGAAATCGCCAACCTCATGCTGCTGCGCGGCAACCTCGGCGTACCCGGCGCCGGCCTGTGCCCGGTGCGTGGCCATAGCAACGTGCAGGGCGACCGCACCATGGGCATCAACGAGCGGCCACCAGTGGCCCTGCTCGATGCCCTGGAACGCCGCTTCGGCTTCAAGGTGCCGCGCCATAATGGCCACAACACGGTCGAAGCGATCCGCGCCATGGCCGACGGCCAGGCCAAGGTGTTCATCGCCCTGGGCGGCAATTTTGCCCAGGCCACCCCGGACACCGAGCGCACCGCCCAGGCCCTGCGCAACTGCGAGCTGACCGTGCAGATCAGCACCAAGCTCAACCGTAGCCATCTGCTGCATGGCAAGCAGGCGCTGATTCTGCCGTGCCTGGGGCGCACCGATATCGACCTGCAGGGCGAAGGCCCGCAGGCCGTGACCGTGGAAGACTCGTTCAGCATGGTCCACGCCTCCAACGGCCAGTTGCAGCCGCTGTCGCGGCAGATGCGCTCGGAGCCCGCAGTGATTGCCGGGATTGCCAATGCCACCCTCGGGGCCAGGCCGGTGGACTGGAACTGGCTGATCGCCGATTACGCACGGATCCGCGACCTGATCGACCAGACCATCCCAGGCTTTGAGAGCTTCAACCAGCGCCTGGAGCATCCGGGCGGTTTCTACCTGGGCAACAGCGCCGGCCAACGGCAATGGAAGACCAGCAGCGGTCGGGCCAACTTCAAGGCCAATGCCCTGCCCACTGACCTGCTGCACGAGCGCGTGCGCGCCAGCGGCCAGGTACCGGACCTGATCATGCAGTCGATGCGTTCCCACGATCAGTACAACACCACCATCTATGGCCTGGATGACCGTTACCGTGGAGTGAAGGGCCAACGCAACGTACTGTTCGTCAACGAAGCCGACATCATCCGCCTGGGCTTCCACCCCGGCGACAAGGCCGATATCGTCTCGCTGTGGAGTGATGGCCGCGAGCGTCGGGTCAAGGGCTTCACGTTGCTGGCCTTTGATATCCCGGCCGGTCAGGCGGCGGCCTACTATCCGGAAGTGAACCCGCTGGTGCCGCTGGAAAGCGTTGGCGATGGCAGCCATACGCCGACCTCGAAGTTCGTTGCGATAAAGCTGCAACCTGCCAGCGACAACGCCCGGATCCTCTGACAGAATCGGCGGCAAACAGGCACAAAAAAGGCCCTGACATCACTGTCGGGGCCTCGTTCCAAGCAAGCTCAGACAAGCGAAAATCAATAAAGTTTCACAGTTAAAACAGTAACTTAGAAAATTGTGTACAACTCGTGTTACTCGTCGGATTTCGTTTGCCAGCCCCCCTCTGCGGCCTCAGGATCGCGGCGTCATCCCTATGAGGCTCTCTTGATGAAGTACTCCTCGATTCTGTTGTTGTCTCTTGGCCTGCTCAGCGGCGTTGCCTCGGCAGGTGGCACCACCGAAGCCGGTATTGGCGGCGCATTGGGTGGGGTACTGGGCTCGGTGGTCGGTCAGTCGATCGGCGGCAGTACCGGCTCGGCGATCGGTGCGGGCCTGGGCGGCGCAGCCGGCAGTGCCGTGGGTGCCGACAAGCGCCAGCGTGGTGAAGCCGCAATCGGCGGTGCCCTGGGCGCAGCCGGCGGTAACGTTGTAGGCCGCAGCATGGGCGGCACCACGGGTAGCTACATTGGCGCGGCCGCAGGCGGTGGTGCCGGTGGCGCGTTGGGTAACTACATGGGCAACAGAGCCGATGAAGACGACCGCGATGACCGTCGCTACCGTCGCGGCTACGACGACCGTCGTTATTACGACCGTGGCCATCACTACGGGCACCGCAAGCACAAAAGGCACTGGCGTCACGACTAAGCCATTTCGGGCTTAAGCCAAACTCCTAGTCCCTGCCCTCACGGGCAGGGATCGCTGCAACACCCCGCACGTTACCGATCAAGCCTTGCAGGCCGATCCTGCGGCCAGTCCAGGCAGGCCCTGCTTCCCCTTCTCCTTGTTACCTTCCCGCGACCTAGGGGCAACCCCGATTCAGGCGAATATAGCCAGTAGCTATCATCGGCCGTTCCCAATCAGCCAATGGACGCAGGGAATGCGCATCTATCACGCAAAGACGGCCCGATTGCCCAGTGCACGAGGGGTGTGAGATGCCAGCCGACAGCCGCCCTCCGATGCTGAGTGAAGCCCAGTTCCTGCGCTTTCGCACCCTGGTCAGCCAGCGCTCTGGCGTGTTTCTCGCCGCCGACCGCCGTGCGGCTGTGGCTGCCCGCCTGGGAAAGCGCCTGCGGCATTTGCAACTGACATCCTTCGAACAGTATCTGCAACTGATCGAGCAGCCCGATCAACATCAGGAACAGCAGCAGGTACTCGACTTGCTGATTGCCCGGGACACCTACTTCTTTCGCGAACACCGCCATTTCGAATGCATTGCCCAATGGCTGCGCGACATACCACGGCCGCTGAGGCTCTGGAGCGCTGCCTGCGCCTCGGGCGAAGAAGCCTACAGCCTGGCCATGGTTGCCAGCGAACACGCCGTCAACGACGACTGGAGCGTGCTGGCCAGCGACATCAGCCCCCATCTGCTACAGCAGGCAGCCGAAGGCATCTACGACGTCTCCCAGGCCCGTTACTTCCCTGAAGGCTGGTTGCAACGTTACTGCCTGTGCGGCGTCGGCGAGATGGCCGGGCGCATGCGCATGGCGGCCACCTTGCAGGAGCGGTTGACGTTTCGCCAGATCAACCTGATCCAGCCACTGCCCGCTGACCTGGGCCTGTTCGACGGAATTTTTCTGCGCAATCTGCTGACCTATTTCAGTCAGGATGAGAAACAGCGCGTGGTTCAACGTTTGCTGGCTTGCCTGCGCCCGGGCGGCCTGCTGCTGATCGGACATAGCGAGAACATCCATGGCCTCGACCTGCCACTGCGGCCGATCCTGCCATCGGTGTTCGAACGCCTATGATGGCCTGCGCTGCCGGGACCTGCGGCAGGCCCCCGACACTGATCGCGCCACAGCGCGGCAGCGCTCATCCGGACCGAGCAAACCTGCCGCCCCTCTTCTTTTGCGAAACAGGCTCGAACCCATGCTTTGCCGAATACTACTTGCCGATGACTCGCCGCTCTTTCGAGCGGGCCTGCGAGCACTGCTCGAACAAAAAAAACAATACGCCGTAGTCGGTGATGCAGGCGATGGCATGACGGCTGTCGCACTGGCCGAGAAACTCAAGCCCGACATCATCCTGCTGGACATGACCGCCGATACCCTGGACAGCGAACAGATCTTGCGCGAGCTGTTCCTGCGCGTGCCCTCCAGCCATGTGTTGATGCTCTCGTCGCGCTCGGAGCTGGACTTCGTCATGCGTTGCCTGCAACTGGGTGCCCATGGCTTTCTGCTCAAGAGCGCCACGGTGCTGGAGCTGGAGCAGGCCCTGCAGGCGCTGAAAAATGGTGGCCAGTACCTGTCGTCAGCGGTGCTGCCGATGGTCATTGGCCAGGCGGTGAAACACAGCCGCAAGCGCCCCAGCGGCAGCACCACGATGCAGCTCACCGCGCGCCAGCTGGAGATCCTGCGGCTGATTGCCCGCGGTGAATCGACCCGCTCGATCGCCGACGGCCTGGGCCTGAGCGTGAAGACCATCGAGGCGCATCGCTCGCAGATCATGCACCGCCTGCAGATTCACGACGTGCCGGGGCTGGTGCTGTTCGCCGTGCGCGAAGGGATTATCCGCCTCAATGACTGAGCGGCCTCAACCTTGCAAACGCTCCAGCGCGGCCTGCAGCGTGGCCGGCAACTGTGCCGGCCGGCCCGAGCTGCGCTCGACGAACACCTGCACCACCTTGCCGACCGCGCAGGGCTGCCCGTCCTCGACCCGAAACAGTGCCAACTGATACTCCACCGAACTGCCCGCCAGACGCGCCACACGCAAGCCGACCTCAAGGGTGTCGGGAAAGGCCGGCAAGGCAAAGAAGTCCGCCGCCGAACTGACCACGAAACCGGCGACCTCGCCGTCCTGCAGGTCCAGCCCGGCCTGTTGCAGCAGGTACGCCTGGATCGCGGTGTCGAAGTAGGCATAAACCGTGGCACCGCCGATATGGCCGTTAAGGTCGCTGTCCTGCCAGCGGCTGAGGATCGGGTGCAGGTGGGGGTAGGCGTGGCGTTGAGGGAGTTCGGACATGATGGGCCTGAATATTGGATGGCCCATAACTGTAGGAGCGGGCTTGCCCCGCGATCAAGCACCAATCGATCATCATGCGGGTAAGACAGCGCGGGCCTTATCCCGGGGCAAGCCCGCTCCCACAAGGGTTTCGTTAGACCGGAAAGCAAAAAGCCGCCCCTGAGGGCGGCTTCTTGTTTACGCAGGCTTCAGCTTACAGCTGTGGGCCAGCTGCCTTGATGGCGTCGGAAACTTCGAACTTCTTGAAGTTTTCGATGAACAGGCCAGCCAACGCTTTTGCAGCTTCATCGTAAGCAGCCTTGTCAGCCCAGGTGTTGCGCGGGTTGAGCAGGTTGGTTTCAACGCCCGGTACGGCCAGTGGCACGTCGAGGTTGATGATGTCCAGGTGTTCGGTTGCGGTGCCGACCAGGGCGCCGCTCTGGATCGCTGCGATCACCGCGCGGGTGGTCGGAATGTTGAAGCGCTTGCCAACGCCGTAGCCACCGCCGGTCCAGCCGGTGTTGACCAGGTAGACCTTGGAGCCGAAGCCGCGGATGCGCTTGATCAGCAGTTCTGCGTACTCGCCAGCCGGACGCGGGAAGAACGGCGCGCCGAAGCAGGTGGAGAAGGTCGACTTGATGCCGCTGCCCGACCCCATTTCGGTCGAGCCCACCAGTGCGGTGTAGCCGGACAGGAAGTGGTAGGCCGCTTGTTCTTCGTTGAGGATCGACACTGGCGGCAGCACGCCGGTCAGGTCGCAGGTCAGGAAGATGACCGCGTTAGGCTCGCCGCCGAGGTTCTTTTCCGAACGCTTGGCAACGTGCTCCAGTGGGTAGGCGGCGCGGCTGTTCTGGGTCAGGCTGACATCGGTGTAGTCGGCGTGCTTGGCATCGTCGATGACGACGTTTTCCAGTACCGCGCCGTGCTTGATGGCTTTCCAGATGACCGGCTCGTTCTTCTCGGACAAGTCGATGCACTTGGCGTAGCAGCCGCCTTCGATGTTGAAGACCACGCCTTCGCCCCAACCGTGCTCGTCGTCGCCGATCAGGTAGCGGCTTTCGTCAGCCGACAGGGTGGTCTTGCCGGTGCCCGACAGGCCGAAGAACAGGGTCACATCGCCTGCTTCGCCAATGTTGGCGGCGCAGTGCATTGGCAGCACGTCGGCAGCCGGCAGCAGGAAGTTCTGCACCGAGAACATGGCTTTTTTCATTTCACCGGCGTAACGCATACCGGCGATCAGCACTTTCTTCTGGGCGAAGTTGAGGATCACGCAGCCATCGGAGTTGGTGCCGTCACGCTCAGGCACGCACTCGAAGTTGGCAACGTTGAGCACTTGCCACTGATCACGGCCAGCCGGGTTGTACTGCTGCGGGTTGATGAACAGGCAACGGCCGAACAGGTTCTGCCAGGCGGTCTGGGTGGTCATCTTGACCGGCAGGTAGTGCTCGGCGGCCGCACCTACGTGAACGTAGGATACGAAGTGATCCTGAGCGTTGTTGAACGCCTCGACGCGGTCCCACAGGGCATCGAACTTGTCGGCCGGGAACTTGCGGTTGATCGGGCCCCAGGCGATGGCATCCTGAGTGGACGGCTCTTCGACGATGAAACGGTCAACCGGCGAACGACCGGTACGGTGACCGGTTTTCACGACCAGCGCGCCGGTATCGGCCAGCTCGCCTTCACCGCGGTTCAGCGCTTCTTTTACCAGCTCATCGACGCTCAGGTCGGTGTACACGGTGTTGTTGGCTTGCGTCATGAGATTCCCCATCCGGCCTGCGGCCGAGTGCTCCAAACGTTTTGTAGTAGATCTTTCCAAACTACTACAGCGAAAAAAGTGGCCGGATTATGCCAGAAACGCCCAAAAAAAGTAGGGCCCTCCTGTCAGAACGGCGTGTTTCCGGCGTTAGACAGGAGAATTACCTGTACTGAAACGTTTTAGTGCCGAGTATCTGACGGTGTGTCTACACCGCCACCGGCGAACAATTGCTCGATATCGGCCGCATCGAATTGATAGCGCTGGTTACAGAACTGGCAATCGACTTCGATCTTGCCGCCATGCTCGTTAATCAGCTCCAGCGCGTCATGTTTGCCAAGGCTGACCAACGCATTACCGGAGCGCTCACGCGAGCAGCTGCAGCGGAAATGCAGCGGCTGGATATCGAACAGGCGCACGGCATCCTCGTGATACAGGCGATGCAGCACGGTTTCGTTGTCCAGACCCAGCAGCTCCTCGGCTTTCACCGTATTGGCCAGCGCTTTCACATGGTTCCAGCTGTCCTCGCGCTCCTCGATGTCCTTCTGGCGGTCGGCAGGCAGCTGTTGCACCAGCAGGCCACGAGCTCGAATGCCGTCGGCGGCCAGCGAGATGCAGGTGTTGATCTGCTGGGACATGACGAAATAGTTGGTGAAACACTCCGACAGGTCCTTGCCGTCCAGCTCCACCGTGCCCTGGTAGCGCTGGCCGTTGACCGGAATGATGGTCAGGACCAGATGCCCGCCAGGCATCAGGTCGGCAAGGCTTGCATCATCCTTGATCTGCTCGGCCGCATAGCGTGCCAGGCCGCGAATTTCGTGCTCGCTGGTGCATTCAATGGCCAGCAGGGGCACCGGCCCGCTCGACTGTGCCTGAAGGATCAGCAGACCATCGAACTTCAGCGTACCGACCAGCAGCGCGGCTGCCGCCATCAGCTCGCCGAGCAGCTGCGCAACAGGCTGCGGGTAAGGATGCTTGGCCAGCACTTCGGCGTAGCTGCGCTCCAGCCCGACCATCTCACCGCGTACATCGCGGTCGTCGAAGATGAAGCGTTGTGTGTAGTCGGTATCTGGCAAATCGGACATGGGCTCTGGCTTTCTGAATGATGACAAAATAATTTCAAGGGCCTATAAAGCCCGGTCTAGAGCACCAGAATGGTGCGCTCGTGGTTCGCAGCAAAGAGGTAGTTTATGGACAAATCTTCACTGTTCCAAGCAAGGTGGGCTTGGGGTCCCTTGATTCTCTGTACGGTTTTGCCCGTTGCGCTACTGTGTTTCTGGTTGTGGCCGTTTGGCCAGATCATCTGCCTGACTTTCGACGAATGGCTGTTTCACCTGCTCAATCGACCACTGGCCGACAATAACACCTGGCGTTACATCTGGACCGTCGGCAGCCTGCGTCCGTTCGATATCGTCGTCGGCCTGATCCTGCTCAGCCTGCTGATCCGCGGCGATTGGGTGTTCAAGGCCAGCCAGGTGCGCCAGGCCTTCTTCGGCTTCTTCGCCACCCTGGTGCTGCTGCTGGTGATTCGCGCCGTGTTCTCGAAATGGATGAACGCCATGGGCTGGCAGCACAACAGCCCGTCGATGGTATTCAGCGATGCCATCCACCTCAGCGATTTCTACCCGCACCTGGAAGCCCGCTGGGAGCTCAAGGACCGCTCCAGCCAGAGCTTCCCCGGTGACCATGCCTCGGTGCTGCTGATCTGGGCGATGTTCATGAGCCTGTTCAGCCGCACGCTGCTGCAGCAACTGCTGATCTGGGCCCTGGCGCTGTTGTTCATGCTGCCACGCCTGGTGGCCGGTGCGCACTGGGGCCAGGACGATTACATCGGTGGCGTGCTGATGGCGGTACTGGCCCTGGGCTGGAGCTGCTACACCCCGTTTGCCGCCAAGGCCAGCGCAGCCTTGATGCGCCTGACCGCACCGTTGTTCGACCTGCTGGCGCGGTTGCCACTGCTCGGGCGCCTGAACGTGATCGACTCGCGCACTTAACCGGCGCTGTCATGCAACTGATGCAGCTGGCGCCGCTGTTTCTTGGTGGGCCGGCCATCGGTACTGACACCCAGGGCGCCGGCCTTGCGCATAGCCGCAGCCTGTTCACGGCGGGCAATGCTCTGCGCGGTTTCCTCGTACAGCGCCTGGGCCTCAGGCGCGCCGCGGCGCACCACCGACAACGCCTTGACCACTACCGTGCGCTCGTCGAAGCCAGTGCGCAGCACGAACTCATCGCCCACCCGCGGCTCCTTGCCCGGCTTGCAGCGCTCGCCCCGGCAATGCACCTTGCCGCTTTCAATGGCCGCCTTGGCCAGCGCCCGGGTCTTGTAGAAGCGCGCCGCCCATAGCCATTTGTCCAAGCGGACCTTGTCGTCCTCTTCCGGCTTTTGTGCCATCACATTTCCCCACTTATTTTCGTAAAGAGAACTGTACTACCGTATCTGGCGGATGCAAAAAACACGCGGCGTGCTTACAGTTCACCGACCTGTCGCTCACGCCCATTCTGGAGCCTGACGACTTTCTACGCTGGTTGAGCATTTTGAAGACATTTGACCATTTGACCGTGATCGGCCTGCGCGAGTGGGTGGCCCTGCCGGACCTCGGCCTGGCCGGCTTGCGGGCCAAGATCGACACCGGCGCCAGCACCTCGAGCCTGCATGCCACCGAAGTCGAGCCCTTCGAGCGCAATGGCGAGCAGTGGGTGCGTTTCAATGCCCACCTGGGTTCGGTGGTACAACTGCGGCACCGGCGCTGCGAGGCGCCACTGGTGACGATGAAGACCATCAAGAGCTCCAACGGCCAGGCCCAGACCCGCTACGTCATCCGCACGCCGTTGGCGCTGGGTGACCGGGTGTGGGAGGTGGAGTTCACCCTGGCCTGCCGCAAGGCCATGCGCTATCGCCTGTTGCTCGGTTCCAAAGCCCTGATCCATGGCCAGTTGGTGGTCAACCCGGGGCTCAAGTACGTTCAGGACAAGCCGGCATTCCCGGCCACTATCACTCCCTCCACAGGTGTTGCATGAAGATCGCCGTGCTGTCGCGAAACCCGCGTCTGTATTCCACTCGTCGCCTGGTCGAAGCCGGTACCGAACGAGGCCATGAGGTGGTTGTGATCGACACCCTGCGCGCCTACATGAACATTGCCAGCCACAAGCCGCAGATCCACTACCGTGGCAAGCCGCTGGAAAACTTCGACGCGGTGATCCCACGGATCGGCGCTTCTGTAACCTTCTACGGCTGCGCGGTACTGCGCCAGTTCGAAATGATGGGGGTGTTCCCGCTCAACGAATCGGTGGCCATTGCCCGCTCGCGGGACAAGCTGCGCTCGTTGCAGCTGCTGTCGCGTCGGGGGATCGGCCTGCCGGTCACCGGCTTTGCCCACTCGCCGGACGATATCCCCGACCTGATCCAGATGGTCAATGGCGCGCCGCTGGTGATCAAGGTACTCGAAGGCACCCAGGGCATCGGTGTGGTGTTATGCGAAACCACCAAGGCAGCCGAGTCAGTGATCGAAGCGTTCATGGGCCTGAAGCAGAACATCATGGTCCAGGAGTACATCAAGGAAGCCGGCGGCGCGGACATTCGCTGTTTCGTGGTCGGCGACAAGGTCATCGCCTCGATGAAGCGCCAGGCCAAGCCCGGTGAGTTTCGCTCCAACCTGCACCGCGGCGGCAGCGCCAGCCTGATCAAGATCACCCCGGAAGAGCGCATGACCGCCATCCGCGCGGCCAAGGTCATGGGCTTGAGCGTGGCCGGGGTGGATATCCTGCGCTCCAATCACGGCCCGCTGGTGATGGAGGTGAACTCCTCGCCGGGCCTGGAAGGCATCGAGGTCACCACCGGCAAGAACGTCGCCGGGATGATCATCGAGCATCTGGAGAAGAACGGCGGGCCGAACCTGACCCGCACCAAGGGCAAAGGCTAGCGCCTAAACGGCGTCGCGCGGCAGCATCAGGCCTAGCGGTAGCCGCACCCGCGCCTCCAGGCCGCCGCCTGAACGGTTGCGCAACTGCACATTGCCGCCGTGCTGGGCGGCGATTCGCTTGACGATCGCCAAGCCCAGCCCGGTGCCCTTGCCGCTACGGGCACGGTCACCGCGAATGAACGGGTTGAAAATGCCCTCCAGTTCGCCCGGGTCGATCCCGGCACCACGATCCAGCACGCTCAGCACCACATAGGGCGCCCCCCCCTCGCCCGAGACATAGGCAGCCACTTCGACACCCTTGCCGGCGTGATGGAGGGCGTTGCCAATCAGGTTGTTGAGCAGGCGCTTGAGCGACACCCGGCGCAGCGGGAATGGCGGTATCGGCTCCAGGCACAGGCGCACCTGCTCCTGCGGCTGGTTGAACGGCGCCACCACCTCACGCACCAGCTCACTGAAGTCGACTTCTTCGACCGGCTCATCGCGACCATCGCGGATGAACGCCAGGAACTGGTCGAGGATCGCGTCCATGTCTTCGATATCGCGGACCATGTCGTCGGTCAGGTCGCTTTCGTTGGCCAGCAGCGACAGCGACAGGCGCAAGCGCGTCAGCGGTGTGCGCAGGTCATGGGACACCCCGGCCAGCATCAGCTCACGCTCGCGTCCGGCCTGCTCGACATCCTCGGCCATCTGGTTGAAGGCGCGGTAGACCTCGGTCATCTCGCTGGGCGTGTCGCTGATCGGCAGCCGCACACTGCGCCCCTGGCCCAGTTGCCGGGCGGCGAACACCAGGCGCTTGAGCGGCTGATTGAGTTGGCGCACGAAGATCCACGCCGAAGCGGTGGATAACAGGCCGATGGCCAGGAACCAGCCGAGCACGCTCCAGATCTTCTGCCCGCGCAGCGGATGCGGATACAGCGGCACCTTCAGCCACCCATCACCCAGGCTCGGCGCCCGCACCCACAAGGCTGGTGGCGCATGCACGCGCAGGCGCACTTCGGTGTCGGTGCCAAGCTCGGCCTGCATCTGGCGCTGGTAGATCTCGCTGTACGGCCAGTGCTGCTCACCCTCGGGAACACCCGAACCCACCACGCGGATCAGCCCTGCCGCCTCGGCGATCTTGTCACGGTCGGACTCATCGGCGGCCCAGTAGGCACGCAGGGTCAGGGCAACACCGTGACTGTATTGCCGGTCGACCAGCACGTCCTCGTTCATCAGCAGGTACACCAGGGTCAGTGCCTTGGAGAACAGCACGACGATCAGCACCAGCCAGAGCGTGCGGGCGAAGAAGCTTTGCGGGAACCACAGGGGCGTTTTCATCGACAACGGCTACACACTTTGCGGGCGCGAGCGGGGCTCGCAGGCTTTGCGAAGTAGTGCACAGGCAAAAACAGGGCAACCCAAAGGTTCGCCCTGCTTGCGGTGAGCTACTTCTACAAACGGAACATCACTTGCTGGCATTGCCATCCGGCACGAACACATAGCCTACACCCCAGACAGTCTGGATATAGCGTGGCTTGGACGGGTCGGGTTCGATCATCCGGCGCAAGCGCGAGATCTGCACGTCGATGGAACGCTCAAGCGCATCCCACTCGCGGCCACGGGCCAGGTTCATCAATTTGTCGCGGGTCAGCGGCTCGCGCGCATGCATGACCAGCGCCTTGAGCACGGCGAACTCCCCGGTGGTGAGCATGTGCACTTCTTCGCCGCGCTTGAGTTCACGGGTGGCCAGCGACAGCTCGTAGTCGCCGAAAGTGACGGTTTCGTCCTCGCTGCCCGGCGCGCCCGGTACTGCAGGCGCCTGGCGGCGCAGCACGGCCTTGACCCGGGCCATCAGTTCGTCGGGGTTGAAAGGCTTGGACAGGTAGTCGTCAGCGCCCAGCTCCAGGCCCTTGATGCGGCTCAGCTCATCGCCCTTGGCGGTGAGCATGATGATCGGGATCTGGTTGTTCGCGGCGCGCAGGCGACGGCAGGCGGTCAGGCCGTCCTCGCCAGGCAGCATCAGGTCGAGCACCACCAGGTTGAAGACTTCGCGGGCCAGCAAGCGATCCATCTGTTCGGTATTGGGTACTGCACGAGCACGATAACCCTTGCTGGTGAAGAATCGTTCCAGCAGGCTGCTCAGGCCCGGGTCGTCGTCGACGATGAGAATTTTTTCGCCTTCGGCGTTTTGTGCAGTGCTGCTCATGGATAGCTCCTCTAATCTCGGCACGCATTATGGCTTAGCCATCAGTGGCCGTGCCGTGTGCATTGTTAGCAGATTTTTCCCCGGGTGCCAGTGTTGCCAGGCCGACAACTGGCCCGCTGCTATCACCGCAAGCCGGACGCGCTGGGTATAATGCGCCGCTTTCAGCCAGCGCCGCATTGACCACAAGCGCTCTACAGCGCCCGCCCGCGGCCTTTGTATTCACAATTTGTCAGGTGGTTTTATGGACAGCATCAACAGCCGCATCGCCGAGGAACTCGGTGTCCGCCCACAACAGGTCGAAGCGGCCGTGGCTCTACTTGATGAAGGTTCGACCGTACCTTTTATCGCCCGTTACCGGAAAGAAGTCACCGATAGCCTGGATGACACCCAGCTGCGCCACCTGGAAGAGCGCCTGCGCTACCTGCGCGAGCTGGACGAACGGCGTGTCAGCATCCTTGCCAGCATCGAAGAGCAAGGCAAGCTGACCCCGGAACTGGCCCGTGAAATCAAACTGGCCGACACCAAGACCCGCCTCGAAGACCTGTACCTGCCGTACAAGCAAAAACGCCGCACCAAGGGCCAGATTGCCCTGGAAGCCGGCCTCGGCGAGCTGGCCGACGGTTTGCTGAGCGACCCGCAACTGAGCCCTGAAGCCGAAGCCGCGCGTTTCGTTGATGCCGAAAAAGGCGTGGCGGACGTGAAGGCGGCCCTCGAAGGCGCCAAGTACATCCTCATGGAGCGCTTCGCCGAAGACGCCAGCCTGCTCGACAAGCTGCGCAGCTTCCTCAAGCAAGAGGCGGTGCTCAGTGCCCGCCTGGTGGCTGGCAAGGAAGAGGAAGGAGCGAAGTTTCGCGATTACTTCGAACACGACGAACTGCTCAAGAGTGTGCCGTCGCACCGCGCCCTGGCGATTTTCCGTGGCCGCAACGAAGGCGTGCTGGCCGCTTCGCTGAAAGTCGGCGAAGAGCTGCCGGGCACCCTGCACCCGTGCGAAATGATGATCGCCGAACGTTTCGGCCTGCAGAACCAGAACCGTCCTGCCGACAAATGGCTGGCTGAAGTGGTGCGCTGGACCTGGAAGGTCAAGCTCTATAGCCACCTGGAAACCGACCTGTTCGGCGAGCTGCGCGACAACGCCGAAGGCGAGGCGATCAACGTCTTCGCCCACAACCTGCACGACCTGCTGCTGGCCGCCCCGGCAGGCCCGCGTGCCACCCTGGGCCTGGACCCGGGTCTGCGTACCGGTTGCAAGGTCGCCGTGGTCGATGCCACCGGCAAGCTGCTGGACACCGCCACCGTCTACCCGCACGTGCCGAAAAACCAGTGGGACCAGACCATCGCCGTGCTCGCCGCGCTGTGCGCCAAGCACTCGGTGGAGCTGATCGCCATCGGTAACGGCACCGCCAGCCGCGAAACCGACAAGCTCGCCGCCGAGCTGATCAAAAAATACCCGGCATTGAAGATGACCAAGATCATGGTCTCCGAAGCCGGCGCTTCGGTGTACTCGGCCTCGGAGCTGGCGGCCAAGGAGTTCCCGGACCTCGACGTATCGATCCGCGGCGCCGTATCCATCGCCCGGCGCCTGCAGGACCCGCTGGCCGAACTGGTGAAGATCGACCCGAAATCCATCGGTGTCGGCCAGTACCAGCATGACGTTTCCCAGTTGAAACTGGCCCGTGGCCTGGATGCGGTGGTCGAGGACTGCGTGAACGCCGTCGGCGTCGACGTCAACACCGCCTCGGTGGCCCTGCTCGCGCGCATCTCCGGCCTCAACAGCACCCTGGCACAGAACATCGTTGCCCACCGCGATGCCAACGGCGCCTTCAAGACCCGCGCCGCGCTGAAGAAAGTCAGCCGCCTGGGCGAGAAAACCTTCGAGCAGGCCGCCGGCTTCCTGCGCGTGATGAACGGCGACAACCCGCTGGACGCCTCCGCAGTGCACCCGGAAGCCTACCCGTTGGTGCAGCGCATTGCTGCTGAAACCGACCGCGACATCCGCTCGCTGATCGGCGACAGCGGTTTCCTCAAGCGCCTGGACCCGAAGAAATTCACCGACGAAACCTTCGGCCTGCCGACCGTTACCGACATCCTCCAGGAACTGGACAAGCCCGGTCGCGACCCGCGTCCGGAGTTCAAGACCGCCGAGTTCCAGGAAGGCGTCGAAGACCTCAAGGACCTGCAACTGGGGATGATCCTCGAAGGCGTGGTGACCAACGTCACCAACTTCGGTGCGTTCGTCGATATCGGCGTGCACCAGGATGGCCTGGTGCACATCTCGGCGCTGTCGGAGAAGTTCATCAAGGACCCGCGTGAAGCGGTCAAGGCCGGCGACGTGGTCAAGGTCAAGGTCATGGAAATCGACATTCCGCGCAAACGCGTCGGCCTGTCGATGCGCATGAGCGACACCCCGGGCGAGAAGATCGATGGCGCCCGTGGCAGCCGCCCAGGCTCGGCCCCACGCCAGCCCAGCGCTCCAGCCCGCGCCAAGGAAACCCCGGCCCCGGCCAACAACGCCATGGCCGCGCTGTTCGCCAACGCCAAGCAGTTGAAGAAGAAGTGATGACGGTTCCCGACGAAGTCGTCTTCAGCGCCTTCAGCCAACTGCTCGGCTGCCGCCTGCAACACCTGGAAGCAGGGGTTGCCGAGGTGGCCATGGCCCTGGAGCCGCACCTGCGCAACCGGGGCGGCAAGCTGCATGGCGGGGCGATCTTCAGCCTGGTGGACACCACCATGGGCCTGGCTTGCTCCAGTTCCCATGGTTTCGACCAGCAGAGCGTGACCCTGGAATGCAAGATCAACTACCTACGCGCGGTCAGCGAAGGTGAAGTGCTGTGCGTTGCCCGGGTGCTGCATGCCGGGCGGCGCACGCTGGTGGTCGACGCCGATGTACTTCAGGGCGACAAACTGGTGGCAAAAGCGCAGGGGACATTCGTCGTCCTCTAGCCGCAAATGGCCAAACTGCGGTACTTTCGGCAGAGCGCAGGCGCTGCCGAAAGCCGGCCACAACCAGGCGACAACGCCAGTTCCTCTGTCCACCCTTGTAGACCGTCATCTCCACCCCCATATTGGGGCGACTGACGCGTGAAGGAATCCATCTTGAGCGAACTTCTCAACCGCCGCCTGAGCCTGCTCGGCCAAGGCGACAACCTCTCCCTGCTCAAGCAGTGCCTGCACGGCATCGAGCGTGAATGCCTGCGTGTGACCGAGGAAGGTCGTCTGGCCCAGACTCCGCACCCCGAAGCCCTCGGCGCGGCGCTGACCCACGAGCAGATCACCACGGATTATTCGGAGTCGCTGCTGGAGTTCATCACCCCAGCCCTGGCCGACCCGGCGCAGACCCTCGAAAGCCTGGAAAACATCCACCGCTTCGCCTACACCAAGCTTGGCAACGAGTTCCTCTGGAGCCCATCGATGCCTTGCCCGCTGCCGGCCGAGGAGGACATTCCGATCGCCTGGTATGGCACCTCCAACATCGGTCAGCTCAAGTACGTCTACCGCAAGGGCCTGGCCCTGCGCTACGGCCGCACCATGCAGTGCATCGCCGGGATTCACTACAATTTCTCGCTGCCAGAAAAACTCTGGCCGCTGCTGCGTGCTGCCGAACACAGCACGGCGGATGATCGTGACTATCAGTCGGCGGCCTACATCGCCCTGATCCGTAACTTCCGCCGCTACAGCTGGCTGCTGATGTACCTGTTCGGCGCCTCGCCGGCCCTGGACGCCGGCTTTTTGCGCGGTCGCCCACACCAGCTCGAACAGTTCGACGTCGACACCCTGTACCTGCCCTACGCCACCAGCCTGCGCATGAGCGACCTGGGTTACCAGAGCAACGCCCAGGCCGGCCTGACGCCGTGCTACAACAACCTCGCCAGCTATACCGACAGCCTGCGCAAGGCGGTGGCCACGCCGTACGCGCCCTATGTCGAGATCGGTACGCACAAGGATGGCGAATGGGTTCAGTTGAACACCAACATCCTGCAGATCGAAAACGAGTACTACTCCAACATCCGCCCCAAGCGCGTCACCTACAGCGGCGAGCGGCCGATCCAGGCGCTGATGGCTCGCGGTATCCAGTACGTCGAGGTGCGCTGCCTGGACATCAACCCGTTCCTGCCAACCGGTATCGACTTGCCAGAAGCGCGTTTCCTCGACGCCTTCCTGCTGTTCTGCGCCCTGGAAGAAAGCCCGCTGCTGGGCAACCTGGAATGCGGCAACTGCACCAGCAACTTCCTTAGCGTGGTCAAGGAAGGTCGCCGTCCGGGCCTGGAGTTGCAGCGTGATGGTCAGCCGGTCGAGCTCAAGCAGTGGGCCGCTGAACTGCTCGAACGCATTGCGCCACTGGCCGAACTGCTCGACCGCAGCCACGACAGCGACGAACACGCCAAGGCCCTGCAGGCGCAGAAAGCCAAGGTCAGCGACCCGTCCCTGACGCCGTCGGCGCAGGTGCTGGCGAGCATGACCGAGCACCAGGAAGGCTTCAGCCGCTTCGCCTTGCGTCAAAGCCAGGCCCATGCCGAATTCTTCCGCGCCCAGGCCCTGCCGATCGAGCAGCAGCAACGCTTCGAAACGGCAGCGCACGAGTCCCTGGAAGCCCAGGCAAAGCTCGAGCGCGAAGAGGACAAGGCCGACTTCGACCTGTTCGTCAGCGCTTACCAGGCGAGCATCCTGGCGATCAGCAACTGACATGACCCGCACCGCTACCCCGCGCAAACCCCGCGCCCGCAGCCAGGCGAGGATCGATTCGATCCTCGAGGCGGCGCGCACGCTGCTGGCCAGCGAAGGGGTGGCCAGCCTGTCGATCTACAGCGTGGCCGAGCGTGCGCAGATTCCGCCGTCATCGGTGTATCACTTCTTCGCCAGTGTTCCGGCCCTGCTTGAAGCGCTCACCGCCGACGTGCACAGCGCCTTTCGCGCCTGCCTTGAGGCGCCGATTGATGCGGCGGCGTTGAACACCTGGCACGACCTCTCGCGCCTGGTCGAACAGCGCATGCTGGTGATCTACAACGAAGACGCTGCGGCGCGGCAGCTGATTCTGGCCCAGCATGGCTTGAGCGAAGTGACCCAGGCTGACCGCCAGCACGACATCGAGTTGGGCGACCTGATGCACACCCTGTTCGCCGAGCATTTCCAGCTGCCGGTGTTGCCGGATGATGTGGATGTGTTTGCTTTGGCCATGGAGCTGGGCGATCGGGTGTATGCCCGTTCGGTGCAGTTGCACGGGCAGATCACGCCGCGCATGGCCGAGGAAGGGATGCGGGTGTTTGATGCGTATCTGGGCTTGTATCTGCCGCCGTTCCTGCCTAAACGCTGACGGCCCTATCGCCGCCAACGCCGGCTCCCACAGTGGGCATGTGCCGGGCTGTTGTGGGAGCCGGCGTTGCCGGCGATGCAAGGCGCAGCCTTGCCAATTCACTCAGAGCTTGGCAATCGACACTTCAGTCGACTTCACAAAGGCAATTACCTCACTGCCAATGGTCAGCTCCAGCTCGCGCACCGAGCGGGTGGTGATCACCGAAGTGACGATCCCCGAGGCCGTTTGCACATCGATTTCCGACAACACCGGGCCTTCGAGGATTTCCTTGACGGTGCCTTTGAACTGGTTACGTACGTTGATCGCTTTGATAGTCATCTGCTTGGTTCCTTACAGGTCAGAGAGCCCAACGCAATTGCGTCGGCAAAGGTGCGACAGGTTCCGGCTCGGGCGGTGTGCCCGGGATCGACAGAACCCGGTTGAGTACTTCGGTTTCCAGTGCGGCCAGGCGGTGTGAACCGCGTACCCGCGGGCGTGGCAGGTCGACGTTGAGGTCCAGGCCCACTTCGCCGTCTTCGATGAGGATCACCCGGTCGGCAACCGCCACCGCTTCGCTTACGTCGTGGGTGACCAGCAACACGGTAAAACCATGCTGGCGCCACAGCCGTTCGATCAACTGCTGCATTTCGATACGGGTCAGCGCATCCAGCGCGCCCAAAGGCTCGTCGAGCAGCAACAGGCGCGGCTGGTGAATAAGGGCGCGGGCCAGGGCCACACGCTGCTTCTGGCCGCCCGACAACGCCGCCGGCCATTCATTGGCACGCTCGGCCAGGCCGACCGCCTCCAGCGCTTCAAGGGCTCGCGGCCGCCAGTTGCCCGACAGGCCCAGGCCGACGTTGTCGATGACCTTCTTCCACGGCAGCAAACGCGCTTCCTGGAACATCAGGCGGGTGTCTTCCTGGGCTTCGCTCAGCGGCGCAGAACCTGCCAGCAGCTCGCCGCCACTGGGTTGGTCGAGCCCGGCCAGCAAGCGCAGCAAGGTGCTCTTGCCGCAGCCGCTGCGCCCGACAATGGCGACGAACTGGCCGGCCGGAATGTGCAGGTCGATGTCGCGCAGCACCTGACGCTGGCCGAAGGTTTTCTGCAGGTTCTGCGCCGCCAGCGGAATCCCGCGTAGCAGCCGCAGTGGTGGTTCCTTGAGGATGGTCATGCGCCCTCTCCCCTGCTCGGTTGATAGGCCGGATGCCAGCGCAGCCAGACTCGCTCAAGGCCGCGTGCGGCCAGGTCGGCAAGCTTGCCGAGCACGGCATAGAGGACGATGGCCAGCACCACCACATCGGTCTGCAGGAACTCGCGGGCGTTCATCGCCAGGTAGCCGATGCCGGCGTTGGCCGAAATGGTTTCGGCCACGATCAACGTCAGCCACATGAAGCCCAGGGCAAAGCGCACACCGACCAGGATCGATGGCAAAGCCCCCGGCAGAATCACCTGGCGAAACAGCTCAAAGCCGGACAAACCATAGCTGCGGGCCATTTCCACCAAGGCCGGATCGACGTTGCGGATGCCGTGGTAGGTGTTCAGGTAAATCGGGAACAAGGTGCCCAGGGCCACCAGGAAAATCTTCGCCGACTCGTCGATACCGAACCACAGGATCACCAGCGGGATCAGCGCCAGGTGCGGCACGTTGCGAATCATCTGCACCGAGCTGTCGAGCAGGCGCTCGCCCCATTTCGACAGGCCGGTGATAAAGCCCAGCGCCAGGCCGATGGCGCCACCAATCAGAAAGCCGACGGCTGCCCGCCAGCCGCTGATTGCCAGGTGGGTCCAGATCTCGCCGCTGCGCACCAGCTCGACGCCGGCGCTCACTACCGCGCTCGGCGCCGGCAGGATCCGCGTCGACAGCCAGCCGAGGCTGACTGCCAGTTGCCAGACCGCCAACAACAGCAACGGCAGCGCCCAGGGCGCCAGGCGTTGCTGCCAGGGAGTGGATGAACGACTCATGGCCCGGTCCTCAGCGCTGCGCCGAGGATTTGGGCAGGATGTCGTTGGCGACCATCTCGCCGAACGGGCTCACGTAGCCACCGCTTTTCGGCAGCTCCGGGCGCTCCACATCCAGGTGCGGGAACAGCAGCTCGGCGACCCGGTACGACTCTTCCAGGTGTGGATAACCGGAGAAAATGAAGGTGTCGATGCCCAGCGCCGCGTATTCCTTGACCCGTTCGGCCACGGTCGGGCCATCGCCGACCAGCGCCGTACCGGCACCGCCACGCACCAGGCCGACACCGGCCCAGAGGTTGGGGCTGACTTCCAGATTGTCGCGGTTGCCGCCATGCAGCGCGGCCATGCGTTGCTGGCCGACCGAGTCGAAGCGCGCCAGCGAGGCCTGGGCCCGGGCAATGGTGTCGTCGTCCAGGTGCGAAATCAGCCGCTCGGCGGCCTGCCAGGCTTCGGCGTTGGTTTCACGCACGATCACGTGCAGGCGGATGCCGAAACGCACAGTACGGCCTTGCTTGGCGGCCTTGGCGCGCACCTGTTCGATCTTCTCCGCCACCGCTGCCGGCGGCTCGCCCCAGGTCAGGTACAACTCGACCTGTTCGGCTGCCAGGTCCTGCGCGGCCTCCGAAGAGCCGCCAAAGTACAGCGGCGGACGCGGCTGCTGGATCGGCGGATAGAGCAGCTTGGCGCCTTTGACCTGGATGTGCTGGCCGTCGTAGTCGACGGTTTCGCCTTCCAGCACCCGGCGCCAGATGCGGGTGAATTCCACCGAGGCCTGGTAGCGCTCTTCGTGGCTGAGGAACAAGCCGTCACCGGAGAGCTCTTCCGGATCGCCACCGGTCACCAGGTTGAACAAGGCCCGGCCACCGGAAAGGCGATCCAGGGTTGCTGCCTGACGCGCCGCCACGGTCGGCGAAATGATCCCCGGACGCAGGGCCACCAGGAACTTCAGGCGCTGGGTCACCGGAATCAGCGAAGCGGCGACCAGCCAGGAGTCCTCGCAGGACCGCCCGGTCGGGATCAGCACGCCGCCAAAGCCGAGGCGGTCAGCCGCCTGGGCAATCTGCTGCAGGTAGCCGTGATCGACGGCGCGCGCGCCTTCGGCGGTGCCAAGGTAATGGCCGTCGCCATGGGTTGGAAGAAACCAGAATACGTTGAGGCTCATTGGAGTTGTCTCCTAGGGGTGGCGCAGACCGGGGCGGCGCCCCGGCGCGGGCAAATCGTCAAGGGGCGCTGGCGACCTTGGCCGGCGGTGTCCAGATCACGTCCTTGATGCTCAACGGCTTGGGAATCAGCTTGAGCGTCTTGAAGGTGTCGGCGATCTTCTGCTGGGCGGCGATCACTTCCGGGGTGAGGAAGGCGGCGCCGTAGCCCTGGCGCTTGACCGAGGTCAGGGTGATGTCGGCGGGCAGGCCGAGCAGCGGTGCGACCTGGTCGGTGACTTCCTGCGGGTTGGCCTTGGACCACTCGCCCACCGCGCGCACTTCATCGACCAGCGCGCTGATCACTTCAGGGTGCTTCTGCGCGTAGGGCTTGGTTGCCAGGTAGAACTGATGGTTGTCGACGATGCCCTGGCCGTCACGCAGGGTGCGGGCCTGCAGCTGCTGCTCGGCAGCGGCCTGGTACGGGTCCCAGATCACCCAGGCATCGACGCTGCCACGCTCGAAGGCGGCGCGGGCATCGGCGGGCGGCAGGAATACCGGCTGGATGTCGCTGTACTTGAGGCCGGCGTCTTCCAGGGCGCGGACCAGCAGGTAGTGAACGTTGGAGCCTTTGTTCAGCGCGACTTTCTTGCCCTTGAGCTCCTTGACCGACTGGATTGGCGAACCCTTGGGCACCAGGATGGCTTCGCTGTGCGGCGCTGGCGGTTCGTAGGCGACATACAGCAGGTCGGCGCCAGCGGCCTGGGCGAACACCGGCGGCGTTTCGCCGGTCACGCCGAAGTCGATCGAGCCGACGTTCAGGCCTTCGAGCAGTTGCGGGCCACCGGGAAACTCAGTCCATTGCACCTGCACGCCCTGGGCGGCAAGGCGCTTTTCCAGCGTGCCCTTGGCCTTGAGCAGCACCAGGGTGCCGTACTTCTGGTAACCGATACGCAGGCTTTCAGCCTGGGCTTGAGTAATGGCGCCGAAGGACACAGCCGCAGCAAACAGAGCGACCAGACCACGACGCAAAATGACAGTGCGCATAGCGCTCTCCTTTGCTGTTGGGGTTCAGGCTGCACCTGCTTGCCCGTTGGCGGGCGAGTAAGGTGGGAACTACAGGTAGCGGGTGGTACGCCTCAGATGCTCCAGCGAGCACTGAGCAGACGTTCATTCAACACGCCCGGCGCGACCGGCTTGGGGCGACGCGCCAGGGCGCTGTGAAACAGTTCTAGGGATTCGAGCAGACGCTGCTCCAGGGCCGGCGCCAGTTGCGCGGCGGCGCTGCCTTCGCCGTAGGCGATCTGGCTGTCGTCGGCGAAGATCCCTTGCAGGGTCTCCTCGGCCTTGAGTGCCGACAGCACCGGCTTGAGCGCGTAATCCACCGCGAGCATATGGGCGATGCTGCCTCCGGTTGCGATCGGCAGCACCACCTTGTGGCTCAGGGCACGCTCGGGCAGCAGGTCGAGCAGGGTTTTCAGCGCACCGGCGAACGAGGCCTTGTACACCGGGGTAGCAACCACCAGGCCATCGGCCTGTTCTACCAATTGCAGAAAGTGCTGCACCTTGGGGCTGTCGAAGCGCGCATGGAGCAGGTCTTCGGCCGGAAAATCCCGCACCTGGAAAGTCACCACTTCCACGCCCTGGCCTTGCAGCCACTGGCGGCTGCGCTCAAGCAGGACGCCGGAGCGCGAACGCAGGCTGGGACTACCACCGAGAGAAACAACCAGCATTGGAACGCATCCTTGATCGTGTTCTAGAGGGCCGCGAGTTGAAGTTCTCGCTGGAGTGGAGTGACCTTAACAGCTCGATACATATACCTATAAATCATATTTTTTCATTTGTTTATTCCTTGTAGAACTATAAGAGCATCGCGGGGCAAGCCCGCTCCTACAGGTCTTGGGGGCAATAAAAAAGGGCCGTAAACGGCCCAAAATCCCTGCTATGGCTAAAGATCAACGATTGGGTTGCGGGGTCAGGCGCAGGTACGGCTTGACCGCCCGGTAACCCTTGGGAAAGCGGCGTTTGATTTCCTCTTCATCCTTGAGCGACGGCACGATCACCACCTCGTCACCGTCCTGCCAGTTGGCGGGGGTGGCAACCTTGTGGTTGTCGGTCAGCTGCAGCGAGTCGATCACCCGCAAGATCTCGTGGAAGTTGCGCCCGGTGCTGGCCGGATAGGTGATGGTCAGGCGGATCTTCTTGTTCGGGTCAATGACGAACAAGGAACGCACCGTCAGGGTGTCGCTGGCATTGGGATGAATCAGGTCGTAGAGGTCGGAGACTTTGCGATCGGCATCGGCCAGGATCGGGAAGTTGACGATAGTGTTCTGGGTTTCGTTGATGTCTTCGATCCAGCGGTGGTGCGAATCCACCGGGTCCACCGACAGGGCGATGGCCTTGACCCCACGCTCGGCGAACTGCTCTTTGAGCTTGGCAGTGAAGCCCAGTTCGGTGGTGCACACCGGGGTAAAGTCGGCCGGGTGAGAAAACAGCACGCCCCAGCTGTCGCCCAGCCATTCGTGGAAGCGGATCTTGCCGGCGCTGGAATCCTGTTCGAAGTCGGGGGCGATATCGCCGAGTCTGAGGCTCATGGTGCGGCTCCTTGGCTGGGTTCGTTATGGCTTCACTGTGCCTGCTTCGTTGTAAAATTAAAAAGAATAAATATCGATTTATTTATAACTAATAAATCTAATCTGGTGCAGGCAAAAAAAAGCCTCGCACTGGGCGAGGCTCTCGTTTCAACCCGACTTACATGAAGTTGTAAGTGTAGTTGAAGATCAGGCGGGTCTGATCCTGGTCAGCGCTGGCTTCGTTACCAGCACCGCGGTACACACCATGACGCAGGCTGGCGCCCAGGCCTTTGAGAGTACCTTCCTGAATGACGTAGTCGATGCGAGCATCGCGTTCCCATTCGTTGTAGCTGCCGTTACCGGACTTGTAGCGAATGTCATCACCACGCAGGTAGGCAACCGAAGCCTTCAGGCCCGGCACGCCCAGGCGTGCGAAGTCATAAGCGTACTGACCAAAGGTGGTGTTCTCACCCGCTTTGGCAAATTGGTTGATCATGCTGTCGGTGAACAGGTAGAAGCTGGCGCCAGCGGCACCTTCGTTACGACCGTTGCCGTCAACTACGTTGCCCTGGTTCAGCCAGACGAAACCACCGTCATCGCTGATCTGCTGGTGACCGACCATGAGCGAGTGACCACCCAGGGTATAGGTGAACATTGCGCTCCAGGTTTTGTTGTCAACTTCACCGGCATTCTTGGCGTAGCCGTTGTTGTTGTTGAACGCATAACCGGCTTCGCCGTTCTTGCCGTCGCTGCGGCTATCGAAGTAGCGCAGGTCGGTCTTGAACGACTGGTCGTTGGCGATCGGATAAACGTGAACCAGGCCCAGGAAGTGCTGCTTGTAGAAGTCTTCCAGGTTCGAGTAGTAGTACTGCAGGGTCAGGTCTTTGGTGACCTTCCAGTCGCCGCCGGCGAACTGGAACTTGTTGCTGTCCTGGGTACCACCGGCAACGGACAGACCGGTGCGGTTGCTCGAAGCACGGCCCATGGCGTGGGTCAGCTGACCGGCGTTCAGGGTCAGGTTGTCGATTTCCTTCGACTGAATAGTGCCGCCTTCAAAGGTTTGTGGCAGCAGACGGCCGTCGTTGGATACCAGGATTGGCAGGGCTGGCGCCAATGCACTACCGAAATGCGCTTCGGTCTTGGAGAAGCGCGCCTTGGCGTTGCCGCCGATACGGGCCCACTGGCTGGAGGCCGAACCATCGGTATCGCTTGGGAAGAAGCTGCTGTTATCAGGGTGACGACCACGGCCGCCATCCAGGTGGATGCCCCACAGCGCCTGGACGTCAACGCCGAAACCTACGGTACCTTCGGTGAAACCCGACAAGTAGTCGAGCTTGAAGCCCTGACCGACTTCACGGTTGTCACCACCACGGTTGTTGGCCGGAGTGTGAACTTCGCGGTTGTCGTTGTTGAAATACATGGTGCGGGAACTGAGCGACAGCTTGCTGTCTTCAACGAAACCGGCAGCACCCGCTTGCTGGGCCAGAACCCCAACGGCCACGGCAAGTGCCAAGGTGGACTTGTACATGTTTTGCTCCTCTACGTTCTAATTCTTGTGTGTCGCTTACGGCAGGATCTTTGTGTCCCGCTCGACGTCGATTGGCGATTAGCACCAAAGGGTGACCGTCTAGTCAATCGTAACTATTCATTTCACTACTTTGGTCTAATACGCCAACGGTGGGGGTGAAGGATAATGACAATCCTATAAATCCAAAAAGACTTATTTCGTAATTTTTCAGATTATTACGGAATATGATCCAAATTTTTCTCCGCTGCCGTTATCGGCACCTAAGCTAATTCCTAAAGGGTATTTTGAAGCGATTTTTTAGATCGCTTAGCTTTGTCGAGCCTCCCCCTTTCGACAAGGCAGCCCCATGGCCAGACCATGATTGCCTTTCCTTTGTACCCCGGCCTTGACCAGCATCACTTTTGCCGCCCAGGCCGATGAAGCCAGCACCTTCCCAGAGCCTTAAATCAATTGGCTCCTAAGCTAATGCAAAAAAGTTATTTATTTTAACTTTCTTAGATCATCTAGTCTTATTTCACCCCAACACAACCGCCCGCCTGACAAGGAGTTCACCATGACCCTGCATGCTCCCCTGCGCTTGTTCGCCGCCCTGACCCTGGCCGGCACCAGCTGGTTTGCCCAGGCGGCCGACCTGACGGTGGCCTACCAGACCACCGTGGACCCGGCGAAAGTCGCCCAGGTCGACGGTACCTACGAGAAAACCAGCAAGGCTGACATCGACTGGCGCAAGTTCGACAGCGGCGCCGACGTGATCACCGCCGTGGCCTCTGGCGATGTACAGATCGGCTACCTCGGTTCCAGCCCGCTGGCCGCTGCCGCGACCCGCAAGCTGCCGGTGGAAACCTTCCTGATTGCTACCCAGATCGGCGCCGCCGAAGCCCTGGTCGCCCGCGATGGTGCCGGCATCAATTCGCCGCAGGACCTGATCGGCAAGAAGATCGCCGTGCCGTTCGTATCCACCGGTCACTACAGCCTGCTGGCCGCGCTCAAGCAATGGAACATCGACCCGGCCAAGGTGCAGATCCTCAACCTCGCGCCACCGGCAATCATCGCCGCCTGGAAGCGCGGCGACATCGACGCCACCTACGTCTGGGACCCGGCCCTGGGCGTGGCCAAGGAAAACGGCAAGGTGCTGATCACCTCCGGTGAGCTGGCCGCGAAAGGCGCGCCGACCTTTGACGCCTGGATCGTGCGCAAGGACTTCGCCGCCAAGCATCCGGAGATCGTCAAGGCCTTCGCCAAGGTCACCCTGGATGCCTACGCCGACTACCGCAAAGACCCGCAAGCGTGGCTGGCGAACAAGAGCAACGTCGACAAGCTGGTGAAGCTCTCCGGCGCCAAGGCGGCTGACATCCCCGGCTTGCTGCAAGGCAACGTGTTCCCGCTGGCCGCCGACCAGGTTGCAGCGCTGGGCGCACCGACCACCCAGGCGATCACCGACACCGCCACGTTCCTCAAGGAGCAAGGCAAGGTCGAGGCGGTGCTGCCGGATTACGCGCCCTACGTCAGCGCCAAATTCATCGCCAACTGAGACTCGGAGCAGACCATGGCCCTGTTACAACTGGAGCGCATCAGCGCACAGTACCCCGGCGCGGCCGAGCCGGTGCTGGCCGATATCAACCTGAGCCTGGGCCCGCAGCAATTGCTGGTGGCCCTCGGCCCTTCGGGCAGCGGCAAGACCTCGTTGCTCAACCTGATTGCCGGTTTCGTGGCGCCCAGCAGCGGCCGTATCACCCTCGACGGCGTACCGGTGCAAGGCCCCGGCGCCGAGCGCGGCGTGGTGTTCCAGGACGATGCGCTGCTGCCCTGGCAAGACGTGCTGGCCAACGTCGCCTTCGGCCTGGAGCTGGCTGGGGTGCCGCGTGCCGTGAGGGAAATCAAGGCCCGCGAGATGCTCGCCCTGGTCGACCTGGCGGAGTTTGCCAGCCGGCGGATCTGGCAGCTGTCCGGTGGCCAGAAGCAGCGCGTGGGCCTGGCCCGGGCCCTGGCTGCCGACCCGCGGGTACTGCTGATGGATGAGCCGTTCGGCGCGCTGGATGCCTTTACCCGCGAACAGATGCAGGAGTTGCTGTTGCAGGTCTGGCAGCGTACCGCCAAACCGGTGTTCCTGATTACCCACGACATTGAAGAGGCGGTGTTCCTCGCCACCGAACTGGTGTTGCTGGCCCCGAACCCTGGGCAGATCGTCGAACGCCTGCAATTGGATTTCGGCCAGCGCTACAGCGCTGGTGAATCAGCCCGCGCGATCAAGTCCGACCCGCGCTTTATCGAAACCCGCGAGCATGTGCTGGCCCGGGTGTTCTCCCAACGCAGTGCCGCCACGCGGCAGGAGTTCGCATGAGCAGCCTGGATGTCCCGGTCGCGGCCAAACGCGCCACCAGCCAAATAGCGCCGAGCAAACTCCGGCGCAGCCTGAGCACCCGCTGGATCAGCGGCCTGACCCTGGCCACGCTGCTGTTGCTGTGGTGGGCGGTCACCGCCGCCGAGTGGATCGAGCCGCTGTTCCTGCCCTCACCCGCAGCGGTGCTGAGCAAGGCCTGGTTGCTGCTGACTCAGGGCTACATGGAATCAACCTTGTGGCAGCACCTGGGCGCCAGCCTGCAACGTATCGGCCTGGCCCTCGGTGCGGCGATCGTCACGGCGATTCCGATTGGTATCGCCATCGGCCACAACCGCATTGCCCGCGGCATTCTCGACCCGCTGATCGAGTTCTACCGGCCGATTCCGCCCTTGGCTTACCTGCCGCTGATCGTGATCTGGTGCGGCATTGGCGAGCTGTCGAAGGTGCTGCTGATCTACCTGGCGATCTTCGCCCCGATCGCCATTGCCACCGCCACCGGCGTGCGTACCGTCGACCCGACCAAACTGCGCGCCGCGCAGTCGCTGGGGGCCACGCGCTGGCAGTTGATTCGCCACGTGATCCTGCCCAGCGCCCTCCCCGACATCCTTACCGGTGTGCGCATCGGCCTGGGTGTTGGCTGGTCGACCCTGGTGGCGGCCGAGCTGATCGCTGCCACCAGCGGCCTGGGCTTCATGGTCCAGTCGGCCGCGCAGTTCCTGGTAACCGACGTGGTGGTGCTGGGCATCCTGGTAATCGCGCTGATTGCCTTCGCCCTGGAGATGGGCCTGCGCGCCCTGCAGCGCAAGCTGGTGCCCTGGCACGGCCAGAGCCATTGACAACGGATAGAGAACAACCATGAGCCTGACCATTACCCCGCTGAGCCCTGCCCTCGGCGCCCAGATCAGCGGCATCGACCTCAGCCGCGAAATCAGCCAAGAACAACGCGACGCTATCGAACAGGCGCTGCTCAAGCACCAGGTGCTGTTCTTCCGTGACCAGCCGATCAACCCACAGCAACAGGCCGAGTTTGCCGCGCGCTTTGGCGACCTGCATATCCACCCGATCTACCCGAATGTGCCGGAAACGCCACAGGTGCTGGTGCTCGACACCGCCGTCACCGACGTGCGCGACAACGCCATCTGGCACACCGATGTGACCTTCCTGCCGACCCCGGCACTGGGTGCGGTGCTCAGCGCCAAGCAACTGCCGGCCTACGGCGGCGACACCTTGTGGGCCAGTGGCATAGCTGCCTATGAGGCGCTGTCGGTACCGCTGCAGCAGCTGCTCGCCGGCCTCACCGCGACCCACGACTTCACCAAGTCGTTCCCGCTGGAGCGCTTCGGCACCACCCCGGAAGATCTGGCACGCTGGGAAGCGGCGCGGCGCAACAACCCACCGCTGTCGCACCCGGTGATCCGTACCCACCCGGTGAGCGGACGCAAGGCGCTGTTCGTCAACGACGGCTTCACCACCCGCATCAATGAACTGAGCGAGGCTGAAAGCGAGGCGATTATCAAGCTGCTGTTCGCTCACGCGACCCGCCCGGAGTTCACCATTCGCTGGCGCTGGCAGGAAAACGACGTGGCGTTCTGGGATAACCGCGTGACCCAGCATTACGCGGTGGACGACTACCGGCCGACGCGGCGGGTGATGCACCGGGCGACGATTCTGGGGGATGCGCCGTTTTAAAGATCCATCGCGGCGCTACCATCGCTGGCAAGCCAGCTCCCACAAGACCTGTGGGAGCTGGCTTGCCAGCGATGAGGCCAGAAAAATCAACGCACCAGATGCAAGAACTGCATATGCCGCTCGTACTGATCGAGGATGTCGTTGATGATCTGCTCCTTGCTGTAGCCCACCAGGTCGTAATCCTGGCTGCCTTCGCTCAGGTGCACTTCGGCACGGTAGTAGCGGCGATTCTTCAGCTCCTGGGTACCCAGGCCGCCCAAGGCAAAGGACGGCGTGAAGTAACCGCGCATCTGCACCTGGTAAATGAACGGCTGCTCTTCGCCATGGCCGATCTTCAAACTGACGTTGTCGTGGCTCGGATCCTCCTGGGTGATGACATGCAGGCCTTTCTCGCCAAACACTTCAGTCACCTCGGCAATCGCCGGACGCACCACGTCATCCATGAAGCGGTACACCTCATCGCGTGACGGGAAATGCACGGCCTGGCTCAAGCGCTGACGCCAGCCGCCGCGGCCACGCCGTGAGTTGGCGAACGGCGCCAGCGAATGCAGCTGGGCAATCTGGCGTTGCGACTCCAGGTAAAACGCCTTGTGCAGCCCCCACATCATCAACAGCAGGATCACCGAGAACGGCAGCGAGGTGAGCACCACCGCCGACTTCAGCGAATCGATACTGCCGGCAAACAGCAGGGCGCTGGTAACCAGCGCGGTCATCGCGCCCCAGAACACCCGCAGCCAGTTCGGCCCATCTTCGTCGGCGTTGCCGCCCTTGGCCGAGAGGGTCGAGAGCACTACGGTGCCGGAGTCGGCGGAGGTCACGAAGAACACGAAGCTGATGAACACTGTGACGGCGATCACCGCCTTGCTCCACGGGTAGGTTTCCAGCAGCAGGTAAAGGGTCATCGACGGGTTGTCGAGGGCCGATTGCCCCAGCGCGGTCATGCCGTGGTCGAGCACCTGGGAGATGGCGCTGTTGCCGAAGATCGACATCCACGCCAGGGTGAAGCCCAGCGGGATCAGCAGCACGCCGAAGACGAACTCGCGAATGGTCCGGCCGCGGGAAATCCGCGCGATGAACAGGCCGACAAACGGCGCCCAGGCAATCCACCAGGCCCAGTAGAACACGGTCCAGCCACCCAGCCACTCATTGGCCTGGTTGTAGGCATAGACATCGAAGCTCTTGCGCGGCAAGGCGCCGAGGTAGTCGCCGAGGTTCTGGATCAAGGTGTTGAACAGGTGCTGGGTGGGCCCGGCGAACAACACGAACAGCAGAAGCGCGCAGGCCAGGAACATGTTGATATCGGACATCACCCGCACGCCCTTCTCGACCCCGGCAACCGCCACGGCGACCGCCGCGCCCATCATCAGGGTGATGAGGATCACCTGCACCCACTGGGTATGGGGCACGCCGAACAGGTAGTCGAGGCCCGAATTGAGGTGCAACACGCCAAAGCCCATGTCGGCGCCCAGGCCGAACACCGTGGCGATGATGCCGAAGCCGTCCACGGCATAGCCGATCGGGCCGTTGATGCGCTTGCCGATCAACGGATACAGCGCCGAGCGCAGGGCCAGCGGCAAGTTATGCCGGTAGGCGAAATAGGCCAGGGCCATGCCGACAAACGCGAACACCCCCCAGCCATGCAGGCCCCAGTGCAGGAACAGCAACTGCATCGCCTGGCGCCCGGCCTCGACCGTGCCGGCCTCGCCTTGCGGCGGCTGGAGCATGTGGGTCAGGGGTTCGGAGACGCAGAAGAAGAACAGGGTAATGCTGATACCCGCTGCGAACAGCATGCCGGCCCAGGACAGGTAGCTGAACTCGGGCTCGTCGTGGTCGGCACCGAGCTTGATCTTGCCGTAGCCAGACAAGGCGGTGACCACCACGAAGACCAGATACAGCGTCATCGCCAGCATGTAGTACCAGCCAACGGTGTTGGCCGCCCAGTTCTGCGCCGCCAGCAACCACTCGCCGGCCGCTTGCGGATTGCTGATGACCACCAGGCCGAATATCAGGATAAAGCTTGCCGCGAAGTAGAAAACCGGCGGGTTCATGCGGATCGTGCCGCTGGAGACGGGGCTGGGTGCACTCATCGATTGTGCACCCCGCCGAGGGGGGAGAAGCTTGGATTGAACGGGTTCAGCAAAGGGTTTCCTCCTGTTGAACACCGGCAGCGGACCACCGTTTTAACTTGAACAAGCGTTCAAGTTAAACATGGATGGGGGTTGCGATGCGACCCGTTGCCGCAAGCCAAGCTTCGGATCGCCTACTTCTGGGTCCCGTCATCATGCTGCAGATTGGCCTGGGTCAGGTTGCTGCCCGGAGCCACGCTGCGGGTCAGCCAGACGTTGCCGCCGATGGTCGAACCCTTGCCGATGGTGATGCGTCCCAGAATAGTCGCACCGGCATAAATCACCACGTCGTCCTCGACAATCGGGTGGCGCGGATGGCCTTTCTGCAACTGCCCGTCCTCATCCGCCGGGAAGCGCTTGGCGCCCAGGGTGACGGCCTGATAGATGCGTACCCGCTCGCCGATGATCGCCGTTTCGCCGATCACCACACCGGTGCCGTGGTCGATGAAGAAGCTCGGACCGATCTGCGCGCCGGGGTGAATGTCGATGCCGGTGGCCGAATGGGCCAGCTCCGAACTGATCCGTGCCAGCAACGGCAGGCCGGCGCGGTACAGGTGATGGGCCAGGCGGTGGTGAATCACCGCAAGGATGCCCGGGTAGCACAGCAGCACTTCATCAACGCTGCGCGCCGCCGGGTCACCATGGAAGGCCGCCAGCACATCGGTATCGAGGATGCTGCGCAGGCCCGGCAAGGCGGCGGCAAAATCCTGAATCAGGCGCAGCGCCTTGGCATCGATTTCAGCCGTGGCCTGTTTGCCCTGGCGCGCCACGTAGCGCAGTTCCAGGCGCGCCTGGGCGAGCAAGGCGGTCAGCGCAGCATCGAGGGTATGGCCAACATAGAAGTCTTCGCTTTCTTCACGCAGGTCGACCGGGCCTAGGCGCATGGGGAACAACGCGCCACACAGCTGCTCGAGAATATGCCGCATGGCTTCGCGTGACGGCAGCTCGCGGCCGCCCTGTTCGCCGCTGCTGCGACCGTTACTGCTACGCCACTGGTCGCGGGCGGCACGCAGCTGGCCGACGATGGTTTGCAGCTGCCAATGCCCTGTTTGCGCGTTGTCGCTCACGGTTACCTCTCCTGCTGCAGCGGCGGTCGGTGGATGGTAGTGCCGCCGCAATTGCTGATTACTCTACGGCAAATTCCCACGGCGGAAAAAATAACGCTTTATTCCAGAAAGCAATAAAGGCGGCATAAGCCGGGGAGTTGCCCACGTGCCCCGGGCTGCCTATAGTCGAATTTTCCCTAGCCGACGTGACCCCATGATCGACCGACAGCTCGCCCGCTTCAATCGTCTGGACCTGCTTGGTGCCCCCACCGCGCTGGAAAAACTGCATCGGCTCTCGGCCTGGGCCGGCCGTGATATCTACGTCAAACGTGACGACTGCACGCCGTTGGCGCTGGGCGGCAACAAAGTACGCAAGCTCGAATACCTGGCCGCCGATGCCTTGGCCAAGGGCGCCGACACCCTGGTGACCGCCGGTGCGATCCAGTCCAACCATGTGCGCCAGACTGCGGCGCTGGCCGCGCAACTGGGCCTTGCCTGCGTGGCCCTGTTGGAAAACCCCATCGGCACTGACTCACCCAACTACCAGCACAACGGCAACCGCCTGTTGCTGGAGCTGTTCGATGCCAAGGTCGAGTTGGTCGACAACCTCGACAATGCCGATGAGCAGCTGCAAGCCCTGGCCGTGCGCCTGCACGCCAGCGGCCGCAAACCCTACATCGTGCCGATTGGCGGCTCCAACGCACTCGGGGCCTTGGGTTATGTGCGTGCCGGCCTTGAACTGGCGAAGCAGATCGAACATTGCGGTGAACAGTTCGCCGGGGTGGTGCTGGCCTCCGGCAGCGCCGGTACCCACAGCGGCCTGGCCATCGCCCTGGCGGAAAAACTGCCGAACCTGCCAGTGATCGGCGTGACCGTGTCGCGCAGCGACGAGGACCAGCGGCCGAAAGTCCAGGGCCTGGCCGAGCGTACCGCCGAGCTGCTGGGCGTGCGCTTGCCAGCGACCTTCAAGATCGAACTGTGGGATGAGTACTTCGCCCCGCGCTATGGCGAGCCGAACGCCAGCACCCTCGCCGCCATCCGCCTGCTGGCCAGCCAGGAAGGCTTGCTGCTCGACCCGGTGTATACCGGCAAGGCCATGGCCGGGCTGATCGATGGCATCGCCCGCCAGCGATTCGATGACGGCCCGCTGATTTTTCTGCATACCGGTGGGGCACCGGCATTATTCGCCTACCCTGAGGTCTGGAACGGATAACTTTCTTATTTGAAAATAATATAAGAACATGAATTTATATTATTTTTAAGACTAAAAGCGTCACCCTATAGTCAGCGCCACACTCACAACAACATTGGGGCTAACCATGAAGATTTCCGCTTTCGGTAAACAGGCAGTCGCCGCCGGCCTGGGCCTGCTGCTCGGGGCCAGCATGCTCAGCCAAGCTGTGGCTGGTGAACAACTGCAGCAGATCAAGGACAAGGGCGTGATCAACGTCGGCCTTGAAGGCACCTATCCACCGTTCAGCTTCGTCGATGCCGACGGCAAGCTGACCGGCTTCGAAGTGGAACTCTCCGAGGCCCTGGCCAAGGAGCTGGGGGTCAAGGTCAAGCTGCAACCGACCAAGTGGGACGGCATCCTCGCCGCCCTGGAGTCCAAGCGCCTGGACGCGGTGGTCAACCAGGTGACCATCTCTGAAGAGCGCAAGAAGAAATACGACTTCTCCAAGCCCTATACCGTTTCCGGGATTCAGGCGCTGGTGCTGACCAAGAAGAAGGATGAGCTCAATATCAAGTCCGCTGCCGACCTGGGCGGCAAGAAGGTCGGGGTAGGCCTGGGCACCAACTACGAAGAGTGGGTCAAAGCCAATGTACCGACCGCTGACGTGCGCACATACGAAGACGATCCGACCAAGTTCCAGGACCTGCGTGTCGGCCGTATCGACGCCATCCTGATCGACCGCCTGGCCGCTCTGGAATACGCCAAGAAAGCCAAGGACACTGCCGCCGCCGGTGACGCGTTCTCGCGTCAGGAAGCCGGTATTGCCCTGCGCAAGGGCGAGCCTGAACTGCTGGAGGCCGTGAACAAGGCGATCGACAAGCTGCGCGCCGACGGCACGCTGAAAAAGCTTTCGGAAAAGTACTTCAACGCTGACGTCACTCAATAATGGAAGAAGCTTTCCAACTCGCCATAGAGTCCGCGCCCTTCCTGCTCAGGGGCGCGTACTACACGGTAATCCTCAGCCTGGGCGGGATGTTCTTTGGCCTGCTGCTGGGTTTCGGCCTGGCGCTGATGCGCCTGTCGGCGCTCAGGCTGCTGAGCTGGACGGCGCGGGTCTATGTCTCGTTCTTTCGCGGCACGCCGTTGCTGGTGCAACTGTTCGTGATCTACTACGGCCTGCCGCAGCTGGGCATCGAACTGGACCCGCTGCCGGCGGCGCTGATCGGCTTCTCGCTGAACATGGCCGCCTACGCCTGTGAAATCCTGCGTGCCGCGATCAGCTCCATCGACCGCGGCCAGTGGGAGGCCGCCGCCAGCATCGGCATGACCCGTGGCCAGGCCATGCGCCGGGCGATCCTGCCACAGGCGGCACGCACGGCCTTGCCGCCACTGGGCAACAGCTTCATCTCGCTGGTCAAGGACACCGCCCTGGCTGCCACCATCCAGGTGCCGGAGCTGTTCCGCCAGGCGCAGCTGATTACCGCGCGCACCTTCGAAATCTTCACCATGTACCTTGCCGCCGCACTGATCTACTGGGTGCTGGCCAGCGTTCTCGCACACCTGCAGAACCGCCTGGAAGCGCGGGTCAACCGACACGACCAGGAGTCCTGAGGCATGATCGAGGTACAACGCCTGAGCAAGCAGTTCAACGGCCAGACCGTGCTCGATGACATCAGCCTGACGGTCGAGGCCGGCGAAGTGATCGCCATCATCGGCCCCAGCGGTTCCGGCAAGACCACCTTCCTGCGTTGCCTGAACCTGCTGGAAACCCCCAGCAGCGGGCGCATCAAGGTCGGCAACGTGGAGATCGACGCCAACCGCTCGCTCAGCCAGCAGAGCGGGCTGATCCGCCGCTTGCGCCAGGAGGTCGGGTTCGTCTTTCAGAACTTCAACCTGTTCCCCCATCGCACGGCGCTGGAAAACGTCATCGAAGGCCCGCTGGTGGTCAAGAAGACACCGCGCGAACAGGCCGTGGCCCTGGGCATGACGCTGCTGGCCAAGGTTGGCCTGGCCGGCAAGGAGGCCTCCTACCCGCGCAAGCTGTCCGGTGGTCAGCAACAGCGGGTAGCGATAGCCCGGGCTTTGGCGATGGAGCCGGAGGTGATCCTCTTCGACGAACCGACTTCGGCACTCGACCCGGAACTGGTCGGCGAAGTGCTGGCGACCATCCGCAGCCTGGCCGAAGAAAAACGCACCATGATCATCGTCACCCACGAGATGAGTTTTGCCCGCGATGTAGCCAACCGGGTGATCTTCTTCGACAAGGGCGTGATCGTCGAACAGGGCGAAGCCAAGGCACTGTTTGCCCATCCCAAGGAGCTACGCACCCGTCAGTTCCTGAGTAAATTTCTCGGTACCCAGAACACCGGCTACTGAGTTTTTTCCTGCCCTTCCCCACCTCGCTGTCAGCGCCTGCCCTGCCCCGGCAGGCGTTCATCCAGCGACCGCCAAGTACTTCTATATTTATTCCTAAAAGTTAGTTTATTTAATTTTTATACGCTATTAGGGTATATGAACCGGACCACCGGACCAGCGCAATTTTGTCGCCGCACCCCGCGCCGACGTTTTCAATTCGTGAGGTAGGTATGGTCAGGAACACAATCACCCCAGTGCGTAACGCCAGGGCATTGAGTACAGCCAAGGAGCGGTACTGATGTCCAATCTGGCAGAAACCACAGTCCACAGCGACCTGGACAGCGCCCCGCTGCTGTTGCCGGCCAAGGTGCTGAGTAGCGACGAGCAAGCCCTGCAGGCAGCCCATGCGCTGGCCGAGGTAGCCCGCACCCAGGCGGCCAAACGCGACCAGCAACGCAAGCTGCCCTGGGCAGAAATCGAACAGTTCACCCGCAGCGGCCTGGGCAGCATCAGCATCCCGCGGGCCTTTGGTGGCGCGCAGGTGTCGTTTGTCACCATCGCCGAAGTATTTCGCATCATCAGCGCCGCCGACCCGGCGCTGGGGCAGATCCCGCAAAACCAGTTCGGCATCCTGCAACTGCTCAAAGGCACCGCCACTGAGCGGCAGAAAGAGCTGCTGTTCAAATCAGTGCTCGACGGCTGGCGCATCGGCAATGCCGGGCCGGAGCGCGGCACCAAGCACACCCTGGACCTCAAGGCGCGGATCACCCGCGAGGGCGATCACTATGTGCTCAGCGGCCAGAAGTTCTATTCCACCGGCGCCCTGTTTGCCCATTGGGTGGCCGTCAAGGCGCTGAACGATGACGGTCGCCAGGTCATGGCCTTCGTCCGCCGTGGCACCCCGGGCTTGCGCATCGTCGATGACTGGTCCGGTTTCGGCCAGCGCACCACCGCCAGCGGCACCGTGCTGCTGGACAAGGTGCAGGTCGATGCAGAGCTGGTGATCGACACCTGGAAGCAAGGCGAAGTCGCGAACATTCAGGGCGCCGCTTCGCAACTGATCCAGGCGGCCATCGATGCCGGTATCGCTGAAGCGGCAATCGCCGACACCATCGCTTTTGTCCGCGAAAAAGCCCGGCCGTGGATCGACGCCAAGGTCGAGCGCGCCAGTGACGATCTCTACGTGATCGCCGATGTCGGTCGCCTGCAGCTTGAGCTGCATGCTGCCCAGGCGCTGCTGAGCAAAGCCGCGCGAGTGCTCGACGAAGTCAACGCCGCGCCGGTCGACGCCGCCGCTGCCGCCCGCGCCTCGATCGCCGTGGCCGAGGCCAAGGTGCTGACCACCGAGATCGCCCTGCAGGCCAGCGAGAAGCTCTTCGAGCTCTCCGGCAGCCGCGCCACCCTGGCCGAATTCAACCTCGACCGGCATTGGCGCAATGCCCGCGTGCACACCCTGCACGACCCGGTGCGCTGGAAATACCACGCCGTCGGCGCCTATCACCTCAACGGTACCTTGCCTGCCCGGCACTCCTGGATTTGACCAGACCACTGGAGCCCTGTTTATGAGCCTTTTGCCGCAACCGCACGCTAACGTCGCGGTCATCCACTCTGACGCCCAGGCCTTGCAAATCGCCGAGGAAATCGCCGTCCAACTGCGTCGCGACAGCGCCTTGCGCGACCGTGAACGGCGCCTGCCGCAGCCTGAACTCGAGCTGTTCTCCCACTCCGGCCTGTGGGGCATCAGCGTGCCCAAGGCCTTTGGTGGCGCCGGCGTGTCCAACGTCACCCTGGCCAAGGTCATCGCCCGCATTGCCCAGGCCGACGCTTCGCTGGGGCAGATCCCGCAAAACCATTTCTATGCGCTGGAAGTACTGCGGGTCAACGGCAGCCCGGCGCAACAGCAGCGCCTGTACGCCGAAGTACTGGCCGGCACGCGCTTCGGCAATGCCCTGGCGGAACTGGGCACCAAGACCGCCCACGACCGCACCACCGCCCTCACCCGCGAGGGCGACGCTTACCGCATCAATGGCCGCAAGTTCTACGCCACGGGCGCGATCTATGCCCAGCGCATTCCTACCTCGGTGGTCGATGACGATGGCGTCCAGCGTCTGGCCTTCGTACCGGCTGACAGCAGCGGGCTGAAAGTCATCGACGACTGGAGCGGCTTCGGCCAGCGCACCACCGGCAGCGGTTCGGTGGTGTTCGACAACGTGCCGGTTGCCGCTGACGACGTGCTGCCGTTCCAGAGCGCCTTCGAGCGCCCGACCACGGTCGGCCCGCTGGCGCAGATCCTCCACGCTGCCATCGACACCGGCATCGCCCGCGCCGCCTATGAAGATGCCCTGCACTTCGTGCGCACCCGCAGCCGGCCCTGGGTCGACGCTGGGGTCGATCAGGCCAGCGCAGACCCGCTGACCCTGAAGTCCTTCGGCCACCTGGCGATTCGTTTGCACGCCAGCGAAGCCCTGCTCGAACGCGCCGGCGAATACCTCGACCGCGCCCAGGCCGAGCCGAATGCCGAAACTGTCGCCGCCGCCTCGATTGCCGTGGCCGAAGCGCGGGCGATCAGCACCGAGATATCCCTGGCCGCCGGCACCACCCTGTTCGAGCTGTCTGGCAGCCAGGCGACCCTGGCCGAGCATGGCCTGGACCGGCACTGGCGCAACGCCCGGGTGCACACCCTGCATGACCCGGTGCGCTGGAAGTACCACGCCATCGGCAATTACTACCTCAACGATGAAAATCCACCGTTGCGGGGCACCATCTGATGGCCAAGAAGAAAATCCTGCTCAACGCCTTCAACATGAACTGTGTCGGGCATATCAACCACGGCCTGTGGACCCATCCACGGGACAATTCGAGCCAGTACAAGACCCTCGAATACTGGACCGAGCTGGCCCGGCTACTGGAGCGCGGGCTGTTCGACGGTTTGTTCATCGCCGATATCGTCGGTGTCTATGACGTTTACCAGCAGTCTGTCGATGTAGCGCTGAAAGAGTCGATTCAGTTGCCGGTCAACGACCCGCTGCTGCTGGTTTCGGCCATGGCCGCCGTCACCCGCAACCTCGGCTTCGGCCTGACCGCCAACCTGACCTACGAGTCGCCCTACCTGTTCGCCCGGCGCCTTTCCACCCTCGATCACCTGAGCCGTGGCCGGGTGGGCTGGAACATCGTCACCGGCTACCTGGACAGCGCAGCCAAGGCCATGGGCCTGGACCAGCAGCCCGAGCACGACCGTCGCTATGACCAGGCCGACGAGTACCTGCAGGTGCTGTACAAGCTCTGGGAAGGCAGTTGGGAAGACGGTGCGGTGCTCAACGACCGCCAGCAGCGGGTCTATGCCCAGCCGGACAAGGTGCACAAAATCAACCACCAGGGCGAGTTTTACCGGGTCGAGGGTTACCACCTCTGCGAACCCTCGCCGCAGCGCACCCCGGTGCTGTTCCAGGCCGGCAGCTCCGAGCGCGGCTTGAGCTTTGCCGGTAACCATGCCGAGTGCGTGTTTATCAGCGGCCAGAACAAGGCCGCCACCCGCGCCCAGGTCGACAAGGTGCGCGCTGCCGCCGTGGCGGCGGGGCGTGACCCGCAGGCGATCAAGGTGTTCATGGGCCTGACGGTGATCGTCGCCCGCACTGAAGAGCAGGCCAAAGCCAAGCACGCCGAGTACCTGCGCTATGCCAGCGCCGAGGCCGGTGTTGCGCACTTTGCCAGCTCCACCGGTATCGACTTCTCCGAGTACGAACTGGACGAGCCGATCCAGTATGTGAAAAGCAACGCCATCCAGTCCGCTACCAAGCACCTGCAGAACAACGACTGGACCCGGCGCAAGCTGCTCGAACAACACGCCCTCGGCGGACGCTACATCACCCTGATCGGCTCGCCGACCCAGGTTGCCGACGCGCTGGAAAGCTGGATCGCCGAAACCGGCCTGGACGGCTTCAACCTGGCACGCACGGTAACCCCGGAAAGCTATGTCGACTTCATCGACCTGGTGATCCCCGAGCTGCAGCGCCGCGGCTCGTACAAGACCGCCTACGAACAGGGCAGCCTGCGCGAAAAACTCTTCGCCAGCGACCAGCCTCACCTGCCGGCGGACCATCCTGGCGCCAACTACCGCCACACCCCTACGACCCCGACGGGAGCGCTACAGCATGCTTAAGACCTTTATTGCCCGCCCGGTCGCAGCCTTGGCCTTGACCTTGAGCCTGTTCGGCGCCGCCCAGGCCGCCGATGCCTTGAAAGTCGGCACCACCGCGGCCTTCTCCATCCCCCTCGAAGCTGCCGTCAGCGAAGCGAAGAAACAGGGCCTGGACGTCGAGCTGATCGAGTTCAGCGACTGGATCGCGCCAAACGTCAGCCTGGCGGCCGGTGACATCGACGTGAACTACTTCCAGCACATCCCGTTCCTGGAAAACGCCAAGGCCGCCGGCGGTTTCGACCTGGTGCCCTTCGCCCCGGGGATCATCAACAATGTCGGCCTGTACTCGAAAAAGTACACAAGCTTCGCTGAGCTGCCCGTGGGCGCCAGCGTTGCCATCGCCAACGACCCGATCAACAGCGGTCGCGGTTTGCAGCTGCTGGCCAAGGCCGGTTTGATCACCCTCAAGCCTGGCGTCGGTTATAAGGCCACCGAGGAAGACATCGTCGCCAACCCGAAAAAACTGAAGATTCTCCAGGTCGAAGCGGTACAACTGGTGCGCGCCTACGATGACGCCGACCTGGTCCAGGGCTACCCGGCCTACATCCGCCTGGCGAAGACTTTCGACGCCACCTCGGCGCTGCTGTTCGACGGCCTTGACCACAAGGAATACGTGATCCAGTTCGTCATCCGCCCGCAGAGCAAGGACGACCCGCGCCTGGCCAAATTCATCGACATCTACCAGCACTCGCCGGTGGTGCGTGCCGCCCTCGATCAGGCCCACGGCAAGCTCTACCAAGCTGGCTGGGAGAGCTGAGATGAGCGCCGTCAGCGCCCGCGTGGCGCAGGAGCAACAGCCATTCGCGCCCCTGCAGCAGGCTCAGCAACGGGCTTTGCGCCCGGAGCTGGGTAACGCCCATGTGCGTTTCATCGGCCTGGGCAAGACCTACCCCGGCCAGCAAACCCCGGCGCTGGACGGTATCGACCTGAATATCCAGCACGGTGAAATCTTCGGCATCATCGGCCGTAGCGGTGCCGGCAAGTCGTCGCTGATCCGTACCATCAACCGCCTGGAGCACCCGAGCCATGGCCGGGTGCTGATCGACCAGGTGGACATCGGCGAGTACGACGAAGACCGCCTGGTGCGCCTGCGTCGACGCATCGGCATGATCTTCCAGCACTTCAACCTGATGTCGGCCAAGACCGTCTGGCAAAACGTCGAGTTGCCCCTCAAGGTGGCCGGTGTGCCCAAGGCCCAGCGCCAGCGCAAGGTCGCCGAGTTGCTGGAGCTGGTCGGGCTGCAGGACAAACACCAGGTTTACCCGGCGCAGTTGTCGGGCGGGCAGAAACAGCGCGTCGGCATTGCCCGGGCACTGGTGCATGACCCGCAGATTCTGCTGTGCGACGAAGCCACCTCGGCGCTCGACCCGGAAACCACCGAATCGATCCTCGGCCTGTTGCGCGACATCAACCAGCGCCTGGGCCTGACCATCGTGCTGATTACCCACGAGATGGCAGTGATCCGCGATATCTGCCATCGGGTGGTAGTGCTCGAGCGCGGGCGCATCGTTGAGCAGGGCGCGGTCTGGCAAGTGTTTGGCGACCCGCAGCATGAAGTCAGCAAGACTTTGCTGGCACCGTTGCAACCTGCCCTGCCGGCGGCCCTGCAAGCACGCTTGCAGGCACAACCGCCTGGCCCGGAGGCTGCCCTGGTGTTGAGTGTGCGGGTCAGCGGCAAGGACCGGCAGGCGCCGGAGCTGTCTGCGTTGTTCAGCTTGTTGGGCGGCCGGGTCAGCCTGTTGCAAGGTGGCATCGAACCGATCCAGGGCCGCGCTCTGGGGCAACTTGTGGTGTCGGTGGCCGACTCGCCGCACAGCCACGCGCACGTGATTGAGCGCGCCCGGCAATGGGCTGCACAGGTGGAGGTACTGGGTTATGTGGTTTGATCGCTTGCTCCAGGGTGTGCTCGACACCCTGCTGATGGTTGGCGTCTCGTCGCTGATCGCCCTGCTCGCCGGCATACCGCTGGCGGTCATACTGGTCACCAGCGGCAAGGGTGGAATCTTCCAGGCGCCGACCCTGAACCGGGTGCTCGGTGCCTTCGTCAACCTGTTCCGCTCGATTCCGTTCCTGATCCTGATGGTGGCGCTGATCCCCTTCACCCGCTTGATCGTCGGCACCACTTATGGCGTCTGGGCGGCGGTAGTGCCGCTGACCATCGCCGCCACGCCGTTCTTTGCCCGCATCGCCGAAGTCAGCCTGCGCGAGGTCGACCATGGCCTGATCGAAGCCGCCCAGGCCATGGGTTGCCGGCGTTGGCACATCGTCTGGCATGTGCTGCTGCCGGAGGCCCTACCGGGCATCGTCGGTGGTTTTACCATCACCCTGGTGACCATGATCAACTCCTCGGCCATGGCCGGCGCCATTGGTGCCGGAGGCCTGGGCGACATCGCCTACCGCTATGGCTACCAGCGCTTCGACAGCCAGATCATGCTGACGGTGATCGTCATGCTGGTAGTGTTGGTGGCGCTGATTCAGCTGGGCGGGGATCGGTTGGCGAAGGGCTTGAACAAGCGCTGAATTCATCGCTGGCAAGCCAGCTCCCACAGGTTCTGCATGCACCGGACCCTGTGGGAGCTGGCTTGCCAGCGATGGCGTAGTCAATGGTGCTGCGGCTCGCGGATCTTGTACCAGGCCACATACAGTGCCGGCAGAAACAGCAGGGTCAGCAAGGTGGCGACGATGATCCCGCCAATCATTGCGTAGGCCATCGGCCCCCAGAACACTTCGCGGGCGATCGGGATCATGCCCAGGCTCGCCGCTGCCGCCGTCAGCAGGATCGGCCGGCGCCTGTGGTTGGTCGCCTCCAGCACCGCGTCCCAGGGTGAATAGCCCTGGGCTTCGTATTCTTCGATCTGGGTCACCAGGATCACCGAGTTGCGGATGATGATGCCAATCAGCGCGAGGATTCCCAGAATCGCCACAAAGCCCATCGGCGTGCCGGTCGGCACCAGCGCCAGGACCACGCCGATCAGCCCCAGCGGCGCCACGCTGGCGACCAGGAACAGCTTCTGCACGCTGTGCAGCTGGATCATCAGGAAGGTGCCCATCATGAACAGCATCAGCGGCACCACCTTGGCGATCGGCCCCTGGGCCTTGCCGCTTTCTTCCACGGTGCCGCCGGTGGCCACGCCGTAACCCACTGGCAGCTTGCTGGCGAAGTCGTCGATCTGCGGCTTGAGCTCGGCCACCAGGTCAGTGGGCTGGATGTCGCCGCGTACCGATGCCTTGATGGTGATGGTCGGCTTGCGGTCACGGCGCCATACCAGCGGCTGCTCCAGCTCGTAGCGCACGGTGGCGAAGGCCAGCAGCGGGATCGAGGTGCCGTTGGGAGTGACGATCTGCAGGTTCTGCAGGGTCTGCGGCGTGCCACGCTCGCTGTCTTCGGCGCGGGCGATGACATCGATCAGGTAGATGTTGTCGTTGACCTCGGTCACCGGCGCGCCGCTGACGATGCTGTTCATCACATTGGCCACGTCTTCGGACGACAGCCCGAGCTGGCGCGCCTTGTCCTGGGCGATCTCGACTCGCAGCACCTTGCCCGGCTCATTCCAGTCGTAAATCATCTCGCCAATGTGTTCGTTGCTGTCGAGCAGCGAGGCCAGGGCAATGGCATGTTTGCGCACCTGGTCGATGTCCTTGCCGCTGACCCGGTACTGGATCGGCCGCCCTACCGGCGGACCCATTTCCAGGGACTGAACGTTGCTGCCGATGCCGACGAAGTCTTCGCGCAGGCGCTTCTGCAGACGCGCCATCAATACCTCGCGCGACTCCAGGCCCTTGCTGACGATCACCAGTTGGGCGTAGTACGGGTTCTGCAGTTGCTGGTCCAGAGGCAGGTAGAAGCGGATCGCACCCTGGCCGATGTAGGTGCTCCAGCGCACGATGTCCGGGTCGCCCTTGAGCGTCGCTTCGAGGCGGTCCACCGCCTTGCGGGTTTCCTCGATCGAGGCGTTCTGCGGCAGGTTGAGGTCGACGAGGATTTCCGGGCGGTCCGAGGACGGGAAGAACTGGTTCTGCACGAAACGCATGCAGAACACTGCCAGCACGAACAGCAACACGGTGCCGATGATGGTCAGCCAGCGATGACGCATGCACCAGAGCAGGCTGTTGCCGAAAGCCTTGCCGATGCGCCCCGGCTCTTCGTCGTGCGGTTTGACCTTGGTGCTGAGGATATGCACGCCGAGCACCGGGGCAAACAGTACCGCCACCACCCACGACACCAGCAGCGCCGCGGCGATCACCGCAAACAGCGTGTAGGTGTACTCCCCCGCCGAGCTGGCGTTGAGCCCGATGGGCACGAAACCGGCCACCGTCACCAGGGTCCCGGTGAGCATCGGAAAGGCCGTCGAGGTGTAGGCGAAAGTCGCCGCCTGCTCCTTGCTCTCGCCCTTTTCCAGGCGCGTGACCATCACCTCGACGGTGATCATCGCATCGTCCACCAGCAAACCCAGGGCAATGATCAGGGCGCCCAGGGAGATCCGCTGCATGGTGATGCCGCTGTACTCCATGAAGATGAACACCATGGCCAGCACCAGCGGAATCGAGCAGGCCACCACCAGCCCGGCACGCACCCCAAGGCTGATGAAGCTCACCACCAGGACGATGACCACCGCCTCGAACAGCGCGCTGGTAAAGCCGCCGACCGCTTCCTCGACCACCACCGCCTGGTCCGACACCGTGTGCACGCCCACGCCCACCGGCAGTTCGGCGATCACACTGTCCATCTTCTTGTGCAGGTCGGCACCGAACGCCTGGATATTGCCGCCGGCCTTCATGCCGATGGCCAGGCCGATGGCGGTCTGGCCGTTGTAGCGAAACATCGAGGTCGGCGGGTCGACATAACCGCGCTGGATATCGGCGATGTCGGCCAGGCGGAAGAAGCGGTCGTTGATGCGCAGGTTGACCGTCTCCAGGTCTTTCTCGGAGGCGAACTGGCCGGTGGTGCGCACCGAGATGCGCTCGGGTCCGGCTTCAATCACCCCGGCCGGGGTCACCGCGTTCTGGCTCTGCAGCGCCTGCAGGACCTGGCGCTGGTCGATGCCGAAGGAGGCCAGCTTGCGCGTGGAGAAATTCAGGTACAGCACTTCGTCCTGGGTACCGATCATCTCGACCTTGCCCAGGTTGGGCACTTCGCGGACTTCGGCGCGCACCTGCTCGACGTAGTCACGCAACTGGCGCATGGTCAGGCCGTCGGCGGTAAAGGCGTAGATCGAGCCGAACACGTCACCGAACTCGTCGTTGAAGCCCGGCCCCTGGATGCCCTGGGGAAACTCGCCGCGGATGTCCTGGATCTTCTTGCGCACCTGGTACCAGATCTGCGGGATGTCCGCCGCCTTGGTGGTGTCACGCAGGTTCACGTACACCGTCGACTCGCCCGGGCGGGTATAGCTTTTCACGTAGTCGAGGGAGTCCAGCTCTTCGAGCTTCTTTTCGATGCGGTCGGTGACCTGGTACAGGGTTTCATCCTGGGTCGCACCGGGCCAGCGGGTCTGGATGACCATGGTCTTGATGGTGAACGAAGGGTCTTCCTCACGCCCCAGGTTCATGTAGGAGAACACGCCCATCAGCAAGCCGACGAACATCAGGTACCAGACAAAGGATTGGTGCTTCAGCGCCCACTCCGACAGGTTGAAGCTTCCTTTCATTGCGGGTCTTCCTCGTCGACTATGACCTTCTGGCCCGGTTTGAGACTGTTCACCCCTGCCGTCACCACCCGCTCGCCGGCCCGCACGCCAGAGGCCAGTACTACGGTGTTGGCGGTCCGCTCAAGCAGCTTTACCTCGCGAGTAGCAACAGTTTTCTGTTGTGGATCGACGATCCATACCCGGGTTTTGTCCTCGCTTTCCAGTAATGCCGATGCCGGTAGCTCGACGCGCGGCGACACCGCCGAAGTCAGGGTGACGCTGATTGCCGTGCCCAGGTGGAACGCCAGTGGCGTATCGGCCAGGGTCAGGCGCGCGCGCCGGGTACGGGTGGCGGCATCGGCCTGGGGCTCCAGCTCTCGCAAGGTGGCAGCGGTGCTGATGCTTGAGTCCAGTTGCGAGGCGGCCAGGAACTTCAGCTCGCCGGAGACCTGCTCGGCCAGGCTGGTGGGCAGGTCGATGACCGCTTCCTTGATGTCCGGGCGGGCCAGGGTCACCACTGCTTGCCCGGCGCTCACGGTTTGCCCGGCTTCGGCCTGCCAGTTGGTGACCACCGCGGCGTGATCGGCTTTCAGCTCGCTGTAGCCGAGCTGGTCGCGGGCCTGCTCGACTGCCGCACGCGCCTGCTCCAGGGACGCACCGGTGGTTTTCAGGTCGGTCTGGGCGATATCCAGCTGGGCCTGGGCGCCCACGCCGCGGTCGAACAGCTGCTGCTGGCGGCGGGCGTTGGCCTGGGCATTGATCCACTGTGCCTGCACTTTGGCCAGGTCGCCTTCGGCGGCGCGCAACTGGTTGCGCTGGTCGGTGGGGTCAAGGCTGGCGAGCACGTCGCCCGGTTTTACCGAACTGCCGACATCCACCCAACGTCGGGCAATGCGCCCGCCCACGCGAAAACCCAGGGTGCTTTCGTAGCGGGCCTGAATGCTCCCGGCGAAGCGGCCAAGGTTTGCCTGGCTCTGCGGCTCGACCACCAGCGACAACACCGGTCGCACAGGTTCAGGCGCCTCGGCGGGTTTCCCACAGCCGGCCAGCAGCAGGGCACTGCACAACGTCAGCGTCAGCCTGTTCATTGCGCCACCCCGCTGTCGGTCGTCGGCGCCACTTGTACCTGCATTCCCGGGTTAAGCAATTGACCACCGGCCACCACCACGGTCTCGCCGCCTTTAAGGCCCTCGCCGACCACCACCTTGCCGGTGAGGTAACGGATGACCTTGACCTTCTGCAGGCTGACCTTGTGACCCTCGCCGATCACCCACACGGCCGGGTCATGCAGGTCCTTGGTCAGCGCCGACCAGGGCAGTTCGATACTCGGCCGGCCCTGGGCATCGGCAGTGGCGCTGACTGGCGAGCCCAGTTCCATGCCCGCAGGTACGTTTTTCAAGGCCACCTTGACCTGCACCGTACCGCTTTGCGCCGACACCGTCGGGGTGATTTCGCGCACATAGCCCAGGGTCTGGATCTTCGGGTTGTCGACCAGGCGCACGGTAATCGCATGCTCGCTCGGCGGCGCCACCAGCAACGACTCATAGACATTGAACACCGCGTCACGATCGCCATCGCGGGCCAGGCCGAAAATCGGCACCGTGGCCTGGACCACCTGGCCGACTTCGGCCTGGCGCTCGGTGATCACCCCGTCCGCCTCAGCCACCAGCGCGGTATAGCTCAGCTGTTCACGGGCGTTGGCCAGTTGCGCCTGAGCCGCCTTGAGGGCGCTCTGGCTGCTGCGCAAGGCGGCTTCGGCAGAGTCGTACTCGCTTTGGCTGGTATAGCCTTTGGGCAACAGCTTCTGCTGGCGGACAAAGGCGGCGGCAGTCTGGGTCACGCGTGCCTGTTCGGCAAAGACTTCGGCCTTGGCCGAGTCGACGCTGGTCTGCAGGTCCTTGGGGTCAAGACGGGCCAGGACCTGGTTGGCCTTGATGTGATCACCGACATCGACGCTGCGGGAAATGATCTTGCCGCCCACGCGAAACGAAAGGTCAGTCTGCACCCGCGCCTGGACATCACCGGTCAGGGTTACGGAAGCCGCGAAATCACTGGGTTCAACACGTTGTACACCGACTCTGGGCAGCTCGGCTTCAGCGGCTTTTTGCTCACCGCACCCCGTCAGCACCAACAACCCCCCCAGGCAGACGATCGATAAAGGACGCGACATCGTCATGCAGGCTCCTTGCACGTGCCAGATCTATTTAGGAATGCGAGTGTTAGCGTAGATCAGGGTTTCCTTGATCGCTTGTCGGCGTACACAATTCGTTCAACACGCGGAATCGGCGATACTGCCCTCTTTGCCTGAATGGACGCTGCCATGCTGACCACCCTGGCTGTCGCCAACTACCGCTCGATCAATCACTTGGTGCCTGCGCTGGCGCGCTTGATCATCCGCGCGTCGGAGCAGTGTCAGGTGTGGGTGGTGTCACATGCACGGCGCCTGGTGGCGGCGCTGGAACAGGATGCGACCTGCAATTCGATCGTGCTGGAGAAGGTGCTGGGGCAGACCCGCGTTGCCGGTCAGGGGATGCTGGATGAGCCGGCCTGGCATTGGCCGGAGTGAAACGCAATCGCGGGGCAAGCCCGCTCCTACCGATCTGTAGGAGCGGGCTTGCCCCGCGAAGGGTTTCAGATCACGCTGAAACCGGCGCCGGCGCGCGACGCACGTCCGGTTGTTTCCACGAGTCGGCAGCGCTTTCTTCGATCGCCTGCTGGATCGCCCGACGGCGACGTTCTTCGGCCTGGCGGCTGAAGTACCAGACCATGAAAGTCACCAACGACACGCTGAGCAGGATCAGGCTGGCCACCGCGTTGATTTCCGGCTTCACGCCCAGACGCACGGCAGAGAAGACTTCCATCGGCAAAGTGGTCGACCCCGGGCCCGAGACGAAGCTGGCCAGTACCAGGTCATCCAGCGACAGGGCAAAGGACATCATCCCGCCGGCTGCCAGCGACGGTGCAATCATCGGGATGGTGATCAGGAAGAACACCTTCCACGGCCGCGCACCGAGGTCCATCGCCGCTTCTTCGATCGACAGGTCCAGCTCACGCAGGCGCGCCGACACCACCACCGCCACATAGGCTGCGCAGAAGGTGGTGTGGGCGATCCAGATGGTGACGATGCCACGCTCCTGCGGCCAGCCAATCATCTGCGCCATGGCCACGAACAGCAGCAACAGCGACAGACCGGTAATCACCTCGGGCATTACCAATGGCGCGGTGACCAGGCCACCGAACAGGGTACGGCCCTTGAAGCGGGTCACCCGGGTCAGCACGAAGGCCGCCAGGGTGCCCAGCGCCACCGCAGCGATCGCGGTGTAACAGGCGATTTCCAGCGAGCGCATCACCGAGCCCATCAGTTGGGTGTTGTCGAGCAGGCCGACGTACCACTTCACCGACCAGCCGCCCCATACCGTCACCAGCTTGGAGGCGTTGAACGAGTAGATCACCAGGATCAGCATCGGCAGGTAGATGAACAGCAGGCCCAGGACCAACATCAATTTGGAGAAACTGAAACGCTTCATGCCCTGCCCTCCATCTCTTTGGCCTGACTACGGTTGAAGAGCAGGATCGGTACGATCAGGATCGCCAGCATCACTACCGCCAGGGCAGAGGCCACCGGCCAGTCACGGTTGTTGAAGAACTCTTGCCAGAGCACTTTACCGATCATCAGGGTTTCCGGGCCGCCGAGCAGCTCAGGAATGACGAACTCACCCACCACCGGAATGAACACCAGCATACAGCCGGCGATGATGCCGTTCTTCGACAGCGGCACGGTGATCTTCCAGAAGCTGTTGAAGGTGCTCGAACCCAGGTCCGACGCGGCCTCAAGCAGGCTCTGGTCGTGCTTCACCAGGTTGGCGTAGAGCGGCAGGATCATGAACGGCAGGTACGAATAGACCACGCCGATATACACCGCGAGGTTGGTGTTGAGGATCTGCAACGGCTGATCGATCCACCCCAGCCACAGCAAGAAGGCGTTGAGCAGGCCGTTGTTGCTGAGGATGCCCATCCAGGCATACACGCGGATCAGGATCGCCGTCCAGGTCGGCATCATGATCAGCAGCAACAGCACGGTCTGGGTTTCCTTGCGCGCATTGGCAATGGCATAGGCCATTGGATAGCCGATCAGCAGGCACAGCAGGGTGCTGACGAAGGCCATCTTCAACGAACCCAGGTACGCCGAGATGTAGAGTTCGTCTTCGGTCAACAGGCCATAGTTGGCCAGGTTGAGCACCACTTGCACCTTGTCTTCGATGTAGCTGTAGATCTCGGTGTACGGCGGGATCGCCACGTCGGCTTCAGCGAAGCTGATCTTCAGGACGATGAAGAACGGCAGCATGAAGAACAGGAACAGCCAGATGAACGGCACGCCGATCACCAGATGGCGCCCCTCGGGCTTTATTCGGTTGACGGCTCGCTTGAGCTTGCGCGCATTCATGACCGCAGTACCACGCCGCTGTCATCCTCCCACCAGACGTAAACCTGGTCGTCCCAGGTCGGCCGGGTGCCCTGGCGCTCGGCGTTGGCGACGAACGACTGGACGACCTTGCCGCCAGGCAGCTCGACGTAGAACACCGAATGGCCGCCCAGGTAGGCAATGTCGTGAACCTTGCCGCGCGACCAGTTGTGCTCGCAGGTCGGCTGCTCGGTGGTCACCAGCAGTTTTTCCGGACGCAGGGCGTAGGTGATGCGTTTGTCTTCCACCGAGGTGGTAACACCGTGACCAACGTAGATGTGGCGCTCAAGCTCGGGGCTGGCGATCACCGCATGGCCTTCGGCGTCGTCGACCACTTCGCCTTCGAACAGGTTGACGTTACCGATGAACTCGCAGACCAGGCGGCTGGTCGGGGTTTCATAGATGTCGATCGGGCTGCCGATCTGGGCGATCCAGCCCAGGTGCATGATGGCGATGCGCTGGGCCATGGTCATGGCCTCTTCCTGATCGTGGGTCACCATCACGCAGGTCACACCGACCCGTTCGATGATCTCCACCAGCTCCAGTTGCATCTGCGAACGCAGCTTCTTGTCCAGTGCCCCCATCGGCTCATCGAGCAGCAGCAACTTGGGCCGCTTGGCCAGCGAACGGGCCAGGGCCACACGCTGCCGCTGGCCACCGGAGAGCTGGTGCGGCTTGCGCTTGGCGTACTGGGTCATGTGCACCAGCTTGAGCATCTCGGCCACGCGGGCGTCGATCTCGGACTTGGGCATACGGTCCTGCTGCAGGCCGAAGGCGATGTTCTGGGCCACGGTCATGTGCGGAAACAGCGCGTACGACTGGAACATCATGTTGATCGGCCGCTCGTAGGGCGGCATATCGGTAATGTCTACGCCATCGAGGAAAATACGCCCCTCGGTTGGTCGTTCGAAGCCGGCGAGCATGCGCAGCAAGGTCGACTTACCCGAACCCGAGCCACCGAGCAGGGCGAAAATTTCGCCCTTCTTGATTTCCAGGGACACATCGTCCACGGCGACCGTTTCGTCGAACTTTTTCGTGACCCGGTCGATTTTGACCAGCACCTGTTTAGGTTGCTGGTCGCCCTCGAGGGCTTTCTTATAGGCACCGGAGGCAACTGCCATTTGTGAAACTCCCAACAAGATTTTTTGCGCCCGCCCCTGCCGTGACGGACCCTGGATTTTTACTTGCCCGACTTGACCTTGGTCCAGCTACGGGTCATCAACCGTTGCACCTTGGGAGGTAGCTCGGAATTGACGTACAACTTGTCCAGCACTTCTTGCGGTGGGTAAACCGCTGCGTCGGTTCGCACGTTCTGGTCCATCAGATCGCCAGCCTTGGGGTTCGGGTTGGCATAACCGACGTAATCACTGACCTGGGCAATAACCTCAGGCTGCAGCAAATAGTTGATGAAGGCGTGGGCCTCTTTGACATTCTTGGAATCCTTGGGGATCGCCAGCATGTCGAACCAGAGGTTGCCGCCTTCCTTGGGAATCGCATAGGCCAGCTTGACGCCCTTGCCGGCTTCTTCGGCGCGGGACTTGGCCTGGAATACATCGCCGGAGAAACCGGCGGCCACGCAGATGTCGCCGTTGGCCAGGTCCGAGATGTATTTGGACGAGTGGAAGTAGGTCACGTACGGGCGCACGGCCAGGAGTTTCTTCTCGGCGTCGGCGTAGTCCTTGGGGTTGGTGCTGTTGGGGTCACGCCCCATGTAGTTGAGGACTGCCGGGAGCATCTCGTCGGCCGAGTCGAGGAAGGCGACCCCGCACTTGGAAAGCTTTTTGATGTTTTGTGGCTCGAACAGCATGGCCCAGGAATCGATCTTGTCGGTACCCAGCGCCGCCTTGACCTTCTCGACGTTGTAGCCGATGCCATTGGTGCCCCACAGGTAGGGGACGGCGTACTGGTTGCCTGGATCGTTCTTTTCCAGGCGCTTCATCAGCGCCGGGTCGAGGTTCGCGTAATTGGGCAGCAGCGCCTTGTCGAGCTTCTGGAATGCGCCCGCCTTGATCTGCTTGCCGAGAAAATGGTTGGACGGCACGACCACGTCATAGCCGGTACGACCGGCCAGCAGCTTGCCTTCCAGGGTTTCGTTGGAATCGAAGACATCCTGCACCGGCTTGATGCCAGTGGCTTTTTCGAAGTCCGCGAGGGTGGTCTGACCGATGTAGTCCGACCAGTTATAAATGTGCACCGTGGGCGCCGCTTGGACGCTGATCGCCAGCGTCAGACCCGCTCCAGCCAGGATGGCCTTGCGAAATACAGAAATAGACAAGTGGGAGGTCCTCACAAATGTGCCCGTGGCAAACGACAGAAATACCTGCCGGATAACCAAACCGGCGCGCAACTTACCTTCGATGCACTCATGCCGCAAAAAAAATTTGTGCCTTCATGCTCCCTGGGCCGGATTTACACCGTGCCCAGGGAGGCAACCAGGTTTACTTGCCCGATTTGATCTTGGTCCAGCTGCGAGTGATTTCGCGCTGGGCCTTGGCACCCGGGTCAGCAATGGCGTACAGCTGCTTCTTCACATCAGCCGGCGGGTAGATGCTTGGATCGCTGGTGATGTCCTTGTCCACCAGGGGAGTCGCCGCCTTGTTGCCGTTCGGGAAACGCACGGCGTTGGTGATCTCGGCCATGACTTCCGGTTGCATCAGGAAGTCCATGAACTTGTAGGCAGCGTCGACATTGACCGCATCTTTGGGGATGGCGACCATGTCGTAGAAGGTACCGGCGCCTTCTTTCGGAATGATGTAGTCCAGCTTGACCTTGTCACCGGCCTCGTGGGCACGGGCCTTGGACTGCTCCAGGTCACCCGAGTAACCCACGGCCACGCAGATGTTGCCGTTGGCCAGGTCGGAGATGTACTTGGAGGAGTGGAAGTAGCCGACCGACGGACGGATCTTCAGGAACAGGTCTTCGGCGGCTTTGAGGTCTTCCTTGCTGGTGCTGTTGGTCGGCTTGCCCAGGTAGTGCAGCGCCGCCGGAATCATTTCGGTCGGAGCGTCGAGGAAGCTCACACCGCAGCTCTTGAGCTTGGCGATATTCTCCGGCTTGAACACCACGTCCCAGGAATCGATCTTGTCGATACCCAGCGCGGCCTTGACCTTCTCCGGGTTGTAGCCGATGCCGATGGAGCCCCACATGTACGGGAACGCATGTTTGTTGCCCGGGTCGCTGGCATCACCAACGGCCTTGAGCAGGTCTTCGTCGAGGTTCTTCCAGTTCGCCAGCTTGGACTTGTCCAGCTCCTGATAGACACCGGCCTTGATCTGCTTGGCCAGGAAGTTGTTCGACGGCACTACCACGTCGTAGCCGGACTTGCCTGCCAGCAACTTGGCCTCGAGGGTCTCGTTGCTGTCGAAGACGTCGTAAACGACCTTGATACCGGTCTGTTTTTCGAACTTGGCGACAGTGTCCGGTGCGATGTAGTCGGACCAGTTATAGACGTGCAGTACTTTGTCATCCGCGTGAACAGCACTGGCCATGGCGCCCATCAGGGACATAGCCAGCAACGTCTTGCCCAATTTCTTCATGCGTAATGCTCCAGAATTTTTATTTAGCCATCTGTTCAGCGGCCGGCTTATTCGGCGCAAGCTCCGAGCGACTGAAACAGTCGTTAGTCTGGCAAGTTACAAGGCGCTCTTTCAAGGAAAGAGGCACCTTGAAACCGATTGATGCCATTACGCTAGCCTAGCACTTGGCTAGTTCAGCGCTTCGAGCGTCAGGTCCAGGCATTTGCGCGCCTTTTCCACCAGCTCGTCGATCTCTGCATGGCTGATCACCAGCGGCGGCGCGATGATCATGGTGTCGCCCACAGCACGCATGATCAGCCCGTTGTCGAAGCAGAACTGTCGGCAGATCATGCCCACACCCCGGCCTTCGTAACGCGCGCGGGTAGCCTTGTCCTTGACCAGCTCGATGGCACCGAGCATGCCCAGGCCACGCACTTCGCCCACCAGCGGGTGATCGCTGAGCTCACGCAGACGCTTTTGCAAATACGGTGCCGTTTCTTCCTGAACCCGCTCGATGATCTTCTCGTCGCGCAAGATCCGCAGGTTTTCCAGGCCCACCGCCGCCGCCACCGGGTGGCCGGAGTAGGTGAAGCCGTGGTTGAAGTCGCCGCCTTCGCTGAGCACCTTGGCCACTTCGTCACGCACGATCACACCACCCATGGGGATGTAACCGGAGGTAAGACCCTTGGCGATGGTCATCAGGTCGGGCTTGAGGTCGTAGTAATCGGAACCGAACCACTCGCCGGTGCGACCAAAGCCACAGATCACTTCGTCGGCAATGAACAGGACCTCGTACTTGGCGAGGATCTCCTTGATCTTCGGCCAGTAAGTGTCTGGCGGAATGATCACCCCGCCGGCACCCTGAATCGGCTCGGCGATAAAGGCGGCGACGTTGTCTTCGCCGACTTCGAGGATTTTCTTTTCCAGCTGCTCGGCTGCCCATACGCCGAATTCGTCCGGGGTCATGTCACCGCCCTCGCCGAACCAGTACGGCTGCGGGATATGCACGATGCCCGGCAGCGTCCCGGCCTGCGCATGCATGCCGCTCATGCCACCCAGGGCGGCACCGGCCACGGTGGAACCGTGATAACCGTTGATGCGGCCAATGATCACCTGTTTCTGCGGCTTGCCCTTGAGCGCCCAGTAGTGGCGGACCATGCGCAAGTTGGTGTCGTTGCCTTCAGAACCGGAACCGGTGAAGAACACATGGGTCATGCCCTTGGGCGCGACGTCGCAGACGGCTTTGGCCAGCTCCAGTGCCGGTGGGTGGGCAGTCTGGAAGAACAGGTTGTAGTACGGCAGCTCGCGCATTTGCTTGGCGGCCACTTCAACCAGCTCTTCACGGCCGTAACCGACCGCCACACACCACAGGCCCGCCATGCCATCGAGGATCTTGTTGCCCTCGCTGTCCCACAGGTGCACGCCCTCGGCTTTGGTGATGATCCGCGGCCCCTTCTCTTTCAGCTGTTTATAGTCACTGAAAGGCGCCAGGTGATGCTCACTGCTAAGGGTTTGCCACTCACGGGTTTGCGGGTTGTTGACGCTCATGTGCTTCTCCGTTTGTTGACGGCCGCGGTCCTGCGGCTCCGGGTTGATCAGACTGCAAACAGCAGGAACTCACGTTCCCAGGAGCTGATTACGCGTTTGAAGTTTTCATGCTCGGCGCGTTTGGTGGCGACGTAGCCGGCAATGAATTTCTTGCCCAGGTAAGGTTCCAGCGCCTGGCAGTTCTCCATGCGCTCCAGGGCGTCCTCGATGGTCAGCGGCAGGCGCAGGTTGCGCCGCTCATAGCCACGCCCCTGTACCGGCGCACTTGGCTTGATGCCTTCGACCATGCCGATGAAGCCGCACAGCAGGCTGGCGGCGATCGCCAAATACGGGTTGGCGTCGGCGCCTGGCAGGCGGTTTTCGACCCGGCGATTCTGCGGCCCGGCATCCGGTACGCGCAGGCCCACGGTACGGTTCTCTTCGCCCCACTCGACGTTCACGGGTGCCGAGGTGTCGGGCAGGAAGCGGCGGAACGAGTTGACGTTCGGTGCGAACAGCGGCAACACCACCGGAATGAACTTCTGCAGGCCGCCGACGTGGTTGAGGAACAGCTCGCTCATGCTCCCGTCTTCGTCCGAGAAGATGTTCTTGCCGGTACGCACGTCGATGATGCTCTGGTGCAGGTGCATGGCGCTGCCCGGCTCGCCGGTCATCGGCTTGGCCATGAAGGTGGCGGCGACGTTATGCTTGAGCGCAGCCTCGCGCATGGTGCGCTTGAACACCAGGATCTGGTCGGCCAGTGACAGGGCGTTGCCGTGACGGAAGTTGATCTCCATCTGCGCCGTGCCGTCTTCGTGGATCAGCGTGTCGAGATCAAGGTTCTGCAGCTCGCACCAGTCGTAGACATCCTCGAACAGCGGGTCGAATTCGTTGGCGGCCTCAATAGAGAACGACTGCCGGCCGGTTTCCGGGCGCCCGGAGCGGCCGATTGGCGGCTGCAGGGGGAAGTCCGGGTCTTCGCAGCGCTTGGTCAGGTAGAACTCCATCTCTGGCGCCACGATCGGCTGCCAGCCCTTGTCGGCATAGAGCTTCAATACCTTCTTGAGCACGTTGCGTGGCGACAGCTCGACCGGATTGCCCTGCTTGTCGTAGGTGTCGTGGATCACCTGGGCGGTCGGCTCGATGGCCCAAGGTACGAGAAACACCGCGTTCTCGTCGGGGCGGCAGATCATGTCGATGTCAGCCGGGTCGAGCAGTTCGTAATAGATGTCGTCATCGACATAGTCGCCGGTCACGGTCTGCAGCAGCACACTCTCGGGCAGGCGCATGCCTTTTTCGGCGATGAACTTGTTGGTCGGCGAGATCTTGCCACGGGTGATACCGGTGAGGTCGCTGATCAGACACTCGACTTCGGTGATCTTGTGTTCTTTCAACCAATCGGTGAGCTGGTCGAGGTTGCTACTCATAAATACCTCAGGAGGTAAATGTCTGGACAGACGTCAGGACGACACCCGGAGTGGGCCGTCCCAGACATTCTGGATGCCTCTCGGGGCTAAAGCAAAAGTCAGACGCAGGGAGGCCGCGACGGGCAGTTCCCGCAAGGCTGACGAGCCCGCTATAGTGATGGCAGAGGTAATTCAAAGAGGCGTCGGCAGCAGGCAGGACGCCCGGGCCGTCAATTATTTCAGCCGGGGCGCAAGGTGCTGGCGCATGGCGCAAGCCACCCGCGAGGAACGCGTGCAAACCGTTCTGTGAACGGCGGGCGATGATGCCGGTTGTCGGCAGGCGTGACATGTAACCCCCGGTATTATTGGTGTTATGGGTTGCCACCGAGCTTAGCCTTGTTCATTTTTTTACACAACACCCCCGTAAAAAATAGAACACGGCCCGCTCAAGATCGCCGTTACCGTACGAAAGCAGCCCTTGTCGGCGCCCCCAATTGCAGCAAAAATGCCGCTTGAGGGCCATTTTAGGGCATCATGGGGTTGGCTTGACTTCAGCAAGGCTTTCCGATTGACTGAACCTGCAAGCCCCCATTGATTGATATTTTTAACAACAAAGGTGTTGCATCATGTCGGTACCCCCGCGTGCCGTTCAGCTTAACGAAGCGAACGCGTTCCTTAAGGAACATCCTGAGGTTCTCTACGTTGACCTTCTGATTGCAGATATGAATGGTGTGGTGCGCGGCAAGCGCATCGAGCGCACCAGCCTCCACAAGGTTTACGAGAAAGGCATCAACCTGCCGGCCTCCCTTTTCGCCCTGGATATCAACGGTTCGACCGTCGAAAGCACCGGCCTTGGCCTGGACATCGGCGATGCCGACCGCATCTGCTATCCAATCCCCGATACCCTGTCCAACGAGCCCTGGCAGAAGCGCCCGACCGCGCAACTGCTGATGACCATGCACGAGCTCGAAGGCCAACCGTTCTTTGCTGACCCGCGGGAAGTCCTGCGCCAGGTCGTGAGCAAGTTCGACGAGCTGGGCCTGACCATCTGCGCCGCGTTCGAGCTTGAGTTCTACCTGATCGACCAGGAGAACGTGAACGGCCGTCCGCAACCGCCGCGCTCGCCGATTTCCGGCAAACGCCCGATCTCGACCCAGGTGTACCTGATCGACGACCTCGACGAGTACGTCGATTGCCTGCAGGACATCCTCGAAGGCGCCAAGGAACAAGGCATTCCTGCCGACGCCATCGTCAAGGAAAGCGCCCCGGCGCAGTTCGAAGTCAACCTGCACCACGTTGCCGACCCGATGAAGGCCTGCGACTACGCGGTACTGCTCAAGCGCCTGATCAAAAACATCGCCTACGACCATGAGATGGATACCACCTTCATGGCCAAGCCCTATCCGGGCCAGGCGGGTAATGGTCTGCATGTCCATATCTCGGTGCTGGACAAAGATGGCAAGAACATCTTCACCAGCGAGGATCCCGAGCAGAACGCCGCACTGCGTCACGCGATCGGCGGTGTGCTCGAGACCCTACCGGCATCGATGGCGTTCCTCTGCCCGAACGTCAACTCGTACCGCCGTTTCGGTTCCCAGTTCTACGTGCCGAATTCGCCAAGCTGGGGCCTGGACAACCGTACCGTGGCCCTGCGCGTGCCAACCGGCACGCCGGACGCCGTGCGCATCGAACACCGCGTAGCCGGTGCCGACGCCAACCCGTACCTGCTGATGGCCGCCGTGCTGGCCGGTGTTCACCATGGCCTGACCAACAAGGTCGACCCGGGCGAGCCGACCGAAGGCAACTCCTACGAGCAGAACGAGCAAAGCCTGCCGAACAACCTGCGTGATGCACTGCGCGAGCTGGACGACAGCGAGATCCTGGCCAAGTACATCGACCCGAAATACATCGATATCTTCGTGGCCTGTAAAGAGAGCGAGCTGGAGGAGTTCGAACACTCCATCTCCGACCTTGAGTACAACTGGTATCTGCATACCGTGTGATGCTTGAGGGCCTTATCGCGGGTCAAGCCCGCTCCCACAGATATCTTCTGTGGGAGCGGGCTTGACCCGCGATGCTTTACAGCGCTTTTTCGAAAATCTTCGAGTTGCGCTGATAGTTGTACAGCGAGGCCCGCGCCGCCGGCAGCCGCTCGACCCCGCTGGGCACAAAGCCGCGCTCGCGGAACCAGTGTGCCGTCCGGGTCGTCAGCACGAACAGGGTGTTGAGCCCCATCTCCCGCGCCCGCGTCTCGATCCGTTCCAGCAGCTCATCACCACGCCCACCATGGCGATACTCAGGGTTCACCGCCAGGCACGCCAGCTCGCCAGCCTCAGAATCGGCAATCGGGTACAGCGCCGCACAGGCGATGATCATGCCTTCGCGCTCGACCACGCTGAACTGCTCGATCTCGCGCTCCAGCACCTCACGCGAGCGACGCACGAGGATGCCTTGCTCTTCGAGCGGGCTGATCAGCTCGAGCAAGCCACCGACATCCTCGATCGCCGCCTCACGCACCTTTTCAAACTGCTCCTGAGCCACCAGGGTGCCGCCACCATCACGGGTGAACAACTCGGTGAGCAAGGCACCGTCTTCGCCATAGCTGACGATATGGCTGCGCGCCACACCGCCACGGCAGGCTTCGGCGGCGGCATCGAGCAACTCGCCCTGGTAATCGCTGCCCAGCCGCTGCAGGTGCGCCGGCACCTGTTGTGGACGCAGCTCACGCACCAGCCGGCCCTGTTCATCGAGCAGGCCGCGCTCGGCGCCGAACAGCAGCAGTTTGTCGGCGCCCAGTTCGATGGCGGCGCGGGTGGCGACGTCTTCACAGGCCAGGTTGAAGATTTCGCCGGTAGGCGAATAACCCAACGGCGAGAGCAGGACGATGGAGCGCTCGTCGAGCAGGCGGTTGATACCCTTGCGGTCGACCCGGCGCACTTCGCCGGTGTGATGGTAATCAATACCTTCGACCACGCCGATCGGCCGTGCGGTGACCAGGTTGCCAGCGGCCACGCGCAGGCGCGAACCCTGCATCGGCGAGGCAGCCATGTCCATCGACAGGCGCGCCTCGATGGCGATGCGCAGGTGGCCGACGGCATCGATCACGCATTCCAGGGTGGCGGCGTCGGTGATGCGCATGCCGCGGTGGTAGTGCGGGGTCAGGCCACGGGAGGCCAGGCGGCTTTCGATCTGCGGACGCGAACCATGGACCAGTACCAGGCGCACGCCAAGGCTGTGCAACAGCACCAGGTCGTGGACGATATTGCCGAAGTTGGGGTGCTCGACCCCGTCACCGGGGAGCATGACCACGAACGTGCAGTCGCGGTGGGCGTTGATGTAAGGCGAAGCGTGACGCAGCCAATTGACGTATTCGGGCATAACCGGAGAGCCTGTAGAAAATAGGGACAAGAACGGGAAAGCACACAGCGCTCGAAGGGTTATCGTCGGAACAGGCTTGGCGTCACGCGCAATCTCCTCTGCAAAACGGTTCAACTCAGCGGGCAATTACCGGGCTGAGGCAATAATGTTCGATCAACTCACGCAATAGACGCACAGTAGGCTGCAAGCGTGACATTTCAAGGTATTCACCCGGCTGGTGGGCACAGGCGATGTCACCAGGGCCGAGCACCAGGGTCTCGCAACCCAGGCGCTGAAGATAAGGCGCTTCGGTGCCAAAGGCTACCGCTTCGGCGCGATGACCGGTAAGACGTTCGGCTACCCGTACCAGTTCCGCATCGGCGGCCTGCTCGAACGGCGGCACTTCGGGGAACAGCGGCGCATAGTCGATGCGCACCTGATGCTGCTCGGCCAGTGGCGCCAGCTTTTGCCGAATGGCAATGCGCAGCACTTCCGGGTCCATACCCGGCAGCGGGCGCAGGTCGAATTCCAGGGCGCACTGGCCACAGATGCGGTTGGGGTTGTCGCCGCCATGAATGCAGCCGAAGTTCATCGTCGGTTGCGGCACGCTGAACTGGGCGTTGTTGAATGCCTTCTGCCATTGCCGGCGCAGGTTCATCAGCTCGCTCATGACCTGGTGCATGGCCTCCAGGGCGCTATGGCCCAGGCTCGGGTCGGACGAGTGGCCGCTGCGCCCGAGAATGTCGATGCGCTCCATCATCACCCCTTTGTGCAAGCGGACCGGCTTGAGCCCGGTCGGCTCACCGATCACTGCCGCACGGCCCAGGGGCCGCCCGGCCTCGGCCAGGGCACGGGCGCCGGCCATCGAGCTTTCTTCGTCGCAGGTGGCGAGAATCAACAGCGGTTGCTTGAAGTCATGGGCAAGCAATGGCTGCACGGCTTCGATGACCAGGGCAAAAAAGCCCTTCATGTCGCAACTGCCCAAGCCGACCCAGCGGCCGTCGACCTCGGTCAGCTTGAGCGGGTCGGTCTGCCACAGCTCGGGGTCGTACGGCACCGTGTCGCTGTGCCCGGCCAGCACCAGGCCGCCCGGGCCACTGCCGTAGCTTGCCAGCAGGTTGAACTTGCCCGGGTTCACCTGCTGAATGTCGCAGGCAAACCCCAGGTCCCCCAGCCAGCCGGCCAGCAGGTCGATCACCGCGCGGTTGGACTGATCCAGGGCAGGCTGGGTACAACTGACCGACGGCGCGGCGATCAGGGCGGCGAACTGCTCTTTGAGCGATGGCAATGGCATGCGCTTTCTCCTTGGGCGAAGCTCATCATAGGGCCATCCGGCACCGGGAATAAACTGCCGTGAGCCGACTCCTGTACACTGCACCCCCAAGACGCTCCCTGTCATTCGAGCCTGGATTACCCAGCAATGCATAAAGAAACCGAAATCAAACTGCGGGTCAGCCGCGAGACCCTCGCCGCCCTGCGTGAACACCCATTGCTGAACAAGCGCAACAAGTCCGGGTGGCAAAGCCGCGAACTGCTCAACCAGTACTTCGATACCCCGGAGCGCGACCTGGCCGCCGCCAAGGTCGCCCTGCGCCTGCGCCGCGACGGCGATGTGGTCATCCAGACCCTCAAGACCCGCGGCCAGAGCGTCGCCGGCCTGTCCCAGCGCAACGAGTTCGAATGGCAACTGCCCAAGGCCAAGCTCGACCTGAAAAAACTCGACGCCGAGTGCTGGCCGGAGCAACTGGCCGAGCTGGACAAAAAGACCATCAAGCCACTGTTCACCACCGATTTCACCCGTGAATACGCAGAAATCGCCTGGGGCCGCGGCAAGGCCAAGGTGGTGATCGAGGCCGCACTGGACCTCGGCACCGTGGTTGCCGGCAAGCACAAGGAAGAAATCTGCGAGCTGGAGCTCGAGTTGCGCGAAGGCGCCCCCGAAGCCCTGCTGGAGCTTGCCGCCGAGCTGTCGGCCAAGTTGCCGCTGATGCCGTGTGACATCAGCAAGGCCGAGCGCGGTTATCGCCTGCTCGACGCCGGCAGCTACGCCCTGAGCCTGCCGGCCGCCGAACTGAACGCCCAGATGTCCCTCGACGACGCCTTCGCTGCACTGGCCTGGCAGTTGCTCGGCAGCAGCCAGCGCCTGGCCGAACAGTACCGTTTCAACGGCCACTGGCGCCTGCTGCAGGACTGGGTCGACAACCTCTGGGAACTGCGCGCCCTGGCCAGCAGCCTCGGCCAGGCCGGCCCACGCGCCAGCACCCGCGAGTTGCGCAACAGCCTCGACGCCCTGCTCGAAGACTGGCGCCCGCTGGTGTTGGCCGGTATTGACGATGAAGACGTACGCCGTGCCGCACCCGAGCAATTCGCCGAAGAGTTGCTGGATACCCGCTGGGGCCAGTTCTCCCTGGAGACCTCGCGCTGGCTGCTGGCCCGCGCCTGGACCGTCGAGCGCAACAAGCGCGGCGACCGCCAGGGCGCCGCACAACTGGCCAACTGGCTGAACGTGCTGCTGGCTGAAGAAGCCAAGACCCTGAACCTGCCGCTGTACCATCGCCAGCCGGAAGACCTGGCCGAGCAGTTGCCGCGCATCGAACGCCTGCTGGCCTGGCTGCACCACGCCCGCCAGGTGCTGGAGAGCCCGGATCTGGACCGCCTGTTCGGCGAGCTGAACAAGCTGCACGAACTGGCCAACCTGCCGATCAGCGACGAAGTGCTCGAAGCCCGCGTCCACCAGGCCATGGCCGTGTTCCAGAGCCGCGGCTGGAAGCACCTGCTGCGCAAGTAAGGCTCAAGGCAGTACCGGCAGACTCGTCGTGGACTTGATTTCGGACAAGGCCACGGTCGAGTTGACCTCCTGGATCCCCGGCACCATCGACAGCTTTTCGAAGAAGAACCGTTCGTAGGCTTCGATGTCCGGGGTGACAATACGCAGCAGAAAGTCCACGGCGCCCATCAGTACATAACACTCCAGCACTTCCGGAAAGCCGCGGATCGCCTCGGTGAACTCGGTGAAGTTGGAGCGCCCGTGGGCGTTGAGTTTGACCTCGGCGAAAATCTGCGTGTTCAAGCCGATCTTCTTGCGATCCAGCAGGGTCACCTGGGCGCGAATCACCCCCTCCTCTTTCAAGCGCTGGATGCGCCGCCAGCAAGGCGATTGCGACAAGCCCACGCGCTCGGCGATCTGCGCACTGGAGAGCGAGGCGTCGTCCTGCAACAAGGCCAGGATGCGCCGGTCATAGGCGTCCAACTCGCTGTGCATGATTATTTCTCCAAAGTTGATAGCTACGAATCAAATTATTCAATAAGTGGCAATATTGCACGATCATAGAGAAGAAATACCCCGGCCTGCATGTAAAAATTTCTCCACTTTCTTCGGAGAATCCCATGAGCGCTCTCGAACGGCTGGACAGCCCCCTCACACCCTTGCGCACCGATGTCTGGGCCGCCAGCAACGCGCACAGTGATGTCTGCTACCAACTGCAGGTAGAGGCCGAACCCGACAGCCTGTGCCGAGTGCTCAATCTGTTTGCCCTGCAATTCCTGGTGCCGCATCGGCTGAATGTCGAGCAACAGGATGACCTGCTCAGTGTCGAGATCGGCATCAGCGGCCTGAGCTGGCACCGCGCCGAGCTGATTGCACAAAAAATGCGCAACCTGATCTGCGTAACCGAGGTGCAGTTGAGCCAGCCCGGTAAAGCCTGGTAACCCTTGTTCGCGCGAAAGGCTCAGCTCAGCGGCTAACCTTGCTCAGGCCACCACTGTCAGTGGCGCGGCAAGGAAGCCCGCATGACCAACCCCAACGAAGATCGCTGGCTTGACCTCGACACCTTGCTTGCCGAGTTGCTCGCCGAACAACGCATCAGCGCGGTCGATCGCAGCAACTGCACACCGCTGCAGCACGACCAGCACCCGCTCGAATGGATCGCCAGCCAGCAGCTTGCCGACCTGCGCAATCCCGGCCAATACCTGGACCTGGACGCCTTGTGCCAGTGGCAGGCAAAGCAGGCTGGCCAGCCTTACCTGCGTATCGATCCCCTGGAGACCGACCTTGCCCGGCTCACCGGCTTGATGTCCGCGGCCTTCGCCAGGCGTCACGGCATCCTCGCGGTGGCCGCCGATACCAGCGGTGTCACCGTGGCCAGCGCGCAGCCCTATGTCCGCGCCTGGGAGGCGGACCTGGCCCAGGCGCTGCAACGGCCGATCAAGCGGGTGCTGGCCAGCCCCGTGCAGATCCGCCAGCTCAGCCAGACGTTCTTCCAGGTCGCCCAATCGGTCAGCGGCGCCAGTCAGCAACAGTCGGTACCGATCGCGGCGGGCAATCTTGAACAACTGCTTGAAGTCGGCAGCCGCGCCAACGAGGTTCAAGCCAACGATGCGCATATCGTCAGCATCGTTGACTGGCTGTTGCAGTACGCCTTCGAACAGCGCGCCAGCGATATCCACCTCGAGCCGCGACGTGAACAGGGCCAGTTGCGTTTTCGCATCGACGGCGTGCTGCACCCGGTCTACCAGTTCCCGGCGCCGGTGACCCTGGCGGTGGTCAGCCGCCTGAAAAGCCTGGGGCGCATGAATGTCGCGGAAAAACGCCGCCCCCAGGATGGCCGGATCAAGACCCGCCTGCCCGATGGCGAGGAGGTCGAGCTACGGCTGTCGACCCTGCCCACCACGTTTGGCGAAAAGCTGGTGTTGAGAGTCTTCGACCCGCAACTGCTGCACCAGGACTTTGCCCAACTGGGCCTCGGCGCAGCCGACCTCAAGCGCTGGCTGGCCATGCTCGGCCAGCGCCACGGCATCATCCTGGTCACCGGGCCCACCGGCTCGGGCAAGACCAGCACCCTTTACGCCAGCCTCAAGCACCTGGCTACCCCACAGATCAACCTGTGCACCGTCGAAGACCCGATCGAAATGGTTGAACCCGCGTTCAACCAGCTACAAGTACAGCCGGCCATCAACCTGGACTTTGCCGCCGGTACCCGGGCGCTGCTGCGCCAGGACCCGGATGTCATCATGATCGGCGAAATACGCGACCTGGAAACCGCTGAAGTGGCGATCCAGGCCGCCCTGACCGGGCACCTGGTGCTCTCGACCCTGCACACCAACGATGCCTGCAGCGCCATCACCCGCTTGCTGGAACTGGGCATTGCGCCCTATCTGCTTAAAGCCAGCCTGATCGGGGTCATGGCCCAGCGCCTGGTGCGCACCCTGTGTAACCATTGCAAGGCCGCGCCAACAGCGCCGATGCACAGCCATCAAGCGGTGGGCTGTGGTGAATGCCGGCAGACCGGGTATCACGGTCGCAGTGCGATCTTCGAACTGCTGGGCATCAGTGATGCACTCAAAGCTCGAATCGAGCCCGACCTCGATCTGCTCGCCTTGCGCCGACTGGCGCTTGATGACGGCATGCTCAGCCTCAAGCACAGCGGCGCCGAGAAGGTTGCCGCAGGGCAGACAACCGAGGCCGAAGTGCTTCGCGTCATCGCCTGAAGCAGGCGCCAAACCTTTTACCTGGCCAGGGAACTAGATCCACATAAACCCAATCAAAGGCCCCAGTTCACCTCAGTTGGAGTCACCTTAATGCGTTTCAAGTTTGCAGTCGCAACCCTTGCCCTGCTCTCCCTGCCGGTTGGATCTGCCATGGCTGATACCTTCTGGCGCAACGTCATCTCTTCTGGCGCCACCACCGCGTCCTCTTACCTGACCTCCAAGGACCACAAGCTGGTCGTGGCTGCCCAGGATGATGCCGGCAGCTTTGTCGCCAGCGAAGGTGCGATTCGCGGCCCGTACCTGGAAGCGGCGATGCAGAAAGTCCGCGCCGACAACCCGGACCTGAAAGTCAGTGACATGGAACTGGCCAATGCGATCCTGGCCAAGAACGCGGTAGCCAGCGAGTAAACGGCAACCCTTGTGGGAGCGGCGGTGCGACGCCTCGACTTGCCCCGCGAATGCGAAAAGGCCAGTCTGCACCGGCCTCATCGCGGGGCAAGCCCGCTCCTACCCGAAACAATTGCCTCAGCGGTAATCATCCACCGGCACACAGGCACAGAACAGATTCCGGTCGCCATACACGTTGTCGACCCGGTTCACCGCCGGCCAGTACTTGTGCATCCGCGCATGGGCACTGGGCGCCACGCCCTGGGCAATGCTGTAGGGCCGCTCCCACACGCCCAGCACATCCTCAAGCGTATGCGGCGCATGCTTGAGCGGATTATCTTCTGCCGGCCAATTACCTTCCTGAACTTCGCGGATCTCGGCACGAATGCTCAGCATTGCCTCGACAAAGCGATCCAGTTCGGCCTTGGATTCGCTCTCGGTCGGTTCGACCATCAAAGTGCCCGGCACCGGGAATGACATGGTCGGTGCATGGAAGCCGTAGTCCATCAAACGCTTGGCCACATCCTCTTCGGAAATGCCGGTCAGGGCTTTCAGCGGACGCAGGTCAAGAATGCACTCATGTGCCACCCGCTCGTTTCGGCCGCGATACAGCACCGGGAAAGCACCGCCCAACTGCTCGGCCAGGTAATTGGCCGACAGTATCGCCACCTCACTGGCATCGGCCAGTTGCGGGCCCATCATGGCGATGTACATCCAGCTGATCGGCAAGATGCTCGCGCTGCCCCAGGGCGCAGCGCTGACCGCCGTGTTTTGCGGGTCCGGGCCGGGCAGCGGGACCACCGGATGGCTGGCCACAAAAGGCGCCAGGTGCGCCCGCAGACCAATCGGGCCCATACCTGGGCCACCGCCGCCATGGGGAATACAGAACGTCTTGTGCAGGTTCATGTGCGACACGTCGGCACCAATATCCGCTGGCCGCGCCAAGCCGACCTGGGCATTGAGGTTGGCACCGTCCATGTACACCTGGCCGCCGTGCGTGTGGATAACTTCGCAGATCTCGCTGATGCCCTCTTCGTACACGCCGTGTGTCGATGGATAGGTGGCCATCAGGCACGACAGCTTCTCGCCGGCTGCCTGCGCCTTGGCCTTGAGGTCGGCCAGGTCGACGTTGCCGGCCTGGTCGCACTCGACGATCACCACCTGCATGCCGGCCATCTGCGCAGAGGCCGGGTTGGTGCCGTGGGCCGAGGCCGGGATCAGGCAGATATCGCGCTGGGGCTGGTGACGGCTGCGGTGATACTTGGCGATTGCCATCAGCCCGGCGTACTCGCCCTGGGCGCCAGAGTTGGGCTGCATGCAGATGGCATCGAAGCCGGTGATCGCACACAACCAGCTTTCCAGCTCGTCGATCATCGCCTTGTAACCCTGCACCTGTGCAGCCGGCGCAAAGGGGTGCAGCAGGGCAAAGCCGGGCCAGGTGATCGGAATCATCTCGCTGCTGGCATTGAGTTTCATGGTGCACGAACCCAGCGGGATCATCGACTGGTTCAGCGCCAGGTCCTTGTTCTCCAACTGCTTGAGGTAACGCAGCATCTCGGTTTCGCTGTGGTGCAGGTTGAATACCGGGTGGCTGAGAAAAGCCGAGCGCCGCACCAGCGCCGGCGGAATGCCTTCAGGCTGCGCCAGGGCATCCAGGGCGGCGATCTCCAGGCCATGGTCGGCACCGAGGAAGATATCGAACAAGCGCATGACCGTGCTTTCGTCGCAGGTCTCGTCGAGGCTCACGCCCAGTTGCCCACGGCCGAGAATCCGCAGGTTGATCTGCGCCGCCTCGGCGCTTTCGATGATTGCCGTCTGGCTACCGCCGACGTCCAGGGTCAGGGTATCGAAGAAGTGTTCGTTGAGCCGCTTGAGGCCCTTGCTCTCCAGGCCCGCAGCGAGGACGAAGGTCAGCGCATGCACGCGCTGGGCAATGCGTTGCAAGCCTTCCGGGCCGTGGTACACCGCATAGAACGCGGCGATGTTGGCCAGCAGTACCTGGGCGGTACAGATGTTGGAGTTGGCCTTCTCGCGGCGAATGTGCTGCTCACGGGTCTGCAGGGCCATGCGCAGCGCAGTGTTGCCGCGGGCATCTTTGGACACGCCAATGATGCGCCCGGGCATGGCCCGCTTGAACTCGTCCCGACAGGCAAAATACGCCGCATGCGGGCCACCAAAGCCCATGGGCACGCCAAAACGCTGGGACGAGCCGAGCACCACGTCGGCGCCCTGCTCGCCCGGCGGCATCAGCATCACCAGGCTGAGCAGGTCGGCCGCTACGCAAGCCAGCGCCTGCTGGGCATGCAACTGCGTCACCAGCGGGCGCAGGTCGCGCACTTCGCCATGGGTGTCGGGGTACTGCAGCAAAGCCCCGAATACCTTGTACTTGGCGAGGTTATCCACAGCATCGATGACCAGCTCAAAACCGAAGCCCTCGGCGCGGGTCTGCAGCACCGAGAGGGTTTGCGGGTGACAGTGTTCATCAGCGAAGAACACGTTGCTTCTCGACTTGGCCACGCGCTTGGCCAGGGCCATGGCTTCCGCCGCGGCGGTGGCTTCGTCGAGTAACGAGGCGTTGGCCAGGTCCAGGCCGGTGAGGTCGATGATCATCTGCTGGAAATTGAGCAAGGCTTCCAGGCGGCCCTGGGCAATTTCCGGTTGATACGGGGTATAGGCGGTGTACCAGCCCGGGTTCTCCAGGACGTTACGCAAAATGACAGTGGGAGTGACGGTGCCGTGGTAGCCCATGCCGATCAGGCTGGTCCACACCTGGTTCTGCTCGGCATAACCCTTGAGCCTGGCCAGGGCGGCCTGCTCATCGAGGGCATCAGGAAGCTCCAGCGGCCGGTTCAGACGGATGCCCGGCGGCACGGTCTGTTCGATCAGCTCGCGGCGGCTGCCAACCCCAAGGGTGGCGAGCATGGCCTGCTGCTCCGAGGCATCGGGCCCCAGGTGGCGACGCAGGAAAGGATTGCGGTCTTGCAGTTGGCTCAGGGACGGCGACTGGGACATAGCGGCTCTCTCTTCCTCGACCAAGCCTCGGGCGCTGGAGGCATATTGAGTCTAGGAAGAGATTGCCGCTTGCGTGAAACTATTCGCCGATGGCGGCTTTGTAACCGGCGGCGTCGAGCAGTTTGTCCAGCTCGGCCTTGTCGCTTGGCTTGAGCTTGAAGATCCAGCTGGCGTACGGATCGTTGTTCAGTTCCTCAGGGCTGTCGGCCAGCGCCTCGTTGACTGCGATCACTTCACCGCTGACCGGTGCGTAGATGTCGGAAGCGGCCTTGACCGACTCGACCACACCCGCCGCATCGCCGGCAGCAAAGACCTTGCCCACGTCCGCCAGCTCGACGAACACCACGTCACCCAGGGCTTCCTGGGCGTGGTCGCTGATCCCGACAGTCACAGTGCCATCGGCTTCCAGCCGGGCCCACTCGTGGCTTTCGGCAAAACGCAGGTCGGCGGGGATATTGCTCATCATTGTTGTCCTCGATTGGGTCAGCGGTTGGCCCGCCAGAATAGGTTCAGATCAGGATCTTGCCATGGCGCACGAAGGTCGGCTTGACCACCCGCACCGGGTACCACTTGCCACGAATCTCTACCTCGGCACGATCGGCGGTCGCCATCGGCACCCGCGCCAGGGCAATGGATTTGCTCAGCGTAGGAGAGAAACTACCACTGGTGATCTCCCCTTCGCCAATCCCGGCGACGCGGACCACCTGGTGCGCGCGTAAAACCCCGCGTTCTTCGAGCACCAGGCCGACCAGTTTCTGCTCGACGCCGTGCTCGATTTCTTTCAGCAAACCTTTGCGACCAATGAAATCACGCTCAGCCGGCTCCCAGGCGATGCTCCAGCCCAGGTTCGAGGTCAGCGGCGTGTGGGCTTCGTCGATGTCTTGGCCATACAGGTTCATCCCCGCTTCCAGGCGCAGGGTGTCGCGCGCGCCGAGACCGCTCGGGGCGATGCCGGCGCCGACCAGATCGTTGAAGAACGCGGGGGCCTGTAGCGCCGGGAAGATGATTTCCAGGCCATCCTCACCGGTGTAACCGGTGCGGGCGATGAACCAGTCACCATCGGCCAGGCCTTCGAAGGGCTTGAGTTCACGGATCAGCGCGGCGCGAGCGGCGGTCACCAGTTCAGTGACTTTTTCCCGTGCTTGCGGGCCCTGGATGGCCAGGATGGCCAGCTCCGGGCGCTCGCTCAGCTCGACCTCGAAGCCGATCATGCGCGCCTGCAGCCAGGCCAGGTCCTTGTCGCGGGTCGAGGCGTTGACCACCAGGCGGTAACCGTCGTCGCAGCGGTAGACGATCATGTCATCGATAACCCCGCCCTGCTCGTTGAGCATGGTGCTGTACAGGGCCTTGCCGGTGGCATTCAGACGATCGACATCGTTGGCCAGCACATGCTGCAGCCAGACGCCGGCCTGGGCACCGCGAACATCGATCACGGTCATATGGGATACATCGAATACGCCGCAGGCCTGGCGCACCTGATGGTGCTCCTCGACTTGCGAGCCATAATGCAGGGGCATATCCCAACCGCCAAAATCGACCATCTTGGCGCCAAGGGCCAAGTGCAGGTCATAAAGAGGCGTACGCTGTCCCATGGGTTTCTCCTTCCGGGCGTGGCGAGGCTACGGCGGCTGGCAGCGTTGCAGCTACCCGGTCTGTAGGACCGGCCGCAGCGAATGCCGCGCATTGTAGCCGCAAGCTCGCAGGCTTACACCCTCAGCGCGTTTGACCCGGGTGCTGCGCCGAGCGTCGAATCAGGCCGATGACCGGCAACAGGCCGACCAGCACCAGGGACAGCGCCGGCAGCGAAGCCCGCGACCACTCGCCCTCACTGGTCATCTCGAACACCCGTACCGCCAGCGTGTCCCAGCCAAACGGGCGCATCAGCAGAGTGGCCGGCATTTCCTTGAGCACGTCGACGAACACCAGCAGCGCCGCGCTCAATGCACCGGGTACCAGCAAGGGCAGATACACCTTGAAAAACAATCTTGGGCCACTCACGCCGAGACTACGGGACGCTTCCGGCAAAGATGGACGAATCCGCCCCAGGCTGTTTTCCAGTGGGCCGTAGGCCACAGCGATAAAACGCACCAGATAGGCCAGCAGCAAAGCCGACAGGCTACCGAGCAGCAGCGGCTTGCCCGCGCCACCCAGCCAGCTGGACAACGGCACCACCACCTGGTTATCGAGGTAACTGAAAGCCAGCATGATCGACACCGCCAACACCGAGCCAGGCAAGGCATAGCCCAGGTTGGCCAGGCCAACGCCTGCGCGAATTCCCGAGGTCGGCGCCTGTCGCCGGGCAAACGCCAGCACCAGGGCAACACAGACGGTAATCAGCGCCGCCATGCCGCCCAGATAGAGGGTATGCAGGATCAGGCCGGCATAGCGCTCGTCGAGATCGAAACGCCCGCGCTGCCAGAACCACACCAACAACTGCAGCATCGGCACCACGAAGGCACAGGCGAACACCAGCAGGCACCAACTGCTGGCGGCCAGCGCCTTGATGCCATGCAAGTGATACAGCGCCTTGCCCCGCGGCCGTTCGTTGCTACTGCGCACGGCGCCACGGGCACGACGCTCGCCGTACAGCACCAGCATCACCGCCAACAACAGCAGGCTGGCCAGCTGGGCAGCACTGGAGAGGCTGAAGAAGCCGTACCAGGTCTTGTAGATGGCGGTAGTGAAGGTGTCGAAGTTGAACACCGACACTGCGCCAAAATCCGCCAGGGTCTCCATCAACGCCAACGCCACCCCAGCGCCGATGGCCGGCCGTGCCATGGGCATGGCGACCCGCCAGAATGCCTGCAAGGGTGAAAGCCCCAGCACCCTTGCCGCTTCCATCAGGCCTTTGCCCTGAGCCAGGAAGGCGTTACGCGCCAGCAGATAGACATACGGGTAAAACACCAGCACCAGCACGGTGATCACCCCGCCGGTGGAGCGCACCCGTGGCAAGCGTATGGGCCCGAACCACTCGCGCAGCAGGGTTTGCACCGGACCGGCGAAATCCAGCAGGCCAACGAACACGAACGCCAGCACATAAGCCGGAATCGCGAAGGGCAGCATCAGGGCCCAGTCGAGCCAGCGTCGCCCGGGGAACTCGCACAGGCTGGTAAGCCAGGCCAGGCTCACTCCCAGCACCGACACGCCGACGCCCACACCGAGGATCAACGTCAGGGTGTTACCCAGCAGCCGGCTCATCTGGGTGTCGAGCAGATGCGACCAGATCTGCATGTCGACCGCCTGCCAGGACAACAGCAGCACGCTCAGCGGCAGCAGCACCAGGGCGGCGATGACGAAGACCAGGGGGTACCAACGGCGTTGGGTGGGGTGGGCCAAGGGGGGCGTTCTCTAGCGGATTCAAAGGCGACTTGCCCCGCGATAGGGCCCCGAAAGGATATAGCCTTGTGCTTAGTTCCAGCCAGCCCGATCCATCAGGCGGATGGCTTCGGCCTGGCGTTTGCCGGCCACTTCCACAGGGATGGTGTCAGCTTTGAACGTGCCCCAGGCGGCCACTTCTTCGGAAGGTGCCACTGCCGGGTTGGCCGGGAACTCCTGGTTCACGCCGGCAAAGATTTTCTGTGCGTGTTCACCGGTCATCCATTCGACCAGCTTCTTCGCCGCCTCAGGATGCGGCGCATATTTGGTCAGGCCGATACCCGAAAGATTGACGTGCACGCCACGGTCAGCCTGGTTGGGCCAGAACAGCTTGACTGCCAGCTTGGGGTTTTCCTTGTGCAGGCGGCCGTAGTAGTAGGTGTTGACGATACCGACGTCGCACTGGCCGGCGTTGATTGCCTGCAGCAAGGCGGTGTCATCGGAGAACACATCAGTGGACAGGTTGTTGACCCAGCCCTTGATGATCTCTTCGGTCTTCTGCTCGCCGTGGGTTTCGATCAGGGTGGCGGTCAGCGACTGGTTATAGACTTTCTTCGCCGTGCGCAGGCACAGGCGCCCTTCCCAGTGCTTGTCGGCCAGCGCCTCGTAGGTGCTCAGCTCTTCGGGCTTGACCCGGTCGGTGGAGTAGGCGATGGTCCGCGCGCGCAGGCTCAGGCCGGTCCAGTCGTGGGACGAGGCGCGGTATTGGGCCGGGATGTTCTTGTCGATGATGTCCGACTTGATCGGCTGCAGAATGCCCATCTGCTCGGCCTGCCAGAGGTTGCCGGCATCGACGGTGAGCAGCAGGTCGGCGGTGGCGTTCTTGCCCTCGGCCTTGATGCGCTGCATCAGCGGCGCTTCCTTGTCGGTGATGAACTTGATCTTCACCCCGGTCTCTTTGGTGTAGGCGTCGAACACCGGCTTGATCAACTCGTCGATACGCGAGGAATACACCACCACCTCGTCCGCCGCCTGGGCGGCCGTGCCGAACAGGGTCAGAGCCAGAGCGGCCAGTACGTGCTTGCGTGGCAACATGGTGCGGTCCTCGGAGTTCAAGAGAGGCGCAAATGGTAGTTAATCCCATTTGCCTTCTCAACTGAACTCACAAGGGAGGAGTTACCAGATGTTGCAAAACCTCAGGCCCGCGCCAGTTCCGGTAGATCACCGCTCAAGCCCAGCGCTTGGCGCACGAACAAGGCTTTGGCTTCAGGCAGTTGCTCGACCCATTTCAGGCCGCTGTTGCGTAGCCAGCGCAGCGGCAACGGATCAGCCTGGAACAGGCGCTCGAACCCTTCCATCGCCGCCATCAGCGCCAGGTTGTGCGGCATGCGCCGACGCTCGAAGCGGCTCAGCACACGAACATCGGCCAGGCGCTCGCCCCGCTCGTAGGCGTGCTGCAGCTCCTCGGCCAGTACCGCGGCATCGAGAAAGCCAAGGTTGACGCCTTGCCCGGCCAACGGGTGAATGGTGTGTGCAGCATCGCCGATCAACGCCAGGCCTTCGGCCACGTAGCGTTTGGCGTGACGCTGGCGCAGCGGCACACAAACCCGTGGGTCGGCCTGCAGCACGCCGCCCAGGCGCCCTTCGAAGGCGCGCTCAAGCTCGGCGCAGAACGCTTCGTCGCTCAAGGCCATCAGGTGTTCGGCCTGTTCCGGCGTGGTCGACCAGACGATCGAGCACCAATCCTGTTGACCATCGCGCAGTAATGGCAGGAACGCCAGCGGCCCCTCGTCGGTAAAGCGCTGCCAGGCAGTCGCTTGATGGGGCTGGGCGCAACGCACGCTGGTGACGATGGCGTGGTGCAGGTAATCCCACTCGCGCGTCTCACAGCCGGTCAGGCGGCGCACCGCCGAGTTGGCACCGTCGGCGGCGATCACCAACGGCGCACGCAAGGTGCGACCGTCGGCCAGGGTCAGCAGCCAGTCGTCGCCGGAGCGGCGCATCTGCTCCAGGCGGGCATTGGCCAGCAGGCCGATTTCGCTGTCGTGCAGGCGCTCCAGCAGGCCATCCTGCACCACCCGGTTCTCGACGATATGGCCGAGCACCTCGGCATGCACGCTGGCGGCCGAGAAATGGATTTGGCCAGTGCCGCTGCCGTCCCACACACGCATGTCCGAGTAGGGGCTCAAGCGCCGTTCGCTGATCCCCTGCCAGGCGCCCAGGCGCTCGAGGATGCGCTGGCTGGCCGCCGACAAGGCGCTGACCCGCGGCTCGAATGCCGACTGCTGGTCAAAGGGCTTGATCGACAACGGGCTGCCATCGAGCAAGAGAATTTCCAGGCCGCTGTGCTGCAACGCCAGGGCCAGAGCGCTGCCGACCATACCGGCACCGACAATCAACAGATCTGCGCGCATTTCCATGCCTTAAGCCTGTCTCGCTTGCGGCTTGAGCCGCACGTAAAGGGTTTTGTCGACCCGCGCCACCAGCTCACCGGCAGCGTCGCGGATATCGACCTGAAGTCGTGGCAGGTACTTTTTGCCGCCGGCGGTGTGCTGGCGGATGTCATCAAGCAGGGCATCGTCGATGCGCAGTTCGGCGAACACCGGGCCCTTGCCCGGGGACACGAAATCGATGCTGGCGGCCTTGTCCCAGACGATGTACTCACGCCCGAGCAGCTCCATCAGCATGAGCATGTAGAACGGGTCGACCATCGAATACAGGCTGCCGCCGAACTGGGTGCCGACGTAGTTGCGGTTGAACCAGCGCAGGCCCATGCGCACGCGGATGTGGCGCAGGTCGGGGCTGACGCTGAGCACGCGGATGCCCGCGCCCAGGTACGGCGGGTAAAGGTTCAGCAGCCAGCGCAGCCTGCGCGCTCGCTGGGCCAGTTTGCGCGGGTCGCTCATGTTCAGTTCCGCGGGTCCGGACGGGGGCCCAGGCCCATGGCCTGGCGGGCGAACCAGCGTTTGGCCGGGGGCAGCAAGTCGAGACCAAGCAGGCCCAGGTTGCGGCCGGTCGCCACCAGCGGTTGGGCATTGCCGAACAGGCGGGTTACGCGATCGGAGAAGCCCACGGTCAGGTCCTGATCCAGGCGCTGGCGCTCGCGGTAGGCCTGCAGGGTGGCAAAGTTACCTGGCAAGCCGGGATTGGCCAGCAAGCCTTCGGCCAGCGACTGCACATCGCGCAGTGACAGGTTAAAGCCCTGCCCGGCAATCGGGTGCAGGCTGTGAGCGGCGTTACCGAGTACCACCAGGTGCGGGCGCACCTGCTCCTGGGCCTCGATCAGCGACAACGGATACAGGTGCCGGGCTCCGACTTGGCGCAAGGTGCCCAGGCGGTAGCCAAACACGTCCTGCAGTTCGCTGAGAAAGCTACGCTCGTCCAGCTCGGCCAGGCGCTTGGCGTCCATCCCGGCGCGGGTCCAGACCAGCGCGCAGCGGTTTTCCGGCAGCGGCAGCAAGGCCATCGGCCCTTCGTCGGTGAAGCGCTCGAAGGCCTGGCCGCAATGGGCTTCGCTCGGGGTGATGTTGGCGATCAGTGCGCTCTGGTTGTACGGCCGCTGGCTGACATGAATGCCCAGTTGCTCGCGCAGGCCGGAACGGCCACCATCGGCCAGCACCGCGAGGTCGCATTCGAGCGTGGTGTCGTCGTTGAGCGCCAGTCGATAGCCATCCTCCAGCGCCTGCATGGCGGTGACTTCCGCCGGGCAGCGCCAGCTCACCACTTCGGCGTCCAGGCCCTGCCACAGGCATTGACCGAGCCAGGCGTTCTCGACCACATAGCCGAGCGCTGGCACGCCTTCTTCCAACGCATCCAGGCGCGTGGCGCCAAAACGGCCACGGTCGGAGACCTGGATCTGGCGGATCGGCTCGGCGCGGCGGCTGATTGGTTGCCACAACCCTAAACGTTCATAGATTTGTCGGGTACCGAAGGACAACGCCGAAGAACGGGCGTCATAGCTCGGCTGAAAACTATCACCGGGAGCAAAGGGTTCGATCAGCAGGATCTTCCAGCCACGCGCCTTGGCCCCGGCCTGCAGGGCCAGGGCCAGACTGGCGCCGACCAGGCCGCCGCCAATGATTGCCAGATTGACCCGGCTCATGCCGCTGCACTGCGCGCGGCAGCCATCAAGGCTTCGATTTCGGCGACCGTCCTGGGTACGCCTGAGGTCAGGATTTCACAGCCCTGCTTGGTTACCACTACGTCATCCTCGATTCGCACACCGATGCCGCGCCATTTTTTCGCGACACTCTGGTTATCGGCACCGATATAGATGCCCGGTTCCACGGTCAAGGCCATGCCCGGCTCGAGCACCCGCCACTGGCCGCCGACCTTGTACTCGCCGACATCGTGCACATCCATGCCCAGCCAGTGCCCGGCACGGTGCATGTAGAAGGCCCGGTAGGCTTCGCTTTCAATCAGTTCCTGCACCTGCCCCTTGAGCAGGCCCAACTCCACCAGGCCTTCGTTGATCACTTGTACCGTGGCTTCGTGGGCGTGGTTCCAGTGCTTGCCCGGGGCGATGACCGCAAAGGCCGCTTCCTGGGCTTTCAACACCAGCTCGTAGATCGCCTTCTGCTCCGGCGAAAAACGCCCGCTGACCGGGAAGGTACGGGTGATGTCGCTGGCGTAGCAGTCGATCTCGCAACCGGCATCGATCAACACCAGGTCACCGTCCTTGAGCGGCGCGTCGTTCTCCTGGTAATGCAGGATGCAGCTGTTGCGCCCGGCGGCGACGATCGAGCCGTAGGCGGGCATCTTCGCTCCGCCCTTGCGGAACTCGTAGTCCAGCTCGGCTTCCAGGCTGTACTCGCGCAAACCGGCGCGGCAAGCCTGCATCGCGCGGACATGGGCACGCGCGGAAATCGCCGCGGCCTCGCGCATCACCTTCACTTCCGCCGCCGATTTATACAGGCGCATGTCGTGCAGCAGATGATCCAGGGCAACGAATTCGTTCGGCGGCTGGGCGCCGAGGCGCGCCTTGGAACGGATCACGTTGATCCACTCCATCAGGTGGCGGTCGAACTCGGGGTTGCTGCCCATGGCCGAATACACCCGGTCACGGCCTTCGATCAGGCCGGGGAGGATGTCGTCGATATCGGTGATGGGGAAGGCGTCATCAGCGCCAAAGTCGCGGATCGCCCCTTCCTGGCCGGCGCGCAGACCATCCCAGAGCTCGCGCTCGGGATTGCGCTCGCGGCAGAACAACACGTACTCACCGTGCTCGCGCCCGGGGATCAGGGCGATCACCGCCTCGGGCTCGGGGAAGCCGCTCAGGTACTGAAAGTCGCTGTCCTGGCGGTACACATGCTCGACGTCGCGGTTGCGGATGGCAACCGCGGCGGCGGGCAGGATGGCGATGCTGTTGGGTTCCATCTGCGCCATCAGCGCCTTGCGTCGACGGGCGTATTCCGACTTGGGGATGTGGCTCATGGGCAGTGGCAGTCCTGGTTGCTCAGTGCAGCGAAGGTTTGACCGCAGGCTCGACCGGCTGTTTTGCCAGCTCTGTAAAAAGCAGCAGCGGGGCGACGCGCAGGTATTCCATGACTTCCATATAGTCGTTTTCGCCGTCTTCGGATTCTTCCAGGGCGTCCTGAACCTGGGAGATCGCATCCAGGTCCTGCAGGACTTCCTTGGCTTCACCGCTCAGGGTCAGGCCAGCCGAGTTCAAGCCGAAGCCGTACAGGAAGCCCTTGCACCACTCGCCCAGGGCAGCAGCCCGCTCGGCCAATGGCGCTTCATCACCCGGCAGCAGCAACACGACAGTGATATCGTCACCGGCGAGTTCGCCCTTGACCATCTCCTGCAGGCCGATCAAAGCGTTACGAACGTTGTCTGCCGGATCGTTTTCCAGCAGGTGCGCAGCATCGGCCAACCATGCCTCGGCATCGAAGCCGGCACCGGCGCAACTGCGCCCGAGCAACAGCCCGTGCAGTTCGGCAGGGGAAACAGGATGCCCGTTGCTGCTGAGCAGTTTGGCGAAAGCGGTGTACGGCGAATTGGTATTGGGCATGGGCAACTAGGCGCCAGACGGCGCAATGACTAGAATGAAGACCTTGTATCCTAGCACCGGCAGGCGCGCCAAGACCATCGACGCGGCCAACTCCGGGCCGGCCAGGGCATAAACCGGGCAACCACCCGCAAGACCGAATCGAGTGGCAACCAATGCAAGAGAACGATCTGCAAGCGCTGATGGGCCGATTCGAACTGCTGATTGAGCGGGTCGAGCAACTAAAACGGCAAAACGCACTCTTATTAGCTCAGGAAAAATCCTGGCGCGAAGAGCGCGCCCACCTCATCGAAAAAAATGAAATCGCCCGGCGTAAGGTCGAATCGATGATTTTGCGACTCAAGGCCCTGGAGCAAGACTCATGAGCTCAAGCAATAGCGTCACCGTTCAGATCCTCGACAAAGAGTATTCGATCATCTGTCCGCCGGAAGAACGCAGCAACCTGGTCAGCGCCGCGCGCTACCTGGACGGCAAGATGCGCGAGATCCGCAGCAGCGGCAAAGTCATCGGCGCCGACCGGATTGCCGTGATGGCCGCGCTGAACATCACCCACGACCTGCTGCACAACCAGGAACGTCCGGATGTGCCGGCTGGCGGTGCCACCCGTGAACAGGTGCGCGACCTGCTCGAACGGGTCGATCAGGCATTGGCCGACGATCAAGATTCAAAAAAGGGTTGAGTGTCGGTATACTTGCGCCACTCCCTGGAGTGCTTGCCAGTCGGTCATGTCCCTGAGCCGATACGCACAACCACGGGGGTTGCACGTGGGGCCGGTGTGCATGTCCGCTTGACGGAAAGCCTTAACGCCTCCTGCAATCTCCACCTTGAACTTTCGGGTTCAAGGGCTACACCGACAGCGGTTCGTCGGGGAGCCTGAATTCTTTGCCCGCCCTTCTGCGCGGGCAATCGAGCTGTCACCCACAGGTGGCAGCCCTCTCTGGGACCGCCCGTGCCATGACCGACACCGCGCCGCTTACCCGCCCCCAACTTCGCCGCCTGCTACGTGACGCCCGCCGCGCCTTGACGCCGGCCGAGCAACGTCAGGCAGCCCGTGGCCTGTACCGCCAGCTCGCGCAGCACCCGCTGTTTCGCCGGGCCAGACATATTGCCCTGTACCTGCCCAACGATTGCGAGATCGACCCACGTCTGTTGATGCGCGAAGCTCAGCGCCGCGGCAAGCACACCTATCTACCGGTGCTGCACGCCTGGCCAAAAACCAAGATGGTCTTTCAGCGCATCAACGCCGGCGAGAAGCTGCGGCCCAACCGTTTCCGCATCCCCGAGCCGCACATCAGCCTGGCCCGGCAACGGCCGATCTGGGCGCTGGACCTGATCCTGCTGCCGCTGGTGGGGTTTGACGAAGTGGGTGGCCGGCTGGGCATGGGCGGCGGCTTCTATGACCGCAGCCTGGCCTATCAGGCTCGCCGCCAAGCCTGGAAAAAGCCCTTGCTGCTGGGCCTGGCGCATGAATGCCAGAAGGTTGAGCGACTGGCGCAAGCCAGTTGGGATGTGCCGCTGCAGGGAACGGTCTCGGACCGTGGCTGGTACCTGGCACCCGCGTGATGGGCGCCAGCAAAGCAATCAACGCTGTTGCGGATTGACCGGTATTTCGTAGGGGGCGTCGAGTTTGCGTTCCCAAAGGCTTTGCGCATAACCGGTAGTGACAACACCCAAACCGAACAGAAACACCAGAATCCAGAGCAAATCCGGTTTGCGATTCATCGATTGCCCCCCTCAGGCAAACTGATCACGTTGTCAGCAACGATTTTGTTGTTGCAGCAGCGTCAAGCTTAAAATGCGCGCATTCTCCGACAACCTGAGGCGACACGCAAACGTTGACGCCAACCGACCGTCGGTTTCCTGAAACAGGTTATTTCAAACATTGTCTGGAGCACCACCCATGGCCTACTGGCTGATGAAATCCGAGCCCGACGAACTCTCGATCAAGGACCTCGCGCGGCTGGGCGAAGCCCGCTGGGATGGCGTGCGCAACTACCAGGCGCGTAACTTCTTGCGCACCATGGCGGTCGGTGACCAGTTCTTTTTCTACCATTCCAGCTGCCCGGAACCGGGCATTGCCGGCATCGCCCGGATCAGCGCCGCGGCCTACCCGGACCCTACCGCGCTTGACCCGCAAAGCCATTACTTCGACGCCAAGGCCAACGACGAGAAAAACCCCTGGAGCGCCGTGGACGTTGCCCACCTCGAAACCTTCGGCAAGGTCCTGCAACTGGGTTACCTCAAGCAACAAACCGCCCTGGCCGAACTGCCGCTGGTACAGAAAGGCAGCCGCTTGTCGGTGATGCCGGTAACCGCCGAACAATGGGCAGCGGTACTCGCACTGCGTTAAAGAGGGTAGGATTGCCGCTCATTTGACGAACATCAACGCACCAGGACCGGTGCGACGTCACAATTTGACGTTAATGCAGCAGGATGCCCAACCATGTCGATGAGCCAACACACGCCCAAACTCTTCGCCGGCGCCTTGATCGCCCTGCTCCTGGCCGCTGGCGGCCTGGGCTACTGGAAATCCCTGCATGACCGCCTGCCCGAAGGCTTGAGCATGGGCAATGGCCGGCTCGAAGCCACCGAAGTGCAAATCGCCAGCAAGATCCCCGGGCGCCTGGCCGAAGTGCTGGTCGACGAAGGCGACACGGTCGAACAAGGCCAGTTGCTTGCCCGCATCGACACCCGCACCCTCGAAGCCCAACGCAGCCAGGCCGAAGCCGAAGTGCTGCGCGCCCGGGAAAACTACTCCGCCGCCCAGGCCACCGTGCAACTGCGCCAGAGTGAGCAACTGCTGGCCAGCCAGGAGCTCAAGCGCGTGCGCGAAATCTTCCAGCGCAAATACGCCAGCCAGCAACTGCTCGACCAGCAACAGGCCCGTTACGACACCAGCAACTCCGCAGTCGTTGCCGCCCGCGCACAACTGGCCGCGATCAAGGCCGCCATCGGCGCCGCCGAAGCCCAGGTCGCGCAACTGACCAGCGAGATCGACGACAGCAGCCTGCGCGCGCCGATCAACGGCGTGATCCAGCTACGCCTGGCCGAACCGGGTGAAGTGCTCGGCGCCGGCGGTCGTGTACTGATGCTGATCGACCCCAGCGATCAGTACATGAACCTCTACCTGCCCGCCTCCACCACCGGCCGCCTGACCGTTGGCGACCAGGCGCGCATCGTGCTCGACGCCCTGCCCGACCAGGCAATGCCTGCGAAGATCGCCTTCGTCGCAGCCAAGGCGCAGTTCACCCCCAAACAGGTGGAAACCCGTGACGAGCGCCAGAAGCTGGTGTTCCGGGTCAAGCTGCGCCTGACCGAACCGAGCGCTGTGCCCCAGGCCAAACCCGGCATGCCGGGCGCAGGCTATGTGCGCACCGCTAAAGTGGACTGGCCGGCCAACCTGCAATGAGCGCGCAGGCGCTGCAAGCCGAGGGCATCAGCCACCGCTACGCTGGGCTGAGTGCCCTGCAGGACATCGCTTTCAGCCTGCCGGCGGGCACCCGCTGCGGCCTGATCGGCCCGGACGGCGCCGGCAAGTCGAGCCTGCTCGGGCTGATCGCCGGGGTGAAGAAGCTGCAGAGCGGCGAGCTGCAGGTGCTCGGCGGCTCGATCCGCCAGCGCCGCCACCGTAACAGCCTGTACCCGCGCATCGCCTTCATGCCCCAAGGGCTGGGCAACAACTTGTACCCCGAGCTGTCGATCAGCGAGAACATCCGCTTCTTCGCCACCCTGTTCGGCCTTGGCGCCAAGGAGTGCGAGCAGCGCATGCACAACCTGCTGCTGGCCACCGACCTGCTGCGTTTTGCCGAACGCCCGGCGGGCAAATTGTCTGGCGGCATGAAGCAGAAGCTCGGGCTGTGTTGCGCGCTGATCCACGAACCGGACTTGCTGATCCTCGACGAACCCACTACCGGCGTCGACCCGCTCTCGCGTCGACGCTTCTGGGAGCTGGTCGAACAGGTGCGCCAGGAGCGCCCGCAACTGACCTTGCTGGTGGCAACCGCCTACATGGAAGAAGCCGAACAGTTCGAGCACTGCCTGATGCTCGATCGCGGCCAACTGATCGCTGCGGGCTTGAGCGAAGCGCTGGCCGCCGCCACCGCCAGCCACAAGCTCGATGACGCCTTCACCCACTTCCAGGGCAACCGCCAGCGCAGCCAACAACCCTTGGTGATACCACCCCATGATAACGGCGATGCCGAGATCGCCATCGAAGCCCACGAACTGACCCTGCGCTTCGGTGATTTCACCGCCGTGAACAAGGTCAGCTTCGCCATCGGCCGAGGCGAAATCTTCGGTTTTCTCGGCTCCAACGGCTGCGGCAAGACCACCACCATGAAGGTGCTCACCGGCCTGATGCCGGCCAGCGAAGGCAGCGCCACGCTACTCGGCCGCCCGGTGAACGCCAAGGACCTGGCGACGCGCAAGCGGGTCGGCTTCATGTCGCAGAGTTTCTCGTTGTATGGCGAACTCAGCGTGCGGCAGAACCTGGAACTGCACGCACGGTTGTTCGACCTGCCCAAGGTCGAGAGCAGCCCGCGTATCGCCGAATTGATCGAGCGCTTCGATCTTGGCGCCAGCGCCGACCAGCAGTCCGGCGCCCTGCCCCTGGGCCTGCGCCAGCGCCTGTCATTGGCAGTGGCGGTGTTGCACCGCCCGGAAGTGCTGATCCTCGACGAACCCACCTCAGGCGTCGACCCGGCCGCCCGCGACGACTTCTGGCGCCTGCTGATCGAGCTGTCGCGGGATCAGGGGGTGACGATTTTCCTCTCCACCCACTTCATGAACGAAGCCCTGCGCTGCGACCGGATCTCCCTGATGCATGCCGGCAAGGTCCTGGCCTGCGACACCCCGGCGGCGCTGCAACAGCAATTCGCCGGCCAGACCCTGGAAGACGCCTTCGTCACCTGCCTGGAACAGGCGCAGGGCGCGAGCGAAGCGCCAACTGCCAGCGCGCAGCTCGACACGCCAGCCCATGCGACGCCGTTGCACATGCGCCGGGGTTTTAGCCTCAAGCGCCTGTTCGCCGTCGCCAGCCGCGAAGGCAAGGAACTGCTGCGTGACAAAGTACGCCTGGCGTTTGCCCTGCTCGGCGCCCTGTTCATGATGGTGATCTTCGGCTATGGCATTTCCCTGGACGTGGAAAACCTCGCCTTCGCCGTGTATGACCAGGACCAGAGCCCGCAAAGCCGCGCCTATCTGGAGGCCTTTCGCGGCTCGCGCTACTTCGCCGAGCAGACGCCGATCGGCGATGCCGCGCAGTTGCACAAACGCCTGCAGCGCTCGGAAATCAAACTGGCCCTGGAGATTCCGCCAGGCTTCGGCCGCGACCTGCACGCCGGGCGTCAGCCAGTAGTGGCGGCCTGGCTGGATGGCGGCATGCCGTTTCGCGCCGAAACCAGCCGCAACTATGTCGAGGCCGTGCACCAGGCCAACCTTGAGCAATGGGCGGCGCTGAGCAGCAAGGCCCAGCCAGGGCAAAGCCCGGTGCGCCTGGAAACCCGCTTTCGCTACAACCAGGATGTGGTCAGCGTGAACGCCATCGGCCCCGGGGTAATGGCGCTGATACTTGCCTTCATTCCGGCGATGCTCACCGCGCTGGGTATCGTGCGCGAGAAGGAACTGGGCTCGATCACCAACTTCTACGCCACGCCGCTGACGCGCTTGGAGTTCCTGCTCGGCAAGCAGGCGCCGTACCTGGCGGTGAGCCTGATCAACCTGGCGCTGCTGGTGGCGATGAACCGCTGGCTGTTCGGCGTGCCGTTCAAAGGCAGCGCCCTGGCCCTGGCCTGCGGCGGCTTGCTGTACCTGCTGGCGACCACCAGCCTGGGCCTGCTGATCTCGGCGTTCACCCGCACCCAGATCGCCGCGATCCTCGGCACCATGATCATCACCAGCCTGCCGACCATCCAGTTCTCCGGGCTGATCGTACCGCGCTCTTCGCTCGAGGGCGCTGCGGCATTGATGGGCCAGTTGTTCCCGGCCGGGTATTTTCTCGATATCGCCGTCGGCACCTTCACCAAGGCCCTGGACCTGCGCGAACTCTGGCCTCAGTGCCTGGCGCTGCTGGGGTTCTTTATTGGTTTCACCGGCCTGAGCCTGGCCATGCTGAAGAAGCAGGAGGTCTGATGCATCGTCTGGCACACACCCTGCGCCTGGGTTTGAAGGAGCTGACCAGCCTGCGCCATGACAGCGTATTGCTGCTGTTTTTGCTGTACGCCTTCAGCGTGGCGATCTACATGCCGGCAGCGGGTTCGGTGATCGGCGTGCACAACGCCAGCGTCGCGGTGATCGACGAAGACCATAGCCTCGTATCGCGCAAGCTCACCGAAGCCCTGCAACCGCCGGAGTTCCAGCGCGCCGTGCCACTGGCCTACAACCAGCTCGATCAGACCATGGACAGCGGCCAGTACACCTTCGTGATCAACGTGCCGGTGAACTTCCAGACCGACCTGCTGGCCGGGCGCTCACCAGAGCTGCAGGTCAATGTCGACGCCACGGCCATGAGCCAGGCGTTCATGGGTGCCGGCTACATCGGCAGGATCGTCGAGCGCGAGCTGCTCGACTACGCCAACCAGGGCTCGGCGACTGCCGGCAACCCGGCCCTGCTCAGCGCCCGGGCGCTGTTCAACCCCAACCTTGAGGGTGGCTGGTTCCTGGCGGTGATCCAGATCGTCAACAACATCACTATCCTGGCCATCGTCCTGACCGGCACGGCACTGCTGCGCGAGCGTGAACACGGCACCCTCGATCACCTCCTGGTGCTGCCGCTGACCGCCCTGGAAATCATGCTGGCGAAGATCGGCAGCAACGCCCTGGTGGTGGTGCTGTGCACCTGGGTGTCGCTGGAAGTGATCGTCAAAGGGGCGCTGGGGGTGCCGCTGGCAGGGTCGCTGGGGCTGTTTTTGGCGGTGACCGCACTCTACCTGTTCGCCAGCACGGCACTGGGGATCTTCCTCGCCACCCTGGCGCGCTCGACCCCGCAGTTCGGCCTGCTGGCGATCCCGGTGATCATCCCGATGCTGTTGCTCTCGGGCGGCAGCACGCCACTGGACAGCATGCCGCAGTGGCTGCAGTGGGTGATGCAGGGCTCGCCCTCGACCCACTTCGTCAGCCTCAGTGCAGCCATCCTGTTCCGTGACGCCGGGCTGGAAGTAGTCTGGCCAGACCTTGCGGCACTTGCCGCCATCGGCCTGGCCTTCTTCGCTATTGCCCTGGCGCGCTTTCGCCGCAGCCTGACGTCCTGATTACTGAACGATCAGGTTGTTGAACAGCAAGTCGTCGACGGTCGGCTTGCCTTCTTCGTTTTCGAGCACCTGCTGGACTTGCTTCAGGGCTTCCTGACGCAGTTTTTCCTTGGCCTCGACATTACTCATGCTCTCGAGGTTCTGCTGGGTGAACAAGGCCACCAGCTGATTGCGAATCAGCGGCTCGTGATGACGCACCGCTGCGGCGGCGGCATCGCTGTTGACCCGCAGGGCCACGTCGGCCTTGTACACGCGCAGTTTCGGCCCGCCATCCAGGGCGTAGTTGCCGACAAAAGGCGGGGTAAGGGAAATGTAGGAGACCTTCGGCTCCCCTTCCTTGGCTTCCTCGGCCTGGGCCGCCATCGGCAGCATCAGCGCCAGTACCATCAAGATCCACGCTTTCACGAATTCGCTCCTCATACAGTTGGCGCCAGCATACCCAGCGCACCGGTCAAACCCAAGCCCGGGCTTATGCCGGCCTATCAGGGCGGGCCATGCTCGTTGACCCGGCACCTCGCCCACCTACACTTATCGGCCACTACGCGCAAAGGAATAGTCCCGATGAAAGCAGTGTTGTGCAAAGCCCTTGGTCCGGCGCAAAACCTGGTTCTGGAAGACGTCGCCAGCCCCGTGCCGAAGAAGAATGAGATCCTGCTCGACGTGCAGGCCGCCGGGGTCAACTTTCCCGACACCCTGATCATCGAAGGCAAGTACCAGTTCCAGCCACCGCTGCCGTTCTCGCCCGGAGGCGAAGCCGCCGGCGTGGTCAGTGCCGTGGGTGAAAAGGCCGGCAACCTGAAGGTTGGCGATCGGGTCATGGCCCTGACCGGCTGGGGCAGTTTTGCCGAACAGGTAGCGGTGCCGGCCTATAACGTGCTGCCGATCCCGGCGCAGATGGACTTCACCACCGCCGCGGCCTTCGGCATGACCTACGGCACGTCGATGCATGCCCTGAGCCAGCGCGGCCAGCTCAAGGCCGGGGAAACCCTGCTGGTACTGGGTGCCTCCGGCGGCGTGGGCCTGGCGGCGGTAGAAATCGGCAAGGCCATGGGCGCGCGGGTGATCGCCGCTGCCAGCAGCGCCGAGAAGCTGGCCGTAGCCAAGGCCGCCGGCGCCGACGAGCTGATCAACTACGGCCAAGCCAGCCTCAAGGACGAGATCAAACGCCTGACGGGCGGTAACGGCGTTGATGTGATCTACGACCCGGTGGGTGGTGACTTGTTTGATCAAGCGGTACGCGGTATCGCCTGGAATGGTCGCTTGCTGGTAGTCGGCTTTGCCAGCGGGCGTATTCCAGAGCTGCCGGTAAACCTGGCGCTGCTCAAGGGCGCGGCGGTGCTCGGGGTGTTCTGGGGCGCCTTTGCCCAGCGCCAGCCGGCTGACAATGCGGCGAACTTCCAGCAGCTGTTTGCCTGGTTCGCCGAGGGCAAACTCAAGCCGCTGGTATCGCAGACCTTCCCGCTGGCTAAAGCCGGTGTAGCTATCGAAATGCTTGGCCAGCGCAAGGCAGTGGGCAAGCTGGTGGTGACCATGGCCTAAACAGCTGAACCTGTGAGAGCGGGCTTGCCCCGCGATGCCTCCCACATTACCGACCTCATCGCGGGGCAAGCCCGCTCCTACCTGGAATGACAACGCCGAAAGCGCGCCTCAAGGTTGCGATCCGGCATGGCGTGGCTGCGCAGGGCATCGAGGGTCTGCTCGACATAGTCGCGGGTAGTGCCATAACGGCCCTTGGCACTGGCAAAGATCTGACTGAGCAAGGTGTCCGGCAAGTTGCCGGCGTAGCACGGCAAGTGGCGTTCGAGTACGAAGCCCAGGGCCTGGACCTTGCTGCCATCCTCAAGACGACAATTGAGCCAGTGCGGACGATAGGCCGGGTAAGGCATCTCCCGTTGCCACAAGGCCAGCAGCGATTCTTCCAGGCAGTCGTCCGGCAAGCGGTAGGCAAAGCCACTGCACGAACCGCCGCGATCCAGGCCGAACACCAGGCCCGGGCACTCCGGCGTGCCGCGATGTTCATGGGACCACAAATACAACCCGCGATGATAACCATGCACCCGTGCCCGCCGCCGCTCAACGGCATTGCACTCCGGACGCCAGATCAACGAACCGTAGGCAAACAACCACACCGGGCCACCCTGATGCCGGGACATGGTGTGCTGGACCGAATGTACAAGTTGCTCGCGGGTTAATTGCTCGCCGAAATCAAGCAACGGCGGATAGGTCACATTCAAAGATACCGTTTCGATCGCCGACATAGCTGTCGCCACACTTCCCCATGAATTAACAACGCTCTGCACTATAAAGGCAAAGCACTGTGCACAGAGTTACCGTACGGCAGATAAGCGCCGGAATACAAGCCCCGGGTGCCCTGCGGCGGCAATAATGGCCGGACAGGTGCGATAACAGATGCACGGTTGTAAGTGTAGCGAAAGTTATTTTCGGCGTTGGCAATAATGAGTGGCTTATAACCGACGGCAGTACCGACAGTTATTTAAACCGGCACGCTGCTGCAGCGTGCCTTATTCCTTCATTCAATTGCGCGGCGCATAAGCAAATACATCGGCGCGCATTTGATGCGCATCCATGCCGGCATCGACCAGGGCATCGAGGGTGGCATAGATCATGTTCGGCGAGCCGCTGGCATAGACATGCACACCCGCCAGATCGCTGATGTCCTCACAGACGGCCTCGTGCAGCAGGCCGCAACGCCCCTCCCAGCCACACAGGTCACTGACCACCTTGTGCAGGAACAAGTTGGGCAGGTGCTGCCATTCGGCCCAGTGTTCGATCTGGTAGAAGTCATCCGGCAGGCGTACGCCCCAGTACAAGTGCACCGGGTGCTTGAAACCACGGGCGCGGCAGTGCTCGATCAGGCTGTGCATCTGCGCCATGCCGGTACCGGCAGCGATCAGCACCAGCGGGCCGTCAGGCAATTGCGCCAGGTGGGTGTCACCAAAGGGCATTTCGATTCGCGCCATGCGTGTGCGCTGCAACTGGGCAATCAGCTCCAGGGCGCTGTTCTCACGGGCCAGCACATGCAGCTCGAGGTCGCGGCCACTGTGCGGCGCCGAGGCCAGCGAGAAAGCGGCCTTGTCGCCGCTGTCACGCTCGATCATCAAGTACTGGCCAGCGTGGTAGCGCGGTGGCTTGCCGGCTGGCGCACGCAGGCGCACGCGCCAGACATCGCCGCCGACTTCAACGCATTCGCTGAGCTGGCAGGCCAGTGTCCGTACCGGCAGCTCGCCCAGGGCCAGCACGCCATCCCACAACAAGACACAGTCCTCCAGGGGCTCGGCGATACAGGTGAACAGTTCGCCGTGATCACGTTCGACGCCATCCTGGCGCACCCGGCCTTCAACCAGCAGCGCGGCACAGACATGGCAGTTACCGTTGCGGCAGCTCTGCGGGCAGTCGTAGCCCAGGCGCCGCGCCGCATCGAGAATCCTTTCCCCGGGTTGTAGCGCCAGTACGGCCCCGGACGGCTGCAAGGTTACCTGCATTTAGTCTATTCCCAACTGATGCCACAGCTCATCGATCCGCCGGGTGACGGCTTCATCCTTGACGATGACCCGCCCCCACTCGCGCGTGGTTTCACCCGGCCACTTGTGGGTGGCGTCCAGGCCCATTTTCGAACCCAGCCCGGACACGGGCGAGGCGAAATCCAGGTAATCGATCGGCGTGTTGTCGATCATCACCGTATCGCGCTTGGGGTCCATGCGCGTGGTGATCGCCCAGATCACATCGTTCCAGTCCCGTGCATTGATATCGTCGTCGGTAACGATAACGAACTTGGTGTACATGAACTGTCGCAAAAACGACCAGACACCCAGCATCACGCGCTTGGCGTGGCCTGGATACTGCTTTTTCATGGTCACCACCGCCATGCGGTACGAACACCCCTCAGGCGGCAGGTAGAAGTCGGTGATCTCCGGGAACTGCTTCTGCAGGATCGGCACGAACACTTCGTTCAAGGCAACCCCGAGAATCGCTGGCTCATCCGGCGGACGGCCGGTGTAGGTGCTGTGGTAGATCGGCTTGCTGCGGTGAGTGATGCGCTCGACAGTGAACACCGGGAAGCTGTCGACTTCGTTGTAGTAACCCGTATGGTCGCCGTACGGGCCTTCCGGGGCCATTTCGCCCGGATGGATTACGCCTTCGAGGATGATTTCGGCAGTGGCCGGCACCTGCAGGTCGCTGCCACGGCACTTGACCAGCTCAGTACGGTTACCGCGCAGCAGGCCGGCAAAGGCGTACTCGGAGAGGGTGTCGGGCACCGGCGTCACAGCGCCGAGGATGGTCGCCGGGTCCGCGCCCAGGGCCACGGCCACCGGGAAGGGTTGGCCAGGGTGCTTTTCACACCATTCGCGATAGTCCAGGGCACCGCCGCGGTGGCTCAACCAGCGCATGATGACCTTGTTACGGCCGATCACCTGCTGACGATAGATGCCCAGGTTCTGGCGGTCCTTGTTCGGCCCGCGGGTAACCGTCAGGCCCCAGGTGATCAGCGGCGCAACATCGCCCGGCCAGCAGTGCTGCACCGGCAGCAGGCCGAGGTCGACATCGTCGCCTTCGATGACCACTTCGTGGCATGGCGCATCCTTGACCACCTTTGGCGCCATGGACACCACCTTCTTGAAGATCGGCAGCTTCGACCAGGCGTCCTTGAGGCCTTTCGGCGGCTCGGGCTCCTTGAGGAAGGCCAGCAGCTTGCCGATTTCACGCAGTTCGCTGACCGACTCGGCGCCCATGCCCATGGCCACCCGTTCCGGGGTGCCGAACAAGTTGCCAAGCACTGGAATGTCGAAGCCGGTAGGCTTTTCGAACAACAGGGCCGGGCCTTTGGCGCGCAGGGTGCGGTCACAGACTTCGGTCATTTCCAAGACTGGAGAGATCGGCACCTGGATGCGCTTGAGTTCGCCGCGCTGTTCCAGGCCACGGATAAAGTCGCGCAAATCGCGATACTGCATGCAAAAGCCTCGTATTGGCTGCCGTAGCGGTCGGGCTGCAGAGTGTAGCGCCGAACTCGGCTGCTCAGAATAGCCAAAGTACAGATAGCAAAAAGCCGGGTCGCCCCGGCTCTTGCCCAGCGCAACAGTTTACTTGCGCTTCATCGACAGGAAGAACTCGTCGTTGGTCTTGGTCTGCTTGAGCTTGTCGACCAGGAACTCGATGGCGGCGACTTCATCCATCGGGTGCAGCAGCTTGCGCAGGATCCACATGCGCTGCAGCTCGTCGTCGGCGGTCAGCAGCTCTTCGCGACGGGTACCCGAACGGTTGATGTTGATGGCCGGGAATACACGCTTCTCGGCGATCTTGCGGTCCAGCGGCAGTTCCATGTTGCCGGTGCCCTTGAACTCTTCGTAGATCACTTCGTCCATCTTCGAGCCGGTTTCAACCAGCGCGGTGGCGATGATGGTCAGCGAACCGCCTTCTTCGATGTTACGCGCGGCACCGAAGAAACGCTTCGGCTTCTCCAGGGCGTGGGCATCGACACCACCGGTGAGGACCTTGCCGGAGCTCGGGATCACGGTGTTGTAGGCACGGGCCAGACGGGTGATGGAGTCGAGCAGGATGACCACGTCTTTCTTGTGTTCAACCAGGCGCTTGGCCTTCTCGATGACCATTTCGGCAACCTGCACGTGGCGGGTTGGCGGCTCGTCGAAGGTCGAGGCAACCACTTCGCCGCGCACGGTGCGCTGCATTTCGGTCACTTCTTCCGGGCGCTCGTCGATCAGCAGGACGATCAGGTGGCACTCGGGGTTGTTACGGGTGATGTTGGCCGCGATATTCTGCAGCATGATGGTCTTGCCCGCTTTTGGCGGAGCGACGATCAAGCCGCGCTGGCCTTTGCCGATCGGGGCGCAGAGATCGATAACCCGGCCGGTGAGGTCTTCGGTGGAGCCGTTGCCGGCTTCCATCTTCAGGCGCTCGTTGGGGAACAGCGGCGTCAGGTTTTCGAACAGGATCTTGTTCTTCGCGTTTTCCGGCCGGTCGAAGTTGATGGTGTCGACTTTCAGCAGGGCGAAGTAACGCTCGCCTTCTTTTGGCGGGCGGATCTTACCGACGATGGTGTCGCCGGTACGCAAGTTGAAACGGCGGATCTGGCTTGGCGACACGTAGATGTCGTCCGGGCCGGCCAGGTACGAGGCATCGGCCGAGCGCAGGAAGCCGAAGCCGTCCTGGAGAATCTCCAGCACGCCGTCACCGGAGATTTCCTCGCCGCTTTTCGCATGCTTTTTCAACAGGGAGAAAATCACATCTTGCTTGCGCGAACGGGCCATATTTTCTATGCCCATCTGTTCGGCCATTTCGAGCAGATCGGTAATCGGCTTTTGCTTGAGTTCAGTCAGGTTCATAAGGGGAGTGACGTAATCATGTAAGAAGGGGGAATTAAGCTTCTGGCTTAATGAAGCCGCGCCGCAAAGAAGGCGACAGGATCGCGTACTGATTCGAATTAGGGATGCGTCGGCGACGGCGTGCAGAGGGCACCGAAGAAACAGTGCGAGGCCGAATGTAACACCTGCTTTTTCTGGCGTCTAGTCACCAGATAAAGAAAAGCCCCGACGAATGCGGGGCTTTTTTGACTCAGATATTGGCGTCCAGGAAGGCTGCCAGCTGAGATTTCGACAGTGCACCGACCTTGGTGGCCTCGACGTTGCCGTTCTTGAACAGCATCAGCGTCGGGATGCCACGTACGCCATGCTTGGCCGGGGTTTCCTGGTTGTCGTCGATGTTCAGCTTGGCGACGATCAGTTTGCCCTGGTAGGTAGCGGCGATGTCGTCCAGAACCGGCGCGATCATTTTGCAAGGGCCGCACCATTCAGCCCAGTAGTCGACCAGCACCGGGCCTTCAGCCTTCAGGACTTCGGCTTCGAAGGTGGCGTCGGTGACGTGTTTGATAAGATCGCTGCTCATGGAAGTCTCCAAGGTCGTAAGCAAAAAAACGTGGCCCATCATAGCCGCACCGGCTCACTACAGGAAGCCGGGAACGATTGAGTGTAACTATAGTTGTGCATGACCGCGCATATCGCTGCTGTCACGGGAAAGTCATATTTCCCGCACAACCTGCCCCATATCAAGCCTTGATACGCTGCGCGTTGGCGCCAGCGCCGGATCGTGGCAGGATTGCCGGGTTATCGACCGAGAACCCATGACCATGCCGCAAACCACAGCCAAGAATCTGTCCTTGATCGCTGCCATAGACCTGGGCTCCAACAGTTTTCACATGGTGGTCGCCAAGGCCCACCATAGCGAGATCCGCATCCTAGAGCGGCTCGGCGAAAAGGTTCAGCTGGCCGCCGGCATCAACGAGGAGCGCCTGCTCAGTGAAGAGTCCATGCAACGCGGCCTGGACTGCCTCAAGCGCTTTGCCCAGCTGATCAACGGCCTGCCCGATGGCGCCGTGCGCATCGTCGGCACCAACGCCCTGCGCGAGGCGCGCAACCGTGGCGAATTCATCCGCCGTGCCGAGGCCATTCTCGGCCATCCGGTGGAGGTCATCTCAGGCCGTGAAGAAGCCCGCCTGATCTACCTCGGTGTCTCGCACACCCTGGCTGACACCCCGGGCAAGCGCCTGGTCGCCGACATTGGCGGCGGCAGTACCGAGTTCATCATTGGCCAGCGTTTCGAGCCGCTGCTGCGCGAAAGCCTGCAAATGGGTTGCGTCAGCTACACCCAGCGCTATTTCCGCGATGGCAAGATCACCCCGGCGCGCTACGCCCAGGCCTACACCGCCGCGCGCCTTGAACTGATGAGCATCGAGAACGCCCTGCACCGCCTGACCTGGGACGAAGCCATCGGCTCCTCGGGGACCATCCGTGCCATCGGCCTGGCGCTCAAGTCCGGTGGCATGGGCAGCGGCGAGGTCAATGCCGAAGGCCTGGCCTGGCTCAAGCGCAAGCTGTTCAAGCTGGGGGAAACCGACAAGATCGACTTCGACGGGGTCAAACCCGACCGCCGGGCGATCTTCCCGGCGGGCCTGGCGATTCTCGAAGCGATTTTCGACGCCCTTGAGCTGCAGCGCATGGACCACTGCGACGGCGCCCTGCGCGAAGGCGTGCTCTACGACCTGCTCGGCCGCCACCACCACGAAGACGTGCGTGAACGCACCCTGACCTCGCTGATGGAGCGCTACCACGTTGACCAGGGGCAAGCGGCACGGGTCGAGCGCAAGGCCCTGCATGCCTTCGACCAGGTGGCCAAGGACTGGGACCTGGAAGACGGGATCTGGCGCGAACTGCTGGGCTGGGCGGCCAAGGTGCATGAAGTGGGCCTGGACATCGCTCACTATCATTACCACAAGCACGGCGCCTACCTGATCGAGCACTCCGACCTTGCCGGCTTCTCCCGTGAAGACCAACTGATGCTGGCGCTGCTGGTGCGCGGCCATCGACGCAACATTCCCAAGGACAAGTTCGCCGAGTTTGGCGACGATGCCGTCAAGCTGATCCGCCTGTGCGTCTTGCTGCGCTTCGCGATCCTGTTCCACCACATCCGTGGCACCCAGCAGATGCCCACGGTGACCCTGCACGCCAAGGGCGACAGTCTGGACGTCGAGTTTCCTGCCGGCTGGCTGGACGAAAACCAGCTGACCCAGGCCGATTTCGGCCTGGAGGCAGAATGGCTGGCCCGGGTCGGCTTCGTCCTCAGCGTACGATAAGCACCGGGTTGCTCAGGCGCTCGAGCAGTGCCGCCTGGGCACTGCGCGGGTTCTGGTTGCCGGTTGGCGTGCTGCGTACGTAGCGGCCATCCGGCTGCAGGATCCAGGCGTGGGTGTTATCGGTCAGGTACCCTTCCAGTTCCTTCTTCACCCGCAGGATCAGCTTCTTGCCCTCGACCGGGAAGCAGGTCTCAACGCGCTTGTCGAGGTTGCGCTCCATCCAGTCGGCACTGGAGAGGAACATCTGCTCTTCACCGCCATTGAGGAAGTAGAACACCCGCGTGTGCTCGAGGAAGCGGCCGATGATCGAACGCACCTGAATGTTGTGCGACACCCCGGCAATACCCGGGCGCAGGCAGCACATGCCGCGCACCACCAGGTCGATACGCACCCCTGACTGGCTGGCCTTGTACAGCGCGCGGATGATCTTCGGATCGGTCAGCGAGTTGAACTTGGCGATGATGTGCGCAGGTTTGCCGTCGAGGGCGAACTGGGTTTCGCGCGCGATCATGTCGAGCATGCCCTTTTTCAGGGTGAACGGCGCGTGCAGCAGCTTCTTCATGCGCAAGGTCTTGCCCATGCCGATCAGCTGGCTGAACAGCTTGCCGACGTCCTCACACAGGGCGTCATCAGAGGTCAGCAGGCTGTAGTCGGTGTACAGACGGGCATTACCGGCGTGGTAGTTACCGGTCCCCAGGTGCGCATAGCGGACGATCTCGCCGGCTTCGCGGCGCAGGATCAGCATCATCTTGGCGTGGGTCTTGAAGCCGACCACGCCGTAGATCACCACCGCACCGGCGGCCTGCAGGCGGCTGGCCATCTGCAGGTTGGACTCTTCGTCGAAACGCGCACGCAATTCGATCACCGCAGTGACCTCCTTGCCGTTACGCGCGGCGTCGACCAGTGCGTCGACGATCTCCGAGTTGGCACCGCTGCGGTACAGGGTCTGGCGCACAGCCAGGACGTGCGGGTCCTTGGCGGCCTGGCGCAGCAGGTCGACCACCGGGGTGAACGACTCGAAGGGGTGCATCAGCAGGATGTCCTGCTTGCTGACCACGCTGAAAATGTTCTCGCTGTTCTGCAACAGCTTGGGGATCGCCGGGGTGAACGGCGTGTATTGCAGCTCCGGATGGCTGTCCAGGCTGGTGATACTGAACAGCCGGGTCAGGTTGACCGGGCCGTTGACCTGGTACAGCTCGCTCTCGCTCAGGCTGAACTGCTTGAGCAGGTAGTCGGAGAGTTGTTTGGGACAGGTGTCGGCCACTTCCAGGCGCACCGCATCACCATACCGGCGCGAGAACAGCTCGCCGCGCAGGGCCCGGGCCAGGTCTTCGACATCTTCGGAGTCCAGCGCCAGGTCGGCGTTACGGGTCAGGCGGAACTGGTAGCAGCCCTTGACCTTCATGCCCTGGAACAGGTCATCGGCGTGGGCGTGGATCATCGACGACAGGAACACATAGTTGTCGCCAGGCCCACCGACCTCTTCCGGCACCTTGATCACCCGCGGCAGCAAGCGCGGCGCCGGGATGATCGCCAGGCCCGAATCGCGGCCGAAGGCATCGACACCCTCAAGCTCGACGATGAAGTTCAGGCTCTTGTTCACCAGCAACGGGAACGGGTGGGTCGGGTCAAGGCCGATCGGGGTGATGATCGGGGCAATCTCGTCACGGAAGAAACGCCGCACCCAGGTCTTGAGCTTGGTGTTCCAGTGCCGCCGGCGGATGAAACGGATCTGGTGTTTTTCCAGCTCCGGCAGCAGCACGTCATTGAGGATCGCGTACTGGCGATCGACTTCGCCGTGCACCAGCTCGCTGATCCGCGCCAGCGCCTGGTGCGGCTGCAAGCCGTCGGCGCCGGCCTGTTCACGGGCGAAGGTGATCTGCTTCTTCAGGCCCGCCACACGAATTTCGAAGAACTCATCCAGGTTGCTGGAGAAGATCAGCAGGAACTTCAGCCGCTCCAGCAGCGGATAGGACTCATCCAGTGCCTGTTCCAGCACGCGGATGTTGAACTGCAGCTGGGACAATTCGCGGTGAATGTACAGGCTGCTGTCGTCCAGACCGGGGATGACGATCGCAGGCGCAACGACCGGCGCCGGCGCCGGGGCCTCGACCACCGGTTCCACAACCGCAGGCGGCTGCGGCGGGGTCTCGATCATCTGCTCGGGCACAGGCTGGGCGTCTTTCACTGCAACGTCGGTAAGTGCTTCGTTATTCATCTAGCGTTCCTGAAGGGCGTTACTGCCCTCTCATCAATTGAGCAGCGCGAACAGCGAAATAGGTGAGGATGCCATCGGCGCCCGCCCGTTTGAAAGCGGTGAGGGACTCAAGGATAACCCCTTCACTGAGCCAGCCGTTCTGAATCGCCGCCATGTGCATGGCGTACTCGCCACTGACCTGGTAAACGAAGGTCGGCACTTTGAACTGGTCTTTGACCCGGTGCAGGATATCCAGGTACGGCATACCCGGTTTGACCATGACCATATCGGCACCTTCCGACAGATCGGCGGCCACTTCGTGCAGGGCTTCGTTACTGTTGGCCGGGTCCATCTGGTACGAGGCCTTGTTGGCCTTGCCCAGGTTCAGCGCCGAGCCGACGGCATCGCGGAACGGGCCGTAGTAGGCACTGGCGTATTTGGCCGAGTAGGCCATGATCCGCACGTTGACGTGACCGGCCAGCTCCAGGGCTTCACGGATGGCCTGGATGCGACCGTCCATCATGTCCGACGGCGCAACCACCTGGGCACCGGCGTCGGCATGGGACAGCGCTTGGCGCACCAGGGCATCGACGGTGATGTCGTTTTGTACGTAGCCTTCTTCGTCGAGAATGCCGTCCTGGCCGTGGGTGGTGAACGGGTCCAGGGCAACGTCGGTGATCACCCCCAGTTCCGGGAACCGCTCACGCAGGGCACGGGTGGCACGCTGGGCGATACCGTCGGGGTTCCAGGCTTCGGCGCCATCCAGGGACTTCTTCTCTACCGGGGTCACCGGGAACAGGGCCAGGGCCGGAATCCCGAGGTTTACCCACTCTTGCGCAGCTTCCAGCAACAGGTCGATGGACAAACGCTCGACGCCCGGCATCGAGGCGACCTCTTCGCGGCGGTTTACGCCATCGAGGACAAACACCGGGAGGATCAGGTCATCGACAGTCAGAACATTTTCGCGAACCAGACGACGGGTAAAGTCGTCACGACGGTTGCGACGCAGACGGGTGGCAGGAAACAAACGGTTAGCGGGGGTAAAGCTCACGGCAGACTCCTGAGCCCGCGCAGGCGGGCGAGCGCGACAGTTATAAGCGGCCATTATGACGCCTGTATGACAGCCAAGGGCAACCCTGCGACTTGAGGACGCAGCCATTGTCCTTGTAGGAAATGTTCACGTCGAGACACATTTGGACACTTTCCCCAAAGGCCACGAAGGGTTAGGCTGCGCGTTCATTTCGCCAGCACCCAGAAAATGCTCCAACAATTCCTGCAGGATTTCGGCTACTTTGCCCTTTTTCTCGGTACGTTTTTCGAAGGTGAGACCATCCTGGTTCTCGCAGGCTTCCTTGCGTTCCGCGGATATATGGATATCAACCTGGTGGTCGTGGTGGCCTTCTTCGGCAGCTACGCCGGCGACCAGCTGTGGTACTTCATGGGGCGCCGCCACGGGCGCAAGCTGCTGGCGCGCAAACCGCGCTGGCAGATGATGGGCGACCGTGCGCTGGAGCACATTCGTCGCCACCCGGACATCTGGGTCCTGAGTTTCCGCTTCGTTTACGGCCTGCGCACGGTCATGCCGGTGGCCATTGGCCTGTCCGGTTATCCGCCACGCCGTTACCTGCTGCTCAACGGCATTGGCGCGGCCATCTGGGCCCTGGCCCTGGGCGCCGCCGCCTATCACTTCGGCGCCATCCTTGAAGGCCTGCTGGGCAACGTGAAGAAGTACGAGCTATGGGTGCTCGGCGGCCTGCTGATGCTCGGCGGCTGCCTGTGGCTGCGTCGGCGCTTCAAGGCCGCGCGCATTGCGCGCAAGGAAGCGGCTGCCGTAGAGGCCGAACAGGCTGAGCAAGCTATAGCCAAGCAGCAAGATCCAACCCAGGGCAGTGACCGGCCATAAGCCAGTGAACCCGGCCAGCATCATGGCCGGGACATTCACCGCCAGGCGCAGCAACTCCAGCCTCAAGGCCCACGGCCGGTTCTCCAGCGCCGTACCCAGCACGAACAAGCCCCAAGCCATCAAGCCCCAGCCCAACAGCAAGGCCGCGACCGGCAGCTGTTCGGCGCGCTCCATCAAGTAACTGCCCAACCCCACATACACCGCGAACTGCAACGCGACGTAGAGCTGCTGCGGCCAGGCCAGGGGGACCTCGAACTTCTCGAAACGGCTCAGGTCCTGCTTGGCCTGCGGGTACCGCCGGGCCACGTCATCAGGGCGCCAACCGGTGGGCATGAACCAGATGCGCAGCTTGTCCCACCCGCGTTCGGCCCGTCGCGCATCACTCCACAACTGGGCATAGAACTGCAGATTGGCCCACAGCGGGTTCCAGCTGGCCAGCGGCGTGGTCACGCCAAAAATCACCGGCTCGTTATCGTCCTCTTCCTGGAAGGTGCCGAATAGACGATCCCAGACAATGAACACCCCGCCGTAGTTGCGATCCAAGTACAGAGGGTTCTGCGCATGGTGGACGCGATGATTGGACGGGGTAATGAACAGCCATTCGAACCAGCCCAGCTTCGGAATGTGCCGGGTGTGCACCCAGAACTGGTACAAAAGGTTCAACGCCGCGACAGTGATGAACACCAGCGGTGGCACGCCCAGCACAGCCATCGGCAAGTAGAAGATCCATGACAGCAGGAAGCCGCTGCTGGTCTGGCGCAGGGCTGTGGACAGGTTGTAATCCTCGCTCTGGTGATGCACTGAGTGGGCGGCCCAGAGGATGTTGCGCTCGTGGCCCATACGGTGCAGCCAGTAATAGCAGAAGTCATAGAAGACAAACGCCAGTACCCACACCCACAGCGCCTCGCCCGGCAGCTTGAACAACGCCAGGTGCTCCCAGGCCAGGGCATAGGTAACCAGGCCCACACCCTTGGTCAGCAGGCCGGTGGTGGTCGACAGCACGCCGGCGCTGAGGCTGTTGATCGCATCGGCCAGACGATAGGTACGCATGCCCCGCAAGTAATCCGCGAGCAGTTCGACCACAATCAGAACGAAGAAAAACGGTACCGCCAACAGGATCAGGTCCATGGGTCATCCATCTCCAGGCTATCCCGCAAGATTAGGCCGGGAATGGCACAAACCCTATGGCGACATCTGCCAAACTAGAGGACATTTAGCGCCTCGAATCGGGAGTAGTGAGCATGACCCAGAAAAAAGTTGCTGTGATTCTTTCCGGCTGTGGCGTGTACGACGGCGCCGAAATCCACGAAAGCGTGATCACCCTGCTGCGCCTGGACCAGCGCGGCGCAAAAGTGCAGTGTTTTGCGCCCAACATTGCCCAGATGCATGTGATCAATCACTTGACCGGCGAAGCAATGCCCGAGACCCGCAACGTGCTGGTGGAATCGGCGCGGATCGCCCGCGGCGAGGTCAAGGACCTGCGCGAGGCCGACGTCAAGGACTTCGACGCGCTGATCGTGCCGGGCGGCTTTGGCGCGGCGAAAAACCTCTCGAACTTTGCCGTTGAAGGTGCGGGCTGCAGCGTGCACCCGGACGTACTGGCCCTGGCCGAAGCCTTCGCCGAAGCCGGCAAGCCGGTCGGCCTGATCTGCATCTCACCCGCCCTGGCGGCAAAGATCTACGGGCCCGGCGTGGTCTGCACCATCGGCTCCGACGCCGGTACCAGCGCGGCCATCGTCAAGATGGGCGGCACCCACGAGGAATGCGATGTTCATGACATCGTCGAAGACACCCAGCGCAAGCTGGTCAGCACCCCGGCCTACATGCTGGCAAAAAGCATCAGCGAAGCCGCGGGCGGCATCTACAAGCTGATCGACCGGGTGCTGGAACTGACCCACGAGAATGATTGAACACTGGAGTGAGGCACAGATCCACTGTGGGAGCCGGCCAAGCCAGCGACTATGGCACCTGGCGCGCCAGGCGGGTCAGGATCCGGTCCAGGGCGTTGGCAAACGCCTGCTTTTCGCGGTCGCCATAAGGCGCCTGGCCACCACCGACCTGCCCCTGCTCGCGCAGGTCGGTGAACAGGTTGCGCACCGCCAGGCGTTCACCCATGTTGCGCTCGTCAAATTCCTTGCCGCGCGGGTCGAGGCAGGCAACGCCCTTCTTGACCAGGCGATCGGCCAGTGGCACGTCGCTGCAGATCACCAGCTCGCCCGGTACCGCGTGTTCGACCAGGTAGTCGTCGGCGGCATCCGGCCCACTGGGCACGACGATCAGCCTGACGCAGGCAAAGGCCGGCTTGATCTGGCTCTGGCCAGCCACCAGCACCACTTCCAGCTGACGCTTGAGGGCAAACTTGACCAGTTGATCCTTGGCCGCCTTGGGGCAGGCGTCGGCATCGATCCACACACGCATGGCACAGATTTCCAACAAAAACGGGCAAACAGTATCCCTGCTCGCCCGTTTTGCTTCAAATCAGCCCGCCGGTTGGCGACGCTGCTCGGCCAGGCGGCTGCGCCCGTAAAGGATCGCAATGGCCAGCAAGGCCACTACTTGCGCGGCCAGTGAATAGGCGTCGGCGTGAATACCCAGCCAGTCGAAGTCGAAGAACGCCACCGGCCGCGTACCGAACACCCCGGCTTCCTGCAGCGCCTTGACCCCGTGCCCGGCAAACACCACCGACAAGGCGCACAGCAGCGCCGCATTGATGCTGAAGAACAGGGCCAGCGGCAGCTTGGCCGAGCCGCGCAGGATCACCCAGGCCAGCCCCACCAGCAGCACCAGCGCCGTGGCGCCACCCGCCAGCACCGCGTTGTGGCCAGCAGGGCCGGCCTGCAGCCAAAGGGTTTCGTAGAACAGGATCACTTCGAACAGCTCGCGGTATACCGAGAAAAACGCCAGCACGGCAAAACCGAAGCGCCCGCCGCCACCGACCAGGCTGCTCTTGATGTAGTCCTGCCAGGCCGCCGCATGACGGCGATCGTGCATCCACACGCCGAGCCAGAGCACCATGACGCTGGCAAACAGCGCCGTGCAACCTTCAAGCAATTCGCGCTGGGCGCCGCTGACGTCGATGACATACGCCGCCATCGCCCAGGTAGCGAGCCCGGCGAGCAGCGCCAGGCCCCAGCCGACGTTGACACTGCGCACCGCCGACTGCTGGCCGGTATTGCGCAGGAAGGCCAGAATCGCCGCCAACACCAGGATTGCCTCCAGGCCCTCGCGCAGCAGGATCAACAAACCGGAGATGTAGCTCAGCGACCAGCTCAGGCCATCGCCGCCGAGCAGCTCGGCGGCATCCTTGAGCTTGGCCTTGGCCGCACTCAGGCGCTGCTGCACGTGCTCAAGCGGCAAGCCGTCCTGCAATGACTGACGGTACGCCATCAACGACTTTTCGGTGTCTTTGCGGACGTTGGCATCGACGTTGTCCAGCGAGCTTTCGACCAGCTCGAAGCCTTCCAGGTAGGCCGCTACCGACAGGTCATAGGCTTGCTCATGATCGCCTGCCTGGTAAGCCGCCAGGCTCTTGTCCAGGGTGCTGGCGGTGTAGTCCAGCAGTTGCCCCGGGCCACGCTGGACCTGCGGCGGCTGCGCTCGCTGGGCGCGGAACTGGGCAAGCGCTTCAGGCCCTTCACCGGCTTCGACTTCGGCGGGCGTCCGGCGGGCCAGGTCGGCCAGGTTGTAGGTCTTGTCGCCCTTGGCCTTGGCCGGATCGGCGGTGAAGCTGGCGACATAGGTCGCCAGGTCCCAGCGCTGGCGCTCATCGAGCTGGTCGGCGAACGACGGCATGTCAGTGCCTTCGATGCCCAGGCCAAGGGTGTTGTACAGGTCGAACAAGCTCAAGCGGTCGAGCCGTTCGGCGCTGCGCAGGTTCGCCGGCGGCGGGGTCAGGCCCAGACCTGCCGGGCCATCACCGGCACCGCTATCGCCGTGGCACACCGAACAATGCTGGGCGTACAGCGGCGCACCGCGGCTCGGGTCCGGGGTAATGATCGGCGCCTGGCTGACTTCATAGGCCACCGCCAGTTGTGCGCCGAGCAGACGGGCCTGACGGGCGACGCCAGGGCCGTCCTGACGCTGGCTGATCGCCTGGCGCAAGTTGACCACGCCCTGCTCCAGGGCCTGGCGCTCCTGGCGGGCTGGCAAGGCGATGATCAGGCCCTGCAGCACCTCGATGAACTCGAGCTGCTCGCGGTATTCCCCCTCGTCGATGACCTTGCCCGCCTCGACGGTCGCCGGGTAGTCGGCACCGATGTAATCGAGCAAGTGCAGGGCCTTGGCGGCGCCATCGACGCTGTCGGCCAGCAGTGTGGCACTGCTCAGCGCCAGCACCGGCCAGAGCAGCCAGGCAAGTAAGCGGGAACGGGGAATCATGAGCGACTCTCAAATGAAAATACGAGGTAAAGCATTGTTCACTTCCACTGAGGTTCGCTCAAGGTTTGCCGGCGCAATCGTTGAAAAATTTTGTGACAAATATCCTGGGCATCCCGCCGATTAAAGCTAAACCGTTCGTCGGCCGATACGTGAATGCTGGCACAACGACAAAATCCAAAAGCAAAACGCCATTAATTAGCCAGCAAATGCGTTTATAATGCCGCGCCGTTATATAGCGGTTAAGAATTTAGGCTCCTGTTTTAATAGGATTTGGCGATATATGCCAAAGGGATACTCGCCGTCTCGCCCCCAGGCCTCTCACCAATTCAGGGAAGAAGAATTCAGATGGCATCCCGTGTCCTCACCGTCGCGACCCTGGTCGCGGCCGTCCAACTGGCTGGTTGCTCGGCCTTTCGCAGTTACGACAGCGAGCTTCAGGAAACCAACCAGCACCTGAGCAGCGGCAACGTCGATGCTGCCCTGCAACTGCTGGAAAAAAACAACAAGGGTGAGGACAAAGACCTTCTCTACTACTTCGAGAAGGGCGAACTGCTGCGCTCCAAGGGCGACCTGGCCGGCAGCCAGCTGGCCTGGCGCAGTGCCGATGACGTGGTGTTCAAATGGGAAGAGTCGGTCAAGCTCGACACCGACAAGTACCTGAGCCAGTTCGGCAGCTACCTGGTCAACGACAAGGTGCGTCGCTACGAAGGCTATGACTACGAAAAAGTCATGCTGACCACGCAGATGGCCCTCAACCTGCTGGCCCAGAACGACTTCGACGGCGCCCGTACCGAGATCAAGAAGACCCACGAGCGCGAAGCGGTCATCGCCGAGCTGCGCGACAAGGAATACCTCAAGCGCGAGGAAGAAGCCGAGAAAGAAGGGGTCAAGACCGAGTACAAGGACCTTCAGGGCTACCCCGTGGCCGCCCTCGACGCCCCGGAAGTGGTCGGCTTGAAGAACAGCTACCAGAGTGCGTTCAGCCACTACCTGTCCGGTTACGTGTATGAAGCCCTGGGCGAAAAAGGTCTGGCTGCACCGGGTTACCGCAAGGCCGCCGAGCTGCGCCCGAACACCCCGCTGCTGGAACAGGCCCTGCTCGAGCTGGACAAGCCAGCGGCGAAAACCACCGACAGCGACGTGCTGATCGTGATCCAGAGTGGCCTGGCCCCGGCCCGCGACTCCGTGCGCATCCCGTTGCCGTTGCCTATCAGCGGCAACCTGGTGATCACTCCGCTGTCGTTCCCGGTAATCAAGGAAGACACCTCCACCGCGCACTTCAGCGAGATCTACCTGAACGACCGCGAGCTGAAGCTGACCGCCCTCAACAGCACCACCGCCATGTCCCGCCGCGCCCTGCGTGACGACATGCCGGGGATCATCCTGCGCACCAGCGTACGGGCCATCTCCCGTGGCGTGGCGCAGAAGCAGCTGAACGACGTCAACCCGCTGGCGGGCCTCGCCGTGGGTATTGCTTCGACTGTCACCGAAGGCGCCGACACCCGCACCTGGCGCACCCTGCCCGATGAAACCCAGGTTGCCCGTGTGCGCCTGCGCCAGGGCGAGCACCAACTGAGCCTGCCATCGAGCCTGGGCGGCAGTCAGGTCAGCGTGAAGATCGACCGGCCGTTCCAGGTCGTCACCCTGCGCGTGGTCGGCAACCAGGTCTTCGCCGGCGGCCCTGCCCTGCATGTGGAGCCGAAAGCCACTGGCCAGGCCGTCGCCAGCCTCAAACAACCTTAAGGAAGCGTCATGCGAATCAAACTGCTCGCCGTTCTCGTCACTGCCCTGCTGGCCGGTTGCGCAACCCCGCCACCACCAGCGCCTGGCAGCGCCGCCAGCAAGGTGGTGAAGATGGGCAACCTGAAGAACATCGAAACCGGCCCGATGCGCGTTGCGCGCGAGAACGGTTTCCTGACCGTCAAGGTGTCGCTGAACAACACCAGCGCCAGCAACAAGACTCTGTTCTACCGTTTCGCCTGGCTGGGTAACGACGGTTTCCCGGTTGCCGATGAAGAGAGCTGGAAGACCGTGACCCTGTACGGCAAACAGTCCAGCGTGTTGCCGGCTATCGCGCCCGTGCCGCAGGCCACCGATTTCCGCCTTGAAGTTCAGTCTCAGTAATCATTTTTGCAGGAGCACCTTTCCATGATTGCACGCATCTCCCTCGCCGCCCTCGCCATTGCTCTGGTCAGCGGCTGCAGCACCCCGTCGCCGGTCCTGGGCGGCAAGAACATCGGCTATGGCGACAGCAAGGCCGTGGAGCTGGTCACCAACGAGTTCGGTTCGACCGACCTGCAGATGATCGCCGAATCCATGACCCGCTCGCTGGCCCAGTCCGGCATCCTTCAGGGCCGCCCGGTGGTGCAGGTCTATGACGTGAAGAACAAGACCAGCGAGTACATCGATACCCGCGAGATCACCACCTCGATCAAGACCCAGCTGATGAAGTCCGGCACCGCCCGCTTCGCTAGCGACAACACCCAGATGCAGAGCCAGGTCGACCAGCTCAAGCTGCAGAACCAGAGCGGCCTGTACAAGAAGAACACCGTCGCCAAGACCGGCAACATGATCGCCGCCAAGTACCGCCTGGAAGGCTCTATCAGCTCGATCGTCAAGCGCAGCAGCGACTACAAGGACGTGTTCTACAAGTTCAGCCTGCAGCTGATCGATGTTGAAAGCGGCCTGGCCGAGTGGATGGACGAGAAAGAAATCCGCAAGACCACGGAGCGCTAAGCAATGCGTGCATGGATGAGCGTTCTGGGCCTGGCTTGCGCGTTCAGCGTGCAAGCGGCCCCCAAGGTCGCGGTGACCGACCTCGCCTACCAGGAGCGTGTGGAGCAGTACATCCACACGGTCTCGGCGCAAAGCAGTGGCCAGGCGAGCATGTACCACGCCAGTGGCTCGTCGAGCTACAGCGAGTACGAGAGCCGCGACAGCTACATCGAGCAGACTGAACTGCGCAAGTTCACTGGCGACATCAAGGGCGAGATTCTCAAGTCCGGGATGTTCCAGCTGGTTCAGGGCACGCCCTACACCGCCGATGCCAAAGGCGACGTGTATGACGTGATCCGGCGCATCAAGAACGGCAACTTCAAGGGCGCCGACTATGTGCTGTTCGGCACCTTGTCGGATATCGATTTCCAGCGCGACATTACCTCGCTGGACAACACCAACAGCTATTCGGCCATCCTTGGCCTGAGCCTGGTGGCCGATTTCAGCCTGATCAACACCAAGACCTACGAGATCACCTCGGCGTTCACCGCCATGGGCGAAGGCCAGGACACCAAGCTGGTCAACAGCCAGGATGTGCGCGTGACCCTGAACCGCCCACGGGTGGTGCGTGAGGTGTCGAAGGAACTGGGGATGGACGTTGCCCGGCAGATGGCCGAGCAACTGGGTGGTAGCGTACCGGGGCACGAACGTGCGCCAGCGCGCAACAACCTGCCGCCCGATGAACCTGCGCAGATTTTGCGTTGAGACACAAAAAAGGCGACCTTCGGGTCGCCTTTTTTGTCTGCGATAGGCGTCTACACCGGCGCCCGGCGAATACTCGCCAGCAATGTAGCCGCGCCCAGGAACAACCCAGCAAAGGTCCGGTTCATCCGCCGCTGTTGCTTGGGCGTACGCAGCAGGCGCAGCACCTGGGCAGCGAGCCCGGTGTACCCGGCCATGACCATCAGGTCGACCGTGACCATGGTCAGCGTAATGATCAGGTACTGCGGCAGCAGCGCGGCATGCGGGTTGATGAACTGCGGCAGCACCGCGAGCATGAAGATCAGCGCCTTGGGGTTGCTGACGTTGATTAGAAAGCCACGGAGTACCAGGCTCAGCGGCTTGCCGATCGGTCGTACGGCGGAATCGTCGGTGATGTCAGCCGGCAGCGCACGCCACTGCTTGACCGCCAGGTAGACCAGGTAAGCCACACCAAACCACTTGATGACCTGGAAGGCAGTGGCCGAAGCCGCGAGGATGGCCCCCACGCCGGCGGCAATGATCGCAATCTGCAGCACCAGGCCCAGCTGCAGGCCTAGCGCGTTCCAGTAGCCGCGCCAGAAACCGTATTGCAGGCCACAGGACATCGAGGCAATGGCCCCGGCACCCGGCGACAGACTGATCACCCAGCAAGCGGCAAAAAATGCCAACCATGTTTCCAATGACATCGCGCACCTCGGCACTGACTTGTTATAAACCTCTAAGCTAGTGCCCTGGCGAAAAAATCACCACGATTTTTTTCTGCGACCGATCAATTGCCCGGGGTTTTGCTCTCACTCACCAGCGGCAGCACTTCGGCGCCGCGCCAGCGTCGTACCGACTTCTGGAAGAACTGGCTGTTGGGCACCTGCACCAATGCGCCACCCGTTTCCGGCAGCTCGATCAGGGTGGTGAACAACAGGTTGATCGCCACCACACGGCCCTTCACGCCCGGCTTGTCGATGGTTTCGACCAACTCGACCACATCACCGATGCGAAACGGTCCGACGGTAAAGATCAGTACCGCGCAGAGCAGGTTCGACAGCACGCTCCACATGGCAAAGAAGGCCACCGCCGCCACGGCGACGAAACCGGACAAGGCGGTCCACAGCACCGTGGCAGAAACACCCAGGCGCTCGAGCACGAAGATCAGCGCGCTGCCCATGATCAGCCAGCGCAAGCCACCACGCAGCGGCATCAGCAACTCAGGCGGCAACGGGTAGCGCTCGCCCAGGCGCTTGAGGCAGCGTGCAACCACGCGCTGCAGGATGAAGGCCGCCGAGAGGATCAGCAGGATCTGCAAACCCAGCCAGAAGGGTGCGATCCATTCCACCGGCAATGGCCATTGCAAGGACTCCATCAGGACATCGCCTCCAGCTCCGCCTGCATGCTCTCGAGCGTCTCCAGGGCTGCCATCCAGGCTTCTTCCAGCTCCCCTTCACGGACCTTGAGCTTGGCCTGCTGGGCCAGCAAGTCACGCAATTCATCCTTGCGCGCCGCCTCATACAGGGCGCTGTCACCCAGGCTGGCATCGACCTTGGCCAGTTGCTCATGCACGCTGCCCAACTCGCGTTCGAGCTTGTCGGCTTCGCGCTTGTGCGGTGCCAACTGCTGGCGCAGGGCTGCCGCCGCCTGGCGCTGGGCCTTCTTGTCGGTCTTGTCGGCATTGACCGGGGTGCTGCTGACCGGTGCGTTGCGCTGACGGTACTCGACCAGCCAGCGGGTGTAATCGTCCAGATCGCCGTCGAAGGTTTCGACTTTGCCGTCGGCTACCAAGAGGAAATCATCGGTGGTGCTCTTGAGCAGGTGCCGGTCGTGGGAGACCACCAGCACCGCACCGCTGAACTCCTGCAGGGCCATGGTCAGCGCCAGGCGCATTTCCAGGTCCAGGTGGTTGGTCGGTTCGTCGAGCAGCAACAGGTTCGGCCGTTCCCAGGCAATCAGGGCCAGGGCCAGACGGGCTTTTTCGCCACCGGAGAAATTCACCACCGGCTCGTCAATGCGCCCGCCACGGAAGTCGAAACCACCGAGGAAGTCACGCAGGGTCTGCTCGCGCTCGGTCGGTGCCAGGCGTTGCAGGTGCAGCAACGGGCTGGCCTTGTTGTCCAGCGAGTCGAGCTGGTGCTGGGCGAAGTAGCCCACCGACAGGTTCTCGCCGCGCACCAGGCGCCCGCTCAGCGGCTCCAGTTCACCGGCGAGGTTCTTGATCAGGGTCGACTTGCCGGCACCGTTGGGGCCAAGCAGGCCGATCCGCGCACCCGGGGTGAGCTGCAGCTTGACCTTCTCGAGGATGGTCTTGTCGCCATAGCCCAAACGGCCTTCGGACAGATCGAGCAGCGGGCTGGAGATTTTCTCCGACTCGCGGAAGACGAAGTCGAACGGCGAATCGACATGGGCCGCCGACAGCTCTTCCATGCGCTCCAGGGCCTTGATCCGGCTCTGCGCCTGACGGGCCTTGGTGGCCTGGGCCTTGAACCGGGCGATGTATTTTTCCATGTGCGCGCGCTGGGCCTGCTGCTTCTCGTAGGCCTGTTGCTGCTGCGCCAGGCGCTCGGCACGAGTGCGCTCGAAGGCGGTGTAGCCGCCGCGGTAGAGGGTCAGCTTGCACTGCTCGACGTGGGCGACATGATCGACCACGGCATCGAGGAAATCACGGTCGTGGGAAATCAGCAGCAGCGTGCCCGGGTAGCCCTTGAGCCAGTCTTCCAGCCAGAGGATGGCGTCCAGATCCAGGTGGTTGGTCGGTTCATCGAGCAACAGCAGGTCGGACGGGCACATCAGTGCCTGGGCCAGGTTCAGGCGCATCCGCCAGCCACCGGAGAAGTCGCCTACCCGGCGGTCCATCTGCTCGTTGGTAAAGCCAAGACCCGCCAGCAACTTGCGCGCCCGGGCGTCGGCGGTATAACCGTCGGCGCTGTCGAGTTCGATGTGCAGGCGTGCCAGTGCGGTGCCGTCGTGGGCGGTTTCGGCAGCGGCCAGATCGGCCTGGACCTTGCGCAAGCGGGCATCACCGTCGAGCACATAATCAACCGCCAGGCGCTCGAGGGTGTCGACCTCCTGGCGCATGTGCGCGATGCGCCAGTCCGCCGGCAGCTGACAGTCACCGGAGTCGGGCGTCAACTCGCCACGCAGCAAGGCAAACAGGCTGGATTTACCGGCGCCGTTGGCACCGATCAGGCCGGCTTTATGACCGGCGTGCAGGGTCATCTCGGCGCCTTCTAGCAGGCGCTGTGGACCACGCTGTAAAGTGAGGTTCGATAGTCTGATCATAATGGCCGCGGAGTCTACCAGCTTCGTCGGCAACTGGCGCGAGTGGGACCATGCACACCGACCTGTGGAATTTTGCCCTGAAGCTTTACGCCCGACCAGGCGTGGAGGCTGCCTGCCTGCAATGGCAGGACCTGGGTGGCGACGTCTGCCTGCTGCTGTGCGGCATGTGGCTCAGTGCCCGCGGCATAGCCCCGAACGAACAGCGGGCACGACAGCTCGCTGAATTGGCCGATACCTGGCAAACCGATGTGGTGAAACCGTTACGCACGCTGCGCCAGGCCTGGCGCGACAAGGCATCCCAAGACTCGCAATTGGCGGGTCTGCGAGAGCAGGTCAAAGGTTTGGAGTTAGCGGCTGAACGCGTCCTGCTGGAGCGTCTCGAGGGTATTTGCAAGGACTGGGCAGCGACGCCCGAAACGGGATTGGACTGGATAAGCTGGCTGGCACCCAAAGGCGCCGGTGCGCATCACGACGCGCTGCACACGCTGCGCGTCGTGATGCTGACGACTCAGGACGCCGAAGACGGGGTCTGAGTAGCCGGTGCTACCGAAGCTGCTGGTGCAGGCGACGGGGCGGCGGCTGGTGCTGCCGGTGCTGCTGGAGTCGCAGGCTTGGCGGCCGCAGGCTGCGCTGGTTTGGCAGCGGCTGGCTTGGCTGCAGGTTTTGCAGCAGGCTTGGCCGGTGCTTTCGCAGCAGCAGGCTTGGCCGCTGGCTTGGCAGCGGGTTTTGCCGCCGCAGGTTTGGCCGCTGGTTTGGCTGGCGCTTTCGCTGCTGCCGGTTTGGCCGCAGGCTTGGCTGCAGGTTTTGCCGCTGCAGTTTTAGCGGCTGGTTTGGCAGGCGCTTTGGCAGCAGGCTTGGCAGGTGCTTTGGCAGCAGCAGGCTTGGCAGCAGGTTTGGCGGCAGCGGTACGGGCGGGTGCTTTGGCAGCTGGTTTGGCGGCAGCTTTAACCGCAGGCTTGGCCACAGGTTTAGCGGCAGCTTTAGCAGCGGGCTTGGCCGCTGGCTTGGCAGCAGGTTTGCTCGCTGCTTTGGCCGGCGCCTTGGCCGCTGGTTTGGCGGCGGGCTTGGCCGCAGCGGCGGCGGCAGGTTTGGCCGAACGCAGGGTCAGCGCCTTGGCGGCAGCTTCCTTGACCTTGCCAACGCCCTGGGCCAGCTTCAGGCTTTCCTGGGCATCACGCTTGAGTTGCAGGATGTAGGTGCGCGTTTGCGATTGACGGTCCTTCAAATTGTCGAGCAACTTTTCCAGTTCGGCCACAGCGTCCTTGGCCTTGCCCTGTGCCTTGGCTTTGCCAGCCTTGGCCGCATCCTGCAGTTTCAGCCGGGACTTGTGCAGTTTTTCCTGCGCCTTGCCCCGTTGTTTTTCCAACTTGGCGAGCAGTTTTTCAGCATCAGCCAGCGCTTGCGAGCAGGCATTTTCCAAATGATCGAGCAGGCTGCCCGAGAGTTGCTGGAGCAGGTGCAACGGCGTACTTACTGGCTTCTTATTGGCCGACATGGTTTACCTCCTGGCTGACGAGATTGCGGCTCATACTATGCTTCTGCTGCTACCGCCGCTAGGGCATGTTGACAGTATTAAATGCGCCGCGTTGCATGCCTGGGCAAAGTTGTTATCGCTGCAGCTGGAAACAAGTGTAGATGCTGCACAAAGTGTTGCTGATATTTACACGAAGTGACGAGCGAAGGCTGGCATACTTTATTTCCTCTGAAGCAGGAGCGAGCCTGTGCCGCGCTATCTAATCCTTACCCTGTTGCTATTGCCGACATCGTTAATTGCAGCGCCTGAAACCAAACCTGCCAGCGACCATGACCTGGCGTACAGCCTGGGCGCCAGCTTGGGTGAGCGTCTGCGTACGGAAGTGCCCGGACTGCAACTCGATGCCTTGATTGAAGGATTGCGCCAGGCTTATCAGAACAAGCCATTGGCACTGAGCAAAGAGCGCATGACGGCAATACTCGGCGAACATGATGCCCAGGCCAACGACGCTGCGGTTCAAGCACAGACCGAGCAATTGCTGACAGCGGAAAAACGTTTCTTGGCCACTGAACGGGCTAAAGCCGGAGTTCGCGAACTGGCCGAAGGCATACTCGTCAGCGAGTTGCAGGCCGGGACTGGAAGCAAGCCAAAAGCGGGTGGCAAAGTCCAGGTTCGCTATGTTGGCAAGTTGCCGGATGGCACAGTGTTCGATCAAAACCAGCAAGCGCAATGGTTCAATCTGGACAGTGTGATCGAGGGATGGCAAGTCGCATTGCCGCAGATGGCGACAGGATCTAAGTGGCGACTGGTGATCCCTTCGGCGCAGGCTTACGGCGCCGAAGGCGCGGGCGACCTGATTGCGCCCTATACGCCACTGGTGTTCGAAATCGAGTTGCTCGGGGTTGCCGACTGAGGGTCGGCAGCACCATCAGGCCTGGACCGCGCCTTCTTCGCTGTGCGCGGTGTGCAGCACTTCGATCAGGCAGTCTTCGAGTTCGAAACGCTCATGTAACAAGCTGCCGAGCTTGCCCAGCTTTTCCGCGAAACGTTCAGGGTCGTTACAGTTGCCCTTGTCGCAATGATCGTTGAACGCCGAAGCGATTTCGGTGATGGCGTCGATGCGAGGGCTGATCTGCTTGGCCAGCTCCAGCCCGCGAGTGTCGCCAAACGCCTTGGCTTCGCTGACCAGTTGCTCGCTCACTTCAAAATGCCAGGCTGACACGTAGTCGATCAGCACCGCACAGAAGTCCCGGCTCTTGTCCTTGTCGGCAAAGGCCGGCTTGGCATCACGCAGCTCGCGGAAAGCCTTCACCAGCTCTGCACGCTCGTCCAACCAGCGGTCAATGAGCTTATGAACCCCACCCCAGCGTTCCTGAGCATTCTGACAACTATCTAGCATGGCGATCTCTTCCCTTCTGGGTAATGCCCCTGCCCCCGCGCCGCAAATGTGCAGAGCAAAGGTGAAGTCAGCAGAGCGGCATCGAGCAGCTGTGTTTTCGGTATGCGTGCAGGGAGATTATTCCCGTGCGCCCTTGCCTTCAAGGTACGCAGACGACAATGTTCATACAAGCGTTTAATCCGACCATTCTTTGCCGTCGGTCGCTTGCACCGTTAAAAAACCGCCTCAGCTTTTACCTGCCCGACTGAACAGCGGGCAGCCGCGACCGAGCAGGCGAACGATCGGCAAAGTCGCCAGCAACACGAAGGACAACAGGCTCCACTCGGGCAGGGTAAGGTCCAGGAAGCTCCAGTTGATTGGCACGCAGTCAGCACTGCCGATCACCATCACCTTGATCACCTGGACCATGGGCATGCTCTCGATCACGTAATCGAAAGCCGGCTGGCACTCGATGCTCGACAACGCCGGATTGCCCTGCAGCCAGACATGCCGGGCCGCCAGCAATGCCCCGCCTGTTGCACAGAACAGCGCCAGGGCGGCATAGACGCGGGTGCCGAGACGCCCCGGCGAATGCACCAACGCACACAGGCAGACCAAGGCAAAGGCCCCCAAAAACAAGCGCTGGCTGTAGCACAACGGGCATGGCACCAGGCCCAAGCCGAATTCCAGATAGACAGCGGCCGCCTGGACCAGCACCGATGCCAGCAACGCCGGAAAGAACAATGTACGCAAGCGGGCCAACAGCATGGCAAGTCCAGAAGCGGGATAGACAGGCGATAACGGTAGAGGAAAGGCGCGGCTTGTATCAAGGCAAGACAGTCGGGACAAGTCGCTGATCGACAAGGGAAGCATCCCGAGTGCCACAAGAAAAATGCTTAGCAATTTGCAGGAAAACTTACCAGCAAGGCGCAGAAAGATGACTCAAGCCCATGAGCGCGCGATTTGCGGTGCGCCCATGGGTATATCAAGCTCGAATAGCCTCAGGCAGTGGCAACGCCAGCAACCGCTGATCAAGCATACCCAGGCCTTCCTGGAATAGCTGATTGCTGCGCTCGGCATCACCCAAGCTGGCCAACAACCGGGCAAGCTCGGCACAGGCTTCGGGATTGCGCTGCACCCGCAGGCTGCTTTCCAGATAATCCCGCGCTTTACCCCAAAGGCGATTCTGCAGGCTTAGCCGGCCCAGGGTCAGGAGCAGACTGGGATCGTCGGGATGTTCCTTGAGCCAGCCTTCGGCGGTTTGCAGCTGCCGTGCCAGGTCGCCACCGCGCACCAGCCCATAAAGCCGAGCCAGATGGCTTTCGTACTGGCGCTTGAGCGCCGTGCGCAGGGCCTGCTCGGCTTCGCTCTCTGCACCCAGCTGGCGCAGTTGCTCGGCATAGGCCAGCACCAACTGCGGCTCCTGGCGCTGCGCAGCGGTAAGCTGCTGCCAGGCGCGCTCGAGGGATTGACGAGCGGTCTGTTCATCGCCTTCACGGCTGGCGGCCAGGCTCAGGTTCTCACCCCAGGCTCGGCGCTCCAACTCGGCCAGTTCACTCACCGGCAGCACCTTGTCCTTGCGTAGCTCCGGCAGCAGGCGAATCAGCGCCGACCAGTCGCCACGCTCGCGATACAGGCGCTGCAACAGGCGCAGTACCTGAACGTTATGCGGATGGCGCTCTTGCATGGCCTGCAGGGTAATCAGGGCCGCATCGCTGTCGCCACGGTCCATCTGCAACTGGGCGTGACTCAGGGCGATGGCCAGCTCCGCCTCGGGCTGACGCTCCAGGGCGCGCTCGAGCAAGTTGTCGCTGTCTTCGGTTCGGCCCAGTTCGTTGGCTGCACGCGCGGCACCGAGGTAATACAGCAAGGGTTGACGCTCGGCTTCGGCAGCCCGGTGCAGGTGACGCTGGGCACTGGCCCAACGGCCCTCGGCGAGGTCCAGTTGGCCCTGCTCGATGGCCAGTTGGGTGCGACGGCTGCGATTACGCCGCGACCAAGGGTTTACCACCCCGCCGGATGTCAGCACCAGGCCGACCAGGTAGCGCACCAGCAGCACGGCCAGGATGATCGCGGTCAGGGCCGCCAGCGCTGCCCACAGGCCCGATTGATAGCGAAAGGTGCCGTAGGCGATCTGCACATAGCCGCTGTGCTTGGCAATCGCGATCCCGAGCCCGGCGGCAACGATAATCGCCACCACCGCCAGCAGGTAAACGCGCCTCATGGCTTGGCCTCCTCGACCGGCAAGTGCCGGCGCTCCAGGTAGGCCTGAACGGCACTGATACTGTCCGCCAGGTCCGGCACCACCACCGCGACCGGCTGTTCAGCCAGCGCGTTGAGGCTATCGAGCATGGCCTTGCTCTGTGGGTTGTCGGCGTTGAAGTTGGCCAGCAGCACACTGCGGGCGTCATCCAGGGCCTGGGTGTACACCTTGGCTTCGCCATTGAGTGCGGCCCACTGGGCTTGCTCGATGGTCAGGCTCAGGGCCAGGCGCAACTGGTTGAGCGACTGCCCCGCCAGCAATGGCCGGATGTTTTCGTCGGCGTCAAATTCGATCTGGAAGTACTTGGACAGCTCCGCCCACCATTGTGACCAGCGACTGGCGCCATCGCCATCGGCGGTCAGGGCACCCAGCGCATTGGCATCGCTGTTGAATTCCGGTGTCTGGGCACTGAGCTGCAGCACTTGCTCACGCTGGGCCGCGAGCTTCAGGAACAAGCCGGTGCGGTCGGGCTGCTGGACGCTGTTGAGCGTAGCCAGGCTCTTGGCCAGTTGCTCACGGGCGGCAAAGGAGCCCGGGTCACTCTGTTCACGGAGGATGTCATCAGCGCCCTTGACCAGTTCACGCGCGCTGACGATGTCCTGCAAGGCGGACAACCGCAGGCTGGCCAGGCGCAGCAGATGCTCGGCTTCGGCCAGGCGCCAGTCCTTGCGGCTGGCGCCAAGGATAGTCTCCAGGCGCTGGCTCAAGCGTTGCTGGTCACCCTGCAATTGAGCGACCAGACGCCGACGGTCTTCCAGTTCGGAAGCGGGCGGCAGAACGGCCAACTGCGCAGAAAGTTGCTGTTCACGCTGCTGCAGGGCCTGGGTTTGCTCGCTCAGGGACTGCAGGTTCTGTGCCTGGCCCTGCTCGGCGCTCTGGAGCTGGCGAACCTGCCATACGCCCCATCCGCCAACTGCGACACCTGCCGCGCCCAGCAGCAAGGCCAGGATTGCCAGACCATTGCCGGACCGCTTGGCAGGTTCGACGGGGGTTTGTGCAGGAGCCTCTGGGACCTTCAGTTCATCGTTGGGCAAGACAGTTTCGCTCACGTATCCATCCTTTGCTTTACGGCACGTCGCCAATCAGCTTAGCGCCTTAGGGGGCTGGTGCAGGAGTTTCCTGCAATGTTGCCAGCAAAGCCGCGGCGCTTGCACCACGGCAATCCACTACATTCTGTGCGCCACTGGCGCGGGCGAGTTCCGCTACCCGCGGGCTGGGCACGAACAACGGTAGTTGCACCAACTGCGGCCAGTCTGCACCTGCCAGCTCGCGCAAGTGTTCAAAACCCTGCCCACTGCTGACCACCAGGCCATTCAGGCGTTCCCCGGCAATACGCCGGGCCAGGGTGGCCTCAGGGTAATGCGGCAGGTAGCGGCGATACAACTCAAGGTAATCGACACGGGCACCCAATGCGGCCAAGCGCTCAGCGAGCAATTCACGCCCCCCCTCGCCGCGGATGATCAACACCCGTGGCTGTGAGCGCCTGATCGCTTCGCTCAACGCCGGCAGCTGCAGCAATGCTTCGCTGTCGTCGCCTTGGGCTGGATAACTGACGTTGAGGCCGTGGTCGTCAAGAATCTGCGCAGTGGCTGCGCCGACGGTAAACCAGGCCTGCGCGGGGGGCTGCGGCCAGTGCACATTCAGCTGTTCTATAGCCAAGCGCGCAGCTGGCTTGCTGACGACAATCACCGCGCAGTACTGATCGAGCGTTTGCACCTGGCCAAGCTGCGCTGGCGTCAGCGCCAGCGGTTCGATTTCCAGCAACGGCAGGCTGCTGCTGAACACCCCCTGTTCGGCAAGCGTCTGGGCCAGCGCCGTGCATTCTTCTGCCGGCCGGGTCAGCAGCAGGCGCCAGCGGCTCACGGATGCCCGGCCTCGCCGTAGACCGCCTTGAGAATATCCTCGGCACCTTGCCCGAGCAGGTCTTCGGCGACCTTGATGCCAAGCGCTTCGGCATCCTTGCGCGGTGCGCGGGCCTGGGCGGTGAGCAACTTGCCACCGGCGGGCTCGCCCACCAGCCCGCGCAACCAGAGCTGATCGCCTTCTAGCACCGCATAACAGGCAATCGGTACTTGGCAGCCACCGTTGAGGTGCTTGTTCAGGGCGCGCTCTGCAGTAACCCGGTCAGCGGTGTCGACGTGATGCAACGGAGCCAGCAGCGCATGGATTTCGCTGTCGGCACTGCGGCACTCGATACCCACTGCGCCCTGGCCGCCTGCGGGCAGGCTGTCGTCAACACTGATACTGGAGGTGATGCGATCTTCGAACCCCAGACGGATCAGGCCGGCGGCGGCGAGGATGATGGCGTCGTACTCGCCGGCATCGAGCTTGGCCAGGCGGGTGTTGACGTTGCCACGCAAGAAGCGGATTTCGAGGTCGGGGCGACGGCTCAGCAACTGGGCCTGGCGGCGCAGGCTGGAGGTACCGACGATACTGCCGGCCGGCAGCGCCTCGAGGCTGTCAAAGGTGTTGGAAACAAAGGCATCGCGCGGATCTTCGCGTTCACAGATGCAGAACAGGCCCAGGCCTGCCGGGAAGTCCATCGGCACGTCTTTCATCGAATGCACGGCGATGTCGGCCTGGTTCTCCAGCAGCGCGGTTTCCAGTTCCTTGACGAACAGGCCCTTGCCGCCGATTTTCGACAGCGGCGAGTCGAGCAACTTGTCGCCACGGCTGACCATCGGCACCAGGGTCACGACCAGGCCAGGATGGGCCTGTTCCAGACGGGCTTTGACATATTCGGCCTGCCACAGGGCCAGGGCACTTTTGCGGGTGGCAATGCGGATTTCGCGAGTGGACATGGAACGATCCGTACGAGATAGATTCGCTCGATGATAACAGCTCAGTCCAGACCGCTAGCAGATCTAAATCATGCTAGGTGCCGACCATCCCTGGCCCTCGACTGCTCGATAGTCTTCGTCCTTACAGTTGCTGCATCATTTTGCGGACACCGGCCACATGCCGGCGGCTGACGATCAGGGCATCGCCATTGAGGCCCTTGAGAAACAGTTGAAAATGCCCAAGCGGCGTGCGTTGCAAGCGCTCGATGCGGTTACGGGCGACCAGCGCGTTACGGTGAATACGGACAAAACGTTCGCCGAACTCGTCTTCCAGGGCCTTGAGTGGCTCGTCGAGCAGCACTTCGCCGGATTCGTGCCGCAGGGTCACGTATTTATGATCGGCGATGAAATAGATCACCTGGTCGAGGGGGATCAGTTCAATGCCTTTGCGCGTGCGGGCGCTGATATGGCTGCGCGGCCCGCTGCCACTCTCGGCCGCCGGCCGGGTCAGCGCCGCCAACTGCACGCGGTTGGGGCGTTCGGCCCTTTTCAAGGCGTCACGCAGGCTATCGGGCTGCACCGGCTTGAGCACATAGCCCAAGGTGCTGTCCTTGAACGATTCGACGGTGAACTCATGGTCACCGGTACAAAACACCACTGCAGGCGGTGCTTCGCGCTCGCACAGCCGCGCAGCGACCTGCAGGCCATCGAGCCCCGGCATGCGGATGTCGAGCAAGACGACCTCGGGCTTGAGGCTGTCAATCAGGGCCAGAGCCTCTTCGCCATTGGTGGCGCTGGGCTCCAGCACGGTATAGCCCTCCAGTTCGCCGAGCAGTCGGCTCAGGCGTTCCCGGGCTTGGGGTTCGTCATCAACGATCAGGACATTCATATTGCGCTGGATTCCTGCGTGAGTCTCGCACAAGGATAGCGTAGACAGGTGAGGTGACGACCGTCACGGCGATCCACGCTCAGACTCGCACGATGGCTAAAGATTCACTGGCTCGGCAGGAAACATGCCGAGCCTCTGTCCAACTGTAGACGGTTGCCGCAACACTGCCGTTCAATCGATAAATATCCTGTTGCAAGCGCGCTGTCGCGGGCCTGTGCTGCGACATAAACCCGCATTTACGCCGACCGCCGCACTCCGGCAGGGCCACCAATCCTGCTATGATCGGCAGCACTTTTTCCGTTCACGCCTTCAACGAGTGAATCCATGAGCACCGACAAGACCAATCAGTCCTGGGGCGGCCGCTTCAGTGAGCCCGTCGACGCCTTCGTCGCCCGCTTCACCGCCTCCGTCAATTTCGACCAGCGCCTGTACCGCCACGACATCATGGGTTCGATCGCCCACGCCACCATGCTGGCGAAGGTCGGCGTCCTCACCGACGCCGAGCGCGACACCATCATCGACGGCCTGAAGACCATCCAGGGCGAAATCGAGGCCGGCAACTTCGACTGGCGCGTCGACCTTGAAGACGTGCACATGAACATCGAGGCACGCCTGACCGACCGCATCGGCATCACCGGTAAAAAGCTGCACACCGGCCGCAGCCGCAACGATCAGGTCGCAACCGATATCCGCCTGTGGCTGCGTGACGAAATCGACCTGATCCTGGCCGAGATCACCCGCCTGCAGCAGGGCCTGCTGGAGCAGGCCGAGCGCGAAGCCGAAACCGTCATGCCCGGCTTCACCCACCTGCAGACCGCCCAGCCGGTGACCTTCGGTCACCACCTGCTGGCCTGGTTCGAAATGCTCAGCCGCGACTACGAGCGCCTGGTCGACTGCCGCAAGCGCACCAACCGCATGCCCCTGGGCAGCGCCGCGCTGGCCGGCACCACCTACCCGATCGACCGCGAACTGACCTGCCAGCTGCTGGGCTTCGAAGCGGTAGCCGGCAACTCGCTCGACGGTGTCTCTGATCGTGACTTCGCCATTGAATTCTGCGCGGCCGCCAGCGTGGCGATGATGCACCTGTCGCGCTTCTCCGAAGAGTTGGTGCTGTGGACCAGCGCCCAGTTCCAGTTCATCGACCTGCCTGATCGCTTCTGCACCGGCAGTTCGATCATGCCGCAGAAAAAGAACCCGGACGTGCCCGAGCTGGTGCGCGGCAAGACCGGCCGCGTGTTCGGCGCCCTCACCGGCCTGCTGACCCTGATGAAAGGCCAGCCACTGGCCTACAACAAGGACAACCAGGAAGACAAGGAGCCGCTGTTCGACGCCGCCGACACCCTGCGCGACTCGCTGCGCGCCTTTGCCGACATGATCCCGGCGATCAAGCCGCGTCACGCCATCATGCGTGAAGCAGCCCTGCGCGGCTTCAGCACCGCCACCGACCTGGCCGACTACCTGGTACGCCGTGGCCTGCCGTTCCGTGATTGCCATGAAATCGTCGGCCATGCGGTGAAGTACGGCGTCGATACCGGCAAGGACCTGGCGGAAATGAGCCTGGACGAGCTGCGCCAGTTCAGCGACCAGATCGAACAGGACGTGTTCGCCGTCCTGACCCTCGAAGGGTCAGTCAACGCCCGTGACCACATCGGCGGTACTGCGCCTGCGCAAGTACGCGCTGCCGTAGCCCGCGGCAAGGCGCTGCTTGCCGCGCGCTAAGCCCTGTCGCGTGCTGCTACCCGGCCAGTTCTGACTGGGTGGCAGCACTTGGCCTTCAAGGCTTGCTTGAGCGCACCATCTCCAGGAAAGCAGGCATCTGCGCTTCCTTGTCGGCGGCAATTTTCTGCACGTTCGGGTTGTGCTTGAAGCGCTCCAACAGCTCACGCGCTTGCGGGAAGTCTTCCAGCACGTCGATGGCGAAGACCTTCTTGCCCACGGCATAGGCCAGGTCGACGCTAAAGCAGAACAGCATGTCGGCGAGGGTCAGGCTGTCGCCGGCCACAAATGGGCTGAACTTGCCATTGCGCTTGAGGGTGGCGATACCGGCCAGCAATTCGGCCTTGGCCTTGGCCTTGATGGCGTCATCGACCCGTGCGCCGAAAAATGCTTCGGGGTAGCAGGCGCGGGCAGGCAGTTCGATGTACAGCTCGATCTCCTTGGCCAGCTCGTGCACCTTGGCCTGGGCAAAAACCCCTTCAGGCAATAGCGCCTTGCCCGGCTGGGTCCGCTCGATGTAGTCGAGGATCAGGTTGGTTTCGCTGATAAAGCCCTCTTCGGTCTCCAGCACCGGCACCTTGCCGCGCGGGCTGAGCTTCAGCGCTTCGGGGCTCTGGCCGCCGAAAAACAGCACTTCTTCAAACGGCACGCCCTTTTCCAGCAGCGCCAGTTTGGCCATGTTGTAGTAGTTGCTGACCGAAAATCCATGAAGCTTGAGCATGAAACAGCCTCCAGGCCGTAAAGGGGTTGGCCGGGTTGTTATAGACCCAAGTGCCGGGTACTGACCAGCATCATGGAGTTTGTCGATAGCAAGGCATCGGTGCCCGGCTCATGGCAAACTGGGCACCCCAAAAGAGGAAAGCGCCCATGAGCGAACCAACCGATATCGACAACGACGAAGAAGAGTTCGCCGAGTCGACCCTGATCGAAGCGATCGAGAACCAGATCGAAAGCGACAACCCGCCAGCGGCCAAAGCCACGTTCAACAAGTTGACCCTGGTGGGTTACGAGCGTGACGACATCCTCAACCTCATGGCCCATGTGCTGGCCTACGAGATTGACGCGATGCTCGAAGACGACCGCGCGTTCAACACCGAATGGTACGAAACCGCCTTGCGCGCTCTGCCCGAGCTGCCGCCGGAAAAGGTCTGAAGCAAAGCAGGATTTCCCTGACTACACTGCAAAACCAGGCACCGGCGACGGTGCTGCCCTCCTTGTCTGGAAGTCGGAGTCTCTATGTCGTTTACCCCCGAACTGATTGCCGAGCTGGAAGTCCTTGCCTTGTTCAACCTGGATAGCAGCCAGGAAGGCATCAAGGTCCATAACACTGCCTCCAAGGAGGTGATCGCCGCTGCGCGTCGCCTGTACGAGAAAAAGCTCACCGACCAGCCCGATGGCGGTTATCTGACCAGCCTTGGTCACGATGCTGCCGAGAACGTGCAGGTGTTGCTGAACATTCTGAATGTCGTCGAACCTGCCTGATCGGGACTGCCTTGCAGTCCATCGCCGGCAACGCCGGCTCCCACAGTGGGGGCTGGCCTTGCTAGCGGTCGTATCCACACCAACGCTAATAAAATGGCGTCAAAATTAAAATAGCTTAAACTCGCCATTGCTCCCCAGACGGCCGGTTTTAGCTCGCCATGAACCACCCCCACGAAATTCGCCCCGACCTCGATCAGGGCATTGACCGCAAGGTGCTCAGCCAGCTGCGCCAACGTTTCCTGACGCTCAACCAGGGGCGCCTGGGGCGGGCCATGGACGGGCTGTCGAGCCGGCAACAGCAGGTGCTGATCCTGCTGCCGCTGTTCTTGCACGTCAATCACCCGCTGCTGCCCGGTTATGTATCCGGCAACACACCGGCGGGCGTGGCCAATTTCGAGCCTGATGCCCCACTGCTGGCCGAAGCCCAGCGCCTGACCCGCTCGTTCTCGTACAAGGCCCGGCGCGGCAACCCGCCCCAGCCGATTCACGGGTTGTACCTGATGGGCAGCCTGGGCACCCTGGCCCAGGCCGAGCAAAGCGACATGGACGTCTGGGTCTGCCACGCCGCCGACCTCAGCGAAAGCGAGCTGGCGGAGCTGCGCAAGAAGTGCCTGTTGCTGGAAATCTGGGCGGCCAGCCAGGGCGCCGAGGCCCACCTGTTCTTGATCGAGCCGCAAAGCTTCGTCCAGGGCGAACGCGACGGCCAGCTCAGCTCCGACGACTGCGGCACCACCCAGCATTACCTGCTGCTCGACGAGTTCTACCGCACCGCCATCTGGCTCGCCGGGCGCACGCCCTTGTGGTGGCTGGTACCGGTCTACGAAGAAACACGCTACCGGCAATACATCGAGACCCTGCTGTGCAAACGCTTCGTGCGTGCCGAAGACAACCTCGACCTCGGCCACCTGGCGCACATCCCGCCAGGCGAGTTCGTCGGCGCCGGGCTCTGGCAGCTGTTCAAGGGCATCGAATCGCCCTACAAGTCGGTGCTCAAGCTGCTGCTGACCGAGGTCTATGCCAGTGAACACCCACAGGTGCAGTGCCTGAGCCTGCAGTTCAAGCAGGCGGTGTTCAGCAATCACCTCGACCTCGACGAGCTCGACCCCTACATGATGGTCTACCGGCGCATCGAGCAGTACCTGCAAGGCCGGGGCGAACGTGAGCGGCTGGAACTGGTGCGGCGCAGCCTGTACCTGAAGGTCAACAAGAAGCTCAGCGGCCTGGCCCGCTCGCGCAGCACCAGTTGGCAGCGCGAACTGCTGCAACGGCTGAGCCGGGAATGGGGCTGGGACGAGCGTCAACTGACGCTGCTCGACAGCCGCAGCCAGTGGAAAGTCCGCCAGGTGGCGCTTGAGCGTCGCGAGCTGGTGGCCGAGCTGAACTACAGCTACCGCTTCCTCTGCCAGTTCGCCCGCAGCCAGAACGCCATCAGCCGCATCGACCAGCGCGACCTCAGCGTGCTCGGCCGGCGCCTGTATGCCGCTTTCGAACGGCGCGCCGGCAAGGTCGAGTTCATCAACCCGGGGATCGCCCCGGACTTGGCCGAAGATACCCTGACCCTGGTCCAGTCACCCAACCGCAAGGAGCCCGGGCAACACCACTGGGGCCTGTACAACGGCAACCTGGGCGTACACGAGTGGGAGCATTTTGCTCCGATCAAGCGTTGCCGCGAGCTGCTTGAGCTCCTGACCTGGGCCCACCGCAACGGCGTGATCGACAGCAGCACGCGCCTGGCCCTGCACCCGGGCAGCAGCGACCTGAGCGAGTACGAGCTGTTCAACCTGCTCGGCAGCCTGCAACAGAGCGTCGCCCTGCCGTTGTCGCTGGTCAGCGAACAGCGCCTGCTGCAGCCCAGTGTGGCCGACGAGATTCTGCTGTTGGTCAACGTCGGCGTCGACCCGCTGCAACACCACCGCGACCTGAACATCCTGATGACCACCGAACGCACCGACTCGCTGAGCTATGCCGGGGTGCGCGAAAACCTGGTGCTGACCCTCGACCAGGTCACGCTCAACAGCTGGAACGAAGTGCAGGTGCACCGCTACGACGGCGAACATGCGCTGTTGCGCTGCCTGCGTGATTACCTCAATGGTCTGGGCAGCGAGCACATCCCTCGGCTGCGGGTGCGCTGCTTCTGCCACAACCGTGCCCAGGCCATTGCCCTGCGGGTCGAAGACGTATTCGCCACCACTCAGGGGCTGCTGGCGCAGAACCTCAACCACCGCTACCTGTTGCAGGTTGAGCAGCACACCCATGTGCTGGAGCTGCACCCTGGCGCCGTGAACCTGGTGACCCTCGACGATCAGGACGCAGTACTGCGCTACCTCGGCGAAGAACGCAGCGATTACAGCCCCCTGCACCTGGACGCCAACGCCCTGCAGGAGCTGGACCTGGCGCAGGTACTACCCTTGGGCCAACCGCAATGCATCCAGCTGTTCTATCGGGTGCAAGAGGCCTTCGCCGATGTCTACGTGCTCGATGAGCACAATGCCCTGTGGCAGCAACGCCTGCCGTTCCACGATGAAAACAGCCTGTTGCTGCCCCTGCAGCGCTTTTTGCAATCGATCGTGTTTCGTCGCGAAGCACGGCTGCCCCTGGACAGCCTGCAGGCCCAAGGCTCACTGGATATTCTTTATTACCAATTGTTGCCGTCAGGCCCTGGCAAGGTCCGCCAGGTGGAAGCGCGCCAGGTCGAGGTCAAGGCCATCGACCGACCGTACTACGAAGTGCAGGCGATTTTGCAAGCAGGCGCCAGCGACGACGTACAAGTGACGCTGTACTGCAATCAGCGGGAGTTTTCCCAGCTCGAGCATGGCGACCAACTGTACGCGGTGGTCGCCCGCGAGATCATCGAGCAGCGCCGTGAGGCCGAGCGCTACCGCTGCTATATCACCGACCTGGACCTGTCGGGCCTGCTGGCCGACGGCCTGGGCTCAAGCATCCTCTACCTGCGCTACAAGGGTGAACTGGAGCGGGCGCTCAACGAGGCCCTGACGCAGGCTTGAGGCTCAGAGGTCGAAGTCGCCCGCCGCTTCTGGCTGGTACTCGACTGCCAGCAGCTCGAGCTTGAGGGTCTTGCCACCCGGCGCCGGCCAGTCGATCTTCTCGCCCACCGACAGGCCCAGCAGTGCACTGCCGATCGGTGCGAGGATGGAGATCTTGCCTTCGTCGGCATTGGCGTCTTTCGGATAGACCAAAGTCAGGTGGTAGTCCTTGCCGCTGGCTTCTTCGCGGCAATGAACCCGGGAGTTCATGGTCACGACACCGGCCGGAACTTCCTCGTGACCGACCTGATCGGCGCGGTCCAGCTCGTCCTGCAAGGCGAGCACACCCGGCGAATCCTGCATCTTCTCATCGAGGCTGTCGATAAGACGCTCGAGACGCTGTACGTCCAATCGGGTGACGATAATGGAAGGCTTGGTGCTCATGATCCGGTCAGACTCCTTTTTCTGGGCGATATAAAGCAAAACCCCGCCCAAGGGCGGGGTTTGCAGGAATTCGGCACAGCCGAAACAGGTTCGACACTACCACAGCCAAGTAAATACACAATACCCGCAGGGTCTATGCCGACCCGGCCAGCTGGCGACGCGCCAGCGCCTCACGGCAGATCTGCCGGCGCTGCTCATCGTCGGCCGCACGCCACTGGCGAATGTCCTCGACATGGCGAAAGCAACCGATGCAGACCTTGTGCTCATCCAGCCGGCAGGTGCTGATGCACGGCGACGGCACTGCCGGGCTGACATTGCTGTAGAGCGGCTTGGCCGGCTTGGCTGCACTGCTCATCAGATTTCGTCGAAGTCGAGCTTTTCACCGACCCGCTCCCAGACGATGCGCTCGAGCATTTCACCGAGCAGCTCTTCGGTCTTTTCGCAGGTCCACTTGCCGCTCTGCTCGTCATAGTCGAAGTGGAAGCCACCGGACCTGTCGGCCAGCCACAGCTGGCGCAGCGGCTCCTGGCGACTGAAGATCAGTTGGCTGCCGTTGTCGAACTTGATGGTCAGGACCCCTGCCGAGTTCTCCATGTCCAGATCCAGGTCCGTCTCGTCGAACAGGTCTTCCAGCGCCTGTTGGGTCGCGTCGACCAGGTCGTGAAAACGCGCTTCGGTCAAACTCATTGCAAGAACCTCAAAAATGTCTGCACACACGCAAGCCGGGCAAGATACGAGCGCGGCGCGCCGAATGCAAAGGATACCGACCTGTGCCAGGCAGCGCAGCCACCACCCCGCCCGACGGCGGGCTGCCTGCATAGGCAAGGGGCCGGGCGCTCGGTATACTCGGGCGCAATACTGCTTATTACAAAGGATTACGCCATGAAGCGCCTGATCTCCACCCTCGCGGCGCTCGTCGCGGTTGCCTGCCTCGTCTCCGCCTGCGGCCAGAAGGGCCCGCTGTACCTGCCAGACGACAGCAAAGACGGTCAAAAGTCGCAATCGCACAAGCACCAGTAAGGGTAACCCATGGACGCTTTCAACTACCGCGACGGTGAACTGTTCGCGGAAGGCGTGGCCCTGTCGGCCATCGCCGAACGTTTCGGCACGCCGACCTACGTCTACTCGCGCGCCCACATCGAGGCCCAGTACCGTAGCTACGCCGATGCCCTGGAGGGTGTTTCGCACCTGGTGTGCTTCGCCGTCAAGGCCAACTCCAACCTCGGCGTACTGAACCTGCTGGCCCGCCTGGGCGCAGGTTTCGACATCGTTTCCGGCGGTGAGCTGGAGCGTGTCCTGGCCGCTGGCGGGCGGGCCGATCGCGTGGTGTTCTCCGGCGTCGGCAAGACCCGTGAAGACATGCGCCGCGCCCTGGAAGTCGGCGTGCACTGCTTCAACGTCGAATCCACCGACGAGCTCGAGCGCCTGCAGGTCGTGGCTGCCGAAATGGGCGTACGCGCGCCGGTTTCGTTGCGGGTCAACCCGGACGTCGATGCCGGCACCCACCCGTACATCTCCACGGGCCTGAAAGAAAACAAGTTCGGTATCGCCATCGCCGATGCCGAAGAGGTGTACATCCGCGCCGCGCAGCTGCCGAACCTGGAAGTGGTCGGCGTCGATTGCCATATCGGTTCGCAGCTGACCACCCTGGAACCCTTCCTCGATGCCCTCGACCGCCTGCTGGCGCTGATCGACCGCCTCGGCGACTGCGGCATCCTCCTGCGTCACCTGGACCTGGGTGGCGGCCTCGGCGTGCGCTATCGCGACGAAGAGCCGCCGCTGGCCGGCGACTACATCAAGGCCATCCGCGAGCGGGTCGGTGATCGCGACCTGGCCCTGGTGTTCGAGCCGGGCCGCTACATCGTTGCCAACGCCGGCGTGCTGCTGACCCAGGTCGAGTACCTCAAGCACACCGAGCACAAGGATTTCGCCATCATCGATGCGGCGATGAACGACCTGATCCGCCCAGCCCTGTACCAGGCCTGGATGAACGTCACCGCCGTGCAGCCACGTGCCGGTGAAGGCCGTACCTACGACATCGTCGGGCCAATCTGCGAAACCGGCGACTTCCTCGCCAAAGAGCGCGAACTGAACCTGGCCGAAGGCGATTTGCTGGCGGTGCACTCGGCGGGCGCCTATGGTTTTGTCATGAGCTCGAACTACAACACCCGTGGTCGTTGTGCCGAAGTGCTGGTCGATGGTGACCAGGCCTTCGAAGTGCGTCGTCGCGAAACCGTGGCCGAGTTGTTCGCCGGCGAAAGCCTGCTGCCGGAGTAACCCCATGCTGCTGCGTTTTACCAAGATGCATGGGCTGGGCAACGACTTCATGGTCCTCGACCTGGTCAGCCAGCATGCGCACATTTTGCCCAAGCACGCCAAGCAATGGGGCGACCGCCACACCGGTATCGGCTTCGACCAGTTGCTGATCGTCGAGGCGCCGAGCAATCCGGAAGTGGATTTCCGCTACCGGATCTTCAACGCCGACGGCTCCGAGGTCGAACAGTGCGGCAACGGTGCGCGCTGCTTTGCACGCTTCGTGCTGGACAAGCGCCTGACCGCTAAAAAACGCATCCGCGTCGAAACCAAGGGCGGCATCATCGAGCTGGACGTGCGCAACGACGGGCAGATCAGCGTCGACATGGGCCCGCCGCGGCTGGTGCCGGCCGAGATCCCGTTCGAGGCGCCGGCCCAGGCCCTGAGCTACCCGCTCGAGGTCGCCGGGCGCAACGTGGAACTCTTCGCCGTATCGATGGGCAACCCCCATGCGGTACTGCGGGTCGACGACATCAACGCCGCCCCGGTGCACGAGCTGGGCCCGCAGATCGAACATCACCCGCGCTTCCCGCAGCGGGTCAATGTCGGCTTCATCCAGGTCATCGACCGCCACCGCGCCCAACTGCGGGTGTGGGAACGTGGCGCTGGCGAAACCCAGGCTTGCGGAACCGGCGCCTGCGCCGCTGCCGTGGCGGCGATCAGCCAGGGCTGGATGGATTCACCGCTGTTGATCGACCTGCCGGGTGGGCGCCTGTCCATCGAATGGGCAGGCCCGGGCACACCGGTGCTGATGACCGGCCCCGCCGTACGCGTGTTTGAAGGACAGGTTCGTCTATGAGTGAGTACCAGCCATGACCGATCAGCCCCAGGCTCCCGCCGAACAGCCCTGCGACCTTAGTGCCGAGGGCTCGACGCCCACCCTCGGGGCTGAGGCCGTGGTTGCCTACCTGCGCGACAACCCGACGTTCTTTGCCGAGCACGACGAGCTGCTCAGCGAACTGCACATTCCCCATCAGCGTGGCGATAGCGTGTCGCTGGTCGAGCGCCAGCTCAAGCTGCTGCGCGACCGCAACATCGAGATGCGTCACCGCCTTTCGCAACTGATGGACGTGGCCCGCGACAACGACCGGCTGTTCGACAAGACCCGCCGGCTGATCCTCGACCTGCTCGATGCCGACAGCCTGGAAAACGTGGTCATGGCCGTCGAAGACAGCCTGCGCCAGGAGTTCAAGGTGCCCTTCGTCAGCCTGATCCTGTTCGGCGAAACCGCCGCGCCGGTCGGTCGCTGGGTCAACAGCGCCGACGCCCAGCAAGCCATTGGCGGCCTGTTGTGTGCCGGCAAGACGGTCAGCGGCAACCTGCGCGATCATGAGCTGGACTTCCTGTTCGGCGAAGAGCAGCGCAAGGAAGTCGGCTCCAGCGCCGTCGCCACCCTCAATCATCAGGGCCTGCACGGCGTACTGGCGATTGGTAGCCGCGACCCGCAGCATTACAAGAGCACGGTCGGCACCCTGTTCCTCAGCTACATCGCCGAAGTGCTCGGCCGAGTAGTGCCGCGCCATACCCAGACCCTGCGTCCGGTGCGCTAGTGGAACGCCAGCTGGAGGCCTTCTGCGCGCACTTGCGCAACGAGCGCCAGGTGTCCGAACACACCCAGCTGGCCTACCGACGCGACCTGGAGAGTGTCCTGGCGTTCTGCGCCAAGAGCGGTATCGACAGCTGGAACGCGCTACAGATCCAGCATCTGCGCCAACTGATCGCCCGCCAGCATCACCAGGGCCAGTCTTCACGTAGCCTCGCCCGCCTGCTTTCGGCAGTGCGTGGTTTCTACCGCTACCTCAACCGCGAAGGCCATTGCAGCCACGATCCGGCCAACGGCCTGTCGGCGCCCAAGGGCGAGCGGCGCCTGCCCAAGACCCTCGACACCGACCGTGCCCTGCAACTGCTGGAAGGCGCGGTCGAAGATGAATTTCTCGCCCGCCGCGACCAGGCCATGCTCGAGCTGTTCTACTCCTCCGGCCTGCGCCTGTCCGAGCTGACCAGCCTCAATCTCGACCAGCTCGACCTGCCAGGCGGCCTGGTACAGGTGCATGGCAAGGGCAGCAAGACCCGCGTGCTGCCGGTCGGCCGCAAGGCCCGCGAGGCGCTGGAGCAATGGCTGCCCCTGCGCGCCGGCAGCGGCCCGCAGGACGGCGCGGTGTTCGTCAGCCAGCAGGGCCGACGCCTCGGCCCACGGGCCATTCAGCTGCGCGTACAGGCCGCTGGCGCCCGCGAGCTGGGCCAGAACCTGCACCCGCACATGTTGCGACACTCCTTCGCCAGCCACCTGCTGGAATCGTCCCAGGACCTGCGCGCCGTGCAAGAGATGCTCGGCCATGCCGACATCGCCACTACGCAGATCTACACTCACCTGGACTTCCAGCACCTGGCCGCCGTTTATGACAGCGCCCACCCTCGGGCCAAACGCAGTAAGGGCAGTGACTCATGAGCATCAAGCTGATCACCTTCGACCTCGACGACACCCTGTGGGACACCGCGCCGGTGATCGTCAGCGCCGAGGCCATCCTGCGCGACTGGCTGGCCGCCAATGCGCCGGACCTTGGCGCAGTACCCGTGGAGCACCTGTACGCCATCCGTGAGCGCCTGGTGCAGGCTGAGCCCGGGCTCAAGCACCGCATCAGCGCCCTGCGCCGGCGCGTGCTGTTCCGCGCCCTGGAAGAGGTCGGCTACAGCGAAAACAAGGCCCGTGAGCTGGCCAACGAAGGCTTCGAAGTGTTCCTGCATGCCCGCCACCAGATCGACATCTTCCCCGAAGTGCAGCCGGTGCTGGAGATCCTGCGCCACAGCTACACGCTGGGCGTGGTCACCAACGGCAACGCCGATGTGCGTCGCCTGGGCCTGGCCGACTACTTCAAGTTTGCGCTGTGCGCCGAAGACTTAGGCGTTGGCAAACCCGATCCGCAGCCCTTCCTCGAAGCCCTGCGTCAGGGTGAGGTCGAAGCGCATGCGGCGGTGCATATCGGTGACCACCCCGGTGATGACATTGCCGGCGCCCAACGGGCCGGCCTGCGGGCGATCTGGTTCAACCCCCAGGGCAAGACCTGGGAGGCTGAGAACCGCCCTGACGCCGAGATCCAGCGGCTGTCGCAGCTGCCTGAACTGCTCAACAGCTGGCGCTAAATCTGTGGGAGCGGGCTTGACCCGCGATTGCGGACTGTCAGCCACATCGCATCGCGGGGCAAGCCCGCTCCTACAGCACACACAAAAAAGCCCGCAGCGACGGCGGGCTTTTTTGCTGACGGGGCCACTCAGATAGGGCGGCTACCGTACTTGTTGTCCGGCTTCTTGGGCGGATCGGCGACCACGTTGGCCTCCACTTCCTGCACCTTGCCACCGCGGGAGAGAAACTCTTCCATGGCCTTGGCCAGGGCATCACGCTCCTTCTGCTTGGCTTCCATGCTCGGCATGTCGTCTACCGAGACTGCCGCCGACTTCGACTTGCCTTTGGCTACGGGAGCCGGGCTGTCGTCGCCGCTGTCGTCAGCCGCATCATCGGCTGCCGCTTCAAGACCGTCATCAGTTTCGTCTTCGTCGCCTACTTCGAGGTCGTCATTTTCCAGATCGTCGTCGCTCATGTTCTACCTCATGACTTGCGAAAAGCAGATTAGTTATAGACCAGCAACGTCGAAAATCGACAGCTGCCAGAAAAAATTCAATGTCCGCGGACTGGCCGCAGACCGTGGTTGCGCCACAACGAATGGCGAGAACCGGGCAAACCCCACGTCACGGGCGAGGTCTGTACAAATAAAGAGCGGGCGGCGTTAATGCGCCGACATACCCTGGCGTGATCGACTCGCTTATTGGCAAGCCTAGCAAAGGGTATGGAAGTTTGCGGACAGCTCGTCAGCACCCTTCGGCGCGCATTCTAGCGTGCTCAGAGAAAAAGCAAAGTGCCTAAATTTCACTGAACGCTGTAAGTTTTCTACCCACGCCACATGCAGCCATCAAAGCTCGGCAAGAAACCGTTTGCGCTTGAACGAACGGACAAAATCCGGGCAAAAAAATGCCCGGCAAGCCGGGCAAGATTTTTTCGAGGACGTTACAGGTTGTAGCCGCGCTCGTTGTGTTGCGCCAAGTCGAGACCGACCGACTCTTCTTCTTCGTTGACCCGCAGGCCCATGACCAGATCCAGCACCTTGAGAATCACGTAGGTGACGATCGCGGTGTAGATCACGGTAAAGCCGACGCCCTTGGCCTGAATCCAGACTTGCGCGCCGATGTCTTCGACGGTACCGAAGCCGCCCAGTGCCGGGGCTGCGAACACGCCGGTGAGGATTGCACCGACGATCCCGCCGATGCCGTGCACACCGAAGGCATCCAGCGAGTCGTCGTAGCCGAGCTTGCGCTTGAGGCTGGTGGCGCAGAAGTAGCAGATCACGCCCGCCACCAGGCCGATCACCAGGGCGCCCATCGGCCCGACGGTGCCGGCAGCCGGGGTGATCGCCACAAGACCGGCTACCACGCCCGAGGCGATGCCCAGTGCGCTGGGTTTACCGTGGGTCAGCCACTCGGCGAACATCCAGCCCAGGGCCGCTGCCGCGGTGGCGATCTGGGTCACCAGCATGGCCATGCCGGCGGTGCCGTTGGCCGCAGCGGCGGAGCCTGCGTTGAAGCCGAACCAGCCGATCCACAACATGGCCGCGCCCATCAGGGTGTAACCGAGGTTGTGCGGCGCCATCGGCGTGGTCGGGAAGCCTTTGCGCTTGCCCAGCACCAGGCAGGCCACCAGGCCGGCGATACCGGCGTTGATGTGCACCACGGTGCCACCGGCGAAGTCGAGCACGCCCCAGTCCCACATCAGGCCGCCGTTGCCGCTCCAGACCATATGGGCGATGGGCGCGTAGACCAGGGTGAACCAGATGGCCATGAAGATCAGCATCGCCGAGAACTTCATGCGCTCGGCAAAGGCACCGACGATCAGCGCCGGGGTGATGATCGCAAAGGTCATCTGGAAGGTGATGAATACCGCTTCAGGGAACAGCGCCGCCGAAGAGGTCAGGCTCGCTGGGGTCACGCCGGCGAGGAACGCCTTGGACAGACCGCCAACGAAGGAATTGAAGTTGACTACGCCTTGCTCCATACCAGTGGTATCGAACGCCAGGCTATAGCCGTAAACCACCCACAGAACGCTGATCAGGCCAGTGATCGCAAAGCACTGCATCATCACCGACAGCACGTTCTTGGAACGCACCATGCCGCCGTAGAACAGGGCCAGACCAGGGATGGTCATGAACAGCACCAGGGCTGTGGCGGTCAACATCCAGGCGGTGTCGCCGGAGTTGAGCACGGGGGCTGCCTCCTCTGCCAGGGCCAGGCCGGGCATTACGAGGGACAAAAGGGCTCCTAGCCCTGCGAACTGACGCAGAGTCATATTGTTATCTCCTGGGGCGTTGGGGTTTGGTGAGGCTTTTTTGTTAGATCGCGTCGGTATCGGTTTCGCCGGTACGGATGCGAATCGCCTGCTCCAGATTGACCACGAAAATCTTGCCGTCACCGATCTTGCCGGTGTTGGCCGCCTTGGTGATCGCCTCGATGACCCGGTCCAGATCCTTGTCGTCGATAGCAACGTCGATCTTCACCTTGGGCAGGAAATCGACCACATATTCAGCGCCGCGATACAGCTCGGTATGACCTTTCTGCCGGCCGAAGCCTTTGACTTCAGTGACAGTGATGCCCTGCACGCCGATTTCGGACAGCGACTCGCGCACGTCGTCCAACTTGAACGGCTTGATGATGGCAGTGACTAGCTTCATGAAACTCTCTCCCGAATTGGTGGACTTGCCCCAGGAAAACAAACCCGACTCAAGTCTAAGCGCAGTGCCTGGCTTTGTAACGCGTCGTCATGGTGACTGCATCAGTGCATGGGTCATGAAGGTCTTAGCAGAAAGCTTGCCAGATTGGTTAAAGCCCAGAATTACAGGGACTTACGTTACCCGGCCCGACTTGGCCAGTCGCCAGCACCGTTTTGATGCACAACAACGGTGCGCGGCGTTTCGCCGCCATGCGCGAAAAGCGTGCAGCATTGGGGCGCGAATGCTGCGTGTTACACTGGCGCCCCCTTGCATACTGTGGACAGCCGAACATGCTCGCGCCCAAAGCCTTTCTTGATGCCCTGAGCGACCAGGCCTCGCGCCTGTTCAGCGGCGACACCTCGCAGCCCCGCAGCGAAATCGAAAGCCAGTTCAAGGCCCTGCTGCAAAGCGGTTTCAGCAAACTGGAACTGGTCAGCCGGGAAGAATTCGACAGCCAGATGGTCGTTCTTGCCCGCACCCGCGCCCGCCTTGAAGCGCTCGAAGCCAAGGTCGAGCAGATGGAAGCACGCCTGAACCCACCCGCTGCCGAGTGAACGTGCGATGACGCCATCTGCTGATTACCCGGTGCTGTTGTTTTCCTACGGCACCCTGCAGGACAAAGCCGTGCAGCTGGTCAACTTCGGCCGTGAACTGGTCGGCCAGGCGGACCGGATGCTCGGTTACAGCCAGGCCTGGGTGGAAATCACCGACCCTGAAGTCCTGGCCACCAGCGGCAAGACCCACCACCCGATCGTCACCCCCAGCAGCAATGCCGACGACAGGGTGGCCGGTATGGTCTTCCAGATCAGCGAGGCCGAACTTGCGGCGGCGGATGCCTATGAAGTGTCCGACTACAAGCGGGTCGCCGTGACCCTGGCCTCTGGCCTGACGGCCTGGGTTTACGTGCGCGCCTGAGCTCATGGCGTGGCTGGCTGAGCTGGCCTCATCGCGGGTCAAGTCGAGTCGTCGCACCGCCGCTCCCACAAGGGGGGCTGTGTACGCCGGACCTGTGGGAGCTGGCCTTGCCAGCGATCGAGTGCGCAGCGCTCGCACAAATGGTCCTGTAAAAACCAGACTCACTCTTCCCCGCCCCGATCCGCTCCACCCCACTACGCTTGCAGAGCCGCAGGACGCGGCCTCGTCTAGATCATGGAGCGTTCATGTCCCTCGCCCTTGTCCACAGCCGTGCCCAGGTCGGTGTTTCGGCCCCGGCGGTCAGTGTTGAAGCGCATCTGGCCAATGGTTTGCCGGCGCTGACCCTGGTTGGCCTGCCGGAAGCGACCGTGAAGGAAAGCAAGGATCGGGTACGTAGCGCGATCCTCAATTCCGGCCTGGAATTCCCCGCCCGGCGCATCACCCTCAACCTCGCGCCAGCGGACCTGCCCAAGGATGGCGGACGCTTCGACCTGGCCATCGCCCTGGGGATTCTCGCCGCCAACGGCCAATTCCCGATTGCAGCGCTTGGCGAGGTGGAGTGCCTGGGTGAACTGGCGCTGTCTGGCGCGATCCGCTCGGTGCAAGGCGTTCTGCCCGCAGCCTTGGCTGCACGAGAAGCCGGTCGGGCCCTGGTCGTGCCGCAGGAAAATGCCGAAGAAGCCTGCCTGGCATCGGGGCTGGTGGTGTTCGCAGTCAGTCACCTGCTGGAACTGGTCGCCCACTTCAACGGCCAGACCCCGCTCAACCCCTACGTTGCCAACGGCTTGTTGCTGCAGATCCGCCCCTACCCCGACCTCAACGAAGTGCAAGGCCAGCAAGCCGCCAAGCGCGCGCTACTGGTTGCCGCCGCAGGCGCACACAACCTGCTGTTCAGCGGCCCACCCGGCACCGGCAAGACCCTGCTCGCCAGCCGCCTGCCCGGCCTGCTGCCGCCACTGGATGAACGTGAAGCGCTGGAGGTGGCGGCGATCCAGTCGGTGGCAAGCCACGTGCCGCTGAGCAGTTGGCCGCAGCGTCCGTTTCGTCATCCGCATCATTCGGCCTCCGGTGCTGCGCTGGTCGGCGGTGGCAGCCGACCGCAGCCAGGAGAGATAACCCTGGCCCATCACGGCGTGCTGTTCTTCGATGAGCTGCCGGAGTTCGAGCGGCGCGTACTGGAAGTGCTGCGCGAACCGCTGGAATCCGGCGAAATCGTCATCGCCCGGGCCAAGGACAAGATCCGCTTCCCGGCCCGCTTCCAGCTGGTCGCCGCCATGAACCCCTGCCCCTGTGGATATCTCGGCGACCCCACCGGCCGCTGTCGCTGCAGCAGCGAACAGATCCAGCGCTACCGCAACAAACTCTCCGGCCCCTTGCTCGACCGCATCGACCTGCACCTGACTGTCGCCCGCGAAGCCACGGCACTGTCCACCAGCAGCAGCCACGGCGAAAGCAGCGCCACCATCGCCGCGCAAGTCGCCGCCGCCCGCGACATCCAGCAACAGCGCCAGGGCTGCGCCAACGCCTTCCTCGACCTGCCCGGCCTGCGCCAGTACTGCGGGTTATCCACAGCCGACCAGACCTGGCTGGAAAGCGCTTGCGAACGCCTGACCCTGTCCTTGCGCGCCGCCCACCGTCTGCTCAAGGTGGCACGCACCCTGGCTGACCTGGAACAGGTGGAAAACATTGGCCGCGAACACCTGGCCGAAGCGCTGCACTATCGCCCCAACAACCAGTAGTAAATCCGCGCATTCTGCTCTTAACTTGGCAACAGCCCACCGCACCGAGACCGGTATGTTCGCATTCGTCCAGAGTTACCCGCTGTTGCTCGGCATTACCCTGATCGTGCTCGACCTCACGCTCTGGCAACTGATTCCCATCAATCGCCGCCCTTGGCGCATCGGTGCACGCTTGCTGGCGTTTTCGCTGTTTACCTGGGTGTTGATCAGCGCCGGGGTCAGCCCGCTGCAACCTGCGCCCTGGGTCGAGGATGTGCCGCGCAATCTGCTCGCTACGGTGCTGGGGATTGCCTGGTGGCTGTTTGCGGCGCGTACCGCGACGGTGGTGATCGGCCTGGTGCTGGTGGCCCGTAGCGGTCACACCGGGCGGTTGCTGCAGGATGTGCTGGGGGCGGTGATCTTCCTGGTCGCCATTGTTGCCGCAGCGGCCTATGTGCTGCAGCTGCCGGTCAAGGGCCTGCTGGCAACCTCCGGGGTGATGGCAATCGTGATCGGCCTGGCGCTGCAGAGCACGCTGAGCGATGTGTTCTCCGGCATTGTGCTGAATACCACCCGCCCCTATCAGATCGGCGATTCGATCAGCATCGACGGCACCGAAGGCAAGGTCATCGAGATCGACTGGCGCGCCACCCGCCTGCTTACCGGCAACGGCAGCATGGCGGTAATTCCCAACTCGGTGGCGGCCAAGGCCAAGCTGCTCAACTTCAGCCAGCCCAGCGATGTGCACGGCGTCTCCATCACCGTCGTGGTGCCGGCCAAGGTGCGCCCGCGACGGGTGCTCGATGCGCTGGAGAAAACCCTGCAAGGCACGCGCACCTTACTGATCACCCCTGCCCCGAAAGCGACGATCAAGAGTTCGAGCCTGGAGTCGGTGGAGTACGAGGCCAGCGGCTTTGTCAGTGCCATGAGCCAGAAGACCGAGGTGCGCAACCATATGTTCGACCTCGCCCACCGGCACCTGGAAGCCGCCGGCGTGGTCTGGAACAGCGACACCCAGCCAGGCCAGATGTGGAACCGCCAGCGCGCCCTGCTCGAAGACGTGCGGATCTTCCGCTCGCTGAGCAACGAGGAGAAAGACAGCCTCAGCCAGCGCATGACCGCCGTGGAATACCTGGCCGATCAGGTCATCCTCGGCGTCGGCGACAGCTCGGATTACCTGCTGGTGATTGGCACCGGGGTGGTGTCGGTCGGCATTCGTGATGGCGACAAGCAGCTCGAAGCCGGGCGCATGGGCCCGGGTGAGGTGCTGGGGGTAGAAGGCTTGCTTGAAGCGGATGATTCAACTGCTGAGTTCCGCACCCTGACCAGCTGCATTCTCTACCGCATCGACAAGGACGAAGTGCGCAGTTGCCTGGAGCAACGCAGCGAGGTCAAGACCGCGCTGATCAAGCTGCAACGCATCCGCCAGCAAACTCGCCAGTCACTGCTGGAGCAAAAACCTGCAGCCATCAAGAAAGGCGGCTTTCTCAGCTGGCTGCACAAATAGTCGTCAGAGCACCACGCGCAAGCATTGGCCGGCGTGATACAGCGAGAAGCCGGTTTCGTAGAAGCCGGTACGCAGCGCTGGCGCCGATACCGGTTTCATTGCCGAGAACGGAATCGGCAAGGCATCCGGGTTGTCGCATAGCAGGTACTGGGCAAAGGCTTTGCCGATCACCGTGCCGGTAGTGTTGCCGCGACCGTTGTAGCCGGTGACCGCGACGATGCCCGGCGCCGGCTCGAACAGGCGCATCAGGTGGTCCGGGGTGAAGTCGATGCAGCCGGTCCAGTGCATTTCCCACTCGACCTTGCCCAGTTGCGGGAAGTAGTGGTTCTGGATGCGGTCGGCCCAACTGCGAATGAACCAGGCCGGCTTGTTGTCGACCCGCCCGAGGCTGCCGAGCAGCAACCGCCCGTCATCATCGCGACGGATACTGCTGAGCACCGTGCGCGTGTCCCACGAGCCCTGGCCGTGCTTGAGCACGTTGTCGGCAGCGGCGCCTTGCAGCGGCACCGAAGCGACCTGGTAGTAGTAGCCGCGGAAGAACTGGCGTTGCAGATTGGTCCAGTCGCCTTCGGTGTAGGCACCAGTGGAGATCACCACCTTGTCGGCGCTGACCGAACCCTTGACGGTTTTCACGCGCCATTTGCTGCCTTCACGCTCCAGGCCCTGAACCGCGGACTGCTGGAAGATCTGCCCGCCCAGACGCTCGACCGCAGCGGCCAGGCCCTGTGTATAACCCATGGGGTTGATGGTGCCGGCGCGGCGATCGAGCAGCGCGGCGGAAATCTTGTCGGTACCGCAATATTCTTCGCACTTTGCCCCGGTCAGCAGCTCGACATCGGCGCCACGGCGGCTCCATTGCTGGTGGCGGGCTTCGAGATCGGCAACGCCGGTGGCGTTGTGGGCCATGTGCAGGGTGCCGCTGTTGTGGGCCTGACAGTCGATACCCAGGCGCTCGATGGTGGCGAACACTTCGCCCGGCGCCTCGCCCAGCACCTTGTTCAGGCGGCTGCCCTGTTTCTGGCCAAGGGTGGCTTCGACATCGTCTGGGCGAATCCAGGTACCGGCGTTGACCAGGCCAACGTTGCGCCCGGAACCGCCGTGGCCGATTTTCCAGGCTTCGAGCAGGATCACCGTCTTGCCCTGTTCGAGCAGGTGGATGGCTGCCGACAGGCCAGTGATACCGCCGCCGATGATGCACACATCGGCCTTGAGCTCGGCGTTCAGCACCCGGGATGGCGCGGCGGGCTGGGTGACGTGTTCCCAGAGGCATTGTTGACGCAGTTCTGGCATGGCCGGCTTCCTCTTTTATTCTTGTGCAGTGGTGCCCCTATCGCTGGCAAGCCAGCTCCCACAGGGAGCAGCGGTCCTTGTGGGAGCTGGCTTGCCAGCGATGGGGCCGACTCGGTATTCAGTCGAACACAATCCCCTGCGCCAACGGCAGCTCGCGGGAATAGTTCACGGTATTGGTCTGCCGACGCATGTAGGCCTTCCACGAATCCGAGCCCGACTCACGGCCACCGCCGGTTTCCTTCTCGCCGCCAAAGGCCCCGCCAATCTCCGCCCCACTGGTGCCGATGTTGACGTTGGCAATCCCGCAGTCACTGCCTGCCGCGCTCTGGAAGCGCTCGGCTTCGCGCAGGTCGGTGGTGAAAATGCATGACGACAGGCCTTGCGGGACTTCGTTGTTCAAACGCAGGGCTTCCTCGAATTCGTCGTAGGCCAGCACGTAGAGGATCGGTGCGAAGGTTTCATGCTGAACCACAGCACTCTGGCCTGGCATCTCGACGATGGCCGGGGCCACGTAATAGGCATTCGGGTACTGGTCCTGAAGCTGACGCTCACCGCCGAATACCTGGCCGCCTTCATCACGGGCACGGGCCAGGGCATCCTGCATGCCTTGGAACGAAGCCTTGTCGATCAGCGGGCCGACCAGGTTGTCCTTGCGCGGGTCGCCAATGCGCACTTTCGCGTAGGCGGCCTTAACCCGAGCAACCACTTCGTCCTTGATCGAGCGATGGACGATCAAGCGGCGCAAGGTGGTGCAGCGCTGGCCGGCGGTACCGACGGCGCTGAACAGGATGCCGCGCACGGCAAGATCGAGGTCGGCACTGGGCGCAAGGATCATCGCGTTGTTGCCGCCCAGTTCCAGGATGCTGCGGCCGAAACGCGCGGCGACACGCGGGCCGACTTCGCGGCCCATGCGGGTGCTGCCGGTGGCGCTGACCAGCGGCACGCGCGGGTCGTCGACCAGCGCTTCGCCGGCATCGCGATCACCAATGATCAACTGGCTCAGGCCTTCTGGCGCTTCGCCGAACGCCTTCAGGGCTTTTTCGAACAGCGCCTGGCAGGCCAGCGCGGTCAGTGGGGTTTTCTCCGACGGTTTCCACACCACGGCGTTGCCGCACACCAGCGCCAGGGTGGTGTTCCAGGCCCAGACCGCGACCGGGAAGTTGAAAGCGCTGATCACCCCGACCACACCCAGCGGGTGCCAGGTTTCACGCATGTGGTGGCCCGGGCGTTCGGAGGCGATGGTCAGGCCGTAGAGCTGGCGCGACAGGCCGACGGCGAAGTCGCAGATGTCGATCATTTCCTGCACTTCGCCCAGGCCTTCCTGGGTGATCTTGCCGGCTTCGATCGACACCAGTTCACCGAGCTCGGCCTTGTATTGACGCAGCACTTCGCCAAACAGGCGGATCAACTCACCGCGGCGCGGGGCCGGGACGTTGCGCCAGGCCTGGAAGGCTTTTTCGGCCTGATCGATCTTGGCGGTCACCTGGGCTTTGCTTTCCAGGTGCACCGAGGCAATCGCGCTGCCATCGATAGGGGTGTGAACGGGATGGTTACCGTGGGTGTAGGCAGCAGCCGGGACACCGAGGCGGTCAAGCAGTCCATCAACCATTTTCTTCTCCTGCATGCGATGAGTGGTTGAAAAAGTGATAGGGATCAGTATTAATCCGATCACTCTGGCGCAACAAACGACCTTTATTCTGCATATCATTCCGCCAGGTAATGATCTACTGGCTTAGAGACCGCTATGTCCAAACGTCTGGTGCCATCGATGGCCGCCCTGCAGTGTTTCGAGGCTGCCGCCCGGCACCTGAGCTTCACCCGCGCCGCCGAGGAACTGCACCTGACCCAGAGCGCGGTGAGCAAGCAGGTGGCCCAGCTTGAAGAGATGCTGCGCCATCACCTGTTCCTGCGTATCCGCCGGCGCCTGCAGCTGACACCAGCAGGCGCGCTGTACCTGGCCGAGGTCAACAAGATTCTGACCCAGGTCGACATGTCCAGCCGTTACATCATGTCCTACGGCGAACAGACCGAAGTCCTCAAGGTAGCGACCCAACCGAGCTTTGGTGTGCGCTGGCTGATCCCGCACCTCAAAGGTTTCGGCAAGCAGTACCCGAACATCCACCTCGACATCCGCAACGAGATGGAGCCCTTCGCCCTGCTGCAGGCCACCGCCGACGTGGTGTTCTTCTTCGGCCAGGGTACCTGGCCAGGGGCAACCTGCATCGAGCTGTTCGGCGAAGAAGTGCTGCCGGTGTGCGCGCCGGAACTGTTGCAGGGGCGTACGCTCAAGGACGCCAGCGAAGTGGCCGAACTGGTGCTGCTGCAAAGTACCTCGCGCCCGGAAGCCTGGCACGAGTGGTTCCTGGAACAGGGCCTGCATTCGGCCAACAGTTATCACGGTCCGCGCTTCGATACCTTCTATATGAGCCTCAGCGCTGCTCAGTCCGGCTGCGGCGTGGCCCTGGTGCCGCGCTACCTGGTGGCCCAGGAGCTCGCCGAAGGCAAACTGATCGTGCCTTGGCAGTACAGCATGCGCAGCAATGGTGCGCATTTCCTGGCGTTTTCCGAGCATGCGGCAGAGGTGCCAAAGGTGCGCGCCTTGGTTGACTGGATTCGCGCGGAGCTGGCCGGGCAAGATTGATAATTTTTGGAATGACAGATCGAATTTTTTTCGCTTGTGCAGGCACTGCATTCCTCGCTTTCATGTAAGGGTGCCCACTTACCAGGAAGCTTTCGATGCCCGCTCAAGATTTCGTCAGCCCGGACAGCATTCGCGCGCAGTTCTCGGCCGCCATGTCGCTCATGTACAAGCAAGAGGTGCCGCTGTACGGCACGCTGCTGTCGCTGGTGAGCGAAATCAATCAGCAAGTCATGGCCGAGCAGCCCGAGGTTGCCCAGGCCTTGCGCTGGACCGGCGAGATTGAACGCCTCGACCAGGAACGCCACGGCGCCATTCGCGTCGGCACGGCTGAAGAGCTGGCAACCATCGGCCGCCTGTTCGCGGTGATGGGCATGCAGCCAGTGGGTTACTACGACCTCAGCTCTGCCGGCGTGCCGGTGCATTCCACCGCCTTTCGCGCCGTGCACGAGCAATCGCTGCACATCAGCCCGTTCCGGGTCTTCACCTCGCTGCTGCGTCTGGAGCTGATCGACAACCCGGCGCTGCGTGAACTGTCTGGCGAGATTCTCGCCCGGCGGCAGATCTTCACCCCGCGCGCCCTACAGCTGATCGAGCAATTCGAGCGTGATGGCGGCTTGAATGCCGACGATGCCCAGGTTTTTGTCAACGAAGCGCTGCACACCTTCCGTTGGCACCGGGACGCCACCGTGACCGCCGAGCAGTACCAGCAACTGCATGATCAGCACCGCCTGATTGCCGATGTGGTGGCTTTCAAAGGCCCACACATCAACCACCTGACCCCGCGCACCCTGGACATCGATGCCATCCAGCTGGGCATGCCGGCCAAAGGTATTCCGCCCAAAGCCGTGATCGAAGGCCCGCCACCGCGTCGCTGCCCGATTCTTCTGCGTCAGACCAGTTTCAAGGCGCTGCAGGAAAAGGTCGCCTTCACCGATCAGCACGGTGAAGGCAGCGGCAGCCATACCGCGCGCTTTGGCGAGATCGAGCAACGGGGCGCCGCGCTGACGCCGAAGGGTCGCCAGCTGTACGACCAACTGCTCGATAGCGCCCGCGCGGCGCTGGGTGGCGTGCCCGCCGAGGCCAATGCCGCGCACTACATGGGTTTGCTCAGCGACAGCTTCAAGGCCTTCCCGGATGACCTGGCGCAAATGCGTGAACAGGACCTCGCGTACTTCCGCTACTTCCCCACCGAGCGTGGCCTGGCGGCGCGCGGGGATACCCAGCGGCCAAGTTCATTGCAAGATTTGATCGACGCCGGGCATATCCACTTTGAAGCCCTGGTGTACGAGGATTTTCTGCCGGTCAGTGCGGCTGGGATTTTCCAGTCCAACCTGGGCGATGATGCGCAGAGCGAGTACGGCAGCAATGCCAACCGCGATGCCTTCGAGCAGGCGCTGGGCAAGCCGGTGCAGGATGAGTTGGCGTTGTATGCCGAGAGCCAGCGGCGGTCGTTGCAGGCGTGCGCGCAGGCGTTGGGTCTTCCTGCGCTTTAAGCCCTTTATACCGAGGTGATCGCAGCCGTTGCCTGCAGAATTTCCACTTTTGGCAAATCCATGGCATCGGCCTCGCCTTGCAGAAAGTCGCTCAAGCGCCGCAAGCGCTCGCCACCCGGGCGGGTTTTCGGCCAGACCAGGTAGTAGTCCAGCCCGCTGGCAACCGCCGTCGGCCAGGGCAGGCTGAGCCGGCCCTGAGCGACGTCCTCGGCGACCATCAGCAAGTCGCCCATGGACACGCCATAGCCCCGGGCGGCGGCGATCATGCCCAGCTCCAGGGTGTCGAACACCTGGCCGCCCTTGAGCGAGACCTTGTCGGTGAGGTCCATGCGCGCCAGCCAGCTGCGCCAGTCGCGCTTGTCGGGGGTCGGGTGAAGCAACTCGATGCCCGCCAGGCGCCGCTCGTCCCAGGGCCCTTCCTTGAGCAGTTCCGGTGCCCCGACCGGGATCAGCAGCTCGGAAAACAGCCGCTTGACCTCCCAGTCCGGCGCAAAGTGCCCATCACTGAGCAACACCGCGCAGTCGAAAGGCTCGTGATTGAAATCGACATGATCGACGTCCATCCAGGCACTGGTCAGTTGCACTTCGTTGCCCGGCTGCAGGTGACGAAAGCGGCTGAGGCGCGCCAGCAGCCAGCGCATGGTCAGGGTCGAGGGCGCTTTCATGCGCAAAATGTCGTCTTCGCTGCGCAGGGTGCTACAGGCACGCTCCAGCGCCGCAAAGCCTTCGCGCACCCCTGGCAACAGCAAGCGCGCCGCTTCGCTGAGCTGCAGGCTGCGGCCATTGCGCACGAACAAACGACAGGCGAAGTGCTCCTCAAGCGTGCGGATATGGCGGCTGACCGCGCTCTGGGTTATCGATAACTCATCTGCGGCGCGGGTAAACGAACTGTGCCGGGCCGCCGCTTCAAAAGCCCGCAGTGCGTATAGAGGCGGTAAACGACGAGACATGACGGCGGGCTCCGGGTTTTCCACAAGCAATCGTCAGGATCATACCCCCATGAGTTTTAATCATGCCAACCATCGCTATTATCCTTTTGTGGATAACCGTACAAAGGCTCAGACTTTCACGCTTTGAATCTATCGCGTAAGAAAAGGACGACTCCATGCAGGCTGCGCCTACCCATGAACTCAAGGCTTTGCTGCGCCTGGCCGGGCCGCTGATCGCCTCGCAGTTGGCGCACATGCTGATGGTGCTCACCGACACCCTGATGATGGCCCGCATCAGCCCGCAGGCACTGGCCGGCGGCGGTCTGGGTGCGGCGAGCTATTCGTTCGTGTCGATTTTTTGCCTGGGCGTGATCGCCGCGGTCGGTACCCTGGTGGCGATTCGCAAGGGTGCCGGTGATATCGTCGGCGCCACCCGCCTGACCCAGGCCGGGTTGTGGCTGGCCTGGGTCATGGCCCTGGTGACGGCGCTGGCGCTATGGAACCTGGAGCCAGTGCTGCTACTGCTGGGCCAGAGCCCGAACAACGTCGAGGCTGCCGCGCAGTTCCTGCTGTTGCTGCCTTTCGCCCTGCCCGGCTACCTGAGCTTCATGGCCCTGCGCGGCTTTACCAGCGCCATTGGCCGCTCGACGCCGGTGATGGTGATCAGCCTGATCGGCACAGTGGCCAACTTCCTGCTCAACTACGCGTTGATCGAGGGCATGTTCGGCCTGCCGAAACTGGGCCTGGTGGGCATCGGCCTGGTGACCGCCATCGTTGCCAACTGCATGGCCGTGGCCATGGCGTTGTATATCCGCTGGCACCCGGCCTACGCGCCCTACCCGATCAGCCAGGGCCTGAGCCGCCCTTCGTGGCCGGCCTTGCGCGAGTTGTGGCGCCTGGGCTTGCCGATTGGCGGCACCTACACCGTAGAAGTGGGCCTGTTCGCCTTCGCCGCACTGTGCATGGGCGTGCTCGGCAGCACCGAACTGGCCGCACACCAGATCGCCCTGCAGATCGTCTCTACTGCATTCATGATTCCGGCAGGCTTGTCGTACGCCGTGACCATGCGTGTAGGGCTCTATTACGGTGCCGATAACCTTCTCGGTGCTCGCCATGCCGGCCGCGTCGGGATCGGCTTTGGCGCGGCGATGATGCTGATGTTCGCCATCCTCTTCTGGCTGCTGCCGGATCCGCTGGTGGGGCTGTTCCTCGACCACGGTGACCCGGCCTTTGCCGAGATCATCCAGTTGGCCGTAAGCCTGCTGATGGTCGCCGCCTGGTTCGAGCTGTTCGATGGCGTGCAAACCATTGCCATGGGTTCGATCCGCGGGCTCAAGGACGCCAAGACCACCTTTCTGGTCGGGCTGTTCTGCTACTGGGTGATTGGTGCGCCGGCCGCCTGGCTGCTGGCGTTCAACCTTGGCCTGGGTGCGGTGGGCGTGTGGTGGGGGCTGGCGCTGGGCCTGGCGTGTGCAGCGGTGAGCCTGACCCTGGCCTTCGAATGGCGGGTGAAGCGCTTGCTGGGCAGCTCGGGTGGGGAGAACAAGGCGACTGCTTCGGTGCTTTGAGGCCCCTGTGGGAGCAAACAGCCTGATTAAGACAGTTGCTCCCACAGTGGATCTGTGTACGCCAAACCTGTGGGAGCTGGCCTTGCCAGCGATGGGCTGCACAGCAGTCCCAGTCTCTAGAAAGCTACCGACTGCTGCGCTGGCCCCCGCAGCAAATACGCCATCAACTCATCGATCGGTAACGGCCGGCTGATCAGAAACCCCTGCACCTGGTCGCAATCAAAACTGCGCAACAGGCCCATTTGCTCAGGGGTTTCCACACCTTCAGCGACCACCTCCAGATTGAGGTTGTGCGCCAGGTTGATCATCGCGTGCACCAGCTTGCGGTTCTCTTCGCGCTGCTCCATCCCGCCGACAAAACTGCGATCGACCTTGAGCAAGGTGATCGGCAAGCTGTTCAGGTGCACGAACGACGAGAAGCCGGTACCGAAGTCATCCAGGGAAAAGCGCACCCCCAGGCGCCCGAGGGCATCCATGGTCTGCTTGACCAGGTCATTGCGCCGCATCACTGCGGTTTCGGTCAGCTCGAACTCCAGCCAGCGGGCATCGACACCATGCTCGATGATCAGCCGGCTCAGGGTCGCCAACAACTGGCTGTCCTGGAACTGGCGAAACGACAGGTTCACCGCCATGTGCAGCGGCGCCAGGCCTTGCTCGCGCAGCGCCTGCATGTCGCGCAGGGCGCGGGAAATCACCCAGTAGCCCAGGGGCACGATCAACCCGCTCTGCTCGGCCAGCGGCACGAACTCGCTGGGCGGCAGCAGCCCGCGCTCGGCATGGCGCCAGCGCACCAGGGCTTCGAGGCCGACGATGCGCCCATCGGCCAGGTTCAGTCGCGGCTGGTAGTGCAGCTCCAGCTCGTCGCGACGCAGCGCCCGGCGCAGTTCGCTTTCCAGGTCGGCAAGGCTGCGGGCGTTACGGTTGATGCGTTCGTTAAAGACGTGAAAGGTACAGCCCTGGGTGCTCTTGGCCTGCTGCATGGCAATGTGCGCATGCCACATCAGCGGGTCGGCGCCGCCCTGGGCGCGGGCGTGGGCGACACCCAGGCTGCAGCCGAGCAGCAGGCTTTCGCCGTCGATCCAGTAGGGTTCGGCCAGGGCTTCGGTAATGCGTTCGGCCATCCACTCGGCGCGTTGTGGCTCGCGGCGGGTGTCGATCAACAGGGCGAACTCGTCGCTGCCCAGGCGTGCGACCTGGTCACCGGCTTCCAGCTGGCTTTTCAGCCGACCCACCACTTGCAGGATCAGCCGGTCGCCGGCCTGGTGGCCGAGGGCATCGTTGGCATGGCGAAAGTTGTCCAGGTCCAGGTGACCGAGGGCAACGCCGCGCCCGTCATTGTCGGCCAGGCGCGCCGCCAGCAGGGTCTGGAAGCCCTGGCGGTTGGCGATACCGGTCAGCGGGTCCTGTTCGGCCAGGCGCTGCAGGGTCGCTTCCAGCACGCCGCGTTCGCGGACGTGGCGCAGGCTGCGGCGCAGGATATTGCTGGTCAGTTGGTCACGGATCAGCCAGTCGCTGACCCCCGGCGGCGGCACCTGCGGCTCGTGTTCGAGCAGCAGAACCATTGGCAATATGCAGCGCCCGGGCGCCGGTTGCAGTGGCGGAGTCGCCAGCACCAGCGCATTGCGGTCATTGGCAAACAGGCTGTCGACCGCCTCCCAGTTCGGAGCGGTCAGCAGTACCGCCTGGCCCGCCATCGGCAGCAGACACTCGCGCAAGACAGTGGCCCATTCCGGCTCATCGGCCAACAGGAGCAAACGCAAGGGTTCGACGGGCGTAGACAAGCTGGCTCCTTAGGACGTAGACACAGTCAAATGACGATGGGCAGCGAGAATGCGTATCCTAAACCATTAATGAAAATGATTTTCACTTAAAGTCATGCCATTCCATTGCCGACATCCCGCAGGTTTCGCCACGCATCCTGCGGGAAAGTATCAAATGCGGCAAATTTAGATCGCGTGGTACGTCACACTGTCAGACGGTCGCGGCAGAAACTTTCTACCCCTGCTAAAATGCCCGGCTATTTTTCTAGCGTCCCCGGTTTTCGTCATGTCCCGACTCAACCCTCGGCAACAAGAAGCCGTGAACTACGTCGGCGGCCCTCTTTTGGTGCTCGCCGGTGCTGGCTCCGGCAAAACCAGCGTGATCACCCGCAAGATCGCGCACCTGATCCAGAACTGCGGCATCCGCGCCCAGTACATCGTGGCCATGACCTTCACCAACAAGGCCGCGCGGGAGATGAAAGAGCGGGTTGGCACCCTGCTGCGCAAGGGCGAAGGCCGCGGCCTGACCGTGTCGACCTTCCACAACCTGGGCCTGAACATCATCCGCAAGGAGCATGAACGGCTGGGCTTCAAACCGGGCTTCTCGATCTTCGACGAGACCGACGTCAAAGCCCTGATGACCGACATCATGCAGAAGGAGTACTCGGGCGACGACGGCGTCGACGAGATCAAGAACATGATCGGTGCCTGGAAAAACGACCTGATCCTGCCGCCCGAGGCCCTGGAAAAGGCCCGCAACCCCAAGGAACAGACCGCCGCTGTGGTCTATGCGCATTACCAGCGCACCTTGCGGGCGTTCAACGCGGTGGACTTCGACGACCTGATCCTGCTGCCGGTCAAGCTGTTCCAGGACAACCCCGATGTCCTGGAGAAGTGGCAGAACAAGGTGCGTTACCTGCTGGTCGACGAATACCAGGACACCAACGCCAGCCAGTACCTGCTGGTGAAAATGCTGATCGGCACGCGCAACCAGTTCACCGTGGTCGGCGACGACGACCAGTCGATCTACGCCTGGCGCGGCGCGCGGCCCGAGAACCTGATGCTGCTCAAGGACGACTACCCTTCGCTGAAGGTGGTAATGCTCGAGCAGAACTACCGCTCCACCAGCCGTATCCTGCGCTGCGCCAACGTACTGATCTCGAACAATCCGCACGCCTTCGAGAAACAGCTGTGGAGCGAGATGGGCCATGGCGACGAGATCCGCGTGATTCGCTGCAAAAACGAGGAAGCCGAGGCCGAACGGGTGGCCATGGAGATCCTCAGCCTGCACCTGCGCACCGACCGGCCCTACAGCGACTTCGCCATTCTTTACCGGGGCAACTACCAGGCCAAGCTGATCGAGCTGAAGCTGCAGCACCACCAGGTGCCATATCGTCTGTCAGGCGGCAATAGCTTCTTCGGACGCCAGGAAGTCAAAGACCTGATGGCCTACTTCCGCTTGCTGGTAAACCCGGACGACGACAACGCCTACCTGCGGGTGATCAACGTACCGCGCCGGGAAATCGGCTCGACCACCCTGGAAAAGCTCGGCAACTATGCCACCGAACGCAAGGTCTCGATGTACGCCGCCAGCGAGGAGCTGGGCCTCGGCGAGCATCTGGACAGCCGCTACACCGACCGTTTGCAGCGCTTCAAGCGCTGGATGGACAAGGTCCGCGAGCAGGTCGCGCTGGAGGATCCGATCGCTGCCCTGCGCAGCATGATCATGGACATCGACTACGAGAACTGGATTCGCACCAACAGCTCCAGCGACAAGGCTGCAGATTTTCGCATGAGCAACGTCTGGTTCCTGATCGAGGCGTTGAAAAACACCCTCGAGAAAGACGAAGACGGTGGCATGACCATCGAAGAAGCCATTGGCAAGCTGGTACTGCGCGACATGCTCGAGCGCCAGCAGGAAGAGGAAGACGGCGCCGAAGGTGTGCAGATGATGACCCTGCACGCCTCCAAGGGCCTGGAATTCCCCTACGTGTTCATCATGGGCATGGAAGAGGAAATCCTCCCCCACCGTTCCAGTATCGAAGCCGACACCATTGAAGAAGAACGGCGCCTGGCCTACGTCGGGATTACCCGCGCCCGTCAGACCCTGGCCTTCACCTTTGCCGCCAAACGCAAGCAATACGGCGAGATCATCGATTGTTCGCCGAGCCGCTTCCTGGACGAGCTGCCCGACGACGACCTGGCCTGGGAGGGCCTGGACGACGCGCCGACCGAAGTGAAGGCCGCTCGCGGCAACAATGCACTGGCCGATATCCGTGCCATGCTCAAACGTTAGATAATCAACCTTTGCTGCGGCGTATTGCCGTGGCCACTCTTGCTACATCGAGGAAATACCACAGTGGAAGCACTGCACCAGAAGATTCGCGAAGAAGGCATCGTGCTTTCCGATCAGGTTCTCAAAGTCGATGCGTTTCTCAACCATCAGATCGACCCTGCGCTGATGCAACTGATTGGTGACGAGTTCGCCCGTCTGTTCGCCGATTCGGGTATCACCAAGATCGTCACCATCGAAGCCTCGGGCATTGCCCCGGCGGTGATGACCGGCCTGAAGCTGGGCGTTCCGGTGATTTTCGCGCGCAAGCACCAGTCGCTGACCCTGACCGAAAACCTGCTGGTGGCTTCGGTGTATTCCTTCACCAAGCAGACTGAAAACACCGTGGCGATCTCCCCGCGCCACCTCAACAGCAGCGACCGCGTGCTGGTGATCGACGACTTCCTGGCCAACGGCAAAGCCTCCCAGGCGCTGATCTCGATCATCAAGCAAGCCGGTGCCACCGTTGCCGGTTTGGGTATCGTCATCGAGAAGTCGTTCCAGGGCGGCCGCGCCGAGCTGGACAGCCAGGGCTACCGCGTTGAATCGCTGGCTCGGGTGAAGTCGCTGGAAGGTGGCGTGGTTACTTTCATCGAGTAATTCGCGTCGGCCCCATCGCCGGCAAGGCCGGCTCCCACAGGAAACTGGGTTTACCCTGAACCATTGTGGGAGCCGGCCTTGCCGGCGATGGGCCCTCAAGCGACCGCTGTAGCCTGCAGCCCCGCCAGCAACAAGCGCTGATACAGTTCCTCCTTCAGCCCCTGCGGCTGCGCCAACCCCATCCGCGCCAACTGCGCAGGAAACGCCTCGGGTGCCGGCGCATCCAGCGCCGCCTTACCCAGCTCCAGCACCTCGCTCAGCTTGAACTTGCTCTTGAGCCAGTTCAGCGCACGCAATAAATCACGCTCTTCAGCGGTGAAATCACTGCCCAGCGGATACTCGGGGAACAACCGTGGGTGCCTTTCGCGCAGCGCCTGCAAACGCTGCGGGGTGTTCTCGGTGAAGCGCTGATCAAGACGGAAATCCTTCGGCAACTTGCCAGCCTTCTGGGCTCGCTCGATCAGCTCGGGCTGAAAGCGCGAGTCGCTGATCGCCAGCAACCGGGCAATCACCTCGGCATCAGTCTGCCCACGCAGATCGGCAATACCGTACTCGGTAACGACGATATCGCGCAGGTGCCGGGGGATGGTGCAGTGACCGTACTCCCAGACCAGGTTGGAACTGACCTCGCCGCCCGCCTCGCGCCAGCTGCGCAGCAGCAGGATCGAACGCGCACCTTCGAGTGCATGGCCCTGGGCGACAAAGTTGTACTGCCCGCCCACCCCGCTGAGCACCCGGCCATCTTCCAGCTGATCGGCCACCCCGGCGCCCATCAAGGTCATGGTGAACACCGTGTTGATAAAGCGTGCATCCCGGCGCTGCAGACGCTTGAGCGACTCCTGGCCACACAGCTCGTTGATGTAGCTGATGGCGCTCATGGCAAAGCGTTTGCGCAGGCTTGGCGGCATTTCCCGCAAGCGCTGGTAAAACGCCTGAGGGCCAAGAAAGAAGCCGCCATGCACCAGCACACCCTGATCATCCAGCTCGCCGTTGTTGGCCGCCTGCTGGCGCGCCTCGTCAGGGTAAACCGGACGGCGGATGATCCCGGCTTCGACCAGCGCCAGCAGGCCGTTGACGAACATTTCGCTACAGCCATACAGGCCGCGGGCGAAGGGCAGGATGCCACCTTCACGCTCGACCAGGGTTTGCCAAGGCGTCAGGTCAAGCTCAGCCAGCAACGCTTGGTAAGCCTCACTGTCTGCCTGACGCGCCAGCAGCCCGGCGGTCAGCGCATCGCCCATGGCACCGATGCCGATCTGCAGGGTGCCGCCATCGCGCACCAACGTGCTGGCATGCAGACCGATGCAATGGTCTTGAGTGGTGACCGGCATGTTCGGCGTGGAAAACAACCGGGTGCATTCCGGGCTGTCGATCAGCAGGTCGAAATCGTCCCTGGGCAGCTCCGAAGCGCCCGGCATGTACGGCAGTTGCGCATGCACCTGGCCGAGCAACAGGATGGTTTCACCGGCTGCCCGGCGGCGGGCGATCATCGGCAGCAGGTCAAGGGTGATGTCCGGGTTGCAGCTCAGGCTCAATTGCCCGGGATGCGCCGGGTCTTCGGCAACCAGTTGCGCGACCAGGTTCAAGCCCTTGGCGTTGATATCGCGGGCGGCATGGCTGTAGTTGCTGCTGACGTAGTCCTGCTGGGCCATGGCGCTGTGCAGCAGGCTGCCCGGCTGCAGGAAGAACTGCTCGACACGGATGTTTGCCGGCAACTGGTCGCGGCGCAGGTCGTGCAGGTAATCCAGTTCGAGGTAGTCGGCGAACACCCGCTCGATGAAGGGCTCAAGGAAGCGCCGCTGCAAGCCGTCGCCCAGGTCCGGACGGCCCAGGCTCAAGGCGGTGTAGATCGTCAGTTGCCGCTCGGGCAACTGGCGAATGCGCGCATACAGGGCATTGACGAAGCGGTTGGGCTTGCCCAGCCCCAGCGGCAGGCCCATGTGAATGTGCGCGGGCAAGCGCGCCAGCACCTGGTCTACGGCATCGTCGATCGAACAGCGGTGCACCATCTCGGCCTCCTGCGGCATTCCTTGACCACGTTGGAGCGAGCATGCCGCCAGATTGCCGCGCTGACCAGCGCTAAAAAAGCACAAAGCCCGCACGTGGCGGGCTTTGTTGGGCAAGCGCTGGGCTTACAGGCCGGACATCTTCTTGATGGCGCCCTTGAGGTCGTCATCCGAGCAGTCGGCGCAGGTGCCTTTCGGCGGCATGGCGTTGATACCGGTAATAGCCTTGGCAAGGATGCCGTCCAGACCGCCCTGGTGGTCGGAGCGCGCTTTCCAGGCAGCGGTGTCGCCGATTTTCGGCGCGCCAAGCAGGCCACTGCCATGGCAAGCGTTGCAGTGCTTGGCGATGATTTCATCCGGGGTCTTGGCACCGCCGCCGCCAGCAGCCGCTGCGACTTCCATACCCTTGCATTCCTGACCCTGTACACACACCTGGCCAACCGGTTCCAGTCGCTTGGCGATGTCGTCGTTGGTCGCAGCTTGTGCGCTGACTGCCCAAAGGGCCAATACGGCAGCTGGTACGGCCAGCATTTTCTTGATTAGATTCACGCGTACACCCTCATGGTGGCTAGTCACGCCTGCGGCCACGGTTTCGCAGGCGGCGCAAGTATAACGGGAACCCTGCCTCACCGAAACAACCCTAGTGTCCAAAGGGTCTTAGCCGCGACAATCCGCCGCGCAATACCCGCTAGAAGTTGGCCGGAGTCGCCGCGCTGATCAACCGAGCCGGCTCATCGTAAGGATTGCGGAAACGGTGCGGCTTGGTACTTTCAAAATAGTAGCTGTCGCCCGCTTCGAGGATGAAAGTTTCCAGGCCCACCACCAGTTCAAGGCGACCTTCGAGGAGGATGCCGGTCTCTTCACCATCATGGGTGAGCATTTCTTCGCCGGTATCGGCACCCGGCGGATAGACCTCGTTGAGAAAGGCAATGGCCCGGCTCGGGTGCGCCTTGCCGACCAGTTTCATGGTCACCGCACCGTCCGAAATGTCGATCAGCTCGTGGGCTTTATAGACGATCTGGGTAGGGTTTTCCGGTTGCAGCTCTTCGGAAAAGAACTCGACCATCGACATCGGAATACCGCTCAGCACCTTGCGCAGCGAGCTGATGGAGGGGCTGACGCTGTTCTTCTCGATCATCGAGATGGTGCTGTTGGTGACGCCCGCACGTTTGGCGAGTTCACGCTGTGACAGGCCCTTGAGCTTGCGAATGGCTTGCAGTCGTTCACCGACGTCCAATGCTGGAGCCCTCCTAAACGAACGAGTGGGGTCGAAATTGAACGTTATCATCGCAACAGCGTTCAGTATTTACAACACTTCGACCCGCAGCCTGTCCGCTTTGGCGCTTTAATCGCCGCTGTAGTCCAGCGGTACACGCTTGAGGTTGCAGAAAATCTGGTAGGGAATGTTGCCGGCATGCATGGCCACTTCGCTGGCCAGCACGTTTTTGCCCCACAGCTCCACCGGACTGCCGAGGCCCGCTTCCGGCACGTCGGTCAGGTCAATGCAGAGCATGTCCATCGACACCCGGCCGATCAGTTGGGTGCGCTTGCCGGCCACCAGCACTGGTGTGCCGTTTGGCGCCTGGCGCGGGTAGCCGTCGGCGTAACCCATGGCCACCACACCAACCCGGGTCGGCCGCGGGCTGACAAACTTGGCGCCATAACCTACAGGCTCACCGGCCGGTAGCTCACGTACGCTGATCACTCGCGATTGCACGGTCATCACCGGCTGCAGGCGCGCAGCTTCTGCCTGGGGTACGTCGAACGGCGTGGCACCATACAGCATCAGGCCCGGGCGCACCCAATCGCTGGGCACATTCGGCCAACCGAGCACGGCCGGCGAGTTGCGCAGGCTGATCTCGGCGCTCAGGCCCTGGCGCGCAGCCTGGAACACCGCCAGCTGTTCGTTGCTGGCATCGCTGTCGAGTTCGTCGGCACGGGCGAAGTGGCTCATCAGCACGATGCGCGCAACCTTGCCGCTGGCCAGCAGGCGCTGGTACGCGGCCTGATAGTCCTTGGCATGCAGGCCAACGCGGTGCATGCCCGAGTCGAGCTTGAGCCAGACAGTGATCGGCTTGCTCAGGTGCGCCTGCTCGATGGCTTCCAGCTGCCACAGCGAATGCACCACGCACCACAGGTCGTGCTGGGCGATCAGTTGCAGTTCGCTGGCTTCGAAAAAGCCTTCAAGCAGCAAGATCGGCGGCTTGATCCCGGCTGCGCGCAACTCCAGCGCCTCTTCGATACAGGCCACGGCAAAACCATCGGCCTGCTGCTCCAGGGCCAGGGCGCAACGCACGGCACCATGACCATAGGCATCGGCCTTGATCACGGCCAGGGCCTTGGCTCCGGTCAGTTCGCGGGCAAGTTGATAGTTGTGACGCAGGGCTTGAAGATCGATCAGGGCACGTGCAGGACGCATGACGGCAGCCTTCTGGGCAGTCTGGTTAGAAGTAAAAAGCCCGGTGCTCAAAAGGCAACTGGTCGGCCGCCTGCGGCACCGGGTGAGGGATCGGGTGTTACGGCAGGGCGGCGACCACCGACAGCTCGATGAGGATTTCCGGTTCGCACAGCTTGGCTTCAACGGTGGCACGGGCCGGCGCGACGCCTTTTGGCAGCCACTTGTCCCACACCGCGTTCATGCCCTGAAAGTGCGCGTCGATGTCCTTGAGGTAGATGGTCACCGAAAGCAGGCGGCTCTTGTCGGTACCGGCCAGGTCCAGCAGGCGCTCGATGTTGGCCAGGGTCTCGCGGGTTTGCTGCTCGATCCCGGCGTTCATGTCGTCACCCACCTGGCCCGCCAGGTAGACGGTGCCGTTGTGGGTAACGATCTGGCTCATGCGTTCATTGGTGAGCTGGCGCTGGACTGACATGCTTGGCAGGCTCCTGGTGTTTTCCGTAGCGAGAGATATCGAGGCCTTCGGCACTGATTTGCGGCTTCTTGCGCGCAATCAGGTCGGCCAGCAGGCGACCGGAACCGCAGGCCATGGTCCAGCCCAGCGTCCCGTGACCGGTGTTGAGGAACAGGTTACGGAACGGCGTGGCTCCGACGATCGGCGTACCATCCGGGGTGGTCGGGCGCAGGCCAGTCCAGAAACTGGCTTGGCTCAGGTCGCCGCCATGAGGATAAAGGTCGTTGACGATCATCTCCAGGGTTTCGCGTCGACGCGGGTTCAGCGACAGGTCAAAACCGGCAATTTCGGCCATGCCGCCAACGCGGATGCGGTTGTCGAAACGGGTGATCGCGACCTTGTAGGTTTCGTCGAGAATGGTCGAAGTCGGCGCCATCGCCGGGTCGGTGATCGGTACCGTCAGCGAGTAGCCCTTGAGCGGGTAGACCGGGGCCTTGATGCCCAGCGGCTTGAGCAGCTGCGGCGAATAGCTGCCCAGGGCCAGCACGTAGCGGTCGGCAGTTTCCAGCTTGCCGTCGATCCACACACCATTGATGCGGTCACCGGCGTAGTCCAGGCGCTGAATGTCCTGGCCAAAGCGGAACTCGACGCCGAGCTTGATCGCCATTTCCGCCAGGCGGGTGGTGAACAGCTGGCAGTCGCCGGTCTGGTCGTTGGGCAGGCGCAGGGCGCCGGCAAGAATGTCAGTAACGTTGGCCAGGGCCGGTTCGACGCGGGCGATGCCTGCGCGGTCGAGCACTTCGTACGGCACACCGGACTGCTCGAGGACGGCGATGTCCTTGGCGGCGTTGTCCAGTTGCGCCTGGGTGCGGAACAGTTGCGTGGTACCAAGGGTACGGCCTTCGTAGGCAATGCCGGTTTCGGCACGCAACTCGTCGAGGCAGTCACGGCTGTACTCGGACAGGCGCACCATGCGCTCCTTGTTGACCGCATAACGGCTGGCGGTGCAGTTGCGCAGCATTTGCGCCATCCACAGGTACTGGTCGATGTCGGCGGTGGCCTTGATGGCCAGGGGGGCGTGACGCTCCAGCAGCCACTTGATGGCTTTGAGCGGCACACCCGGGGCAGCCCAGGGCGAAGCGTAACCAGGCGAGACCTGGCCGGCATTGGCAAAGCTGGTTTCCATGGCGACTGCCGGTTGACGGTCGACCACGACGACTTCGAACCCTTGCCGTGCCAGATAGTAGGCACTGGCGGTTCCGATCACACCGCTACCAAGCACCAGAACTCGCATGTTTAATACCCTCGACGCAGCATACCGCTGACATTTGTTGTTAATGGCATAGATGCGCGCAGTATAGGAAGGTATGACCAGTGCTTTTCACTATATAAAAGCCTATATTTGGCGAGAATTCTCGGCAAGGTTGGCTTTTACGGAGGGGCATCCACTATGAGAACCCAGCACCAAAGCAAACGTGAACTGGACAAGATCGACCGCAATATCCTGCGCATCCTGCAGGCAGATGGGCGCATCTCGTTTACTGAACTGGGCGAAAAGGTCGGCCTGTCGACCACCCCCTGCACCGAGCGGGTCCGGCGCCTGGAGCGCGAAGGGATCATCATGGGCTACAACGCCCGGCTCAACCCGCAGCACCTGAAGGGTAGCCTGCTGGTGTTCGTCGAAATCAGCCTCGACTACAAGTCAGGCGACACCTTCGAAGAATTCCGACGTGCCGTGCTGAAGTTGCCGCACGTGCTCGAGTGCCACCTGGTCTCCGGCGACTTCGATTACCTGGTCAAGGCGCGGATTTCCGAGATGGCATCCTACCGCAAGCTGCTCGGCGACATCCTGCTCAAGCTGCCGCACGTGCGCGAGTCGAAGAGCTACATCGTCATGGAAGAGGTGAAGGAAAGCCTCAACCTGCCGATTCCGGACTGAGGCTCAGACCAGCACCTGCCGGGTGCTGGCGATGTACTGGTGCACCAGCTTTTCGGCGTGTGGGTCGATCATCTCGGCCGGGGCCCGGCCATTGGGGCATGGCAGCTTGGGAGTGGTACCGAACAAGCGGCAGATCAGCGGCCGCTCTTCGTACACGGTGCAGCCGTTGGGGCCTAGGTGCACGCAGTTCAGTTCCGCCAGTGCGGCTTCCTGCTCGGCGGCGCTCTTGCGCGGCAGGCGGGCCATTTCTTCCGCCGAAGTGGTTACCGGCCCGCAGCAGTCGTGACAGCCCGGCACACATTCAAAGGACGGGATCTGCTCACGCAGGAAGCGGATCTTGTGGCTGTTGCAACTCATGGCGGCCTGCGGCAAAGAAGGGTGGCGCACTATTTTGCCCTACGGTTGCCCGCCCCTGAAAGTGCAGCTTATCCTGCGTAAAATTTTCCAAACACTCAGAACCAGGACATCGCCATGAACGCCGGCGTTCAGCAGCCCGCCTCGCACACCGCTTCCTACTACGCTGCCAGCAGCGCCCCACAGGCGAATTATCCACAGCTGCAGGGCGAACTGAGCTGTGACATCTGCGTGGTGGGCGGTGGTTTTTCCGGGCTGAACACGGCGATCGAACTGGCCGAGCGCGGTCTCAACGTGATCCTGCTGGAAGCCCGCAAGATCGGCTGGGGCGCCAGCGGGCGCAATGGCGGGCAACTGATTCGTGGCGTCGGCCACGGCCTTGAGCAGTTCACTCCGATCATCGGTTGTGATGGCGTGCGCGAGCTCAAGCTGATGGGCCTGGAAGCCGTGGACATCGTCCGCGAGCGAATCGAACGCCACAGCATCGACTGCGACCTGACCTGGGGTTACTGCGACCTGGCCAACAAACCCCGCGACCTGGAGGGGTTCGCCGAGGACGCCGAAGAGCTGCGCAGTCTCGGCTATCGCCACGAGTTGCGCCTGGTGCAGCCAGAGCAGATGCACAGCGTGGTCGGCTCGGACCGCTACGTCGGCGGCCTGATCGATATGGGCTCCGGGCATCTGCACCCGCTCAACCTGGCACTGGGCGAAGCGGTCGTCGCCAGCAAGCTGGGCGTGCGCCTGTTCGAGCAATCCGCAGTGACGCGCATCGATTATGGCCCGCAGGTGCGCGTGCATACTGCACAAGGCTCGGTGCTCGCCAGCACCCTGGTGCTCGGTTGCAATGCCTACCTGAATGAGCTGAATGCCGAGCTTGGCGGCAAGGTGCTGCCCGCCGGTAGCTACATCATCGCCACCGAACCCCTGAGCGAGGCCCGGGCCAGCCAGCTGCTGCCGCAAAACATGGCCGTGTGCGACCAGCGCGTGGCCCTGGACTACTACCGCTTGTCCGCCGATCGGCGGCTGTTGTTCGGCGGCGCCTGCCATTATTCCGGGCGCGACCCAAAAGATATCGCCGCCTACATGCGGCCGAAAATGCTCAAGGTATTCCCGCAGCTCGCTGATGTGCGTATCGACTATCAATGGGGCGGAATGATCGGCATCGGCGCCAACCGCTTGCCACAGATCGGCCGCTTGCGCGACCAGCCCAACGTGTACTTCGCCCAGGCCTATTCCGGCCATGGCTTGAATGCCACTCACCTGGCCGGCAGGCTGCTCGGTGAAGCCATCAGCGGCCAGCATGGCGGGCGCTTCGACCTGTTCGCCCGGGTACCACACATCACCTTCCCGGGCGGCAAGCACCTGCGCTCGCCGCTGCTGGCCCTGGGCATGCTCTGGCACCGCATGAAAGAGCTGGTCTAGGCACGCCAGAAAGGCTTCAAACCTTCTTCACGAGCCTGCTCCGGGGTCAGGCCGACGTCGCGCAGTTGCGCTGTGTCCAGTTCCAGCAGCGCCCTGCGGGTATGCCAGCGATGGATCATCAGGCCCCAGCGACTGAGGCCGGTGGGCGCACTGAACAGCTGGGTGCGCTGCTCACGGCTCAGTTCTTCGGCATACAGTTTCAGGCGCACATCGCTCATGCCGCTCATTGCTTGTTACCTCCAGGGTGTGTGAACCGTGGAACAAGCATGCGCGTCAGTGCAAGACCATTACAGATCCAAAGACCGACTATTACTTCCATACAGAATTGGTACATTTCCTACTGAATGCTGTATTTTTTCCTCATCTGTATTGGTCATTTTCTGTAGCCGTCTTCCGGAGTATGCCATGACGCTGTACATCAACCTCGCCGAGTTGCTCGGCGCTCGCATCGAACAAGGCCTGTACCGTCCCGGCGATCGCTTGCCGTCGGTGCGCGCCCTGAGCATCGAGCATGGGGTCAGCCTGAGCACCGTGCAGCAGGCCTACCGCCTCCTGGAAGACAACGGCCTGGCTGCGCCGCGGCCCAAGTCTGGCTACTTCGTACCCAATAACCGCAGCCTGCCTGCCCTGCCCGCCGTCAGCCGCCCGGCCCAGCGCCCGGTGGACATTTCCCAGTGGGAGCAGGTCATCGAGCTGATCCGCAGCGTACCGAGCAAGGACGTGGTTCAACTGGGCCGTGGCATGCCCGACATCACCAGCCCGACCCTCAAACCGCTGCTGCGCAGCCTGGCCCAGCTTAGCCGCCGTCAGGACATGCCCGGCCTGTATTACGACACCATCTGCGGCACCCTGGCCCTGCGCGAGCAGATCGCCCGGCTGATGCTCGATTCCGGCTGTACGGTCAGCCCGGCCGACCTTGTGGTCACCACCGGCTGCCATGAGGCGCTATCCACCAGCATCCGCGCAGTGTGCCAACCCGGCGATATCGTGGCGGTGGATTCGCCCAGCTTTCATGGTGCCATGCAAACCCTCAAGGGCCTGGGCATGAAAGCCCTGGAAATCCCCACCGACCCCCTCACCGGGATCAGCCTCGAAGCCTTGGAACTGGCCCTGGAACAATGGCCGATCAAGCTCATCCAGATCACCCCGAACTGCAACAACCCGCTCGGCTACATCATGCCCGAGGCGCGCAAGAAGGCGTTGCTGACCCTGGCGCAACGCTTCGATGTAGCGATCCTCGAAGACGATGTGTATGGCGACCTTGCCTACACCTACCCCAGACCGCGGACCATCAAATCCTTCGACGAGGACGGCCGGGTGCTGCTGTGCAGTTCCTTCTCCAAGACACTCGCTCCGGGCCTGCGCATTGGCTGGGCAGCCCCCGGCCGCTACCTGGAACGGGTGCTGCACATGAAGTACATCAGCACCGGCTGCACGGCGACCCAGCCACAACTGGCGATCGCCGACTTCATCGAAGGCGGCCACTACCAGCCGCACCTGCGGCGCATGCGCAGCCAGTATCAGCGTGGCCGCGACCAGATGAGCGACTGGGTGGCCCGTTACTTTCCACCGGGCACCCGCGCCAGCCGGCCCCAGGGCGGCTTCATGCTCTGGGTGGAATTGCCGGAAAGTTTCGACACGCTGCGCCTGAACCGGGCTTTACTTGGGCAGGGAGTGCAGATTGCCGTCGGCAGTATCTTCTCGGCCTCGGGCAAGTACCGCAATTGCCTGCGCATGAACTTTGCCGCACGCCCCTGCACCGAGATCGAAGCGGCAGTGCGCAAGGTTGGCGAGACCGCCATTCGTCTACTGGCCCAGGAACACAGTGACGGGTAACTTTTCGCCGCCGCTCGCGGTCCATATCCATACGCCCCAGTTGTAATAGGACGAATTTTCTTGAGAAGCCAGCGGGTGCTGCCACTACTGCTGTCGCTATTGCTCGGCCTGAATGGCTGCGCCAGTGTCAGCCAGCCACGGGAAGTCAGCCAGGCCCTGCCGGCCAGCGACTCGGCGTTCGGCCGCTCAGTACAGCGCCAGGCCTCGGCCTACGACGGGCGCTCCGGGTTTCGCCTGCTGCCCAACAGCAATGAAGCCTTCCGCGCCCGCGCCGAACTGATCCGCAACGCCCAATCGAGCATCGACCTGCAGTACTACATCGTCCATGACGGCCTCAGCACGCGTGCCCTGGTGCATGAGTTGCTACAAGCGGCCGACCGTGGTGTACGGGTGCGCATCCTGCTCGATGACACCACCAGTGACGGCCTCGACGAACTGATGGGCACCCTGGCTGCACATCCGAACATCCAGATACGTGTATTCAACCCCTTGCACCTGGGCCGCAGCACCGGCGCGACCCGGGCCATGGGCCGCCTGTTCAACCTGTCGTTGCAGCATCGGCGCATGCACAACAAGCTGTGGCTGGTGGACAACAGCATGGCCATCGTCGGTGGGCGCAACCTGGGCGATGAGTATTTCGATGCCGAACCCAACCTGAACTTCACCGACATCGACCTGCTCGGCGTCGGCCCAGTGGCCGAACAACTGGGGCATAGCTTCGATCAGTACTGGAACAGTGCCCTGAGCAAGCCGATCGGCGACTTCCTGCTCCGCCAGCCCGACGCTGGCGACCTACGTAACAGCCGCCAGCGCCTGGAGGCTTCACTGGCCGAGGCGCGGATCAAGCGCAAGGCCCAGTACGAGCGGCTGATGGCCTATCAGACTCGACCGCGCCTGGATGTCTGGCGCAACGAGCTGATCTGGGCCCACAACCAGGCGCTCTGGGACGCGCCAAGCAAGGTCCTGGCCCGCGATGAACCCGACCCGCAGCTGCTGATGACCCAACAGTTGGCGCCTGACCTGAACAATGTGCAGCATGAATTGATCCTGGTCTCGGCCTACTTCGTGCCCCGCGAGTCAGGCTTGCTGTACCTGACTAGCCGCGCCGACAACGGCGTCTCGGTCAAGCTGCTGACCAACTCCCTGGAAGCGACCGATGTGCCCGCCGTGCATGGTGGCTACGCACCGTATCGCAAGGCGCTGCTCGAGCACGGTGTCCATCTGTACGAATTGCGCCGCCAGCCTGGCGAGCCGAGCTCACGTCGGGCCATGCGCTTTCATGGCAGCTCCGATTCCAGCCTGCACAGCAAGGCAATCGTCTTCGATCGGAAAAAGACCTTCATCGGTTCATTTAACTTCGATCCCCGCTCGCTGCTGTGGAACACTGAAGTCGGGGTGCTGGTCGACAGCCCGGAGCTGGCCGAGTACACCCGCGAGCTGGCGGCCCAGGGCATGGCCCCGGCCCTCAGCTATCAGCTGCAACTGATCGACGGCCAATTGGTCTGGGTTACCGAAGACAATCATCGCCTGCACACCCTGACCACCGAGCCCGGCGGGCTGTGGCGGCGCTTCAACGCCTGGATCAGCAAAGCCGTGGGCCTGGAAAAGATGCTCTAGACCGGCGCCGGCTCGAAGGCATCGGGCCGCCTTGCCAGCAGCACCAGGCCGAATGCCCCTGCGGCCATGAACAGCGGCAGCGCATGGCCACTGATCCACTGGCTGCCCGCCCCTGCCGCCAGCGGCCCGATCAGGCAACCGATGCCCCACAGCTGCGCAACGTGGGCATTGGCGCGTACCAGTGCATCGTCGCGGTAACGCTCGCCGATCAGCACCAGCGACAAGGTGAACAGGCCACCGGCACTGGCGCCGAACAGCACCCACAGCGGCCAGATCAACGGCGTTTGCAGCAGCAACGGTATCGCCAGGCTGGAGCCCAGTAGCATCACCGCACAGCCGCTGAACAGCGTACGCCTGGACATACGGTCGGCCAGCGCGCCAATCGGTAGCTGCAGCAGCGCATCACCGACCACGACGGTGCTGACCATGAACAGGGCGATTTCCGTGGTGAAGCCTTGCTGCAGGCAGTAGACCGGCAGCAAGGTCAGAATCATGGCCTCGAAGGCAGCAAACAGTGCGATGGCCCAGGCAATCACCGGCAAGCGCCGGCAGAAGTCGAACAGATCAGTAAAGGTCACGCTGCAGGATTCGGCACTGGGCGCACCATCGCGGCCGAGCAGCACCAGCGGCGCGCCAATCAGCAGGCCGGCTCCAATCCAGAAACCCAGGTCATCTTCCGAGCCCACCACGCCGAGCAACAACGGCCCGGCCAGCTGACTCAAGGCATAGCTGCTGCCGTACAGCGCCACCAGACGCCCGCGCCACTGCTCGACCACCAGTTGGTTGATCCAGCTTTCGCCAAGGATGAAGACGATGGTGAGGATCACCCCGATCAGCAAACGCAGGGCCAGCCACAACGGATAGCTGGGCAGCAGTGCCAGCAAACCAATGGAAAACGCCCCGGCCCACAGGCACAAGCGCATCAACCCCGGCGTGCCGAAGCGTGCGGCCAGACGGCTGGACAGACTGGCACCGACCAGCACGCCGATGGCCGGCATCGCCGCCATCACGCCAATGGCAAAACTGCCGTAGCCCCAGCCTTCCAGGCGCAACGACACCAGCGGCATGCTGACGCCCAAGGCCAGGCCGACACTGAGCACGGCCGCCAGCACGGCGAAATAGGTTCCCCAACGCACGCTGTCTTCCTCCAGAAACAATCGCGGGACAAGCCCGCTCCCACACTGTGGGAGCGGGCTTGTCCCGCGATAAGGACGCCCAGGTCTTACAGCTTGATCCAGGTGGCTTTCAGCTCGGTGTACTTGTCCAGTGCATGCAGCGACTTGTCACGGCCGTTGCCCGACTGCTTGAAGCCGCCGAACGGTGCGGTCATGTCGCCGCCATCGTACTGGTTGACCCACACGCTGCCGGCGCGCAGGGCCTTGGCGGTCAGGTGCGCCTTGGAGATGTCAGCGGTCCACACACCGGCAGCCAGGCCGTACGGGGTGTCGTTGGCGATGTTGATCGCTTCCTCGACGCTGTCGAAGGTAATCACCGACAGTACCGGGCCGAAGATCTCTTCCTGGGCGATTTTCATGGCGTTGCTGACGCCGTCGAAAATCGTCGGCTCGACGTAGGTGCCACCGGTTTCCTCGAGGATCCGCTTGCCGCCCACCAGCAGCTTGGCGCCATCGCTGTGGCCGGCTTCGATGTAGGACAGCACAGTATTCATCTGCTGGGTATCGACCAGGGCACCCACGGTGGTGGCTGGGTCCAGTGGGTTGCCCGGCTTCCAGGCTTTGAGCGCTTCAAGCACCAACGGCAGGAACTTGTCCTTGATCGAGCGCTCGACCAGCAGGCGCGAACCTGCGGTGCAGACTTCGCCCTGGTTGAAGGCGATGGCGCTGGCGGCAGCTTCGGCGGCGGCGTTGAGGTCCGGAGCGTCGGCGAAAACGATGTTCGGGCTCTTGCCACCGGCTTCGAGCCAGACCCGCTTCATGTTCGACTCACCGGCATAGATCATCAGTTGCTTGGCGATCTTGGTCGAACCGGTGAACACCAGGGTATCGACATCCATGTGCAGGGCCAGGGCCTTGCCGACGGTGTGACCATAACCTGGCAGCACGTTGAGCACACCGGCCGGGATACCGGCCTCGATCGCCAATTGGGCGATGCGGATGGCGGTCAGTGGCGATTTTTCCGAAGGCTTGAGTACCACCGAGTTACCGGTGGCCAGGGCCGGGCCGAGTTTCCAGCAGGCCATCAGCAGCGGGAAGTTCCACGGCACGATGGCGGCAACCACACCCACCGGCTCGCGCGTCACCAGACCCAGTTGATTGTGTGGGGTGGCGGCGACTTCGTCGTAGATCTTGTCGATCGCTTCACCGTTCCAGCTCAAGGCCTGGGCGGCACCCGGTACGTCGATGTTCAGCGAGTCGCTGATCGGCTTACCCATGTCCAGGGTTTCCAGCAGGGCCAGCTCTTCGACGTTCTTCTTGAGCAGGCCGGCGAAACGAATCATGGTGGCCTTGCGTTTGGCCGGCGCCAGGCGCGACCAGACGCCAGCGGCAAAAGTGGCGCGGGCATTTTCTACCGCACGCTTGGCATCGGCCTCGTCGCAGCTGGCGATCTGCGCCAGGAGGCGTCCGTCGACCGGGCTGAGGCACTCGAACGTGGCGCCGGAAACGGCCGCGGTGTATTCACCATTGATGAAGGCACGGCCTTCGATCTTCAATTGCTGGGCACGCTGTTCCCAGTCCGCACGAGTCAGGGTGGTCATACGAAACTCCTCCTCTTGTTAAGGTGCAGTGCCGCACGAGGGCTTGGGGGCACTGGCGAAAATTCTGGCTGGGCGACACAGGCGCACAGGCACCTGTCACCCTAAACCACCGGCACCCTAATTTTCAATATATTTGACATAATCACATCAAACACCTACTGATGTTCATTTTATTAAACAACAAAAGGGGCCCGACCATGAGCATTAACCAGATCATCGACTTTGCCCAGGTGCTGACCGAGGCGGAACGCTACCGCCCTGCGGCGGAAAAGGTACTCAAGGGCGACCCCGAGCAGGCGGTCTTCAACCATTACTCCAGCCCCTGCGCACAGTTTCATGCAGGCGTCTGGGAAGGGGCCGTCGGGCAATGGACCGTCAATTACACCGAACACGAGTATTGCGAAATCGTACAAGGGGTATCGGTACTGCGTGATGAGGCGGGCGAGGCGAAAACCCTGCGCGCTGGTGACCGCTTCGTGATCCCGGCGGGCTTCAAGGGCACCTGGGAAGTGCTGGAGCCATGCCGCAAGATCTATGTGATGTTCGAGCAGAAAGAAGGCTAAACCCAGGCACAATCCTTGTGGGAGCGGGCCTTGCCCCGCGATCGAGCGCGGAGCGGTCGTAGGCTGCACTGGTATGATCGCGGGGCAAGCCCGCTCCTACAGACGGCATAAAAAAAGGGCCCGTATCCAGAGATACGGGCCCTTTTTTCGTCAGCCAGATCAATTACTTGATCTTGGCTTCCTTGTAGATCACGTGCTTGCGAACAACCGGATCGAATTTTTTGATTTCGATTTTGTCCGGAGTGGTGCGCTTGTTCTTGTCGGTGGTGTAGAAGTGGCCGGTATTAGCGGTCGACACCAGACGGATCAATTCACGCATGATTCTCTCCCTTAGACCTTAGCGCCGTTACGGCGAATGTCGACCAGAACGGCATCAATGCCGCGCTTGTCGATGATGCGCATGCCTTTGGCAGATACGCGCAGACGCACGAAACGCTTCTCGGACTCGACCCAGAAGCGATGATGCTGCAGGTTCGGCAGGAAACGACGACGGGTTTTGTTGTTTGCGTGGGAAATGTTATTCCCGGTTACCGGACCCTTACCGGTAACTTGACAGACTCTCGACATGCCTCAGCCCTCTAAAACCACATGCCCAACCCGGCATGGGTTGGCCGCTTAATCTCTCAGTCTTTGGCGCCAGGCGCCGTGTTTCTTCAGGGTCTTATCGACTCGGTCAGCAGATGCGACAAGCCGAGCCCCTAGAAAAGAGCGCTGCTTTATACCAGAAAGACCAGAGCACAACAACAGAAGATGTGCTTTGACTTGCTGTTCGACACGCCGGAGCAGCATAACCACTGGCCCGGCAAGCTGTCGACCGCTCGTCGCCCGATCGGCAAAAAAGGATATGGTCATTTGCGCCCCAGCGCACTAGGGTAGGACTTTTCCAGACTGCACTGGCAGATGGGCCATCGATCAGCCAAGGAATCCCCATGCGTGCTGCCGTTCTACCCCTGTTGTTCGCCACCCTGCTCGGCCCGGCTTTCGCCCAGGCGGCTGCGCTGAGCGTGTGCACCGAAGCCAGCCCCGAAGGCTTTGACGTGGTCCAGTACAACTCGCTGAGTACCACCAATGCCTCGGCCGATGTGCTGATGAACCGCCTGGTCGAGTTCGACGCGCGCCAGGGCCAGGTAGTGCCGAGCCTGGCCGAAAGCTGGACGGTATCGCCGGACGGCCTTATCTACGAGTTCAAGCTGCATCCGGGGGTGAAATTCCACAGCACCGGCTACTTCAAGCCCAGTCGCACACTGGATGCCGACGACGTGCTGTTCAGTTTCCAGCGCATGCTCTACCCCGCCCATTCCTGGCACAAGATCGCCCAGAGCGGTTACCCGCACGCCCAATCGTTGCAACTGCCAAGCCTGATCAAGCAGATCGAGGCCCCAGACCCGCTGACCGTGCGCTTTACCCTCGACCACCCCGACGCCACTTTCCTGGCCACGCTGAGCATGGGCTTTGCTTCGATCTACTCTGCCGAGTACGCCGACCAGCTGCTCAAGGCCGGTACTCCGGAGAAGCTCAACAGCCAGCCAATCGGCACCGGGCCGTTCGTCTTCAATCGCTTTCAGAAGGATGCCGTGATCCGCTACCGGGCAAACGCTGACTACTTTGCCGGCAAACCGGGTGTCGACCCGTTGATCTTCGCCATTACCCCCGATGCCAATGTGCGCCTGCAAAAACTCAAGCGCAACGAATGCCAGATTGCCCTGTCGCCCAAGCCACTGGACATCGCTGCTGCCAGTGAAGATCCGACACTGAAGGTGGAAAAGACCGAAGCCTTCATGACTGCGTTCGTCGCCATCAATAGCCAGCATGCACCACTGGACAAGCCGGAGGTACGCCAGGCCATCAACCTCGCGTTCGACAAGGCCAGCTACCTCAAGGCCGTGTTCGAAGACACCGCCGTGGCTGCCAATGGCCCCTACCCGCCCAATACCTGGAGCTACGCCAAGGACCTGCCCGGCTATCCGGCCAACCTCGACAAAGCCCGGGCACTGTTGGCCAAGGCCGGCCTCAAGGACGGCTTCAGCACCACGATCTGGACCCGCCCGCAAGGCAGCCTGCTCAATCCCAACCCGAGCCTGGGCGCACAACTGCTGCAGGCGGACCTGGGCAAGATCGGCATCAAGGCCGAGATCCGCGTGATTGAATGGGGTGAGCTTATTCGCCGGGCCAAGGCGGGTGAGCATGACCTGCTGTTCATGGGCTGGGCCGGGGACAACGGCGACCCGGACAACTTCCTCAGCCCGCAGTTTTCCTGCGCGGCGGTCAAGTCCGGCACCAACTTCGCACGCTTTTGCGACCAGCGCCTCGATCAGTTGATCAGCGCCGGCAAGACCACCAACGACCAGAGCGTGCGCAGCCGCCTGTACCAGCAGGCCCAGACGCTGATCCAGCAGCAGGCCTTGTGGCTGCCCCTGGCCCACCCGACGGCTGCCGTGCTGGCGCGCAAGGATGTCCAGGGTTACCAGGTCAGCCCATTCGGCCGCCAGGACTTTGCCGGGGTGACGTCCTCGCGCTAGAGCCAGCCGTGCTCGGCCATCGATAGCGGCTCACCGTCGCCGATGACGAAGTGGTCGAGCACGCAGACTTCGATCATCGCCAGCGCCTTGGTCAGGCGCCGGGTCAGCACCAGGTCGGCGTCGCTGGGCTCGCTCACCCCCGAGGGGTGGTTGTGACAGAGAATCAACGCCGCAGCGTTGTGCGCCAGGGCACGCTTGATCACCTGCCTCGGATAGACGCTGGCGCTGTTGATCGAGCCCTGGAATAGCGCCTCGAAGGCCAGCACCCGGTGCTTGCTGTCGAGAAACAGGGCAGCGAATACTTCATGCGGTTCATGGCGCAGACGCGCTTTGAGGTAGTCCTTGACCGCCTGCGGGTTCTGCAAGGCCGAGTCACGCCGCAGACGCTCGGCCAGGTGACGCCGGGCCATTTCCAGCACCGCCTGCAACTGGGCAAACTTAGCCGGCCCCAGCCCGAGCTCGCCATTGAAGCTGCGGCTATCGGCCTCGAGCAACCCGCGCAAGCCACCAAACCGCCCCAGCAAATGCCTGGCCAGATCGACCGCACTACGCCCACGCACACCGGTACGCAAAAATATCGCCAGCAGTTCCGCATCCGACAGGCTCACCGCCCCCGACACCAACAGCTTTTCCCGCGGTCTTTCCGCTGCGGGCCAATCCTTGATACTCATGACAATTCCCTCTGTCTTTCGGTTACTGCTCCCGGTTTGAGCCCTGTGCTACATTAGCCCCTCATTTTTACGCGACGAACCGGCCTGGGGAGGCGTCGTCGCCGCGTGTAATCACTGAGCAAAAGGCAAGCCTATGCAGCGGCTGTATCGGAAGCGCATCGTTCTCGGCGTCGGCGGCGGCATTGCCGCCTACAAGAGTGCCGAGCTGGTTCGCCGACTCCTGGAACACGGCGCCCAAGTGCGCGTCGTCATGACCCGTGGCGGGGCCGAATTCATCACCCCGCTGACCCTGCAGGCCCTGTCCGGGCACCCGGTGCACATGGACCTATTGGACCCTGCTGCCGAAGCGGCGATGGGCCATATCGAGCTGGCCAAGTGGGCCGACCTGGTGCTGATTGCACCCGCCACCGCCGACCTGCTCGCACGTCTGGCCCAGGGCGTCGCCGACGACCTGCTGACCACCCTGGTGCTGGCCACTGACGCCACCGTGGCCGTGGCCCCGGCGATGAACCAGGCAATGTGGCGCGATCCGGCCACCCAGGCCAACCTCGAACTGCTGCAAAGCCGCGACATCCAGGTATTCGGCCCGGCGTCCGGCAGTCAGGCCTGCGGCGATGTCGGCCTCGGCCGCATGCTGGAAGCCACTGACCTGGCCTGGTGCGCCGCCGAGACCTTCAAGCGCGAGTCGCTGACCGGCAAACACGTGCTGATTACCGCCGGCCCGACCCAGGAGAACATCGACCCGGTGCGCTACATCACCAACCACAGCTCGGGGAAAATGGGCTTTGCCCTGGCCGAAGCAGCTGTCGAGGCTGGCGCCAAAGTCACCCTGGTCACGGGCCCGGTGAACCTGCCAACGCCCGATCGGGTTACCCGCATCGACGTGGTCAGTGCCCGCGACATGCTCGCCGCCTGCGAAGCCGCCATTCCTTGCGATGTCTTCATCGCCTCGGCTGCGGTCGCAGACTACCGCCCAGAGGTGGTGGCCCCGCAAAAACTCAAGAAAGACCCTACGACAGGTGACGGCCTGCTGCTGCAGATGGTTCGCAACCCGGATATTCTCGCCAGTATCTCCACCCGTCCCGATCGCCCGTTCAGCGTCGGCTTTGCCGCCGAGACCGAACACCTGCTCGATTACGCCGCGCGCAAGCTCAAGGACAAGAACCTCGACCTGATTGTCGCCAACGATGTGGCCAACCCCAGCATCGGCTTCAACAGCGAAGAGAACGCCTGCAGCGTCATCGACCGCCAACTTCACGCCACTGTTTTCGCGCAGACCAGCAAGGGCAAGATCGCCCGCCAGCTGGTCGCTTTCATCGCCGAACGTCTCAACCAGGTTTAATTTCGCATGCACGCTCTACAAGCCAAGATTCTCGATCCACGCATCGGCAGCGAGTTCCCGCTGCCGCAGTACGCCACCCCGGGTTCGGCCGGCCTCGACCTGCGCGCCATGCTCAAGGAAGACACCGTCCTCGAGCCCGGCCAGACCCTGCTGATCCCTACCGGTCTGTCGGTGTACATCGGTGACCCGGGCCTGGCGGCACTGATCCTGCCGCGCTCGGGCCTTGGCCACAAACACGGCATCGTCCTTGGCAACCTGGTCGGCCTGATCGACTCCGACTACCAGGGCGAGCTGATGGTCTCTTGCTGGAACCGCGGCCAGACCCCATTCACCATCGCCATCGGCGAACGCATCGCGCAACTGGTGCTGGTACCGGTAGTACAGGCGCACTTCGATATCGTTGAAGCCTTCGACGAAAGCCAGCGTGGCGCTGGTGGCTTCGGTCATTCCGGTAGCCATTGATCCGTCGGTTGCCCAGCGCGAGCCAAGGATGGCGAACTCTCTGGCGAAATGGCCGTCAAAGCGTTCAGTTTGAGCCTGCCCTGCACGCCCTCTAAATTGGAGCTCCCAGAGATGAACGACATGGCACACCTGGTACCTGTACTTCCCGCCAGTATCTTCCGCGCTTATGACATCCGTGGCGTGGTCGGCGAAACCCTCACTGCCGAAACCGCCTACTGGATTGGTCGCGCCATTGGCGCACAGACCCTTGCCCAAGGCGAGCCGAACATTTCGGTCGGCCGCGACGGCCGCCTGTCCGGACCGATGCTGGTCGAACAACTGATCAAGGGCCTGGTCGAAGCCGGCTGCACGGTAAGCGATGTCGGCCTGGTGCCGACCCCGGCCCTGTACTACGCCGCCAATGTCCTGGCTGGCAAGTCCGGGGTGATGCTCACCGGCAGCCACAACCCGCCGAACTACAACGGCTTCAAGATCGTCATTGCCGGCGACACCCTGGCCAACGAACAAATCCAGGCGCTGTTGACCCGCCTGCAGACCAACGACCTGAGCCGCGGCGAAGGCAGCGTCGAGAAAGTCGAAATCCTCGCGCGCTACTTCCAGCAGATCACCGGCGATATCAAGCTGGCGAAAAAGCTCAAAGTGGTCGTCGACTGCGGTAACGGTGCGGCCGGCGTTATCGCCCCGCAACTGATCGAAGCCCTGGGCTGCGAGATGATCCCGCTGTTCTGCGAGGTCGATGGCAACTTCCCCAACCACCACCCGGACCCGGGCAAGCCTGAGAACCTGGTCGACCTGATCGCCAAGGTCAAGGAAACCGGTGCCGACCTGGGCCTGGCCTTCGACGGCGATGGCGACCGCGTCGGCGTGGTGACCAACACCGGCAACATCGTCTATCCCGACCGCCTGCTGATGCTGTTCGCCCAGGACGTGCTGGAGCGCAACCCGGGCGCCGAGATCATTTTCGACGTCAAATGCACCCGCCGCCTGACCCCGTTGATCGAGCAATACGGCGGCCGCGCGCTAATGTGGAAGACCGGTCATTCGTTGATCAAGAAGAAGATGAAGCAGACCGGCGCCTTGCTCGCCGGAGAGATGAGCGGCCACATCTTCATCAAGGAACGCTGGTATGGTTTTGACGACGGCATCTACAGCGCTGCGCGCCTGCTGGAGATCCTCAGCAAGGCCAAAACCGATGCTGAACAGCTGTTTGCTGCGTTCCCAAACGATATTTCCACGCCGGAAATCAATATTGATGTGACCGACGAGGGTAAATTCAGCATCATTGATGCACTGCAACGCGACGCCGACTGGGGCGACAACGCCAACCTGACCACCATCGATGGTGTACGGGTCGACTACCCCCACGGCTGGGGCCTGGTTCGCGCCTCCAACACCACGCCGGTGCTGGTATTGCGCTTCGAGGCCGACAATGATGCCGAACTGCAGCGTATCAAAGAGGTATTTCGCGCCCAGCTGAAGCGCGTTGCCCCTGACCTGCAACCCAAGTTCTGACCGACTATCTGTTCCAATTGGAGCCATGCATGACCCTCGATCGCGATGCCGCCACCCATGTCGCCCAGGTTTTGTCCGAAGCGCTGCCTTACATTCGCCGCTTTGTCGGCAAGACCCTGGTGATCAAATACGGCGGCAACGCGATGGAGAGCGAAGAGCTCAAAACCGGTTTTGCCCGCGATGTGGTGCTGATGAAAGCCGTGGGTATCAACCCGGTGGTGGTGCACGGTGGCGGCCCGCAGATCGGTGACCTGCTCAAGCGTCTGTCGATCGAAAGCCGCTTCGTCGATGGCATGCGCGTTACCGATGCGCAAACCATGGACGTGGTAGAAATGGTCCTCGGCGGCCAGGTCAACAAAGACATCGTCAACCTGATCAACCGTCACGGCGGCAGCGCCATCGGCCTGACCGGCAAGGACGCCGAGCTGATTCGCGCGAAAAAGCTCACCGTCACCCGCCAGACACCAGAAATGACCACCCCGGAAATCATCGACATCGGCCATGTTGGCGAAGTGGTCGGGGTTAACACCGACCTGCTCAACATGCTGGTCAAAGGTGACTTCATCCCGGTAATCGCGCCAATCGGCGTGGGCGCCAACGGCGAGTCGTACAACATCAACGCTGACCTGGTGGCAGGCAAGGTGGCTGAAGCACTGAAGGCTGAAAAGCTGATGCTGCTGACCAACATCGCCGGCCTGATGGACAAGCAAGGCACCGTGCTCACCGGCCTGACCACCGAACAGGTCAACGAACTGATCGCTGATGGCACTATCTACGGCGGCATGCTGCCGAAGATCCGCTGTGCCCTGGAAGCGGTGCAAGGCGGCGTCAACAGCTCGCACATCATCGATGGCCGGGTGCCGAACGCGGTACTGCTGGAGATCTTCACCGACAGCGGTGTGGGTACTTTGATTACCAATCACAAGCCGCGTTAAACCCTTTCGCAGCTCAAACCCGCTCCTACAGAGCCTGTGGGAGTGGGCTTGAGCCGCGATGAGGCACAAAAAAAGGCGACCCTATGGTCGCCTTTTTTTATTGGCTTCAGATACCGTACTGCGCCCGGTAGGCCTCGACGGCCGGCAAGTGCTGCTTGAGCGCCGGGTCGTCGGCGAGGAACTCCAGCACCTGGGTCAGCGAGACGATGCTCACCACCGGAATGCCGAAGTCACGCTCCACTTCCTGGATGGCTGACAGCTCGCCATTGCCGCGCTCCTGGCGGTTCAATGCGATCAGCACGCCAGCAGCCTTGGCTTGCTGGCCCTGGATGATCTGCATGACTTCGCGGATGGCAGTGCCGGCAGTGATCACGTCGTCGATGATCAGCACATCACCGGTCAGCGGTGCGCCCACCAGGCTGCCGCCTTCACCATGGGCCTTGGCCTCTTTGCGATTGAAGCACCATGGCAGGTCGAGGTCATGGTGCTCGGCCAGGGCCACGGCAGTAGCCGCCGCCAGGGGGATACCCTTGTAGGCCGGGCCGAACAGCACGTCGAAGGGAATCTTGCTGTCGACGATCGCCGCAGCATAGAAACGCCCGAGCTGAGCCAGGGCCGAACCACTGTTGAACAGGCCGGCATTGAAGAAGTACGGGCTGGTGCGCCCGGACTTGAGGGTGAATTCACCGAAGCGCAGAACCCCGCGGTCGATGGCAAAACGAATGAAGTCGCGCTGATACGGCTGCATGAAGAGTCCCGGATACCACGGATTTAGCTAATTGAGTACAGCTCGGGTATCATACACGCACGAGATTTTTGGGGCCATTTATGCGGATCATCAGTGTGAACGTTAATGGCATTCAGGCTGCCGTTGAGCGTGGTTTGCTCAGCTGGCTACAAGCCCAGAATGCTGACGTCATCTGCCTTCAGGATACCCGCGCCTCGGCCTTTGAACTCGACGACCCAGCTTTCCAGCTCGATGGCTACTTCCTTTATGCCTGCGACGCAGAAGTTCCCGCCCAAGGCGGCGTGGCACTTTATTCGCGGTTGCAGCCCAAGGCAGTCATCAGCGGCCTGGGCTTCGAGACAGCCGACCGCTACGGACGTTACCTGCAGGCCGATTTCGACAAGGTAAGTATCGCAACCCTGTTGCTACCTTCGGGAATGAACGGCGATGAAGACTTGAACCAGAAGTTCAAGTTGATGGACGACTTCGCCAAGTACCTGGACAAGCAACGGCGCAAGCGTCGTGAATACATCTATTGCGGCTCGTTGTACGTGGCGCAGCAGAAGCTCGACGTCAAGAACTGGCGCGATGGCCAGCAGTCTCCAGGCTTCCTGGCGCCGGAACGCGCCTGGATGGACGAGATTGTCGGCAACATGGGTTATGTCGATGCCCTGCGCGAAGTCAGCCGTGAAGGCGACCAGTACAGCTGGTGGCCAGACAACGAACAGGCCGAGATGCTCAACCTGGGCTGGCGTTTCGACTACCAGTTGCTGACGCCAGGCCTGCGCCGCTTCGTGCGCAGCGCACGTCTGCCACGCCAGCCGCGCTTCTCCCAGCATGCGCCGCTGATCGTGGACTACGACTGGACGCTGACCATCTGATGGTTTCAGCCACAAAAAAGCCGACTTCGCGTCGGCTTTTTTGTGGCTGAAACTTTTAGCTGATCATTATTTGATCGGCCGCCAGGTCAGCGGGTAGCGATACGGCTGACCTTCGTTGGCCTTGACCCCGGCAACAATAGTGAGGATCAGCACGGCAACCATCAGCATGCCGAACAGTACGATACCCACCAGCACGAACATCAGCGCAAAGCAGATGATCGAGGCCAGGAACACGGTGATCTGAAAGTTCAGCGCTTCCTTGCCCTGGGCATCGATGAACGGATCCAGGTCTTTCTTCCAGATCCACATCACCAACGGCCCCAGCAGGTTGCCCAGCGGAAAGACCAGACCGAGCAAGGCAGCGAGGTGGCAGAACATTGCCCATTGCCGGATCTCGGCGTTGGGGGTGGGCAACTGCAACGGTTGCTCGGTCATGCTCTGCTCCTTGCCATGGGTGGATCAGTCGGCCAGCGAGGCCTTCTGCAGTTCGAACAGGTCGATCATGCCTTTTTGCGCCAACGCCAGCATGGCATTGAGCTCTTCAGGCTGGAATGGCGCGCCTTCGGCGGTGCCCTGTACTTCGATGAAGCCGCCCTGGCTGGTCATCACCACGTTCAGGTCGGTCTCGGCGGCCGAGTCTTCGAGGTAGTCCAGGTCGAGCACCGGCTCACCCTGGTACATGCCCACCGAAACGGCAGCGATCATGTGCTTGAGCGGGTCACCGCCCTTCAGGCCACCACGCTTTTTGACCACGCGCAGGGCGTCGACCAGGGCGACCATGGCGCCGGTGATCGAAGCGGTACGGGTGCCACCATCGGCCTGAATCACGTCGCAGTCGACGTACAGGGTGATGTCGCCCAGCTTGCTCATGTCCAGCGCAGCGCGCAGGGAGCGGCCGATCAGGCGCTGGATTTCGAGGGTGCGGCCGCCTTGCTTGCCGCGGCTGGCTTCGCGCTGGTTACGCTCACCGGTAGAGCGCGGCAGCATGCCGTACTCGGCCGTCAGCCAGCCCTGGCCCTGGCCCTTGAGGAAGCGCGGGACACCGTTCTCGACACTGACGGTGCAGATGACTTTGGTGTCACCGAACTCGACCAGTACTGACCCCTCGGCGTGTTTGGTGTAGTTGCGGGTGATGCGGATCGAGCGGAGCTGATCGGCAGCGCGACCACTTGGACGTTTCATTTGGGATACCTGTACTGGACTTGAATCTGCCCAGCATTATAGAGCGCGCCGGGCAATGAGGACACGCCTATTGTCGCAGGGCCCGAAACAGGGGGCCCAGGGCCGCAGGTCGGGTTTTTCCAGAGGCGCCCTGACTGTTTGTAACATCAGTGGATTGGGAGCCAGCGCCGCACTGCGCTACAATCCTGCGCCTTCAGCCGTTGGCTTTCTTTCATCTATTGCGCGAGGTACTTCCCATGGTGCACAGCATGACCGCTTTTGCTCGTGTCGAGCGCGCCGGTAGCCAGGGCACCCTGATCTGGGAACTGCGCTCGGTCAATCATCGCTACCTGGAGCCGCACCTGCGCCTCCCGGAAGCCTTCCGTGACCTCGAAGGCGCCGTACGCGAAAGCCTGCGCCAGGGCCTGTCGCGCGGCAAGGTCGAGTGTACTCTGCGCTTCAACGAAGAGAACAACGGCAAGGCCTTGCAGGTTGACCGCGAGCGGGCCGCGCAACTGGTTGCCGCCGCCGAGACGGTGGCCAGCCTGATCAAGCAGCCGGCGCCGCTCAACCCACTCGAAGTACTGGCCTGGCCTGGTGTACTGGTGGCCGATGCCACCGACCCGCAGGCGCTCAACAACGAGGCCATGACCCTGTTCGAAGAAGCCCTGAACGAGCTGAAGAACGGCCGCAACCGCGAAGGCAGCGAGCTCGCCCGGTTGATCAACGAGCGCCTGGACAGCATGGCCAGCGAGGTCACCACCTTGCGCGCGCTGGTACCGCAGATGCTCGCCGCGCAACGGCAGAAGATCCTCGACCGCTTCACCGACATGCAGGCCGAGCTCGACCCGCAGCGACTGGAACAGGAAATGGTCCTGCTCGCGCAAAAGAGCGACGTTGCCGAAGAGCTCGACCGTTTGAGCACCCACGTCACCGAAGTGCGCCGGGTACTCAAGTCCGGCGGCGCCGCCGGCCGGCGCCTGGACTTCCTGATGCAGGAGCTCAACCGCGAAGCCAACACCCTGGGCTCCAAAGCCTTCGACCCACGCAGCACCCAGTCCGCGGTCAACCTCAAGGTACTGATCGAGCAGATGCGTGAACAAGTACAGAACATTGAGTAAGGCCACCCCGACCATGAATCACAGCAGCGGCACCCTTTACATCGTTTCGGCCCCCTCCGGCGCCGGCAAGACCAGCCTGGTCAAAGCCCTGATCGACGCTGACAACAGCATCCAGGTGTCGGTCTCGCACACCACCCGGGCCATGCGCCCGGGCGAAGTGCACGGCGTGAACTACCACTTCGTCGAGCATACCGAGTTCAAGCTGATGATCGAGCAAGGCGACTTCCTCGAGCAGGCCGAGGTATTCGGTAACTTCTACGGGACTTCGCGCAGCGCGCTGCAGCAGGCGCTTGACCAGGGCCAGGACCTGATCCTCGAGATCGACTGGCAAGGCGCCCAGCAGGTGCGCAAGCTAATGCCCGAGGCGCGCTCGATCTTCATCCTGCCGCCGACCCAGGAGGCCCTGCGCCAGCGCCTGACCAACCGCGGCCAGGACAGCGACGAGATCATCGAAGGACGGATGCGTGAAGCGGTGGGCGAGATGAGTCACTACGACGAGTATGACTTCGTCATCATCAATGATGACTTCGCCACGGCACTGGAAGACCTCAAGGCGGTGTTCCGCGCCAATCGCTTGCTGCAGGCCAATCAGCAGCAGCGTCATGGCCAGTTGCTCAAGCAATTGCTTGCCTGAGCAACCGGCACCTCCAGCCGCTTAGCGGCGGCTGGAGACCGTGGCGTGACGGTGCAAGGTCATGCCCAGGAAGAACGCCGGCGCACGCAGGCGGGACAGCATCATCAGCACCAGCCCGAGCACGGTGATGATCATTGCGATCACGAACACCAGCCCCAACCCACCCACATGCGAACCGCTGCCGAATGACGGCGAAGCGCTGTCGACGGCCGTCTGCAGGAAGATCACCGAAAGGATGCCGCCGCCGAGCAGCGGGCACAGGCCACGCATCAGGAAGTGACGCAGGCTGTCGAACAGGCTGTGGCGGAAGTACCAGACACAGGCGTAGGCGGTCAGCGAATAGTAGAAGCAGATCATCATCCCCAGGGCGGTGATGGTGTCAGCCAGGACGTTCTCGCTGAGGGTGCGCATGGTCACGTAGAACACGCCTGCTGCAACGCCAGCGCAGATGGTGGCATAACGCGGGGTTTTCGAGCGCGGACAGATACTGGCGAAGCGCTCGGGCACAGCGCCGTAGTACCCCATGGCCAACAGCGTACGCGCCGGTGACACGAAAGTGGACTGCAGCGAGGCGGCGGTACTGGCCAGCACGGCGATCGACATCAGGATCGCCAACGGGCCCATGACCGGACCTGCCAGGTGGGCGAAGACGTTTTCCTGAATACGTGGGTTGTTCAAGCCCAGGCCAATATCACCGATACCGGCAAACTGCAGCGTGGCAATCGCCGTGACCAGGTACAGGCCGAGAATCAACAGTACTGTCAGAGTTGCCGCGCGGCCGGGGGTGTCACCGCTACCTACCGACTCTTCACTGATGCTCAGGCACACGTCCCAGCCCCAGAAGATGAAGATCGACAGCGACAGGCCGGCGGTAAAGGCCGAGAACGATTCAACGCCGAAGGGGTTGAACCAGTCCAGGTCGAACGCCAGCGGCGGCGTTGCCGAAGACTCGCCAAACGCGGCCATGGCAAAGCCCACCAGCACCACCAGCTGCAACGCGACCAGGCCGTACTGCACAGTCATGGTCGTAGCAATGCCGCGACAGCAGATCCACACCGCCATGGCGATGAACACGCAGCAGGTGACGACGTTAACCAGCAGATTGTCGCTCAGCGCAGCCACCTCGTGGCTGCCGGTGATCTGCCCAAGGAATAGATAGAAGAAGTCGACGGCCACCCCGGCCAGGTTGGACAGCACGATGGTGGTCGCGGTGACCAGCCCCCAGCCGCCGATCCAGCCGATCATCGGGCCGAACGCCCGCGCCGACCAGGTAAAGGAAGTACCGCTGTCCGGCTCGGCCGCGTTCAGTTCGCGGTAACCCAGGGCCACCAGCAGCATCGGCAGGAAGCCAACGATGAATACCGCCGGCAGGTGAGCCCCGACTTCACGCACGGTCGGTCCCAGCGCGCCAGTCAGGGTATAGACCGGGGCGATGGTGGAAATGCCCAGCACGATGCTGGCCAGCAGTCCGAGCCGGCCCTTGGCCAGCCCCTTGGATCGCCCGCCCTCACCTGGGGACAGGCCTGCTTTGTGTTCACTCATGAGTAGTTGCCGCCAATATTGGTATTGTTTTTCAGGACGCCCCACAGGGTGTCCGCTTTCACTCACTGAAACCTGTTGCGTGGTACTTCAAGCCCGGATCAACCGGCTGACCTCATAGGGTCTTCTCCCGGATCTGCTCGCCCATGGCACGGGCCAGGCATGCCTCACGGAACGCCTCGAACAGGCGCAGCGAGACCGGGTTGTCGGCAAAGCGGTACTCGGGGTGCCATTGCACACCGACCACAAAGCCTGGGGCGTCATCCATGGACACCGCCTCGACCAGTCCATCGGGGGCCAATGCTTCGGCTCGCAAGCCGTCGGCCAGGCGATCGATACCCTGGCTGTGCAGCGAATTGACCATGAAGCGGTGCTCCATCCCCAGGCGCTCGAACAGCCCGCCGGGCTGGACTGTGACCAGGTGACGGGGGCTGTACTGTTCTTCCAGCGGGGCATCCTGCGGCTCGCGATGATCCAGGTAACCCGGCAGCTCCTGCACGCGCTGGTGCAGGGTGCCGCCGAGGGCCACGTTGAGTTCCTGGAATCCACGGCAGATGCAGAACACCGGCACGCCGTCGGCAATCGCGGCCTGCAGCAGCGGCAGGGTCAGCCGGTCGCGAAACACGTCGTGCCTGGTCCCTTCCACGCTGGGGGCGCCATTGTAATGATGCGGCTCGACATTTGAAGGCGAACCGGTAAAAAGAATGCCATCGAGCCGCTCTAGCATACGGCGCGGGTCGCTGGGCTCGGCCCTTGCCGGGAGGATCAGGGGGATCCCGGCAAAGCCTGCGGCCTCGACATATTTGTCGCCAACGGTGTGCGACGAGTTCTTGCCCAGTTGCTGGCGGCAAGCGGAAACGCCAATCAAAGGCGACATTGCGGCGGTAGTTTGCATGGGTTCACCCTCCCTTACAGCTTGATCCAGGTCGCCTTGAGTTCGGTGTATTTGTCGAAAGCGTGCAGCGATTTGTCCCGGCCATTGCCTGACTGCTTGAAGCCGCCGAACGGGGCGGTCATGTCGCCGCCATCGTACTGGTTGACCCAGACGCTGCCGGCACGTAGGGCGCGAGCCGTGTTGTGGGCGCGGGAAATGTTACTGGTCCATACCGCCGCGGCCAGGCCGAAGGGCGAGTCGTTGGCAATGGCGATGGCTTCTTCGGCGCTGTCGAAAGTGATCACCGACAACACCGGGCCGAAAATTTCTTCGCGGGCGATACGCATGGCATTGGTAACGCCGTCGAAGATCGCCGGCTGCACATACACGCCGCAGGTGTCTTCCAGGACACGCTCGCCGCCAATGAGCAGGGTGGCACCGTCAGCCTTGCCGGCTTCGATGTAACCAAGCACGGTATCCAGCTGGGTGGTGTCCACCAGGGCGCCGACGCGGGTGTCCGGGTCCAGCGCATGGCCGGGTTTCCAGGCCTTGAGAGCCTCGACCACCATCGGCAGGAAGCGCGCCTTGATGCTGCGCTCGACCAGCAGGCGCGAACCGGCAATGCATACCTCGCCCTGGTTGAAGGCAATGGCGCTGGCCGCAGCTTCGGCGGCCGCCTGCAGGTCCGGAGCGTCGGCGAAGACGATGTTCGGGCTCTTGCCACCGGCTTCGAGCCAGACCCGCTTCATGTTCGACTCACCGGCGTAGACCATCAGTTGCTTGGCGATACGGGTGGAGCCGGTGAACACCAGGGTGTCGACATCCATGTGCAGGGCCAGGGCCTTGCCGACGGTATGGCCGTAGCCTGGCAGCACGTTGAGTACACCGGCCGGCAGACCCGCTTCGATCGCCAATTGGGCGATACGAATGGCGGTCAGCGGCGACTTTTCGGACGGTTTGAGGATCACCGAGTTACCGGTGGCCAGGGCCGGGCCGAGTTTCCAGCAGGCCATCATCAGTGGAAAGTTCCACGGAACAATGGCCGCGACCACGCCGACCGGCGAGCGGGTGACCAAACCCAGCTGGTCGGACGGGGTCGCAGCAACTTCGTCGTAAATCTTGTCGATGGCTTCGGCGTTCCAGCGGATGGCGTTGGCCGCGGCCGGAATGTCGATGCTCAGGGAATCGGCAATCGGCTTGCCCATGTCCAGGGTTTCCAGCAATGCCAGTTCTTCGGCATTTGCCAGAAGCAAATCAGCAAAGGCGATCAGCACCCGCTTGCGCTGGGCCGGGGCCTGCTCAGCCCAGATGCCGCTGTCGAAACTGCGCCGGGCAGCGGCCACCGCACGTTCGGCGTCGGCGCTGTCACAGCTGGCGATCTGCGCCAGTTGGCGGCCGTCGACCGGGCTTGCGCACTCGAAGGTCTCGCCGGACACACTGGCGCAGTACTGGCCGTCGATAAAGGCGCGGCCTTCGATGGTCAGGCTCTGGAAAAGCTGTTCCCAGTGTTGGCGTGGTGCTGTTGTCATTGTTGTTCTCTCCGGCGTCACACCGTGTGCAGGTACCAGTTGTATTCGAGGTCGGAAATCGACACTTCGAACTCAGCCATCTCGCTTTCCTTGCAGGCGACAAAAATATCGATGTAGTCCGGGCTGATGTATTTGTTCAGCACTTCACTGTCATCGAGCTCACGCAGCGCATCGCGCAGGTTGTTCGGCAGGCTCTGCTCCAGCTGCTCGTAGGAGTTGCCTTCGATAGGCGCTCCCGGCTCGATCTGGTTGGTCAGACCGTGATGGATACCGGCGAGAATCGCCGCCATCATCAGGTACGGGTTGGCGTCAGCGCCGGCGACACGGTGCTCGATGCGCACGGCATCGCTGCTGCCGGTCGGTACGCGGACGGCGACGGTACGGTTGTCCAGGCCCCAGCTTGGCGCATTGGGCACGTAGAACTGGGCACCGAAACGCCGGTAGGAGTTGATATTCGGGCACAGAAAGGCCATCGACGCCGGCATGGTCTCCAGCACGCCACCGATGGCGTGGCGCAGGGTTTCGCTTTGCTCGGGGTCTTCGCTGGTGAAAATGTTCTTGCCGGTTTTCTTGTCCAGCAACGAAATGTGCACATGCAGGCCGTTGCCGGCCTGGCCCGGGTAGGGCTTGGCCATGAAGGTGGAGTCCATTTCATGGTCGTAGGCGATGTTCTTGATCAGGCGCTTGAGCAACACCGCGTAGTCGCAGGCCTTCATCGGGTCGGCGACGTGGTGCAGGTTGACCTCGAACTGTGCCGGGGCGCTTTCCTTGACGATCGCATCCGCCGGAATGCCCTGCTCCTTGGCGGCTTCGAGCATGTCCTGCAAGCAATCGACGTATTCATCAAGATCGTCGATCAGGTACACCTGGGTCGACTGCGGGCGCTTGCCGGAGATCGGCGAGCGCGGCGGTTGCGGACGGCCATTGAGGTTGTCCTGGTCGATCAGGTAGAACTCAAGCTCGAACGCCGCGCAGATGTCCAGGCCCAGCGCGTCGAACTTCTCCACCACGCTGCGCAGCACTTCCCGCGGGTCGGCGAAGAATGGCGTGCCGTCCAGCTCGTGCATGGTCATCAGCAATTGCGCGGTCGGGCGTTTCTGCCAAGGCTCATAAGCAAGGGTGCCGGGGATCGGATAGCAGATGCGGTCGGCATCGCCGATGTCCAGGCCCAGGCCGGTGCTTTCGACGGTCGAGCCGTTGATGTCCAGGGCAAACAGTGAAGCCGGCAGATTGATGCCTTTTTCGTAGACCCTGACCAGGCTTGCACGCTCGATGCGCTTGCCACGCACCACGCCGTTCATGTCTGCAATCAGCAGATCGACAAATTGCACCTCAGGGTGGGCCTGGAGAAATTCACCCATCTCATCGAGAGGGATGGCGCACGGGGAGACCGACGTCATGGCTAGGCATCCTTTGATTTTTTATCGAACGACATGGAGGAGGTACTACTGCGCTATCGGGAGCGGCGATGGTTTCATTTGTTCTTTTAAGTGGTCCCATCGTGGGGAACAGCTGGGCGCCGCGGCTTCGCACGGACGTTCCAGATTCTTCTGTAAACATCGTGACTTGATTCGCGACTGCCGCCTCACTATAGAATGGCCCCCACGCAACAGACATTGGCATTTAGGCAAGTAAAGAGTGCATCCATGCAATATCAGATCAGCCACGCTGACCTTTCTCTGGTGCTCGCACTGGTTCGCGGCCGCTCCCTGGCCAAGGCCGCCGAGCTGCTGAAGGTCGATGTATCGACTGTTTTTCGTTCGATTCGGCGCATGGAAGCCGCCCTGGGTACCGCGTTGTTCGTCAAAAGCCGCAAGGGTTACATCCCCACCGGCACCGCCCAGGCCCTGGCCGAACAGGCCGAGCGCGCCGAGCAGGCGCTGGATGCCGCGCGGGTGGCGCTGGAGCACGGTGAGCAAGTGGTCAGCGGCACGGTGCGCCTGACCTGCACCGACGCCGTGCTGCACAGCCTGCTGCTGCCGGCGCTGGCCGAGTTCATGCCGGCCTACCCGGCGCTATCGCTGGAGCTGGCGACCTCCAACACCTTTGCCAACCTCAGCCGGCGTGATGCCGACCTGGCCCTGCGCCTGACCAATACGCCGCCGGAACACCTGGTCGGACGTTGCCTGGGCGCGGCGTCCTATGTGATCTGCGGTCGCGAGGAGTTTCGTCAACGCCTGGCTGAAAACCCCACCAGCGTTGCATGGATCGCCCCGGACGATGCCATGCAGGATCACCCGACGGTGGTCTGGCGCAGCGAGCACATGCCCGGCGTGATGCCCAAGTACCGCTGCAGTGGCATCTCGGCGATCGCTCAACTGGTCAGCGCCGGCCTGGGCGTTGCCGCCCTGCCCGACTACATGGCCCATACCCTGCCGGGGGTGGAGCGACTGAGCGATCCGCTGCCCGGTTGCGACACCGAACTGTGGCTGCTGACTCGGCCGGATTGCCGGGCCTTGCGTTCGGTGCAGACGCTGTTCGACGAATTGACCCCACGCCTGCGTGATGCCTTGGGCCGACAGTAAAATCGCCATCGCGGGGCAAGCCCGCTCCCACAGGGCGCTGTAGGAGCGGGCTTGCCCCGCGATGCTTTTAAAGCTGACAACACCACAAACAGTTGTGCCAGAGCCCTCTAAGTGGTTATCGTCGGGGTACCAAGGACTCGAAATGAAATCAACGCTTCCCTAAAGGCTGGTGATTTTTTAAACTATCGAGTCCGCTCGCCCATTCGGGCTGAACACCGCATTTGCTACTTGAGGAAGACCATGGCCCGCGTAACCGTTGAAGACTGCCTAGAACACGTGGATAACCGTTTTGAGCTGGTCATGCTCTCGACTCGTCGTGCTCGTCAACTGGCCACCGGCGGCAAAGAGCCGAAAGTGGCATGGGAAAACGACAAGCCTACCGTCGTCGCCCTGCGCGAAATCGCTGAAGGCATCTGCACTCCAGAGTTCATGGCCGCAGAAGAGATCCGTCACGAAGAGCCGGTCTTCGCCGCATTCGGTGAGGAAGAGGCCAACGAGGCGGTCTAAGCCCATGCCTGGTCGACGTAGTACGGCGCCGGTCCCCGTCCCTCGGCAGGAGGTAACCCCATGCCGAGCATAGACGCCCTCGCCGATCGCTTGTCGACCTACCTCGGCGCCGACCAGGTCAACCTGGTGCGCCGGGCGTATTTCTACGCCGAACAAGCCCACGACGGCCAGCGCCGTCGCAGCGGCGAAGCCTACGTCACGCATCCGCTGGCGGTGGCAAGCATCCTTGCCGACATGCACATGGACCATCAGAGCCTGATGGCGGCCATGCTGCATGACGTGATCGAAGACACCGGCATCGCCAAGGAAGCGCTCAGCTCGCAATTTGGCGAAACCGTGGCCGAACTGGTCGACGGCGTCAGCAAGCTGACCCAGATGAACTTCGAAACCAAGGCCGAAGCCCAGGCGGAGAACTTCCAGAAAATGGCCATGGCCATGGCCCGGGATATCCGCGTGATCCTGGTCAAGCTGGCCGACCGCCTGCACAACATGCGCACCCTTGAAGTGCTGTCCGGCGAAAAACGCCGGCGCATCGCCAAAGAGACCCTGGAAATCTACGCGCCCATCGCCAACCGCCTGGGCATGCACAGTGTGCGCGTAGAATTCGAAGACCTCGGCTTCAAGGCCATGCACCCGATGCGCTCGGCGCGCATCTACCAGGCGGTCAAGCGCGCCCGCGGCAACCGCAAGGAAATCGTCAACAAGATCGAAGAATCGCTGGCCCACTGCCTGGCGGTCGACGGCATCGAGGGCGAAGTCAGCGGCCGGCAAAAGCACCTCTATGGCATCTACAAGAAGATGCGCGGCAAGCGCCGGGCCTTCAACGAGATCATGGACGTCTACGCGTTTCGCATCATCGTCGACAAGGTCGATACCTGCTACCGCGTGCTCGGCGCCGTGCACAACCTGTACAAGCCGCTACCGGGGCGCTTCAAGGATTACATCGCGATCCCCAAGGCCAACGGCTACCAGTCGCTGCATACCACGCTGTTCGGCATGCACGGCGTGCCCATCGAGATCCAGATCCGCACCCGCGAAATGGAAGAGATGGCCAACAACGGCATCGCCGCTCACTGGCTGTACAAGTCCAGTGACGACGAGCAACCCAAGGGTACTCATGCCCGGGCGCGCCAGTGGGTCAAAGGCGTGCTGGAAATGCAGCAACGCGCAGGCAACTCCCTGGAATTCATCGAGAGCGTGAAGATCGACCTGTTCCCGGACGAGGTCTATGTGTTCACGCCCAAAGGCCGGATCATGGAGCTGCCCAAAGGCTCCACGGCGGTCGACTTCGCCTACGCGGTGCACACCGACGTCGGCAACAGCTGTATTGCCTGCCGCATCAACCGCCGCCTGGCGCCGTTGTCCGAACCGCTGCAAAGCGGCTCGACGGTCGAGATCGTCAGCGCCCCGGGCGCGCGACCGAACCCGGCCTGGCTCAATTTCGTGGTGACCGGCAAGGCGCGTACGCACATCCGCCATGCACTCAAGCTGCAGCGCCGCTCGGAATCCATCAGCCTGGGCGAACGCCTGCTGAACAAGGTCCTCAACGGTTTCGACAGCGCCCTGGACAAGATCCCCCAGGAGCGCATCCAGGCCATGCTCGGCGAATACCGCCTGGAGCTGATCGAAGACCTGCTCGAAGACATCGGCCTGGGCAACCGCATGGCCTATGTGGTGGCCCGCCGCCTGCTGTCCACCGAGGGCGAGCAATTGCCAAGCCCGGAAGGTCCGCTGGCGATCCGCGGCACCGAAGGCCTGGTACTGAGCTACGCCAAATGCTGTACGCCGATCCCGGGCGACCCGATTGTCGGCCACCTGTCGGCCGGCAAAGGCATGGTGGTGCACCTGGAAAACTGCCGCAACATCAGCGAAATCCGCCACAACCCGGAAAAGTGCATCCAGCTGTCCTGGGCCAAGGATGTCACTGGCGAATTCAACGTCGAGCTGCGCGTCGAGCTGGAGCACCAGCGCGGCCTGATCGCCCTGCTGGCCAGCAGCGTCAACGCCGCCGACGGCAATATCGAGAAAATCAGCATGGATGAACGCGATGGTCGCATCAGCGTGGTCCAACTGGTGGTCAGCGTGCACGACCGCGTGCACCTGGCACGCGTGATCAAGAAACTGCGCGCCCTGGCCGGTGTGATCCGAATCACCCGCATGCGTGCGTAGCCCAATAACAGCAAGGAGTCATCATGACCAAGACCGTCATCACCAGTGACAAGGCCCCAGCCGCCATCGGCACCTACTCCCAGGCGATCAAGGCCGGCAACACGGTGTACATGTCCGGGCAGATCCCGCTGGACCCAAAAACCATGGAGCTGGTCGAAGGCTTCGAAGCCCAGACCGTTCAGGTCTTCGAAAACCTCAAGGCCGTTGCTGAAGCTGCTGGCGGTTCGTTCAAGGACATCGTCAAGCTGAACATCTTCCTCACCGACCTGAGCCACTTCGCCAAGGTCAACGAGATCATGGGCAAGTACTTCGACCAGCCATACCCGGCCCGCGCCGCCATCGGCGTTGCTGCCCTGCCGAAGGGTTCGCAGGTTGAAATGGATGCCATCCTGGTCATCGAGTAACACCTGCGAAGGCGCGTCGCCCGGCGCGCCTTCATCCCCAGCCCCTGCAAGGACCCCCGCCATGCGCTACGCGCTCGCCCTGTCGCTGCTCGCCACCCTGTTGAGCGGCTGCGCCAGCCACAGCCCGGAAGACCTCAACGGTACCTGGATCAATCAAAACGCCATCGACGCCGCCGCCAAAGGCTCCAACTTGCGCCAGGCCCTGCTCGCCAATGGCCCGAACCTGGAGTGGAAGGTCAATATCGCTGCTGGCCAGGCCACCTATAGCAATGGCTTCGAAGCCGGCGACGGCAAGCTCAAGGCGCTCAAGGACGGCCAGTGGGAAGTTGATTTCTACGGCAACTACGCCGAAACCCTGAGCCTGGATGGCGATGAACTGGTGCAAACCGCCAGCGACGCCAATGGCCAGCAGAGTTTCCAGCGTGCCGAAACACCGGCCCCCATCGACGCCCCCGTGGGCACCACCTTTGAAACTGCGCTTTATAGCGCCTACCTGGGTGGCGACTGGAAGATTGTCGAGGGCCCGGGACAGGGGGCGGTGGCACATTTTCGCGCCAACGGCAGCCTCGACGGCCTGCCCGGCCTGGATCGCTACGCCCTGTGCCTGGCCGGCGATTGCGCGGCCATGAGCGGCGAGTACGACAGCCTGTGGCTGGAACGCAACCAGCAGGGCAATCCGTGGATCTTCAAGCGTGACGGCAAACAACTGGAAATCTTCCAGGCCGTCAACCAGGCCAAGGCCGACGAGATGCCGGATTTGCATCCTGGCACCCGTCGCTGGCTGCTTGAGCGTCAGTAAGGGTTAAAGGCTGCCGGCAAGGATGGCGGCATAGCCTTCCTTGTAGCTTGGGTACTGTGGCGCCCAGCCCAGTGCCCGGGCCCGGGCGTTACTGCAACGCTTGCTGCCGGTGCGCCGCACCCGCTCCTGTTCCGACCACTGGGTAACGCCCATGTACTCACGCAGCCAGGCGACCACGTCAAACAATGGCGCCGGCGCGTCGTCAACGCCGATGTAACAATCGTCCAGGGCCTCGCCCTGGTGATCGACCTTGAGCAGAAAGGCCAGCAACCCGGCCGCATCTTCAGCATGAATGCGGTTGCCGTACAGCGGTGGCTCTTCCGTCACCCGATAGCCCTGGCGGACCTGGCTCAACAACCATTCGCGGCCCGGCCCGTAGATGCCGGTGAGGCGCACGATGGTAGCGGGAATACCGCTGGCCAAGGCCAGGCGCTCGGCTTCGAGCATGACCTTGCCCGAATAGCCTTCAGGCTCCACGGCAGCACTTTCATCAATCCACTCACCGTCCTTCTGCGCATACACGCTGCTGCTCGAGACAAACAGCAGACGCCGCGGCGCTTGCTTGCGCTCGGCCAGCCAGCCCAGCACGTTGCGCAGGCCGTCAACATAAGCGGCCTGATAGCCGGCCTCGTCATGCTGGCTCGCCGCGACGCTGTAGACCAGGTAATCCGGCGCGTCAACCGGCCAGGCGGTCGGACAGCGCGGGTCATTCAAGTCGGCCGCGATGGCCGCCACCCCTTCTGGCAATTGGCCAACACTGCGGCGCAGGCCGCTCACCGGCCAGCCAGAAGCCAGCAATTGCTTGGCCAGACGGCCACCGACATCGCCACAACCGACGATCAGAACTGAGGGCGCAGACATCCCGAAACTCCGTAAATCAAAGGCCCAGCCTATCCAAATAAATAGATAGGCGGCTAGCTATGGTGGAAAAAAAGTAACTTTATTACTTCTGCTAACAAGAATTACTTGCAATAATGGCCACCCAATTTTGTTCTCGGCCTGTCTCGAGGCCTGGAAGGACAACCACCTCTTTCTTCTTCATCAGGTCAGGCCAGCATGACACGTATCCAACCTTCCGCTTCGCCAACCACGTCGCGCGCATGGCGCGCCATTGCCGCGCTGATGTTCAGCCTGGTGATGGCACCCGTCGCTCTGGCCGATGAGCCAACTACCGCTCCCTCCACTCCAGCCGCTGCTGTAGCACCGGCCGCGCCAGGCGCCGAACAGGCTGCAGCGACCGACCCGGCTGCCGCGCCTGCCGCTGCACCGATCGATAGCCAGGTAGCCAACCCTGCCGACGAAAGCGTTGAAGCACTGGTTGAAGACACCAGCCTGGGCATGGCCCACGACCTGTCGCCGTGGGGCATGTACAAAAACGCCGACATCGTGGTCAAGATCGTCATGATCGGCCTGGCTATCGCCTCGATCATCACCTGGACCATCTGGATCGCCAAAGGCTTCGAGCTGCTGGGCGCCAAGCGCCGCCTGCGGGGCGAGATCGCTGCACTCAAACGCGCGACCACCCTCAAGGAAGCCAGCGACAGTGCCAGCAAAGAAGGCACCCTGGCCCATATCCTGGTCCACGATGCCCTGGATGAAATGCGCCTCTCGGCCAATGCCCGCGAGAAAGAAGGCATCAAGGAGCGCGTCAGTTTCCGCCTCGAGCGCCTGGTCGCCGCCAGCGGCCGCAACATGAGCAGCGGCACCGGCGTGCTGGCCACCATCGGTTCCACCGCACCGTTCGTCGGTCTGTTCGGTACCGTCTGGGGCATCATGAACAGCTTCATCGGCATCGCCAAAACCCAGACCACCAACCTTGCCGTGGTTGCTCCTGGTATTGCCGAAGCATTGCTGGCGACCGCCCTGGGCCTGGTTGCAGCAATTCCTGCCGTGGTCATCTACAACGTCTTCGCCCGCTCCATCGCTGGCTACAAAGCTCAGGTGTCCGATGCCTCGGCCGAGGTCCTGCTGCTGGTCAGCCGCGACCTGGATCACCAGCCAGGCGAACGCGTAGTTGCACCTCACATGGTCAAAGTGGGCTAAGCCATGGGCCTGCATCTGAACGAAGGTGGCGACGATCTCGCCGAAAACCACGAAATCAACGTTACGCCGTTCATCGACGTGATGTTGGTCCTGCTGATCATCTTCATGGTGGCAGCGCCACTGGCAACCGTCGACATCAAGGTCGACCTGCCAGCCTCGACCGCCAAACCTGCGCCGAGGCCCGAGAAGCCGGTGTTCCTCAGCGTCAAGGCTGACCAGAAACTCTACGTTGGCGACGATCAGGTCCAGCGTGACCAGCTCGGGGCGATTCTCGACGCCAAGACCAAGGGCGACAAGGACACCACGATCTTCTTCCAGGCTGACAAAGGCGTGGATTACGGCGATCTGATGGAAGTCATGAACACGCTGCGCGCGGCCGGTTACCTGAAAGTCGGTCTGGTCGGCCTTGAGACGGCAGCCAAGAAATGATCAAGACGCGGCATAAGCTGGCGCGTTACAGCAGTAGTCTGGCGATTGTGCTGGGTATCCATGCCGTTGCCGTGTTGCTGACGCTCAATTGGTCGGTGCCCCAAGCGATCGAGTTGCCGCCTGCGGCAATGATGATCGAAATGGCACCGATGCCCGAACCGGCACCGCCACCTCCACCGAAGGTGGTCACACCGCCACAGCCGCCAGCGCCGGTCGAAGAACCGCCGCTGCCGAAACTGGCCGAGGCGCCGAAACCGAAAATCGCCATCGCCAAGCCGGTCAAGCCGAAGGCCAAACCGCAGCCGCCCAAGCCTGAGAAAAAGCCTGAGCCGCCGCAGGAGAAGCCCGCCGACGAGGAAGTGGTCGATACACCGCCAACTACCGCGCCGACACAGAAATCGGCGGCTCCGGCACCGAGCATCGCCACCAACAGCAATGCCTTGCCGACCTGGCAAAGCGACCTGCTGCGACACCTGGCGAAGTACAAGCGCTACCCGGAAAACGCCCGGCGCATGCGTATGGAAGGCATCAACCGTCTGCGCTTTGTGGTCGATGGCGAGGGCAAGATCCTTTCCTACGCCCTGGCCGGTGGTTCGGGCAGCGCGGCACTGGATCGGGCGACCCTGGAGATGATCCGTCGCGCGCAACCGGTACCACCGCCACCAAAGGAATTGCTCAACAACGGCAGCATTGAAGTGATCGCGCCTTTCGTCTACTCGCTGGACAAACGCTAACGCTTTGTTTCTGTCACAAACGAGCAAGTCTGATAACGTGCGTCTATCGATTGCAGCCGCTATGCTGGGGCCGCAACTTCATGGACGCACGTTATGACCCTCACAGAATTGCGCTACATCGTCACCCTCGCCCAGGAGCAGCACTTCGGCCATGCCGCCGAGCGCTGCCACGTCAGCCAGCCGACCCTGTCGGTCGGCGTGAAAAAGCTTGAGGACGAGCTGGGTGTACTGATCTTCGAGCGCAGCAAAAGCGCGGTGCGCCTGACCCCGGTCGGTGAAGGCATCGTTGCCCAGGCGCAAAAGGTGCTTGAGCAGGCCCAGGGCATTCGCGAGCTGGCCCAGGCCGGCAAGAACCAGCTGACCGCCCCGCTGAAAGTCGGCGCGATCTACACCGTCGGCCCCTACCTGTTCCCGCACCTGATTCCGCAACTGCACCGGGTCGCCCCGCAGATGCCGTTGTACATCGAAGAAAACTTCACCCATGTACTGCGCGACAAGCTGCGCAATGGCGAGCTGGATGCAGTGATCATCGCCCTGCCGTTCAACGAAGCCGATGTGCTGACCCTGCCGCTGTACGACGAACCTTTCTACGTGCTGATGCCCAGCGAGCATCCATGGACCCAGAAAGAAACCATCGACGCCAGCCTGCTCAACGACAAGAGCCTGCTGCTGCTCGGTGAAGGCCACTGCTTCCGTGACCAGGTGCTCGAGGCCTGCCCGACCCTGGCCAAGGGCAGCGACGGCGCCAAGCACACCACGGTCGAATCCAGCTCGCTGGAGACCATTCGTCACATGGTCGCTTCGGGCCTCGGTGTGTCGATCCTGCCGCTGTCGGCAGTGCACAGCCATCATTACGCCCCGGGCGTGATCGAAGTGCGCCCCCTGAGCCCACCGGCACCGTTTCGTACCGTCGCCATCGCCTGGCGCGCCAGCTTCCCGCGGCCCAAGGCGATCGAGATCCTCGCTGACTCGATCCGCTTGTGCTCGGTCGCCAAACCCGCCGCGAGCCAGTAGGAAAGCGCCATGCCGGAGTTGTCCCAGGTCTCGGTGACCGCGCTCAAGGGTGTCGGCGAGGCCATGGCCGAGAAGCTCGCCAAGGTCGGCCTGGAAAACCTTCAGGACGTGCTGTTCCACCTGCCGCTGCGCTATCAGGACCGTACTCGCGTGGTGCCTATCGGCGCCCTGCGTCCGGGCCAGGATGCAGTGATCGAAGGCGTGGTCAGTGGCACCGATGTGGTCATGGGCAAGCGCCGCAGCCTGCTGGTGCGCCTGGGCGACGGCAGCGGCGTGCTCAGCCTGCGCTTTTACCATTTCAGCAACGCCCAGAAGGAAGGCCTCAAGCGTGGCACCCACTTGCGCTGCTACGGTGAAGCCCGCCCAGGTGCCTCGGGCCTGGAAATCTACCACCCGGAGTACCGCGCGCTGACTGGCGACGAGCCGGCCCCGGTGGAACAGACCCTGACACCGATCTACCCGACTACCGAAGGCCTGACCCAGCAGCGCCTGCGCCAGCTGTGCCAACAGAGCCTGGCGCTGCTTGGCCCGCGCAGCCTGCCGGACTGGCTGCCGGAAGAACTGGCCCGGGACTATCGACTGGCACCACTGGACGACGCGATCCGCTACCTGCATCACCCACCGGCCGATGCCGATGTCGACGAGCTTGCCGAAGGCCAGCACTGGGCCCAGCACCGCCTGGCGTTCGAAGAACTGCTGACCCACCAGCTGTCCCAGCAGCGCCTGCGCGAAAGCCTGCGCGCCCAGCGTGCGCCGGTACTGCCCAAGGCCAGCCGCTTGCCACAGCAGTACCTGGCCAACCTCGGTTTTGCACCGACAGGCGCACAGCAGCGGGTCGGCAACGAGATTGCCTACGACCTCAGCCAGCCGGAGCCAATGCTGCGCCTGGTCCAGGGAGACGTTGGCGCGGGCAAGACCGTGGTCGCCGCCCTGGCCGCGCTGCAGGCGTTGGAGGCCGGTTATCAGGTGGCGTTGATGGCGCCCACCGAGATCCTCGCCGAACAACACTTCATCACCTTCAAGCGCTGGCTGGAGCCGCTGGGCATCGAAGTCGCCTGGCTGGCCGGCAAGCTCAAGGGCAAGGCGCGCGTCAGCGCCCTGGAGCAGATCGCCGCCGGCGCACCGATGGTGGTCGGCACCCATGCCTTGTTCCAGGAAGAGGTGAAGTTCAAGAACCTGGCCCTGGCGATCATCGACGAACAGCACCGCTTCGGCGTGCAACAGCGCCTGGCCCTGCGCCAGAAAGGCGTGGGCGGCCAACTTTGCCCACACCAGTTGATCATGACCGCCACGCCGATCCCGCGCACCCTGGCAATGAGCGCCTATGCCGACCTGGATACGTCAATCCTCGACGAGCTGCCACCAGGCCGCACCCCGGTCAATACCGTGCTGGTGGCTGACAGCCGGCGTTTCGAGGTGGTCGAGCGGGTCCGTGCGGCCTGTGCCGAAGGGCGTCAGACCTACTGGGTATGCACCCTGATCGAAGAGTCCGAAGAGCTCACCTGCCAGGCCGCCGAGACCACCTTCGAGGAGCTCAGCAGCGCCTTGGGCGAATTGCGCGTCGGCCTGATTCACGGGCGCATGAAGCCTGCGGAAAAAGCCGCGGTGATGGCCGAGTTCAAGCAGGGCAACCTGCAACTGCTGGTGGCGACCACGGTGATCGAGGTGGGGGTCGACGTGCCCAATGCCAGCCTGATGATCATCGAGAACCCCGAGCGCCTGGGCCTGGCACAGTTGCACCAGCTGCGCGGCCGGGTTGGCCGTGGCAGCGCGGTGAGCCACTGCGTGCTGCTGTATCACCCGCCGCTGTCGCAGATCGGCCGCGAACGCCTGGGGATCATGCGCGAAACCAACGACGGCTTCATCATCGCCGAAAAGGACCTGGAGCTGCGCGGCCCCGGCGAAATGCTCGGCACCCGCCAGACCGGCCTGCTGCAATTCAAGGTCGCCGACCTGATGCGCGATGCCGATCTGCTGCCCGCCGTGCGCGATGCCGCCCAGGCCCTGCTGGCGCGTTGGCCGTCGCACGTGAGCCCGTTGCTGGAGCGCTGGCTGCGTCACGGCCAGCAATATGGCCAAGTGTGACGGCCGTCCCAGATTGCAGCCAGCCCAAGGTTCAAGCTGGTTATACTCATGCGATTAAAAAAATTTTGGATACAGACCATGACTGAAGTTGCTCTGGACACCGCAACCCCCCACGCTCCGTCTGTTATCCGGTTGCTGCTCGACAAGCTCGGCATCGCCTACCGCGAAGTGAGCGAACACCCGCAGCTGCCGGCCGCCGCCAAAGTGCAGGCCGTACTGCTGGATGACGAAATCGGCGCGCTGATGGTGCTGTTCCCGCAGAACCAGTTGCTGGACCTCAGCCGCCTGACCGAGCTGACCGGGCGCAAGCTGGCCGCCGTGCCGCTGGAGCGCCTGCGGCACATGCTGGAAAAGCACGGCCTGAAGCTGCTCCCGGGAATTCCGGCGCTGACCAGCTCACCGTGCCTGTACGAAGAAAACCTGCTACGGCCCGAGCGCCTGCTGATTCATTCTGGCGAAGCCGGCCTGTTGCTGGAAATCGAGCGCGACGACTTCAAGAAGATGCTCAGCAAAGCCAGCGCCGGCAACTTCGGCGAATTGCTGAGCAGCATCCGCCCCAACCTTGACCGCCCCCATGACGACCGCGAGGAGATCTCCCAGGCCGTCCAGGCGTTCACCGCCAGACGTATCCAGCAGCGCCTGGAAAGCACCATCGAGATCCCACCGCTGGCGGAAACCGCACAGAAGATCATCAAACTGCGGGTCGACCCCAACGCCACCATCGACGACATCACTGGCGTGGTCGAAACCGACCCGGCACTGGCGGCGCAAGTGGTCAGCTGGGCGGCATCGCCCTATTACGCGTCACCGGGCAAGATCCGCTCGGTGGAAGACGCTATCGTGCGCGTGCTGGGCTTTGACCTGGTGATCAACCTGGCCCTCGGCCTGGCGCTGGGCAAGACCCTGAGCCTGCCCAAGGACCACCCGCAACAGACCACGCCCTACTGGCAGCAATCGATCTACACCGCTGCAGTGATCGAAGGCCTGACCCGTGCCATGCCCCGGGCCGAGCGCCCGGAATCGGGCCTGACCTACCTGGCCGGGCTGCTGCACAACTTCGGTTACCTGTTGCTGGCACATGTGTTCCCGCCGCATTTCTCGCTGATCTGCCGGCACCTGGAGGTCAATCCGCACCTGTGCCACAGCTACGTCGAGCAGCACCTGCTGGGCATCAGCCGCGAGCAGATCGGCGCCTGGCTGATGCGCTACTGGGACATGCCGGAGGAGCTGTCCACCGCCCTGCGCTTCCAGCACGACCCCACCTACGCCGGCGACTACGCCGCCTTCCCCAACCTGGTATGCCTGGCGGTGCGCCTGCTGCGTTCGCGCGGGATCGGCTCGGGGCCGCAGGAAAGCATCCCCGATGAGCTGCTGGAACGCCTGAACCTGACCCGTGAGAAGGCCGAGGATGTCGTCAACAAGGTACTGGAAGCCGAAGCCATGCTGCGTGAGCTGGCCTCGCAGTTCAGCCAGCACTGAGGCATGAGCCTGACCCTGGCGGTCAGGCCTTCTTTTTCGGTTTCAGGTACTTCATCAGGCCCTGGAACCAGATCACCAGCGCCGGGTTGCCCTTGATCTGGATGCTCTTGTCCTGAATCCCCTGCATGAAAGCCAACTGCTTGTTCTTGGCCTGCAGGGTGGCAAAGCCGAACGCAGCATCCTTGAAGGCGATGGCAAAGGCCGGCGCAGGGTGGGTGCCGGATTTGCTGCTGATGCGCATGTCCTTGACGATGAAATGGCGGGCAGCCTTGCCATCGAGGGTCTGCAGCTGGAACACCAGGTCCTTGTCGGCCAGTTGCTGCTGGAAAGCAGAGTTGTTGCGGCTGGCCTTGGCCATCAGCAAGCCCATGGCCCAAAGGAGAAAGCGAAACTTCATGTGCACGCCTCGGCTAAAAAGTGACTGGCGAAGCAGTTTATAGTCTCGCTACAAAAACGCCATAGTTCTCTGCGCTTTACACGAAGATAGCCGCTGATGGCCTTGTAACCGGGTTATTCACTGGCGCCTGACCTTGCTCAGCAGGTGCAAAACCAGCTGGTTCGCACCGATTGCCGCCAATGCCGTGGAAAAACCCAGCACGCTGCAAAACAGCGCGCGCAGCGGATGCTGCGGCAGCAGGTACAAGAGGATCGCAGCAGGAATGGCGGCCGCCAGCAGCAACCGCCACTTGAGCCGCGGCACCAGCGCGATCACCAGGTTCATCAGCACCACGAAGTAGAAGATCAGGTACATGCCCATGCCAATCGCGACCCCGCGCGACATCAACCCACCGGCCATCTGCCTGTACATCGTCATGCCGGTATTGTGCAGCACCAGGTAAGTGACAATGGCCAACACGTGCACAGTCAGGGCGATTGCCAGGCGGTAAGGGCGAGTTACAGGCATTTCTGCACCACACCCTCGACCACGCCTTTGTCGCTCAGGCGCTTGATGCCGTCCACGGCGCTATCGCGGTAACCGCTCGCCTCAAGCGCAGCTTGCTGGTAGCAAGCCATGGCGCGGGCATTGTCCTGCTGGCCAAGCTTGCCTTTCTCATAGGCGTAACCAAGGTCCACCAGCCCCCTCGGCGACTCCAGTTTCGCCGATTGCTGCAAGGCTTGTAGCGCTTTGCCCGGGTTTTGGCAGGTCAGGTTCTCGGCATACTCCTCGCCGTAGCAAACGAAGTGCGCCAGCATGGCTCCGGCGTCGCGTTCAGTGCTCATGGCCGACTCCAGGAGCTGCACGATGGTCGAATCTGGCAGGCGTTCGGCTTCACCCGAAAAAACCAGGATGACCGCCTGCACCGCCGCTTCGTTGTTGCCCTTGGCAGCGGCACTGAGCAGGCTGTTGAGGGCAGCATTCATCAGTTGCCCGGGCATGTCGTAGAGCCCTGACCTGCCCAGGTCCTCATAGATCCCTGCACGCTCGATATCCAACTCGCCCGCGACCTTCTCCTTGCGACCCGTGAAGAAGTCTGCCAGCGACCAGTCTTCAATCCGGTTCAACACCCAGCACTGGCCACGGGTAAAGGTGTAGACCTTGAGAAGTTCACCCTTGGTGTCGCGCAACACCACTTGGCGTATGCCCTCCTGCTCGACCACCAGCCCCATCTCGGCACGCTTGGCCGGCTGCAGCAACGCCAGGGACGGGCGCTGCTCCGGGGTCAGCTTGCGAATCGACACACGCGGCTGCTTGCGCCCGGGATACACCCGTTGCTCGATCAGCGGGTCGGTCACCAGCGACTGCTGCAGCGCTTCGCTCTTGGCAAAAACAGCGAAGAAGGCGCCGAAGTCATTGTCGGAACAATCCGGCATGTCCGCCGGCGCGGCCACGCAGGTTGTTGCACCGGCCAGCAGCAGAAGCGAACAGAGCCGCTGACCCCAGGCCATCGCCAAGCCTTTCATGATTTTCCTCTGTCGATCAGCTGTTGGGTTTGAGTGCACCAGTAATCACTGAACCCCAGCCAGTAACTCAGCACATCCCAGATAAAGCGCAAGGCATGTTCCGGCTTGCGGCAATCGGCCTGTTCGTCGGCCACCTCGTAGGGCGTATTGCTGATGAAATAGTTGAGCCAATGGGGCTCCCAGTTGGGCATTTCGATCTCGAAGTGCTGATCGGCCTTGAAGAATCTGATCCAGACAATGCCGACGGTGCCGCTGTCTTCATAGTCGCGCATGTCCAGGGGGGTCTGTGAGTACAGGGGGGTGCGATAGACCTGATGGCCGTTGCTGCGGTCAGTGATGCGCAGGTAGGCCAGGTCATCGAAAGGCACCAGCCAGCCACCCACCGGTATGTTCTCCATGCGATAGCGGCCAGACTCACTGACCACTCCGTATGCACCGGGACGGTCGATCAGCACCTGAATGTTGTACCCCACCCACAGGACCAATGCCCCGACCGCTACCAGGGCGAAATAGCGCCGACGTTTCAAGACTGCACCTCTTTGACAGCTGGCAGCGGGCCCAACCAATGGGTGATCAGTATCGCCAGCAAGGTCAGGCCACCGGCCAACGGGCTGAAGAATGCGGTGCGCACCGGGTGATCCGGCATCAGCCAGTAGATGATCAGCGCAACCAGCGCGGCATTGAGCATGAGTTTGTGCTTGAGCCGCGGCACATGGGCAATCACCAGGCTGAACACCACCATCACGTCGAACACCAGCCAGACGATGGCGCCAGACGCCACGCCGCGCGCGGTAAAGCCGCCGTAGACCTGCTTGTAGTAATCGACCCCGATGTCGTTGAGCAGCAGGAACAGCAAACAGGCCAGCGCGTGCGCGACCAGGGCAATCAGCCAGCGGCGGGTCATCGGGCATTTCCTTGTAAGGCCTGGCACCAACTGCGCACATCGTTCTTGTCGAAGCCGGGGCAGTTGTTGTCGCGGGCGATATAGCGATAGGGGTGCGCGGCTTCGTAGGTGAAGTGGTAGTAGTTGTGCTTATCCTGGCCGTATAGCCAGTACGACGAGGAACCCTGGGAAATCTGGTAGGGCTCGAAAGTCAGCAGCGAGGACTCGGCAGGGATGAAGTTGTCAGGCTCCATCCACAGTAGCAACGCGTTCCAGTACAACTGGGTGGTAACGCCTGGCAGCAGCAGGATTACTAGCAACGCCAGAGCGAACCATTTGCCTGTGCTCATGCTGGCGGCAGGTTCGCGTAGTAGGACCCCACCAGTTCCATGACCACCACGGTGGTCAGGCAAATGAACGTCAGCAAGCGATGCCAGAGCTGGTCACGCCAGCGCCGGTGCAGGCCGGTGAGTATCAATATCAGGCAGACAAAGGCCAGGCTGCCGAACAGGTTGCTGTCGGCGACACTCGCCAGGTAATTGGGCAGGATCAGGCCGTCATACATGGCGTTGCCCCGCGCTAGCGGTTACTGCGAATCCTTCGATCTTCATCACGGCCCTCCCTGGACACTTCCCATCGTTGCGACGGGGGCCGCGTATGCTAGTCAGATGCCGGGGCGGCGGCAACAAAAAACGGGCACCTTGCGCGGTGCCCGTTTTTCACTGCGATCGATCTGTGCGAGGCATCACGGATTGACGCTGTCCTTCAGGGATTTACCTGGTTTGAAAGCAACGGTGTTGCTGGCCTTGATCTTGACCGGCTCGCCAGTTTGCGGGTTTTTGCCGGTGCGGGCACCGCGGTGACGCTGCAGGAAGGTACCGAAGCCGACCAGCGTCACGCTGTCCTTGCGATGCAGGGCGCCAGTGATTTCTTCGAGCACGGCGTTGAGCACGCGGTTAGCTTGCTCTTTGGTGAGATCGGCCTTTTCCGCAATGGCGGCGGCGAGTTCTGGTTTACGCATAGTGAAGCCTCTTTGACGGTTTTTTTGTTGTTATGCCGTGCTGCTCTTCAAGAACAGCGCCCAAGGCACCGCAGGCTCTAAACTGCGGCAGACGGGAGTGAGAATGGCATGCCCTCAGGGGCCGCGCCAGTCTCTGGGCGGCCATTGTTGGGGCAAAGGCAGGGGAAATCCGACAGAACGCCGGTTATTTACGCCATCAGCGCCGGAAGTTGCCGATTTAGAGCCAGCTTTTCCATGACCGCGGCACCGGTCAGGGCATAACCGAGCAACTGGCCGTCAGCATCGTGGCAAAGCACCTTGAGGTCGGCGCCCTGCCCTTCAACGCTCCACTGGCCTTCGCGGCCATGGGGGGGTGGCGAAACCACCAGCGGGCAAGCCGGGGTTTTTACGGTAACCGGCATCGGCCCATAAGCAACCGCCGTCGGGTTACCCGCCAGGGTTTGCGCCAGTGCCCTGGCGCAACTCATGAGTGGCATCACGTACAGCAAGTTGAGGCCATCGACTTCGGCGCAGTCGCCCAGGGCGAAGATATTGGCGTGAGAGGTGCGTAGCTGGCGGTCAACCACCACGCCGCGATTGACCTGCAACCCCGCCGCCGAGGCCAGGTCAATGCGCGGACGCAGACCGACAGCCGAAACCACCAGGTCGCAGGCGATCACGCTGCCGTCGGAAAGGTGCGCTTCCAGGCCTTGCTCCAGCCGCTGCAGGCGGGTCAGTACCGGCCCCAGGTGGAATCGCACGCCCAGACCTTGCAGGCCTGTCTGAACGGCAGCTGCGGCCATCGGGTGCAGCAGTGTCGGCATGACCTGCTCGCAGGGCGCCACCAACTCGACCTGATAGCCACCCAGACTCATGTCGTTGGCGAATTCACAGCCGATCAAGCCGGCACCGAGGATCAGCACCCGTTGCTTGCCGGACGCGGCGGCACGGAAGCGCGCGTAGTCTTCGAGGTCGTTGATCGGGAAAATCAGGTCGGCAGCGTCGCCTTCGACCGGCACCCGCACGGTTTCGGCGCCCCAGGCCAGGATCAGGTCACGATAGGGCACCTGCTCCTCACCGATCCACAGGCGCTTGTGGCCGGGGTCGATGCCACTGATTCGGGTGTGGGTGCGCACTTCGGCCTTGAGCTGCTCGGCCATGGCGCCGGGCTCGGCCATGCTCAGGCCGTCGGCGTCCTTGTTCTTGGCAAAACCGGTGGAGAGCATCGGCTTGGAATAGGAGCGGCCGTCGTCGGCGGTGATCAGCAGCAACGGCGTTTCGCCATCGAGCTTGCGAAATTCGCGGGCCAGGTTGTAACCCGCCAGACCTGTACCGACAATCACCACTGGAGCCGTCATGCGCTGCTTTCCTTGAATCTGTTTGGAGGGGATCAGCCGATGGCGATCATTTCGAAGTCCATTTTGCCGACGCCGCAGTCCGGGCACAGCCAGTCTTCGGGTACATCTTCCCACTTGGTGCCTGGAACGATACCGTCATCCGGCCAGCCCTCGGCCTCATCGTAGATCAGGCCACAGACGATACATTGCCACTTTTTCATTACGCACTTCCTCAAAGGACTCAGGCTTTGGAGTGGCCGCTCTCGTGAACATTACAGTGGCGACCATCAAAGAGGGGCTTTGTACTGGAGCGAGGTGCCAGCATGCAAGCCGGATCGGGCAATCATGCTAAGCTCGGCGTCTCTCTGGCCTGTTATTCGATACCGCCGTGCCGTACGAAACATTGCAAGCGCCCGCTGCATTCTGGCTGCAGCACCCTGACGTGGCAGACAACACCCCGCCCGCGACCCTCGACTGGTTGTTCGACCAGGGCTCCCTGACCCGCCGCCTGATTCAATTATCCGCCGATCACTTTTCTGTTACACCTCTTTGCGAGGGTTGGCAGCGCTTGCGCGACGATGAATGCCAGGCCCTCGATCTGCCCCTGGGCAGCGAAGGCTGGGTGCGCGAGGTGTACCTGCGCGGCCATGGCCAGCCCTGGGTGTTCGCCCGCAGCGTGGCCGCGCGCAGCTCGCTGGAAAGCGGCGGCCTGGACCTGGCAGCACTGGGCAGCCGCTCACTGGGTGAACTGTTGTTCTGCGAAAAGGGATTTGCCCGGCGGCCCATCGAGGTCTGTCACTATCCACACGCCTGGCTGCCGGCGGAGCAACGCCATGAAGGCTTGTGGGGACGTCGCTCACGCTTCGACCGTGGCACCTTGAGCGTGCTGGTGGCTGAAGTGTTCTTGCCTACGCTGTGGATTGCTGCCGATAAACCCTCGGAGAACCGCTGATGTACCTGCAGCTGCTCAAGTCGTTCAATCGTCTGCATCCCCGGGCCTGGGATTTCATCCAGCTGAGCCGGATGGACCGCCCGATCGGCATCTACCTGCTGCTGTGGCCGACCCTTTCGGCAGTCTGGATTGCCGCCAAGGGCACACCGACCGTGGCCAACGTGCTGATCTTCACCCTTGGCGTGGTACTGATGCGCGCCGCCGGCTGTGCGATCAACGATTTTGCCGACCGCAAGGTCGATGGCCACGTCAAACGCACCGCCGACCGTCCGCTGGCTGCTGGGCGGATCAATGCCCGCGAGGCGCTGATTCTGTTTGCCACGCTGGTCGGGGTGAGCTTCTTGCTGGTGCTGTGCACCAACGCCACCACGGTGTGGCTGTCGTTCGGTGCCGTGGCGCTGGCGGCCTGTTACCCGTTCATGAAACGCTACACCTACTATCCACAGGTAGTACTGGGGGCGGCCTATTCCTGGGGCATCCCCATGGCCTTCACCGCCGCCACCGGCGAGCTGCCGGCCATTGCCTGGCTGCTGTACATCGCCAACCTGCTGTGGACCGTGGGTTACGACACCTACTACGCCATGGTCGACCGTGATGACGACCTGAAGATCGGGGTCAAATCCACTGCCATTCTGTTTGGCGAAGCCGATCGGGTGATCATTCTGACCTTGCAGGTGCTGTCGCTGGGCTGCCTGCTGCTGGCCGGCAACCGCTTCGAGCTGGGCGGCTGGTTCCACCTGGGGCTGTTGGCGGCATTAGTGTGCTTTGCCTGGGAGTTCTGGTCGACGCGCAAGCTGGACCGCGAGTCGTGCTTCAAGGCCTTTCTGCACAATCACTGGGCGGGGCTGCTGATCTTTATCGGCATCGTGCTGGATTACAGTTTCTGATTGTTTCGCGGGGCAAGCCCGCTCCTACATGTAGGAGCGGGCTTGCCCCGCGATTGAAGGCACTGTTACTTGATCACGTGCCAGACATCTTTCATGCCATCACCGGTCATGTCACCGGCTTTCTTGTCCTTGATGAAGGTGTACACCGGCTTGCCTTTGTAGGCCCACTGCATTGAACCGTCATCGCGCTTGATTTGAGTCCAGCCCTCTTCCGCCATGTCGCCAGCTTTGACCATCAGCGGCGGCCAGTTCTTGGCACACTCATCATTGCACATGGACTTGCCGCCCGAATCCTTGTCAAAGGTGTAGAGCGTCATGCCAGCATGGTCGACCATCATGCCGTCCTTCATCATGGCATGATGGGCCGACGCTATCCCTGGCAACGCCAGTGCCACTGCAGCGAAAAGCGTCATCCAGTTCAGCGTATGTCGTGTCATTGGATTCACCGTAATAATCGGGAGAGGGAGTTTAAGCCTAGCCCAGTAACAGAATGTTGCTGCAATGGCCCACGAGCTGTCACACGACTGCAATAATTCCGTTATCTAATGCGGGCCAAGACACCTTTAATGGAAGAGGTTTAAGCATGGTTGGCAGAAACATTCTGATCGTTGACGACGAAGCGCCAATTCGCGAGATGATCGCCGTTGCATTGGAAATGGCCGGCTATGACTGCCTGGAAGCCGAGAATTCCCAGCAGGCCCACGCCATTATCGTCGACCGCAAGCCGGACCTGATCCTGCTCGACTGGATGCTCCCGGGCACTTCCGGCATAGAACTGGCCCGGCGTCTCAAGCGCGATGAGCTGACCGGCGACATCCCGATCATCATGCTCACCGCCAAGGGTGAGGAAGACAACAAGATCCAGGGCCTGGAAGTCGGTGCCGACGACTACATCACCAAGCCATTCTCGCCGCGCGAGCTGGTGGCCCGGCTCAAGGCCGTGCTGCGCCGCGCAGGCCCAAGCGATGGCGAGGCGCCGATCGAAGTCGGCGGCCTGCTGCTCGACCCGATCAGCCACCGGGTGACCATCGACGGCAAGCCGGCCGAAATGGGCCCGACCGAGTACCGCCTGCTGCAGTTCTTCATGACCCACCAGGAACGCGCCTACACTCGTGGGCAACTGCTGGATCAGGTCTGGGGCGGCAACGTCTATGTCGAAGAGCGTACCGTCGATGTGCATATCCGCCGCCTGCGCAAGGCGCTGGGTGATGCCTACGAAAATCTGGTACAAACCGTCCGCGGCACTGGATACCGCTTCTCTACCAAAAGTTGAGAACGCTGCAAGCTGCAAGAAAGAGCAAAAGCAAACGCAGATCCGCTTCAACCTTGCAGCTTGTAGCTTGCAACGTGCGGCTGATCCGCTAAGGATCCCAATTGAACCAGAACTGGCATGGCACCCTGATTCGCCACATGCTGTTGCTGATCACTGTCTGCCTGCTGGCCGGCCTGATCAGCGGCTACTATGGCTGGAGCCTGGCCCTGGGCCTGGCGATCTACCTGGGCTGGACCCTCAAGCAACTGCTGCGCCTGCACGAATGGCTGCGCCTGCACAAACCCGATGAAGCACCGCCCGATGGCTATGGCCTGTGGGGCGAGGTGTTCGACAGCATCTATCACCTGCAACGCCGCGACCAGCGCGTGCGCGGGCGCCTGCAGGCGGTGATCGACCGGGTGCAGGAGTCCACCGCCGCGCTCAAGGATGCGGTGATCATGCTCGACAGCGATGGCAACCTGGAGTGGTGGAACCGCGCCGCGGAAACCCTGCTGGGCCTCAAGACCCCACAGGACAGCGGCCAGCCGGTGACCAACCTGGTGCGCCACCCGCGTTTCAAGGAGTACTTCGAGCAGGAAAACTACCTCGAACCGCTGGAAATCCCCTCGCCGATCAATGACCGCATGCGTGTGCAGCTGCATATCACCCGCTATGGCAACAATGAGCACCTGATGCTGGTGCGCGATGTCACCCGCATCCATCAGCTGGAACAAATGCGCAAAGACTTCGTCGCCAACGTCTCCCACGAGCTGCGCACGCCGCTGACGGTGATTGCCGGCTACCTGGAAACCCTGCTCGACAACGTCGAAGAGGTGAACCCGCGCTGGGTTCGCGCGTTGCAGCAGATGCAGCAGCAAGGCGGACGCATGCAGACCCTGCTCAACGACCTGCTGTTGCTGGCCAAGCTGGAAGCCACTGATTACCCCTCGGATAACCAGCCGGTGGCCGTCGATACCCTGTTGCAATCGATCAAGGGCGACGCCCAGGCGCTGTCCGGGCAACGCAACCAGCGCATCAGCCTGGAAGCCGAGCCGGGTATTCGCCTCAAGGGCAGCGAGGCGGAGCTGCGCAGCGCTTTCTCCAACCTGGTGTTCAATGCGGTCAAGTACACCCAGGATGACGGCCAGATCCGCATCCGCTGGTGGACCGACGAGCAAGGCGCGCACCTGAGCGTGCAGGACTCGGGCATCGGCATCGACCCCAAGCATTTGCCACGCCTGACCGAACGCTTCTACCGGGTCGACTCCAGCCGCGCCTCCAATACCGGTGGCACCGGCCTGGGCCTGGCAATCGTCAAGCATGTGCTGTTGCGCCATCGGGCGCGCCTGGAAATCAGCAGCGTGCCGGGCCACGGCAGCACCTTTACCTGCCATTTCGCCCCTGCCCAGATGGCGGCGCGCCAGGCCTCCTGAGCCGCCGCCCTTTAAATTTGCGCAGTCAGCCGCTACATTGGCTGACTTGCGCCAGCACGTGCTGGCATTGCTGTACTCCCTTTCTTAGAAGACGGACCCCGTAAAACTCCATCATGGACCCTTCCCCTGGTTTCAACCTCGCTGCACTTTTCGCCGATTTCGGCATGATTCTTTTTGCTCTGCTGCTGGTTCTGCTCAACGGCTTTTTCGTTGCCGCCGAGTTCGCCATGGTCAAATTGCGCTCGACCCGGGTCGAGTCGATTGCCGAGCAGCATGGCTGGCGCGGGCAAATCCTGCGCACCGTGCACAGCCAGCTGGACGCCTACCTGTCCGCCTGCCAACTGGGTATCACCCTCGCCTCGCTGGGCCTGGGCTGGGTGGGTGAACCAGCCTTCGCCCACCTGCTCGAGCCGCTGCTGGGCGCGGTCGGCGTCGAATCGCCGGAAGTCATCAAGGCCATCTCGTTCTTCAGTGCCTTCTTCGTCATCTCCTACCTGCACATCGTCGTCGGCGAGCTGGCGCCCAAGTCCTGGGCGATCCGCAAGCCCGAACTGCTGTCGTTGTGGACCGCGGTGCCGCTGTACCTGTTCTACTGGCTGATGTACCCGGCGATCTACCTGCTCAACGCCAGCGCCAACGCCATCCTGCGTATCGCTGGCCAAGGTGAGCCCGGGCCGCACCACGAACACCATTACAGCCGTGAAGAGCTCAAGCTGATCCTGCACTCCAGCCGTGGCCAGGACCCCAGCGACCAGGGTATGCGGGTGCTGGCGTCGGCGGTGGAAATGGGCGAGCTGGAAGTGGTCGACTGGGCCAACTCCCGTGAAGACATGGTCTGCCTCGATGCCAATGCGCCGCTCAAGGAAATCCTCGCGATGTTCCGCCGGCACAAGTTCAGCCGCTACCCGGTGCTCGATGCCGAGCGCGGGGAGTTCATCGGCCTGCTGCACATCAAGGACCTGCTGCTGGAGCTGGCCGACCTCGACCATATCCCCGAGTCGTTCAACCTGGCCGAGCTGACCCGTCCGCTGGAGCGCGTGTCGCGGCACATGCCGCTGGCCCATCTGCTCGAACAGTTCCGCAAGGGCGGCGCGCATTTCGCCCTGGTCGAGGAAGCCGACGGCAAAGTCATCGGCTACCTGACCATGGAAGACGTGCTGGAAGTGCTGGTCGGCGATATCCAGGACGAACACCGCAAGGCCGAACGCGGCATCCTCGCCTACCAGCCGGGCAAGCTGCTGGTGCGCGGCGACACCCCGTTGTTCAAGGTCGAGCGCCTGCTCGGCGTGGACCTTGACCATATCGAAGCGGAAACCCTCGCCGGCCTGGTCTACGAGACCCTCAAGCGGGTGCCGGAAGAGGAAGAGCTGCTGGAAGTCGAAGGCCTGCGCATCATCATCAAGAAGATGAAAGGCCCGAAGATCGTCCTGGCCAAGGTGCTCAAGCTCGATTGAGCCGCCTCAGGGGTTGCCGGCGGTAAAATTCGGCAACCCACCGACGGGCTGGTTGAACTGGTAGGGAATCGACTCCAGCGCCAGCCCGACGTTGCGCTGCACCACAAAATGCAGGTGCGGCCCGCTGCTGTTGCCGGTATTGCCGGACTTGGCCAGCGGCGTGCCATACACCACCCGCTGCCCTTCCCTGACCACCACCGAGCCGCGCATCAGGTGCAGATACACGCCCATGGTGCCGTCTTCGTGGAGGATCCGTACGAAATTGCCCGAAGGATGGCTGCCACGGCCGCTCTGGCTGTTTTCAGTCTTGATTACCACCCCTGCCCTGGCGGCGATGATCGGCGTGCCCTCGGGCATGGCGATGTCCATGGCATAGCGGCCCTTGGGCCCGAAGTGGCTGTAGCGGCCATTGGGCCCCTGGGACAGGCGAAAGGGCCCGCCACGCCAGGGCAAGGGGTAGCGGAAGGCCAGTTGGCGCTGGCCCGGGTTGCCCAGGGCGTAAGAGAATTTCTCCTTATAGCTCACCGGCCTGCCGGGCTGCCGCGCACTTAGCAGGGTCAACGGCATCGTCGTGCGCGCCGGTATTACCCCCCGTACCAGCCGTGACGCCCCACCCTGCACATTGCCCATGCGCTGCAAACGCAGCTCCACCTCGACTGGCGCGTAAGTGTCGTTGCGCGCACTGAAGCGCACACCACCGGCAAACCGGCTGACCTGCAACTGCACCTGGGTGTCCAGCTGTTCGACCATCCTGTCGCCAAAGACAAATGCCCGGCTGCCGGGAATCGGGCGATCGGAATAAGACACCACGCCATAAGCGTCGGTACTTTTGTACAGGGTGATGCCCAGCACAGGGCCGCAAGCCGTGAGCAAGGCGCAGAACAGCAGCGTGCGTGCAGGCATGAGTAGTGGCTTTTTGACAGTTGATGGTCTGTCGAAGCCTAGCAGCAGATTTTGGCGGGGATGCGGCGAGAGTGTTTCAGGGGTGTGCCAGGAGACGAGCGGTGCATTGATCGCCGGCAAGGCCGGCTCCTGTAGGAGCCGGCTTGCCCCGCGAGGAGGCCAGCCCAGTCAATACATCAGGTGTTGTCTGGATTGCGACCGCTGTGCGCTCGATCGCGGGGCAAGGCCCGCTCCCACAGGGCCGTCAGGCCCCCGGTACGAAGTGCTTCTGCGCCGATCCGCGGGCGATCAAGCGCGACAGGTAGTCGAGCTTCTGCGCATCCTGGTCAACAAACTTGAAGGTCAGTTGCAGCCAGTCGCTGTCCGGCTTGGGCTCCAGTGCGGCGATCGCATGCAAGTAGCCGTTAAGACGCGCGATCTCGGCGTTCTCGCCCTGCTCCAGGTCGAGTACCGCGCCTTCCAGTACCTGTGGCAGGGTTTCGCCACGACGCACCACCAGCAGCGCCTCCTTGAGGCTCAGCGCCTTGATCACGCACGGCTGAACGCCGCTTGGCAAACGCAGTTGGCCCTGGCCACGACCTGCCGGTGCCGCAGCGCCAGGCTTGGGAGCGCTCACCAACGGTTTGGCCGCTGCCACGGGGGCCGCAGGCGCTGTCGGCTTGACCGTTTCGGCACGGCCGCCGGTCAGGGCGCTCAGCGAGTCGTTGGCAAAGGCCGAACTGGCGCGGGTTGGCGCACTGGCCAGCAAGGTGTCGAGCTTGCCAACCTTGGTCAGGGCTTTCTTCACCTTGGTCAGCAGTTGCTCGTTGGTGAATGGCTTGCCGACAAAGTCCGAAACCCCGGCCTGAATCGCCTGGACGACGTTCTCCTTGTCGCCGCGGCTGGTGACCATGATGAACGGCAAGGTCTTCATCGACTCCTGCTGGCGGCACCAGGTCAGCAGTTCAAGACCGGACATTTCCGGCATTTCCCAGTCGCACAGGACCAGGTCGAAGGTCTCACGGCTCAGCAAGGTCTGGGCCTTGCGACCGTTGACCGCGTCTTCGATGACGATACCGGGGAAGTAGTTACGCAGGCACTTCTTGACCAGGTCACGAATGAACGGCGCATCATCCACAACCAAAACACTGACTTTACTCATCGCCACTCCTATTGAATCCCGACTAGCATAACGCTGACTGATGGCCATTTGCCAAACATTGGGTCACGCCGGGACTCGTTGTTTCGTTCGCGGCTGCCTCACCCGCAAACGAAAACGCCCGGCCAAGGCCGGGCGTTCATTCTCGGGCAGTCTTAGTTATCGTCAGATTTGCCCGGAACATTAGCGCTTTCACCACTGCGCTGAACCTCTTCCTGCATGCGCTTGAGGCCCAGGTGACGCACATCGGTGCCGCGTACCAGGTAGATCACCAGTTCGGAGATATTACGGGCGTGGTCGCCGATACGCTCCAGCGAACGCAAGGCCCAGATCACGCTGAGAACGCGCGAGATCGAGCGTGGATCTTCCATCATGTAAGTGACCAGCTCGCGCAGGGCAGTCTTGTACTCGCGGTCGATGGTCTTGTCGTACTGAGCGACCGACAGCGCCAAGTCGGCGTCGAAACGGGCAAAGGCATCGAGGGCATCACGGACCATGTTGCGCACCTGGTCACCGATGTGACGCACTTCGACATAACCACGCGGCGACTCGCCTTCCTCGCACAGCTGGATGGCGCGGCGGGCGATCTTGGTCGACTCGTCGCCGATGCGCTCCAGGTCGATCACCGACTTGGAAATGCTGATGATCAGACGCAAGTCGGACGCCGCCGGCTGGCGCCGGGCAAGAATGCGCACGCACTCTTCGTCGATATTGCGCTCCATCTGGTTGATCTGTTCGTCGACTTCGCGCACCTGCTGGGCCAGGCCAGAATCGGCCTCGATCAGCGCGGTAACCGCGTCGTTGACCTGCTTCTCGACCAGGCCGCCCATCGCCAGGAGGTGGCTGCGAACCTCTTCGAGTTCGGCGTTGAACTGCTGGGAGATATGGTGGGTAAGGCTGTCTTTATCGATCATGCTTTCGCTCCGCGAAAAAGCTTCAAGTAGCAAGCTTCAAGCTTCAAGTTTGTTCGTGTCGTTCCCGGGCTTCACGCTCGCCACTTTCTTGCAGCTTGCGGCTTGAAGCTTGCAACTGCCGTTAACCGTAACGGCCAGTGATGTAGTCTTCGGTCTGCTTCTTCGCCGGATTGGTGAACAATGTGTCGGTATCACCAAACTCGACGAGCTTGCCCATGTACATGAATGCGGTGTAGTCGGAGACCCGCGCCGCTTGCTGCATGTTATGGGTAACGATGACGATGGTGTACTTGGACTTGAGCTCGTAGATCAGCTCTTCAACCTTCAGCGTCGAGATCGGGTCGAGTGCCGAGCAGGGTTCGTCGAGCAGCAGCACTTCTGGCTCCACGGCGATCGTGCGGGCAATCACCAGACGTTGCTGCTGACCACCGGACAGACCCAGCGCCGACTCATGCAGGCGGTCCTTGACCTCATCCCACAGCGCCGCGCCCTTCAACGCCCACTCAACCGCTTCGTCGAGCACGCGCTTCTTGTTGATGCCCTGGATGCGCAGGCCGTAGACCACGTTCTCGTAGATGGTCTTGGGGAACGGGTTGGGCTTCTGGAACACCATGCCGACCCGGCGGCGCAGCTCGGCCACGTCTTCGCCCTTGCGGTAGATGTCGTTGCCGTAGAGGTTGATCGCACCTTCGACGCGGCAGCCGTCAACCAGGTCGTTCATACGGTTGAACGTACGCAGCAAGGTCGATTTACCGCAGCCGGACGGGCCGATGAAGGCGGTCACGCGCTGCTTGGGGATGTTCATGCTGACATCGAACAGGGCTTGCTTGTCGCCGTAGTACAGGCTCAGGCCAGGCACTTCGATGGCTACGGTTTCTTCAGCCAGGCGCAGGCTCTGTTTGTCGCGACCCAGGGCCGACATGTCGATACCGTGAGAATGGGTTTCATGTTGCATGATTTCACTCCGTTTGTAGCTGCAAGCTTCTCGCTGCACGCTGCAAGTTTGAGCAAAAGCGGCGTGTAGCTTGCCGCTTATGGCTAATAGCTTTCAGTCAACTATCCAGCGCCTTGTACTTCTCGCGCAGGTGGTTACGAATCCAGACCGCCGAGAGGTTCAACGTGGCGATTACCAGCACCAGCAGCAACGCGGTGGCGTACACCAGCGGCCGCGCGGCCTCGACGTTGGGGCTCTGGAAGCCGACGTCATAGATGTGGAAGCCCAGGTGCATGATCTTCTGGTCCAGGTGCAGGTACGGGTAGTTGCCGTCCACCGGCAGCGAAGGCGCAAGCTTCACCACCCCCACCAGCATCAGCGGCGCCACTTCACCGGCGGCGCGGGCCACGGCGAGGATCATGCCGGTCATCATCGCCGGGCTGGCCATCGGCAGGACGATCTTCCACAAAGTCTCGGCCTTGGTCGCACCGAGCGCCAGCGAGCCTTCGCGGACCGTGCGCGGAATTCGCGCCAGGCCTTCTTCGGTGGCCACGATCACCACCGGCACCGCCAGCAGCGCCAGGGTCAGCGAAGCCCAGAGCAGGCCCGGGGTACCCAGGGTCGGCGCGGGCAAGGCTTCGGGGAAGAACAACCGGTCGAGCGAGCCACCCAGCACATAGACGAAGAAGCCCAGGCCGAACACGCCGTAAACGATCGCCGGAACACCGGCCAGGTTGTTCACCGCGATACGGATCAAGCGGGTCACCGGGCCCTGACGCGCATATTCACGCAGGTACACCGCCGCCAGCACGCCGAACGGGGTGACGATCACGGCCATGATCAGGGTCATCATCACGGTACCGAAGATCGCCGGGAAGATCCCGCCTTCAGTGTTGGCTTCACGCGGGTCGTCGCTGAGGAACTCCCAGACCTTGGCAAAGTACACCCCCAGCTTGGTGAACACGCCCATGCCATTTGGCTGGTAGGCGTGCACCACCTTGCTCAGGTTGATTTCCACCTCACGACCATTACCGTCCTTGGCTACCAGGCTGTCGCGGCCGAAGTCCTGGTGCAGGCCGCCCAGGCGCTCTTCGATGGCCTTGTAGCGGTTGTTCAGCTCGGCGCGCTCGGCTTCGATATCAGCCTGGGCAGCGGCATCCAGCTTGCCATCCAGTTCCAGCTTGCGGGTCTGCAGGCGCAGGCGCTCAAGGCCGTAGTTGATCGCACCGATGTCTTTCTTCTCAAGCCTCTGCAGCTCGCCGGCCAGCTTGTCGGCACGCTTGAGGCGGTTCTGCAGTTCGCTCCAGGCGGCCTGGCCTTCGGCGACCACCTTGCCGTTCTCCTTGACGCTGACCAGGTAGCCGTAGAAGTTGCCCCACTCGCGGCGCTCCAGGGCGATCAGGTCGACCGGCTTCTGCTGGTCGGTCAGCCATTCGCCAACCACCCAGGTGAAGTCGCTGCCGTTGAGGTCGCGGTTACCGATCTTGATCAGCTCGCGGGTCATGAACTCAGGGCCTTCGTCAGGCACCGGCAAGCCGGCACCCTTCAGACGCGCGCGAGGTACTTCTTCCTTCTGCACCACTTCGCCGACGACGATGTGGTTGGCCTGGCCAGGCACGTTGTAGCTGGCTTGCAGCAGGTCGGCCGGCCAGAAGTGGCCAAGGCCGCGCACGGCGATCACGGCGAGCAGACCAATGGTCATGATCACCGCGATGGCGACCGCGCCACCGCTCATCCAGACGCCAGGGGCGCCGCTCTTGAACCAGCTTTTGAGGGAATCCTTTTTCACGGATCGCTACCTTTCTATCAAAGCGACGAGTATTTCTTGCGCAGACGCTGGCGAATCAGCTCGGCCAAGGTGTTCATCACGAAGGTGAACATCAGCAGCACCAGCGCGGCGAGGAACAGCACGCGGTAATGACTGCCACCGACTTCCGATTCGGGCATCTCCACCGCAACGTTGGCCGCCAGGGTGCGCATACCTTCGAACAGGTTCATTTCCATGACCGGGGTGTTGCCGGTGGCCATCAGCACGATCATGGTTTCACCCACGGCGCGGCCCATGCCGATCATCAGCGCCGAGAAGATCCCCGGGCTTGCCGTCAGGATGACCACGCGGGTCAGGGTCTGCCACGGCGTGGCACCGAGCGCCAGCGACCCCAGGGTCAGGCTGCGCGGCACGCTGAACACGGCGTCTTCGGCGATCGAGTAGATGTTCGGGATCACCGCGAAGCCCATGGCAATGCCCACGACCAGGGCGTTGCGCTGGTCATAGGTGATCTTCAGATCGTTGGTGATCCACAGGCGCATGTCACCGTCGAAGAACCAGGTCTCGATGAACGGGCTCATGTACAGGGCGAACCAGCCGGTGAACAGGATCACCGGGATCAGGATCGCCGCTTCCCAGCCATCCGGCACCCGCAGGCGCAGCGACTCGGGCAGACGGCTCCAGGTGAAGCCGGCGACCAGGATACCCAGCGGCATCAACAGGAACAGGCTGAACACACCCGGCAGGTGACCTTCAAGGAATGGCGCCAGGAACAGGCCGGCGAAGAAGCCGAGAATCACCGTCGGCATCGCTTCCATCAGCTCGATCACCGGCTTGACCTTGCGGCGCATGCCCGGGGCCATGAAATAGGCGGTGTAGATGGCGGCAGCAATGGCCAGTGGCGCGGCGAGGATCATCGCGTAGAACGCAGCCTTGAGGGTACCGAAGGTCAGCGGCGACAGGCTCAGCTTGGGTTCGAAGTCCGTGTTCGAGGCGGTCGACTGCCAAACGTACTTGGGCTCGTCGTAGTTCTCGTACCAAACCTTGCTCCACAGCGCGCTCCAGGACACTTCCGGGTGCGGGTTCTTCAGGCTCAGCGGCAGCAGCTTGCCGCCTTCTTCGATGATGATGCGGTTGGCCCGCGGCGACAGCGCCAGGATGCCCGCGCCTTCAGCGGCCGGTTCGACCAGCAGGGTACGGTGCGCGGTGCTGTGGAACACCCCGAGCTTGCCGTCGGCATCGAGGGCGACGAAGCCCTTGCGGCGTTCTTCGGCATCGATCTGCACGATCGGCGCCTTGCCCATCTGGAATTCGCGAATGCGCTTGAAGCGCTGCTCGCCATCCGGGTCGCGGGCCATGAACCACTGGGCCAGGCCGCCTTTGGAATCACCGATGATCAGCGAGATACCGCCCACCAGCTGGGTGCTGGCAGTGACTTCGGCATTACCGTCGTCGAGCAGCTTGTAGCGACCGTTGAGGCTCTTGTCGCGCAGGCTGAAAACGTCGGCCTGGGCGCGACCGTTGATTACATACAGCCATTGCTGACGTGGGTCGATGAAGATGGCTTTGACCGGTTCGGTCATCTGCGGCAGGTCGATGCGGCTCTGCTCGCTGGTGACTTCGCCGGTCATCATGTTTTCTTCACGGCTCAGCGATACCACCTGCAGGTGTGCACCGGTAGAGCCTGCCACTACCAGGGTCTCGCCATTGACGTTGAGGCTGACATGTTCCAGCGCGCGGCCCTGGTCGTCCAGGGTGAACGGCTCCTGGCCATACGGGAAGTCGATGGCCGGACTGATGGTTTTCTTGTTGTCCGGGTAGGTGATCTTGTAGCTGTGGCTGAACGCCAGCGCCTGGCCGTTGGACAGGCCCAGCACCACCAGCGGGTTGCCCGGCTGATCGGCACCGATCGAAGTCACCTGGGTGCCGGCGGGCACCGGCAGATCCACACGCTTGAGCTCGGCACCGGTCTTGGTGTCGAAGAACAGCGCCTGGCCCTTGTCGGAAACCCGCATGCCGACCAGGTTCTGCTCTTCAAGGGCAATCATCAGTGGCTTGCCGGCGTCCTGCTGCAGCCAGGTCGGCTCCAGGGCCTTCTTGCTGGTCAGGGTCGCGCCCTGGAACAGCGGCACGACCACGTAGGCCAGGTAGAAGAAGATCAGGGTGATTGCCGCCAGCACGGCAAGCCCGCCCACCAGTACATACCAGCGGGTCAGGCGGTCCTTGAGCGCACGCATGCGCCGCTTGCGTTGCAGTTCGGGCGTATTGAAGTCAATCCGCACGGGGGGAGAATTTTGGGTCATTGTGGAGTTGGCCAGATCATTCATGCGCACACCCTAGCGGTCCCGTATGACAAAAACATGACAATGCAGTGACGCAAAAAAGCCCGCCGCGCAGATACCCCTGGCAGCGGACTCGCAATGTGTGGCGAGACCAGGACAAAACCCGACCCCGCCGGTCTTTCACTTACTTCTTCGCAACGTTGCCGTTTTGGTTCAGACCCAGGTCCGCCAGGGCTTTATCAACCACTTTGGCAGGCAGCGGGATGTAACCGTCTTTGACCACGACTTGCTGGCCGGCTTGCGACAGGACCAGCTTGACGAACTCGGCTTCCAGCGGGGCCAGAGGCTTGTTCGGCGCCTTGTTGACGTAGACGTAGAGGAAACGCGACAGCGGGTAAGTACCGTTCAGGGCGTTGGCTTCGTTGTCTTCAACGAAGGCACCGCCTTCTTTCTTGGCCAGAGGCACGGTCTTGACGCTGGCGGTCTTGTAGCCGATGCCCGAGTAACCGATGCCGTTCAGCGAGCTGCTGATCGACTGCACGACCGAAGCCGAGCCAGGTTGTTCGTTGACGTTCGGCTTGAAGTCGCCTTTGCACAGGGCTTCTTCCTTGAAGTAGCCATAGGTGCCGGACACCGAGTTACGGCCGAACAGCTGCACTGGCTTGTTGGCCAGGTCGCCGGTCACGCCCAGGTCGCCCCAGGTTTTCACGTCGGCCTTGGCACCGCACAGGCGGGTCGAGGAGAAGATGGCATCGACCTGGGCCATGGTCAGGCCTTTGATCGGGTTGTCCTTGTGCACGAACACGGCCAGGGCGTCGACGGCAACCGGGATGGCGGTTGGCTTGTAGCCGTACTTCTGTTCGAAGGCCTGCAGCTCGACGTCCTTCATCTTACGGCTCATCGGGCCGAGGTTGGCGGTACCTTCAGTCAGCGCGGGTGGCGCAGTGGAGGAACCGGCAGCCTGAATCTGGATGTTTACGTTCGGATATTCCTTTTTGTAGGCCTCAGCCCACAGGGTCATCAGGTTCGCCAGGGTATCGGAACCGACGCTGGAGAGGTTGCCCGACACACCGGTGGTCTTGGTGTAGGTCGGAATAGCTGGGTCAACAGCGGCAACCGCATTGGCGGTGGCAACGCCAGCGGCGACGAAAGTCAGGGCCGCCATCAAACGCTTCAGTTTCATGCCTTGCTCCTAGCAGGAATTGGGGTGAGATGGATCGGGCCCAAGTATCTGCAGGCCGTATGACTACTCTATGAATAGAATGTGACAATTAGATGAAAGGCCATCACCGGCGAGCGGTGATGGCCTTTGCAAAATGTTGCGAGGCTTGTTTTAGAGCGGTTTCAACGCTTTTTCGCCGTCAGATAAATTCCCACCAACAGACCAATGGCGCAGATGCCCGCGACATAATAGGCCGGTGCCATCGGGCTGAGCTTGAGCAGCGCGGTGACCACCATCGGCGTCAGGCCGCCAAAGATCGCGTAAGCCAGGTTGTAGGAAAACGACAGGCCGCTGAAACGGACTACAGGCGGAAAGGCTTTGACCATGACGTAAGGCACGGCACCGACAATGCCGACACACAGGCCGGTCAGGGCATACAGCGGAAACAGCCACTCGGGATGGGTAGGCAAGGTGTGATAGAAGGTCCAGGAGGTCACCAGCAACGCCAGGCTACCGACGATAAACACCCGGCCAGCGCCAAAACGGTCGGCCAGTGTCCCGGTGCCGATGCACCCCAGGCTGAGCAGGACGATGGCCAGGCTATTGGCCTTCAGCGAATCGGTGGGGCTGACCTGATAGAGGCTCTGCAACAGCGCCGGGGTCATCAGGATCACCACGACGATGCCGGCCGACAGCAGCCAGGTCAGCAACATCGACAGGACAATGGCGCCACGGTGATCACGCAGCACGGCGCGCAGCGGTACCTCCTCAGCCAGCGCCTTGCGCGCCTGCATCTCGGCGAATACCGGGGTTTCATGCAGCCAGCGGCGCAGGTACACGGCGAACAGGCCAAATACCCCACCGAGCAGGAACGGGATGCGCCAGGCATAGTCGGCGACCTCCTGCTGGCTATAGACCGTGTTGATCAGCGTCGCCACCAGCGAACCGAGCAGGATCCCGGCGGTCAGGCCTGCCGTCAGCGTACCGCAGGCATAACCGGTGCTGCGTGCCGGCACGTGCTCGGAGACGAACACCCAGGCGCCCGGCACTTCACCACCAATCGCCGCGCCCTGGATCACCCGCATCACCAACAGCAGGATCGGCGCCCACAGGCCGATCTGCGCGTAGGTCGGCAGCAGGCCCATGATCAACGTCGGTACGGCCATCATGAAGATGCTCAGGGTGAACATCTTCTTGCGTCCCAACAGGTCGCCGAAGTGGGCCATGACGATGCCACCCAGTGGCCGCGCCAGGTAGCCGGCGGCGAAGATGCCAAACGTTTGCATCAAACGCAGCCATTCAGGCATTTCGGCGGGAAAGAACAGCTTGCCGACGACCGTGGCGAAGAACACGAAGATGATGAAATCGTAGAATTCCAGCGCACCGCCCAGGGCGGAAAGCGACAGGGTCTTGTAGTCACTGCGGGTCAGCGGCCTCGAAGGCTGCGCGATACTGCCGGGCACGGAGGTCATAGGTCTCTCTTGTTGGCATTTCTTATTGGGGGTGCAGGCCGCCTGGCGCGCGGGTTTGGGCCTGGTAAGCCTGGAACGATAGCAAATTGCTGGAAAAAGCACATAGCAGTACAAATTCAATACAAGTATTCATGACTGCATGGTCGTCGCTGCGCTTTCGGCTCTATATACTGGCCGCTTGTAGGAAGGGGTTGCGTCTTCTGAAGGATGTTGTGCGAAAACGCCGCTAGGTATGCTTAGTCGGTTTCGCAGAGTTTCCCTTCGCCGCCTGGCAAAGCGAAAGCAGCGTAGAATAGTTGTGCTGAATCGTTTTTCGAGGCGTCTGTCATAGCGCCAACCAACGAAGCGTCACGGGTCAGAGGCACCCCCGGCATGATTGAACTCGAACAAGAAGATCCTATCCCGCAAGGCGACCTGGCCTTGCAGATCACTGCATTGCCCCGTGAAACCAACGGTTTCGGCGATATTTTCGGCGGTTGGCTGGTCGCCCAGATGGACCTGGCCGGCACCGCAATGGCCAGCCGTGTCGCTGGCGGCCGTGTCGCTACCGTGGCCATCGATCGCATGGCATTCCTGGTGCCAGTGGCGGTCGGCGCGCAATTGTCCTTCTATACCCAGACCCTGGAAATCGGCCGTAGCTCGATCCAGATGATGGTCGAAGTATGGAGCGACGATCCGCTGTCCAGTGAATGGCGCAAGGTTACCGAAGCGGTATTCGTGTTCGTCGCCATCGACGGCAGCGGTCGCACCCGCTCGGTTCCTCCTCGTCGCTGAGACCGCTGCGCGGTAAACTCGAAGGCATGCAAGCGGTCCAAAGCCGTACGGCAAACCAACGAGATAAAGCGCATGTCCACACCCAAGGTCGAATCCGAACAGCACGGCGAGCTCAATTGCTGGCGCATCACCAGCGACACTGCCGAACTGCTGGTAGCCCAGCAGGGCGCGCAGGTGCTGAGCTATCAGCGCCTCGGCGAGCCGCCTTTGTTGTGGCTCAGTGACCAGGCCATCTTCAAGCAGGGCAAATCCGTGCGCGCCGGTGTTCCGGTGTGCTGGCCCTGGTTTGGCATTTTCAAGCGCAACCCCGAAGCGGTGCAGGCCATGTATCGCGCGGAAGACGGCCCTGCCCATGGCCTGGTCCGCGGTCGTGACTGGCAATTGCTGGGGATCACCAGCAGCGGCGACGATATTCGCGTCGAGTTCACCCTGCCCGAGACCCAGGGCGACCTCCCCGGCTGGCCCCATAATGTCGAGCTCACGCTGAGCATTGTCATGGGCGAGCAACTGAGCATTACCCTCTCCAGCTACAACCTCGACAACGTTGCGGTCACCCTCAGCCAGGCGTTGCACAGCTACTTCGCCGTCAGCGATGTGCGTCAGGTGCAGGTTGAAGGTGTCGATGGCCTTGGCTACATCGAGACCCTGGCCAACTGGGAGCGACGCAAGCAGCAAGGCAATCTTGGTTTTGCCGGCGAGACCGACCGCATCTACCTGCAGGCGCCGGACCAACTGAGTATTGTCGACCCGGCCTGGCAGCGGCGCATTGTGCTAACCGCGCAGGGTTCGCGTACGACCGTGATCTGGAACCCCTGGACCGAGCGCGCCGCCGAACTGCCAGACATGGCCGACGATGGCTGGCAACGCATGCTCTGCATCGAAACCGCCAACGTGGTGGATGACCTGGTCACACTGGCGCCGGGCGCGACCCATTCGCTGAGCCTGACAATCGCTAGCCAAGCGCTCTAGATCGCTATCGCGAGGCAAGCCCGCTCCTGTAGGAGCGGGCTTGCCCCGCGATCATTCACAGATCCGCGTCTTCAACCACCCGCACCTTGGCCGCATCCATTGCATAGGCCGCATCGGCCAGGTCATTGCTGACCTTCTCCACCTTCAAGGTACCGTTGACCCACAGCGGCGTGTAGATATCGTCGAGCTTCAAGCCCTTGGGATAGCGCACCAGCACCAGTTGGTTCGGTGGCGGTGGCGGCACATGGATGCAGGCGCCCGGGTAAGGCACCAGGAAGAACAGCGTGCTGTTGCCCTTGGCGTCGGTTTCCAGCGGCACCGGATAGCCGCCCAAGCGAATATGCTTGCCGTTCATGGCTGCCACGGTCTTGGCCGAATACATGACCGCCGGCAGCCCCTGACTCTGCTTCAGGCCACCCTTGTCGGTGAAGGTGCCCATGGCTTCCGGAGAGTTATGATCGATTTCGGGCATCTGCTCGAGGGCTTTCTGGTCCGACTTGGGCATCAGTTCCAGCCAGTCGGTTTCCGGCAGTTCGGCACGGGCCAGGCCGCTGAGCAGCAACAGGGAGAGAAGTAATACACGGCGCATGAAAAAGCTCGGCAACGATGGAGTTCGGTGCCGAGCATTCTAGCCTGCCGTCAGCTCTTTTTGACGACCAGGCCGTAGATCACCAACAGGATGATCGCGCCCACCAGTGCGCCGAGGAAGCCTGCCCCCTCTCCAGCCTGATAGATACCCAGCGCCTGGCCGCCGTAGGTCGCGGCAAGCGAACCGGCAATCCCCAGCAGAATGGTCATGATCCAGCCCATGCTGTCGTCGCCAGGCTTTAGAAAGCGTGCCAGCAGACCGACGATCAGGCCGATGAAGATGGTTCCGATGATACCCATGGCAATCCCTCTGAGTTAAATGGCGCATGCCAAAGCCTAGCCAGCGCTTTGGCATCCTGCCATCAGAGGGATAGCGGAGCGGGAAGGTTCCCTTCAGCCCTTGATCAGGGCTTCGACTTGCTGGATTTTTTGTTCCAGGGTCGCCAGGTCGTCGCAACGCAGGGTGGCGTGACCAACCTTGCGCCCGACCTTGAAGGCCTTGCCGTAGTGGTGCAGGTGGCATTCGTCGATGGCAATCACCTTGTCGACCGCCGGCACTTCACCGATGAAGTTGAGCATCGCGCTTTCGCCGACCTTGGCGGTCGAACCCAGCGGCAAACCGGCAACGGCACGCAGATGGTTTTCGAACTGGCTGCACTCGGCGCCTTCGATGGTCCAGTGCCCGGAGTTATGCACCCGTGGGGCAATCTCGTTGGCCTTGAGGCCGCCATCGACTTCAAAGAACTCGAAAGCCAGCACGCCGACATAGTCGAGCTGCTTGAGCACGCGGCCGGCGTAGTCTTCGGCCAGGTTCTGGAGCAAGTGGTCTTCGCTGGCCACCGACAGGCGCAGGATGCCGCTCTCGTGGGTGTTGTGCACCAACGGGTAGAAACGGGTTTCGCCATCACGGGCGCGCACGGCGATCAGCGACACTTCGCCGGTGAACGGCACGAAGCCTTCGAGCAGGCACGGGACGCTGCCCAGTTCGGCGAAGGTACCCACAACATCCTCGGCAGTTCGCAGCACTTTCTGCCCCTTGCCGTCATAACCCAGGGTGCGGGTCTTGAGGACGGCAGGCAGGCCGATGCTGGCAACGGCGGCATCCAGGTCGGCTTGCGACTGGATATCGGCGAAGGCCGGGGTGGGAATGCCCAGGTCCTTGAACATGCTCTTTTCGAACCAGCGATCGCGGGCGATGCGCAGCGACTCGGCACTCGGGTAGACCGGCACGAACTGCGACAGGAAGGCCACGGTTTCAGCCGGGACGCTTTCGAATTCGAAGGTCACCAGGTCAACTTCGTCGGCCAACTGTCGCAGGTGGTCCTGGTCACCGTAATCGGCACGCAGGTGCTCGCCCAGAGGCGCCGCGCAGGCGTCCGGAGCCGGGTCGAGGAAAGCGAAGTTCATGCCCAGCGGAGTACCCGCCAGAGCCAACATGCGGCCCAGCTGGCCGCCACCGATTACACCGATTTTCATGCTTTTGACCTCAAGCCTGGCGCGGATCTGGATGGTCCAGAACGTTGTCTGTCTGCTCAGCGCGGAACTGTTTGAGCACCGTGTGGAACTGCGGGTGCTTGGCGCCAAGGATGCTTGCCGAGAGCAGCGCGGCGTTGATCGCGCCGGCCTTGCCGATGGCCAGGGTGGCAACCGGAATACCGGCTGGCATCTGCACGATCGACAGCAGCGAGTCGACGCCGGAGAGCATCGACGACTGTACCGGCACGCCCAGCACCGGCAGGTGGGTCTTGGCCGCACACATGCCTGGCAGGTGGGCAGCACCCCCGGCGCCGGCGATGATCACCTCGATGCCACGGCCTTCGGCCTCTTCGGCATACTGGAACAGCAGGTCCGGGGTCCGGTGGGCAGACACCACCTTGACCTCGTAGGGAATGCCGAGTTTTTCCAGCATATCGGCGGTGTGGCTAAGGGTGGACCAATCGGACTTGGAGCCCATGATCACGCCAACCAGTGCACTCATCGTCGAGCCTCTTCTCTTGGGCGCCCGCAGGCGCGTCAAAAAACAACAAGCCACGCGGGACGACCGGCGTGGCTTGTTATACGAATTAGGGCCGGGCATGCCGACCGAAGGCCGCGCAGTATACCGCAAAGCAACGCCTTGGATGCACCCTGACGACCAACTGTCGGCCTTATTTTTCGGGGCTTTGGCTGACTTTTGGGTCAAGCCCCGGCTGCTGGCGAACCGCCCTCAAGCTTGCGCCACAGCAGGCGCACGTTGGCCTTGCGCACCAGGGCGCAGCGATACAGGCGGATTTCCAGCGGCACATGCCACTGGCTGCCGCCGCAAATCACCAGCTCACCGCGCTCAAGTTCGGCCCGCGCCGACAGCCGTGGCACCCAGGCGATACCCAGGCCTTCAAGGGCCATGCTCTTGAGGCTGTCGGCCATCGCCGTTTCATAGACAGTGGTAAAGCGCAGGTTGCGCTGACGCAACAACAGATTGACCGAACGACCGAGAAACGCCCCGGCGCTGTAGGCCAGCAACGGCACACTGCCCTCGCCTTCCAGATCGAACAGCGGCTTACCCTCGGCATCGGCGGCGCACACCGGCAGCATCTCGGTATGGCCCAGATGCAGCGACGGGAAGATCTCCGCATCCATCTGCAAGGCTGCATCGGGGTCGTAGAAGGCCAGCATCAGGTCGCAGCCGCCTTCACGCAGGGCATGCACCGCATCGCCGACGTTGGTTGCCACCAGGCGCGTGGCGATGTTCAGGCCGTCGTTGCGCAATTGCGCGATCCAGCGCGGAAAGAACCCCAGCGCCAGCGAGTGCGCCGCCGACACCTGGATCACCTCGCCCTGTCCGCCTTCCAGGTGATGCAGATGGCGCAACACTTCGCCCAACTGATCCACCACCGTACGCGCCGTCACCAGGAACAATTGCCCCGCCGCCGTCAACTCAATAGGCGTACGTGAACGGTTGACCAGGGTCAGCCCCAGCGCCGCCTCAAGGCTGCGAATACGCCGGCTGAAGGCCGGCTGGGTGACGAAGCGGCGCTCGGCGGCCTGGGAAAAGCTGCGGGTCGCGGCCAGGGCACTGAAATCTTCCAGCCATTTGCTCTCAAGGTTCATGGGCTCTCCAGGCATGCACCAAAATTGAACACGCTCGATCGGCAGTTGACGTCACATCAACCCGTATGCCGTTTATGCATAGGTTAGCGTGCAACAGCATTGGCCGCAAAATCGGCGCAAGCCTAGGATTGGCGCCATTCCGGCATGTGCCGGGTCAAACTCGAGATGATATCTATCATGTCCGCTGCTGCATCGTTCCGTGTCGAAAAAGATCTGCTTGGCACCCTCGAAGTCCCTGCTGATGCCTACTACGGTATCCAGACTCTGCGTGCTGCCAACAACTTCCACCTCTCCGGCGTTCCGCTGTCGCACTACCCTAAACTGGTTGTGGCCCTGGCCATGGTCAAACAGGCTGCTGCCGACGCCAACCGCGAGCTGGGTCACCTGAGCGATGCCAAGCACGCTGCCATCAGCGAGGCTTGCGCCCGTCTGATCCGCGGCGACTACCACGAGCAGTTCGTGGTCGACATGATTCAAGGCGGTGCTGGTACTTCTACCAACATGAACGCCAACGAAGTGATCGCCAACATCGCGCTGGAGGCCATGGGCCACCAGAAGGGCGAGTACAAGTACCTGCACCCGAACAACGACGTGAACATGGCGCAGTCGACCAACGACGCCTACCCGACCGCGATCCGTCTGGGTCTGCTGCTGGGTCACGACGCCCTGCTGGCCAGCCTCGACAGCCTGATCCAGGCCTTCGCTGCCAAAGGTCAGGAATTCGACCACGTACTGAAGATGGGCCGTACCCAGCTGCAGGACGCTGTGCCGATGACCCTGGGCCAGGAATTCCGCGCCTTCGCCACCACCATGACCGAAGACCTCAACCGTCTGCGTTCCCTGGCGCCAGAGCTGCTGACCGAAATCAACCTGGGGGGTACCGCCATCGGTACCGGCATCAACGCCGACCCTGGCTACCAGGCCCTGGCCGTTCAGCGCCTGGCCACCATCAGCGGCCAGCCGCTGGTACCGGCTGCCGACCTGATCGAAGCTACCTCGGACATGGGCGCCTTCGTCCTGTTCTCGGGCATGCTCAAGCGTACTGCAGTCAAGCTGTCGAAGATCTGCAACGACCTGCGCCTGCTGTCCAGCGGCCCACGCACCGGCATCAACGAAATCAACCTGCCAGCGCGTCAGCCAGGCAGCTCGATCATGCCAGGCAAGGTCAACCCGGTTATCCCGGAAGCGGTCAACCAAGTGGCCTTCGCCATCATGGGCAACGACCTGGCCCTGACCGTCGCGGCCGAAGGTGGCCAACTGCAGCTGAACGTCATGGAGCCGCTGATCGCCTACAAGATCTTCGACTCGATCCGCCTGCTGCAACGCGCCATGGACATGCTGCGCGAGCACTGCATCGTCGGCATCACCGCCAACGAACAGCGCTGCCGCGAACTGGTCGAACATTCGATCGGCCTGGTCACTGCCCTGAACCCGTACATCGGCTACGAAAACGCGACCCGTATCGCTGCCATCGCCCTGGAAAGCGGCCGTGGCGTGCTGGAACTGGTACGTGAAGAAGGCCTGCTGGACGAAGAGATGCTCAACGACATCCTGCGTCCGGAAAACATGATTGCTCCGCGTCTGGTGCCGCTCAAGGCGTAACCGATGCTGTAACACGCTCACCAGGTCGAGGGACTAGACACCTCTCACCTTTTGAGGGCCCAGGGATCACTCCCCGGGCCCTTTTTTTATGTCCTCCTGCAGCACTTCATTCCCTGTGGGAGCCGGCCTTGCCGGCGATGAAATCAGCACGGTTTCAGCTGCTACGCGTCGGCCGCATCGCTGGCAACGCCAGCTCCCACAGTGGCGACCACAGGGCATATCCGCCACGCCAAGGCAGACGCGCGGCGCTCGCATCGGTATAGTGCCCGCCCTCTTGCGTGCCAGCTCCTTGGCGCGACATGCAGTAAAAGCCATTAAAAGCGAGGAACACTCCATGCTTGAAGTCATCAACGACTTCCTATCGGGCAAGGTACTGATCGTGCTCATTGTCGGTCTGGGCAGTTACTTCACGATCCGCTCGCGTTTCGTTCAGCTGCGTTATTTCACCCATATGTTCTCGGTATTTCGCGACAGCCTGCGCAGCAGCAGCGAACAACTGAGCTCGTTCCAGGCGCTGATGCTCAGCCTCGCCGGCCGCGTCGGTGCGGGCAATATCGCAGGTGTCGGCATCGCCGTGACCCTCGGCGGCCCCGGTGCGGTGTTCTGGATGTGGGTAACCGCGCTGGTCGGCATGTCCAGCAGCTTCATCGAATGTACCCTCGGCCAGCTGTACAAACGCTGCGACAGTGAAGGCCAATACCGCGGCGGCCCGTCGTATTACATCGAGCATGGCCTGGGCAAGCGCTGGCTGGGCATGGTCATGGCCTTCCTGCTGCTGGTCACCTTCGGCTTCGCCTTCAACGGCCTGCAAGCCCACGCCGTGACCCACTCGCTGAACAATGCCTTCCAGTTCGACACCACCTACACCGGTATCGCCCTGGCGGTGCTGCTGGGCCTGGTGTTCATCGGCGGCATCAAGCGCATCGCCGCCGTCGCCGACCTGCTGGTACCGGTCAAGACCCTGGTTTACATCGCCGTAACCGTTTACGTGATCGTGCTGCAGTTCGATCAGGTGCCGGGCATGCTGATGACTATCGTCAAAAGCGCCTTCGGCCTGGATCAGGCCTTCGGTGGCCTGGTCGGCAGCGCCATCATCATGGGCGTCAAGCGCGGCGTGTTCGCCAACGAAGCCGGCCTTGGCAGTGCCCCCAACGTCGCCGCCGTGGCCCAGGTCGAACACCCGATTGCCCAGGGCGTGGTCCAGGCGTTCTCGGTGTTCCTCGACACCTTCATCATCTGCACTTGCACGGCCTTGCTGATCCTGCTCTCGGGTTTCTACACCCCGGGCTTCGAAGGGGACGGCATCGCTTTGACCCAGAACTCGCTGGCCGCCGTGGTCGGTGACTGGGGACGGATGTTCATTAGCGTCGCCCTGGCGCTGTTCGTGTTCACCTCGATCCTCTACAACTACTACCTGGGCGAGAGCAACCTGCGCTTTCTGGTCGGTGACAACCGCAAGGCCCTGATCGGCTACCGCGCACTGGTGTTGCTGCTGATCTTCTGGGGCGCGGTGCAGAACCTGGGCACGGTGTTCGCGTTCGCCGACATCACCATGACCTGCCTGGCCTTCGTCAACCTGATCGCCCTGGCCCTGCTGTTCAAGGTGGCCATGCGCGTGCTGCGCGACTACGACGACCAGCGCGCTGCCGGGGTAAAAACGCCGGTGTTCGATTCGGCCAAGTTCGCCGACCTGGACCTCGACACCAAAGCCTGGCCAGCCAAGGTCGAAGACACCAAGCGCTGACAGCCTGCGCGGTGATGGCGTACTGTGGTCGGTCTTCCTCAAGCTGACCACGGAGACAGGCGTATGGCAACTGCGCAACCGGCCCGCAACATCATGGTGCTGTACACCGGCGGCACCATCGGCATGCAAGCGAGCGCCAACGGCCTGGCCCCAGCCTCGGGCTTCGAGCAACGGATGCGCGAGCAACTGGCTGGGCAGGCCGGTATTCCCGCCTGGCAGTTCCGTGAACTGCTACCGCTGATCGACAGCGCCAACATGACCCCGCACTACTGGCAGCGCCTGCGTGCGGCGATCATCGATGCGGTCGACGGGCAAAGCTGCGATGCCGTGTTGGTGCTGCACGGTACCGACACCCTGGCTTACAGCGCTGCGGCCATGAGCTTCCAGTTGCTTGGCCTGCAGGTCCCGGTGCTGTTCACCGGCTCCATGCTGCCAGCTGGTGTCGCCGACAGCGATGCCTGGGAAAATCTCACCGGGGCACTACAGGCCCTGGCTACAGGCGTCCCGCCCGGTGTGCAACTGTACTTTCACGGTGAGCTGCTGGCCCCGCACCATACGGCCAAGGTGCGCAGCTTTGGCCGTCATCCGTTCGTTACCCTCAAGCGTTTTGCCGGCGCTGGCGCGCCGCAACCCCTGCCCGCAGCACTCGACTATCGCCAACCGAAACAGGTCGCCAATGTCGCGGTGCTGCCCCTGGTGCCGGGGTTTGGCCCGCCACTGTTGCAGGCCGCGCTGGCCAGCGGTGTACAAGGCTTGATCCTGGAATGCTTTGGCAGTGGCACTGGCCCGTCCGACAACCCCGACTTTCTCGCCGCCCTGGCCGAGGCTCAGGCACGTGGCATTGTCGTGGTCGCCATCACCCAGTGCCATGAAGGCGGGGTTGAACTGGATGTCTACCAGGCCGGCAGCCGCTTGCGCCAGGTTGGCGTGCTGTCGGGGGGCGGCATGACCCGTGAAGCACTGTTCGGCAAGTTGCAACTGTTGCTGGGCAGCGGTTTGCCGGTTGCCGAGGTTCGGCGCCTGGTGGAGCAGGATCTTTGCGGGGAATTGCTGTAAGCGACTGAAGGCATACAAATTGCTCGATTTGTTTGGCCAACCTGCCGAAAGAAGCCGAGCATGCTCCATTCACACCTCACCACCCTCAACGCCGTGTCCCTGGTTCTGCAGGCCTTTCAAGGCCAGGGCCCCGGCGATGAAGCGCTGCTTGCCGGCAGCGGCATCAACCCGGCAGACCTGGGCCGCGCCGACTCGCGCATCACCACCCGCCAGGAGATGCTGGTGTGTGCCAATGCCGTGGCCCAGCGCCGTGAAGTGGGCCTGGAGCTGGGCCGGCGCATGCATGTTTCCTGCTACGGTATGCTCGGTTACGCCCTGCTCTCCAGTGCCACCTTAGGTGACGCTTTGCGCCTGGCGATGCAGTACCCGGCGCTACTGGGAACACTTTTTCAGCTGCGCCTGATCGACGACGGCGAGCGGGTCTGGTTCAGCGCCAGCGATTATCGCGAAGAACCGCAGCTGGCGGCGTTCAATGCCGAGTTCTGCCTGACCTCGCTGAAAGTCATCTGCGACGACCTGCTCGGCCAACCGCTACCGCTGCTGGCGGCACGCTTCGCCCACCCCACGCCCGATTACCATGCGCTGTATGGCGACAGCTTCGCCTGCCCGTTGCGCTTCGAGGCAGCCGACAATGCCTTCGCCTTTGCGCGCACATGGCTGGAGCAACCCCTGCCGCTGGCCGACCAGATCACCCACCGGGCCATGAGCGAGCGCTGCCGACGGCTAAACCTGGAGTTCACCGGTCGCCAGGCCTGGCTCGGGCGGATTCGCCAGCTGCTGCTCGAACAACTCGATGCGGCTCCCGGGCTGGAAGGCCTGGCGCGGCAGATGAACTGCTCGTCGCGCACCTTGCGTCGGCACCTGCAGGAGCTGGGCAGCAGTTATCAACAACTGCTCGATGAGCTGCGTTTCGAGCGTGCCAAGCAGCTATTGGCCGAAGATCAGCTGCCCATCTACCGCATCGCCGAACTGCTGGGCTTCAGCGAAACCGCCAGCTTTCGCCACGCCTTCATGCGCTGGAGCGGCGTTGCGCCAAGCCACTTCCGCGCCTGAATACGACGGTTGCACCGCCAGGGGGCGAAATCCGGACAGTCAGGCTGGCCATATCGGTCCCCTTTTGGCCGTTTCCGTCGTTCTGCACAGGGCCCGGGCCACCAACAATGGAGCGACGCCAGTGACCCGGAGAACAACAAGATGCTGACGATCTATTCCGATGACCACCGCCTGCACCATGGCCGCTGCGAGCTGATCGACGGGCAACTGATGCCCTGCTTCGAGATGCCTTCGCGCGCCGACCATGTTCTGGAGCGGGTAAAAACCCGCGAGTTGGGTGCAATCAAGGGGCCTGCCGACTTTGGCCGCGCGCCCTTGCTGCGCGTGCACAGTGCCGATTACCTGAACTTCTTCAAAGGCGCCTGGCAGCGCTGGACCCAGCTGGGCTACGAAGGCGACCTGCTGCCCTTCACCTGGCCGGCGCGCACCCTGCGCAGCGTCAAACCTAGCAGCCTGCACGGCGAACTCGGTTACTACAGCTTCGACGCCGGTGCGCCAATCACCGCTGGCACCTGGCAAGCGGCCTACAGCGCCGCGCAAGTTGCCCTCACCGCCCAGGCTGCGATCCAGACCGGCGCCCACAGCGCCTTCGCCCTCTGCCGGCCACCGGGACACCACGCCGCCAGCGATGTCATGGGCGGTTACTGCTACCTCAACAACGCCGCCATCGCCGCCCAGGCGTTCCTCGACCAAGGCCGGGGCAAGGTGGCAATCCTCGATGTCGACTACCACCACGGCAACGGCACCCAGGAAATCTTCTACCAGCGCCGTGATGTGTTGTTCGCCTCGATCCATGGAGATCCGCAGGCCGAGTTTCCGTTCTTCCTGGGCTATGCCGATGAGCAAGGCGAAGGTGAAGGCCTGGGCTACAACGTCAATTACCCGCTGCCCGCCGGTAGCGACTGGCTGACCTGGAGCAAAGCCCTGGATGAGGCCTGTGAGCGCATCGCCGCCTATGGCCCGGACGTGCTGGTGATTTCGCTGGGCGTGGACACGTTCAAGGACGACCCGATCTCCCAGTTCAAGCTCGACAGCCCCGACTACCTGAAGATGGGCGAACGCATCGCCCGCCTCGGCACGCCGACGCTGTTCGTCATGGAAGGTGGTTATGCAGTCGAGGAAATCGGTATCAACGCAGTGAACGTACTCGAAGGTTTCGAACGCGCCCAACAGGAAGCTCAAGCATGACCCGACTCAAGCGCCTGCTCGCCCCTCTGCTCTGCAGCACCCTGCTCGCCGGTAGCCTGGAGGCTGCCGAACAACGCACCCTGCGGGTCTACAACTGGTTCGACTACATCACCCCGCAAACCCTGGTGGACTTCCAGAAAGACAGCCAGGTCAAACTCATCTACGACATCTTCGACACCAACGAAGCCCTGGAGGCCAAGCTGCTGACCGGCAACTCCGGCTACGACGTGGTGGTGCCGTCCAACGTGTTCCTGGCCAAGCAGATCGAGGCCGGGGTGTTCCAGCCGCTGGACCGCAGCAAGCTGCCGAACTGGCAGCACCTGGACCCGAAACTGATGAAGCTGATCGAGGCCAACGACCCCGGCAACCAGTTCGCCGTGCCGTACATGTACGGCACCGTACTGATCGGCTTCAACCCGGCCAAGGTCAAGGCGGCGCTGGGCGACAATGCCCCGGTCGACAGCTGGGACCTGATCTTCAAGGAAGAGAACATCGCCAAGCTCAAGCAATGCGGCGTGGCCTTGCTTGACTCACCGTCGGAAATCCTGTCGCTGGCCCTGCAGTACCTGGGCCTGCCACCGAACAGCACGAAACCGGCGGACTACAAAAAGGCCGAAGAGCTGCTGCTGAAGATCCGCCCGCACGTCACCTACTTCCACTCCTCCAAGTACATGGCAGATATCGCCAATGGCGACATCTGTGTGGCGGTCGGCTACTCGGGCAGCTTCTCCCAGGCGGCCAACCGCGCCACCGAGGCGAAGAACGGCGTGGTCGTCGACATGCGCCTGCCCAAGGAAGGTGCGCCGATCTGGTTCGACATGCTGGCAATCCCCAAAGGCGCGGCCAACCCGGAAGATGCCTACACCTTCATCAACTACCTGCTGCAGCCCAAGGTGATCGCGCCCATCAGCGACTTTGTCGGTTATCCCAACCCCAACAAGGACGCCACCGAACTGGTTGCACCGGCCATCCGCAACAACCCCAACCTTTACCCCACCGAGCAAGCCATGGCCAAGCTCTACACCCTGCAGCCACTGCCACGCGATGCCGAGCGGGCGCGCACCCGCGCCTGGACCAAGATCAAGGCCGGGACCTGATCGTCACTGACGCCAGGCCCGCCGCAAGCGGGCCAGGGCATCGGCAATAGCGGCTTCGCCCACGGCGGCGAAGCCCAGTACCAGCCCCGCACGCTCATCCATAGGGACCGTCGAGTCTGGCAGCCAGTAATCGCTCAGGGCATTGAGCTCAACGCCTACCGCTTCAGCACGGGCGATCAACTCCTGTTCGCGGGCATAGCTGTCGATATCGACTTTCACGTGCAATCCTGCCGCGACGTCCGGCATGGCGCCAACGCCGGGAACGTCCATGGGCCACCCAGCCTTTAACGCATTGCGTCGACTCAGCGCGGCCCTGCGCATGCGCCGGATATGCCGCTGAAAATGCCCCTGGGCCATGAACTGCGCCATCACCGCCTGAGTACCCACCTCCGAGTGCCGCACGGCCAGCGCCCGACAGCGAGAAAAGGCTTGTACCAGCTGCTTTGGCAGCACCAGGTAGCCCAGGCGTAGCGCCGGAAAGGCGATTTTGCCGAAGGTGCCGACATACAACACCCGCCCGCTACGATCCAGTGCCGCCAAAGGCGCCAGCGGGTCGCCGCTGTAGCGGTACTCGCCATCGTAGTCGTCTTCAATGATCCAGCCGTCCTTGCGCTCGGCCCAGGCCAGCAGTTCCAGGCGCCGGGCCAGGCTCATGGTGACGCCGGTCGGGTACTGGTGAGACGGCGTCACGTAGCTGAGGCGGCAATGCTCCACGGCATTGAGCGCTGCGCAGTCGAGCCCTTCATGGTCCACCGCCACTCCTTGCACCGTTGCCCCGGTCAATGCGAAGGCGTTGCCAGCGGCGCGGTAGCCGGGGTTTTCCACAGCCACTACTTCGCCAGGCTCCAGCAACAGCTGTGCACAAAGACTAATCGCCTGCTGCGCGCCACTGGTGATCACAATTTGTTCAGCCGCACACGAAAGCCCACGAGATCGACGCAAATAGGTCGCGATCAGCTCGCGAAGTTGCGGCTCGCCAGCCGGGTCGCCATAACCCAGCGCAGCAGGATCGGGATTACGCCAGAAACCCGCCTGAAGCTTGGCCCAGACGTCGAACGGGAACAGGTCGAACGCCGGCAAACCGACACGAAAAGCCCGCGGCGGACCGCTTTTAGGCGCCGGTAGATGGTTGTTTTGCAGACGGTGCATTGGACCACTGTGGATAACTTTACTGGATGAATCCTCAGTATTTTCCGTTGTTTTTGTGGATAACCCTGTGGAAAAACCCAGGGATAACCCTGTGGATACTTTTGTGGATAGTTTTGGCAGGTGGCTGACATAGGTGCCATCGCCCACCCGGCTTTCGATATAGCCTTCGGCATACAGCTGGTCATAGGCGCGCACTACGCTGTTGCGCGACAGCGCTAGCACCTGCGCCATGTCGCGGGTCGCCGGCAAGCGCGTGCCGCTGCTCAAGCGACCGTCCAGCACCCGCAGGCGCAGGGCGTGGTAGAGCTGGCGGCTAAGGCCCTGACGGCGATCAAGGACGATGCCCGTCGGGTCGAACGGCAAAGTGAAAGGACGCTCGCTCATGACATTGGACCTATGAAATTATCTTGAAATGGCTCTTACCTTAGTCCAATAGCCTGCCTAGGATTGAGCCATTCGCCAAGGACAATCCATATGTTCACACCTTCGAGCCACAAGGAAACCGATCTCGACCGCCTGCATCAGCAGATCGAACAAACGCGCCTCGCCGTGCTGGTCACCCACGGCGAGCAGGGTCTGCAGGCCAGCCACCTCCCCCTGTTACTGGATCGCAGCCAGGGCAGCAACGGCACCCTGTACGGCCACTTCGCCCGGGCCAACAAGCAATGGCAGGAGCTGGCCAACGGCGCCGAGGCGCTGGTGGTGTTTGCCGGACCGGATGCGTATGTCAGCGCGGGTTACTACCCCAGCAAGATCGACGACCCGCGCACGGTACCGACCTGGAACTACGTGACGGTGCACGCCTGGGGCAAGGCCGAGGTGTATCACGACGCCGAGCGCCTGCTGGCTATCGTCAGGCGCCTGAGTGATCAGCATGAACAAAGCCAGGCCAAGCCCTGGTCGGTGGAAGAAGCGCCGGCCGACTACATGGCCGGCATGCTCAAGGCGATCGTCGGCTTCGCCCTGCCCATCGAGCGCCTGCAAGGCACACGCAAACTTAGCCAGAACCGTTCGGCCATCGATATCGAAGGCGTGCGCAAAGGCCTGGCCAACAGCACCGATCCCCTGGACAACCAACTGGCCGCCCTGATGGGCCAACCTTGAAGGAGCATGCCTATGGCTAGCATAACCATCCGCCCCGTCACTGCCGCCGATCACAGTGCCTGGCTGCCGCTGTGGCAGGCTTATCAGCGCTTTTACCAAACCCGCATCGCCGACGAGGTCAGCGCCGTGGCCTGGGAGCGTATGCTCGACCCCAGCGAGCCAACCAATGCCGCGCTGGCCTGGGTCGACGGCAAGGCGCTGGGCATGGTCCACTGGATCTATCACCGCTCCAACTGGAGCATCGAGAATGCCTGCTACCTGCAGGACCTGTACGTGCAAAGTGAGCAGCGTGGCCTGGGTATCGGCCGCCAATTGATCGAATATGTCTACGCTACGGCAAAGGCGGCAGGTTGCGCCAAGGTGCACTGGCTGACCCACGAAACCAATGCCACGGCTATCAGCCTGTACGAGCAAGTCGCCGAGCGGCCCGGCTTCATTCAGTTCCGCAAACCGCTGTAAGCCAGAGGAGCCCCCCATGAGCAGTCCATTGCACTGGTATCCGGCCAAGCGCCCGCAACCTTCGACATTGACCGGGCGCTTCGTACGCCTGGAAAAACTCGACCCCAAGCGCGACACCGAAGACCTCTGGGAAGTGTTCCAGGGCCCCCAGGCCGATAACAAACTGTGGGATTACCTGGCCTACGGTCCGTTCAGCGAACGCGAGGATTTCGATCACTGGCTCGACATCAACGCCGCCAGCAGCGACCCGCTGTTCTACAGCGTCATTGACCTGGCCAGCGGCCAGACCCAGGGCATCCTCAGCTTGATGTCGATCGTGCCCGAACAGGGCCGCATCGAAATTGGCCACATCGCCTTCGGCGCCGCCATGCAACGCACGCCCAAGGGTACCGAAGCCATCTACCTGCTCGGCAAGCTCGCATTCGCGCTGGGCAACCGCCGCCTGGAATGGAAGTGCAACAACGACAACGCCCGCTCCAAGCGCGCTGCACTGCGCTTTGGCTTCACCTTCGAAGGGGTGTTTCGCAAGCATATGGTGATCAAGGACCGTAACCGCGACACGGCGTGGTTCTCGATTACCGATGATGAATGGCCGGCGATTGCGGCGGGGTTTGAGCGCTGGTTGGCGGAAGATAACCAGCGCCCTGAAGGGCAGGTGCGGACACTGCAAGCGTGTCGGTAGGTGCATGCAAAAAAAAAAGGGGAGCATACGCCCCCCAGAGGTTAACCGCTTGTAGATGAGGGCCTGAAAATCAGCCCTCGATCTCGATCAGGATCTCGCCCGGGTTGACCCGGTCGCCCTTGGCCACGTGAATGGCGGTGACCTTGCCGGCAATTGCCGCCTGCACTTCGGTCTCCATCTTCATTGCCTCGGTAATCAGCACTGGCTGGCCGGCCTTGACCATGTCGCCTTCCTTGACCAGCACATCAACGATGTTGCCCGGCATGGTGGTACTGACATGGCCCGGTGCGCTGGCCTGTTTGCGCTTGCTGCCGCCGCCGCCGACGAACTCGTTGAGCGGCTCGAACACCACTTCTTCAGGCATGCCGTCGATGGACAGGTAGAAGTGGCGCTTGCCTTCGGCCTTGACGCCAACACCGGTGATATCCACCCGGTAGGTTTCACCGTGCACATCAATGACGAACTCGGTCGGTACGCCTTCGCCACCGGCCGAAGCCACGGCACCGGCTTCCGGAATCGGCAGCAGCACTTCAGGGGTCAGGGTGCCGGCCTCACGCTCTTCGAGGAACTTGCGCCCGATGTCCGGGAACATGGCGTAGGTCAGCACGTCTTCTTCCGACTTGGCCAGGGCGCCAATGTCGTTGCGCAGCTTGGTCATTTCTGGCTTGAGCAGGTCGGCCGGACGCACATCGATGACTTCTTCGCTACCGATGGCCTGGCGCCGCAGTTGTTCGTCGACCACACCCGGGGCCTTGCCGTAGCCGCCCTGCAGGTACAGTTTCACCTCGTTGGTGATGGTCTTGTAGCGCTCGCCAGCAAGTACGTTGAAGAACGCCTGGGTGCCGACGATCTGCGAGGTCGGGGTCACCAGCGGCGGAAAGCCGAGGTCTTCACGCACCCGCGGGATCTCCGCCAGCACTTCGTTCATGCGGTTGAGCGCGCCCTGCTCCTTGAGCTGGTTGGCCAGGTTGGAAATCATCCCGCCCGGTACCTGATTGACTTGCACGCGGGTATCGACAGCGGTGAACTCGCTTTCGAACTGGTGGTATTTCTTGCGCACGGCATAGAAGTACAGGCCGATTTCCTGCAGCAGTTCCAGGCTCAGGCCAGTGTCGAATTCGCTGCCCTTGAGGGCCGCGACCATCGACTCGGTGCCCGGGTGGCTGGTGCCCCAGGCAAAGCTGGAGATGGCGGTGTCGATATGATCGGCGCCGTTCTCGATAGCTTTGAGCTGGCACATGGCGGCCAAGCCGGCGGTGTCGTGGGAATGGACGAACACCGGCAGCGATTGCTCGGCCTTCAGTGCCTTGACCAGCTCGCCGGTGGCGTACGGGGTCAGCAGGCCGGCCATGTCCTTGATTGCTACCGAGTCGCAACCCATGGCTTCCATCTGCTTGGCCTGGGCGACGAAGGCTTCGATGGTGTGCACGGGGCTGGTGGTGTAGGCGATGGTGCCCTGGGCATGTTTGCCGGCGGCCTTGACCGCTTCGATGGCGACGCGCAGGTTACGCACGTCGTTCATGGCGTCGAAGATGCGGAACACGTCGATGCCGTTGACCGCTGCCTTGGCGACGAAGGCTTTGACCACGTCGTCGCTGTAGTGGCGGTAGCCCAGCAGGTTCTGCCCACGCAGAAGCATCTGCAGGCGGGTGTTGGGCAATGCCGCGCGCAGCTTGCGCAGGCGCTCCCACGGGTCTTCCTTGAGGAAGCGCACGCAGGCATCGAAGGTCGCCCCGCCCCAGACTTCCAGCGACCAGTAGCCGACTTTGTCGAGCTTGTCGCAGATCGGCAGCATGTCTTCGGTACGCATGCGGGTGGCCAGCAGGGACTGGTGGGCGTCGCGCAGGATTGTGTCGGTTACAAAGATTTTCTTGGACATTATGGGTTCCTCACAGGCCTGCGTGGGCGGCAATGGCGGCAGCGATGGCCAGGGCCAGCTCTTCGGGTTTGCGCTTGATCGAGTAGTTGGTCAGTTCCGGATGGCTTTCAACGAAGCTGGTATTGAACTGACCGCTGCGAAATTCCGGGTTGCGCAGGATTTCCTGGTAATAGGCGGCGGTGGTCTTCACCCCTTGTACGCGCATGTCGTCCAGGGCCCGCAGGCCGCGGTCCATGGCTTCTTCCCAGGTCAGCGCCCAGACCACCAGTTTCAGGCACATCGAGTCATAGAACGGTGGAATGGTGTAGCCGGTGTAGATCGCCGTGTCGGTACGCACGCCCGGGCCGCCGGGTGCGTAGTAACGGGTGATCTTGCCGAAGCTGGGCAGGAAGTTGTTTTTCGGGTCTTCGGCATTGATCCGGAACTGCAGGGCGAAGCCGCGGTGCTGGATGTCTTCCTGCTTGACCGAGAGCGGCAGGCCGGAGGCAATGCGGATCTGCTCGCGAACGATATCGATGCCGGTGATTTCTTCGGTGATGGTGTGTTCCACCTGCACCCGGGTGTTCATCTCCATGAAGTACACCTCGCCATCGGCGAGCAGGAACTCCACGGTGCCGGCGTTCTCATAACCCACGGCCTTGGCCGCGCGTACCGACAGGTCGCCGATGTACGCGCGCTGTTCGGGGGTCAGTTGCGGGCTCGGGGCGATTTCGATGAGTTTCTGGTTACGCCGCTGGATCGAGCAGTCGCGCTCGAACAGGTGCACGACGTTGCCGAAGCTGTCGCCGAGGATTTGCGCCTCGATGTGTTTCGGGTTGACGATGCATTTTTCCAGGAACACTTCCGCAGAACCAAAGGCCTTGGTCGCTTCGGAGATCACCCGCGGGAAAGCCTGTTCCAGCTCTTCACGACTGTTGCAGCGACGAATACCACGGCCGCCACCGCCGGAAGTGGCCTTGAGCATCACCGGATAACCGATGCGGTCGCCTTCAAGCAGCGCTTCGTGGATGTCGGCGACGTTGCCTTCGGTGCCCGGGGTGACCGGTACACCGGCCTTGATCATGCTGCGGCGGGCTTCGGTCTTGTCGCCCATGCGACGAATGACTTCTGCCGAAGGGCCGATGAATTTGATCCCACGTTCGGCGCAGATGTCCGCAAGTTCAGCGTTCTCAGACAGAAAACCATAACCGGGATGCAGCGCATCACAACCGGTTTCCACGGCCAGGTTCACCAGCTTGCGCGGGTTCAGGTAGCCGGCCAGGGGCTCGGCACCAATGCTGTGGGCCTCATCGGCACGTTTGACGTGCAAGGCATGGCGGTCGGCGTCGGAGTAGATCGCCACGGAACGGATGCCCATCTCGGCGCAGGCACGCACGATTCGAACAGCAATTTCACCGCGGTTGGCGATCAGGATCTTTTTTATCACTGGAGTATTCCCAAGGCCGCTAGAACAAACGAGCCGGCAACGCCGGTCGGCGCGTGACCAATCGTCGCTGGCCAGTCGCATCTTTACCCTAGCGCTGTCTCTGGATAAACAAAAATCAATATTTATTAGGGTGTGCATAAGCAAAAGCTTATAGTGCTGTTACAAGGTTTTGCCGGGGCTTGAGAGAAATGCGTAAGTCATTGATGCGTATGACATTGCGTCAACTTCAGATCTTCAATGAGGTCTGTGATTTGCGTTCCTACAGCCGGGCGGCCGAGGAGATGAACCTGACGCAACCCGCCGTTAGTCTACAAATCCGTCAACTCGAAGAACTGGTCGGCCAGCCGCTGTTCGAGTACGTCGGCAAAAAGCTCTACCTGACCGACGCCGCCGAAGCGCTGCAGCGCGCTAGCCGCGACATCTTCGGGCGCCTGGAGAGCCTCGACATGCAGCTCTCGGACATGCAGGGCTCGCTGCAAGGGCAACTGAAGCTGGCGGTCGAGTCCAGCGCCAAGTACTTCGTTCCGCACCTGTTCGCCGCCTTCAAGCGCCTGCACCCGGAGGTCAATCTTACCCTCACGGTGGTGAACCGGGCCCAGGCCATCCGTCGCCTCTCGGACAACCGCGATGACCTGATCATCATGTCCATGGTGCCTCAGGACATGGGCCTGGAGTTCCTGCCATTCCTGAACAATCCGATTGTAGCCGTGGCGCCGCCCGATCACCCACTGTGCAAGCTCGACAGCCTGCGCCTGCAGGACCTTGAGCCGCACACCCTGCTGGTGCGCGAACAGGGCTCGGGGACGCGCAAGGCTTGCGAAGAGTACTTCAAGGAAAAGCGTGTGCACTTCACCCAGACGCTGGAGGTGGCCTCGGCCGATGCCCAGCGCGAATGCGTGATCGCAGGCCTGGGCATCGCCCTGCTGACCCGCCACGCGCTGAACCTGGAACTGGCCACTGGCGTGCTGCGCGAGCTGCCGGTCGAAGAGCTGCCACTGTACCGCAGTTGGTGCGTGGTGCAGTCCAAGGCCAAGCGGCAGTCGCCGGTGGCCCTGGCCTTTTTAGCGTTCATTCGTAGCGAACGTGCGCAGATCAGCGGGCTTGTTGAGCGTTTCTCGGGGATTCTGCCGCCGATACCTGCCACACGCTGAGGGTCTGCAGGTCGGCGTAGTCGGTGATTTCCTGCAGCAGGCGGCGCTGCTCGGAGTAGCTTTCGATCGCGCGGCGAAACTCCATGCGACGCTGGTCTTTTTCCTGCTGCTTGCGGGATTTGGCGTTGGGTTGGTACGAGCCATCGAATTCACGAGCCATTGCATATCTCCCTTTTCGAGTGCGGGAGCTTTAGCCTGACGACGTGGCATTACGATTTGGCGGCGAGCCAATGACAAATCAATGAAACCCTGGCGGCCAGCGCCACAGGTCTCAGTCGTCCATCGCCTTGATCGACTTGGGCGATAAACGCAGGCTGCGCAAGCTGCGCTTGACGCTCTTGAGGTGGTTGACCAGGCTCGGCCCGCGAGCCATGGCAACGCCCATGGCCAGCACGTCGATCACCACCAGGTGGGCGATACGCGAGGTCAGCGGGGTGTAGATCTCGGTGTCTTCGTGCACGTCGATGGCCAGGTTGACGGTCGACAGCTCGGCAAGCGGCGTCTGGCTCGGGCACAGGGTGATCAGCGTGGCGCCGCTTTCGCGCACCAGGTTAGCGGTGATCAGCAGGTCCTTGGAACGCCCCGACTGGGAGATGCAGATCGCCACATCGCCAGGCTTGAGGGTAACCGCCGACATCGCCTGCATGTGCGGGTCGGAGTATGCTGCCGCCGTCAGCAACAGGCGGAAGAACTTGTGCTGGGCATCGGCCGCCACCGCACCCGAGGCACCAAAACCATAGAACTCGACGCGCTGGGCCTGGGCCATGGCCGTGACCGCACGTTGCAAGGCCTGCGGGTCGAGGTGCTCGCGCACCTCCATCAGCGTATGCAAGGTGGTGTCGAAGATCTTCAGGCTGTAGTCGGCAACCGAGTCGTCCTCATGAATCGCGAACTGGCCGAAACTCGCCCCCGCCGCCAGGCTCTGGGCCAGCTTGAGCTTGAGGTCCTGAAAGCCGGAACAACCGATCGCACGGCAAAAGCGCACGATAGTCGGCTCGCTGATACCAACGCTGTGGGCAAGGTCGGCCATGGAGCTATGCATGACGGCCGCAGGATCAAGCAGCACGTGATCGGCAACCTTGAGTTCCGATTTGCGTAGCAGATGGCGCGACTGGGCGATGTGTTGCAACAGATTCAAGGGCAGGACTCGGTTATGATCGACTGACCGGGTTGTAGCTTTCTTGTAGTTATACTACATGACCGGCGACCCGCCCAGCTAAACGAACTAGGAGAGTGGTGGTATTGACTATCCCTTGCGACATCATGGTGTTCGGCGGCACCGGTGACCTGGCCCTGCACAAACTGCTTCCGGCGCTCTACCACCTGTATCGCGAGGCTCGCCTGCACCCGGCCGTACGCATCATTGCCCTGGCCCGCAGCAATCTGCCGCGCAATGAATTCCTCAAGCTCGCCGAACGCCGCTGCCGGGCGCAGATTGCCCGCGCCGACTTCGATGAGGATGTCTGGGCGCGCTTCTCTGCACGGCTGGACTACTTCCCCATGGACGCCTCGCAAAGCGCCGATTTCGTCCGCTTGGCGCGCTTTCTCGGTGAAGCGGGCGGCCTGACCCGGATCTACTACCTGGCCACCGCACCCAATCTGTTCGTGCCGATAGCCAACCACCTGAAAGTCGCAGGTCTGGCCGATCACGACGCGCGTATCGTGCTGGAAAAACCCATTGGCCACTCGCTGGAATCGGCCACGGCAATCAACGAAGCCTTTGGCGCCGTTTTCGCTGAATCGCAGGTGTTTCGCATCGACCACTACCTGGGCAAGGAAACGGTGCAGAACCTCATGGCCCTGCGCTTTGCCAATGCCCTGCTCGAACCGGTATGGCGCAACAACCAGGTCGATCATGTGCAGATCAGCGTCTGCGAAACCCTCGGTGTAGAAAATCGCGGCGCCTACTACGACCGTGCCGGTGCCACCCGCGACATGCTGCAAAACCACCTGCTGCAACTGCTCTGCCTGGTGGCCATGGAGCCGCCAGCACAGTTCGAGGCCGAGGCGGTGCGTGACGAAAAAGTAAAGATTCTCAAGGCCCTGCAACCGATCACCGGCCAGGATGTACAAGACAAGACCGTGCGCGGCCAATACAGCGCCGGCAAGATCGGCGGCCAGGAAGTACCGGCCTACTACTTCGAGAAAGACGTCGACAACGACAGCGATACCGAGACGTTCGTCGCCGTAGAAGCGCATATCAATAACTGGCGCTGGGCCGGCGTACCGTTCTATTTGCGCACCGGCAAGCGCCTGGCCAAGCGCTCGTCGCAGATCGTCATCCAGTTCAAACCCGTGCCGCACCGCCTGTTTGAGGGCGACCAGGCCAACCAGTTGCTGATCCAGCTACAACCCGATGAGCGTATCAGCCTGCAGATGATGACCAAGACCCCCGGCAAGGGCATGCGCCTGGAGCCGGTGGAACTGAACCTCAACCTGGCCCAGGTCTTCGGCCAGACCCGTCGCTGGGACGCCTATGAACGCCTGTTGCTGGATGTGCTCGAAGGCGATTCGACGCTGTTCATGCGCCGTGACGAAGTCGAGGCCGCCTGGGCCTGGATCGACCCGATCCTCACCGGCTGGCAGGAGCACTTCCAGGCGCCGCGCCCCTACCACGCCGGCTCCAACGGCCCGGATCAGGCCCACAGCCTGCTGGCGCACCAGGGCCGCGCCTGGCACCTCTAGAAGCTGTAGTGACTGGCCAGTAGCTCGGCCAGCTCCTGCGCCGGTACCGGCCGGCTGATCAGGTAGCCCTGCACTTCATTGCAGCCTTGCTTGCGCAAAAACTCCAGCTGTTCATGGGTCTCGACGCCCTCCGCGACCACCTGAAGGTCAAGGCTCTGGGCCATGACGATGATTGCCCGGGTGATCGCGGCATCTTCACTGCCTTCGCTCAGGCCGCGGATAAAGGCCTGGTCGATCTTCACGTAATCCACCGGGAAGCGCTTGAGATAGCTGAGCGATGAGTAGCCCGTGCCAAAGTCATCGATGGCCAGCTTCACTCCCAGTTCGTGCAACTGGCGGAAGGTGGCGATGATGTGCTCAACGCTATCGAGCAACTGGCTCTCGGTCAGTTCCAGCTCCAGCAGATGCGGCGCCAGGCCACTTTCATCGAGCACCTGGCGCACCAGGCTGACCAGCTTGCCGTGGCGCAACTGATAGACCGACAGGTTCACCGACACACGGATCGGCGCAAGCCCCATGCGCTGCCACTCGCAGGCCTGCCAACAGGCCTGGCGCAAAACGAATTCGCCCATCGGCGCAATCAGGCCGGTTTCTTCGGCCAGGCCGATAAAGTCCGACGGCGGTACCATGCCCCACTGCGGATGCTGCCAGCGCACCAGCGCCTCGGCAGCATGCAGACGGCCAGTGGCCAGGCACAGCTTGGGCTGGTAGTACACCTGTAGCTGACGCTCCTCGATGGCCTTGCGCAGGTGGTTTTCCAGCTGCAGGCGCTGCAGGGTACTGGCCTGCAGGCTCTCGGTGTAGAACTGGAAATTGTCGCCGCCCAGGTGCTTGGCGTGCTGCATGGCGGTGTTGGCCTGGCTGACCAGTACCGTGACATCCCGCGAGGTATCGGCCAGCAGGCTGATGCCTACCGAGGCGCTGATCACCAGCTCGTGGCCATCGACCCGCAGCGGTACACGTAGCTTGTCCAGCAAGCGGCTGGCCACACGCACCAGGCTCGACAGGTTGCTGTAGGCATCGAACAGCACGGCAAACTCGTCGCCGGACAAGCGCGCCACCGTGTCGGCCTCGGGCATGGCATTGCTGATGCGCTGGGCCATCTGCTTGAGCAACTGGTCGGCAACTTCGTGGCCAAGGCTGTCATTGAGCAGCTTGAAGCGGTCCAGGTCGATGTGCAGCAAGGCCAGGCCGCGCCCGCTCTGGCGCAGGCGCTCGCCGGCCTCATACAGGCGCAGGCGGAACAGGGCGCGGTTGGCCAGGCCCGTCAGCTCGTCGTAGTGAGCCAGGTACCGCAGGCGCTCCTCGGACTCGCGGCGCGCCGACAGGTCGGTAAAGAAGCCGACGATGCTGGTCAGGTTGCCCCGTGCATCGCGCACGCCATTGAGCTGCAGCCACTGAGGATAGAGCTCGCCGTTCTTGCGCGCCTCGACCAGTTCCCCCTGCCAGTTGCCCTGCTGCTCCAGCGCCAGCTCAATGGCCTGAGAGTGGCGACGGGCGTCGCGACTGCAGGGCAGTTCCAGTAACCGGCCCTGAAGCAATTCTTCGCGGTTGTAGCCGGTAACCCGGCAGAAGGCCTGATTGACCGCCAGCAACACATAATCAGGGTCGAGAATCACAATGCCTTCGCTGGCCGCTTCGAATACGGTGGCGGCCATGCGCTGCTGTTCTTCCTGGGCTTTTTGCGCACTGATATCCCGGCGGGTGCCGAGCATGCGCAGCACCCGCCCGCTGGCACTGCGCTCCACTGCCCGGCCTCGGTCCTCGATCCAGCACCAGTGGCCCTGGCGGTGACGCACCCGGTAGTCGATGCGGTAATCCTCGCTGCGGCCCTTGAGGTGTTCGACCAGGGTGCGCTTGAGCAGCGGCACGTCATCGGGATGCAGGCGTGGCTTGAGGTGCGCGAGCATTTCCTGGACCTGGTCAGGCTCCAGGCCAAACAACTCGCGTAACTGGGTATGGTGGATCTCGTCGGTTTCCAGGTTCCAGTCCCACAGCCCCAGTTCGCTGGCCTCCAGGGCCAGGGCCAGACGCTGTTCGCTCTTGCTCAGGGCCTGGTTGGCAGCGTCCAGCTCCTGGCTGCGTTGGGCGACGCGCGACTCCAGGCCCACTTGCGCCTCGCGCAGTTGCTCCTCGATCAGCCGCCGCTGCTGAACCTCCTCGGCCAATGCCTGGTTAAGTCGTTCGCTGCGGTTTTGTGCAGCTTGCAGGTGCTCGATCAGCTCCTGATTCTGAAAGCGCCGCAACAGCCCACGCTCGATCAGCCGGTTGACCTGCCAGGCCACCACTGACAAGGCGAGCAATAAAATCAGGCCAAGCCAGCCCCAGCCACGCTGCTGCTCATCGCCATTGCAGAACAGGAAGGCAATCGGCGGCAGCAGGCACGGCAAGGTAAAACTAAGGAAGGCCGGCAGGCTGACGGCATAAGCGACGCTGGCCGATAGCGTCGCCGCACCCAGCAGGCCGAATACCCAGGCCTGCTGGACGAAGTTATCCACCGGCACCAGGGCGATCGCCGCGCTGGCCAGGGTCAGGCCACTGAAGGCCGAACCGAGCAAGAACATTCGCCACCAGCTTGGCTGGGCCTGTCGAGCGGGCATGGCGGCATCGAAGGCGGCGACCTGGATCACCCGCATGGCCACCAACGCCGTCAGCCAGACAATCCATACACTGACCAATAGGTAGCGTGCCGGGCTCCACAGCAACCAGGCACAGACCAGACCATTGAGCAGCATGAACAGGGTCGGCAGCAACGAGCCCTGGTACAGCAGGCGGGTGCGCTCGACAGCCAGTTGGGTTGCGAAGTGCTTGCGAATACTCCGGCGCGCTTCGGAAGGGGCGCTCATGGAGTCGGAACCGAGAGTCATAGGCAGTGTTCTTGTAATGGTTAGCCTTAAACGTGCACGGAGCATACACAAGCAAGCCCTCGGGCCAAACTGCTCTGGATCATAATTATTTCATTGCGTTTCCCGACGGCAGGCGCTCAAGCACGCAGGCCTTGGGCTGCAGCCGGTGACCAGCCAGTCGTCAGCGGCAAGTTTTTCTACTGTATATTTGCCCAAGGGTCGTCTGCGCCCCTAAAATGGCCGGATGCGCGATGATCTCTCTCTCCTGTTGAACTCTCTCAACGACGCCCAACGCCAGGCTGTAGCTGCGCCGGTCGGTCGTCAGTTGGTCCTGGCCGGTGCCGGCTCCGGCAAGACCCGTGTGCTGGTGCACCGCATCGCCTGGTTGATCCAGGTCGTGCAGGCCTCGCCGCACTCGATCCTGTCGGTGACCTTCACCAACAAGGCCGCTGCCGAGATGCGCCAGCGTATCGAACAGCTGATGGGCATCAACCCGGCCGGCATGTGGGTAGGCACCTTCCACGGCCTGGCGCACCGCCTGTTGCGCGCGCACTGGCAAGAGGCAGGGCTGAACCAGAACTTCCAGATCCTCGACAGCGACGATCAGCAGCGCCTGGTCAAGCGGGTGATCCGCGAGCTGGGCCTGGATGAACAACGCTGGCCAGCGCGCCAGGCACAATGGTTCATCAACGGGCAGAAAGACGAAGGCCTGCGCCCGCAACACATCCAGGCCAGTGGCGACCTGTTCCTGGGCACCATGCGCAGCATCTATGAAGCCTACGAGACCGCCTGCCAGCGCGCCGGCGTCATCGACTTCTCCGAGCTGCTGCTGCGCGCCCTGGACCTGTGGCGTGACCACCCAGGCCTGCTCGAGCACTACCAGCGGCGCTTCCGCCATGTGCTGGTCGACGAATTCCAGGATACCAACGCCGTGCAGTACGCCTGGCTGCGGCTGCTGGCCAGGGGCGGCGACAGCCTGATGGTGGTCGGCGACGACGACCAGTCGATTTATGGCTGGCGTGGCGCCAAGATCGAGAACATCCATCAGTACACTGCCGACTTCCCTGACGCCGAGCTGATCCGCCTGGAGCAGAACTACCGCTCCACCGCCGGTATCCTCAAGGCGGCCAACGCCCTGATCGCCAACAACAGCGGGCGCCTGGGCAAAGAGCTGTGGACCGACGGTGGCGATGGCGAGCCGCTGAGCCTGTACGCCGCCTTCAACGAGCACGACGAAGCCCGCTACGTGGTCGAGAGCATCGAAAGCGCGCTCAAGACCGGCCTGGCCCGCAGCGATATTGCCATCCTGTATCGCTCCAACGCCCAGTCGCGGGTGCTTGAAGAAGCACTGCTGCGCGAACGTATTCCTTACCGCATCTATGGCGGCCAGCGCTTCTTCGAGCGTGCCGAGATCAAGAACGCCATGGCCTACCTGCGCCTGCTCGAAGGCCGCGGCAACGACGCCGCCCTTGAGCGGGTAATCAACGTGCCACCGCGTGGCATCGGCGAGAAAACCGTCGAAGCGATTCGCGAGCACGCGCGCCACGCCCAGGTCTCGATGTGGGAATCGATGAGCCTGCTGATCGCCAACAAGGCGCTCAAGGGCCGCGCTGCCAGCGCCCTGGGCGCGTTCATGGAAATGATCGAAAACCTCACCGCCAAGGTCATGGAAATGCCCCTGCACCTGATGACCCAGACGGTCATCGAGCAGTCCGGGCTGATCGTCTATCACCAGGAAGAAAAAGGCGAAAAAGGCCAGGCCCGGGTAGAAAACCTTGAGGAACTGGTCAGCGCCGCGCGCAACTTCGAAAACAGCGAAGAAGACGCCGAGCTGTCGCCATTGGCGGCCTTCCTCGGCCACGCCTCGCTGGAAGCCGGCGACGCCCAGGCCGACGAGCACGAAGACAGCATCCAGTTGATGACCCTGCACAGTGCCAAGGGCCTGGAATTCCCTCACGTATTCCTGGTCGGCATGGAAGAAGGCCTGTTCCCGCACAAGATGAGCCTGGAAGAACCCGGCCGCCTTGAAGAGGAACGCCGCCTGGCCTATGTCGGCATCACCCGCGCCATGCAGCAACTGGTGATGACCTATGCCGAGACTCGCCGGCTGTATGGCAGCGAGACCTACAACAAGGTCTCGCGCTTCGTACGCGAAATTCCGACAGGCCTGGTTCAGGAAGTGCGCCTGTCCAACAGCGTCAGCCGTCCGTTCAGCTCCGGCCAGCAGCAGAACTCGAGCAGCCTGTTTGCCAACGCCAACATTCCGCAGACCGCCTTCAACCTGGGTCAGCGTGTGCAACATGCGGTGTTCGGCGAAGGGGTGATCCTCAACTTCGAGGGTTCCGGCGCCCAGGCCCGGGTCCAGGTCAATTTCGCCGAAGGCAGCAAGTGGCTGATGCTTGGTTACGCCAAGCTCGAGGCCCTGTAGGAGCGGGCTTGCCCCGCGATGCAATGCGACTTGCAAGCCGCAAATCGCGGGGCAAGCCCGCTCCTACAGAGTTTGTCTTACAGCGTATTCAGACAAATCAGGCAAAAGCTGGAAACATTATGGCGCTGGTCATGTGTCCTACAACCTGTGCACCATGACGCGCGTGCAATCCACAAAACGGGAATACCCTTCTATGCAACGTTTTCTTAGCATCGCTTTGGCGCTGTGCATCGGCCTGACGATGAGTCTCGACGCCAACGCCAAACGCTTCGGCGGCGGCAAGAGTTCGGGCGCCGCGCCGACCCACCAGACCCGTCAGGCGGCCCCGACGACTCCGGCTGCCTCGCCAACCGCGCCAGGTCGCGCACCTGCCGCCGCCAGTGGTGCTTCGCGCTGGCTTGGCCCTCTGGCCGGCCTCGCCGCCGGCGGCCTGCTGGCCTCCATGTTCATGGGCGATGGCTTCCAGGGCATGCAGATCTTCGACATCCTGATCATGGCGCTGATCGCCTTCCTGGTGTTCCGCTTCATCGCCGCCCGTCGCCGCAAGCAGCAGCCGCAAATGGCCGCCGCCGGCCACGCGCCATTCCAGCGCGAAGTGCACCAGCAGCCAGCTCAGCCGTCGATCTTCGGTGGTTCCGCTGCGCCTGCCGCCGCTGCCCGCCCGGTGATCAACGCGCCGGCCTGGTTCAACGAGCAGAGCTTCCTGGCCGCTGCCCGCAACCACTTCCAGTCGCTGCAGCAGCACTGGGATGCCAATGAAATGGACAAGATCGCCGAATTCGTCACCCCTCAGATGCTGCAGTTCCTCAAGCAGGAGCGCGCTGATCTGGGTGATGGCTTCCAGTCCACCTACATTGACGACCTGAACGTGCAGCTCGAAGGTGTCGACGACCGCGCCGACAAGACCATCGCCACCCTGACCTTCAGCGGCGTGTCGAAAACCTCGCGCTTTGACCAGGGCGAACCGTTCAGCGAAAGCTGGAACATGGAACGCGCCCAAGGTGAAAACCAGCCTTGGCTGGTTGCCGGGATCCGCCAGAACGGCTGATCTTGAGGCATTGCACAAAAAAACCCCGGGCTTGTCCCGGGGTTTTGCTTTTAGCGCAGCGGGCTACTAGGGTATAACGCGCAGCGTGTCGTAAAGGTTAGAGGATAGAACCGTGGAAGAAGTCATCGAACAGCTCCGAGAAGCCAATGAACCGGTACCGGTGCCGCTGGAGTTGCCTGACGAAGACCAACTGGTCGAAATCGAAGAAGAGTTGTTTATCAACATTCCGTTCGTGTTCAAGGAGTTCCTGCTGACAGTCAGCGACGTGGTCTACGGTAGCCTCGAGCCGGTCACCGTCACCGACCCGCAGTCGCATACCTACTTGCCGGACGTGGCGGCCAACGCCTGGGATGCCGGCGTGCCGCGCGACCTGATCCCGATCTGCCAGGACGGCGACGACTACTATTGCGTCGAAGAAGATGGCACCGTGGTGCTGTGGTCCGGTGAAGAAGAGATCATTACCGAAGACAGCTGGGAATCGGTCTGGCACTGGGCCCGAGACGTCTGGCTGGAAAGCTGAATGAGAAATAACCACACAAAGTAATGGCTCTTGGCTATTAATGTTCGTAGAATCGCCACGCCTTCCTGCGCGTGGCGCTTCGCTACCGCTCCATCCCCTCGGACATTCGAACCGCCCCGCGCAGGAAGCGCCTCTTAGTGGTGGTTCTCCTGGTTGTTTTCCAGGGTTTCCAGCAAGGCGATCTGCATGCGTGTGTGCACACGGATGAACCAGCGCCACAGCACTGCCACCACCACCGCCGCGACCACCACGATCAGCAACAGCAGCTCGCTGGTCGGCAGAATGCTGGCCGACAGCGCCGCTAGCAGCAGGAAAATCACCAGCAGCGACAGCAGCGGAATCACCTCGGCAATCACCCGTCGCACCCGCTGGGTATGCCGCCCGGCCATCTCCGGCTTGACCCCCATCTCCGCCAGCAACATCGACAGTGCCTTGAGCTTGCGGTACGCAGCGATCAGGAACGGCAGCGACAGCATCAGCGCCGCGCCCCAGATCAAGGCCTTCTGCTGGCCAATATCGCTGACCCACTCGCTCAGGTAGTCACCAATGCGGGCGGCAAAATAACCACCGCTGAAGAAGATCGCCACCACCAGCGCCAGGTTCACCCCGACTTGCAGCAGAATCCGCCGGATCATCGAGGCCAGCATCGCCCCTTCGCCATGGGGTTGAATGCTGCGCAGCCACTCGCCATACAGCGACAACACCCGCGCCAGACGCCCCGGCACGACCTTGGCCAGCTTCAGCGACAATGGGTCGGCAGCGCGAATCAGGTAGGGCGTGAGCAGCGTGGTAATGGCCGATACCGCTACCGCCACCGGGTAGAGGAAGTCGCTGGTGACCTGCAGGGTGATGCCCAGCGCGGCGATGATGAAAGAGAACTCGCCAATCTGTGACAGCCCCATCCCTACCCGCAGCGAGGTGCGTCCGTCGTTACCGGCGATAAAGGCGCCCATGCCGCAGGACAACATCTTGCCCAGCACCACGGCAATGGTGATGACCACGATCGGCCAGGCGTATTCGAGCAGGATCGACGGGTCGATCATCATGCCGATGGCAACGAAGAAGATGGCACTGAACAGGTCGCGAACCGGCTCGATCAGGCGCTCGATTTTCAGCAATTGCCGTGATTCCGCCATGATCGCACCGATCAGGAAGGCACCCAGAACCATGCTGTACTCAAGCTTGACCACCAGCAGGCAGAACCCGAAACACAGGCCCAGGACGGTGATCAGCAACATCTCATTGCTTTCGAAACGGGCCACGTACGCCAACAGGCGCGGCACCACGAGGATGCCGATGACCAGCGCAACGATCATGAACAGCGACAGCTTGCCAACGGTGGAAAACACCTCGCCGGAGCTCACAGTGCCACTGACGGCGATGCCCGAGAGCAGAGCGATGATGCCGATGCCAAGGATGTCTTCGACGATCAGCACACCGAAGATCAGCTGGGCAAAGCGCTCGTTCTTCATCTTCAGGTCGTTGAGCGCCTTGACAATGATAGTGGTCGAGGAGATCGCCAGGATCGCACCGAGGAACAGGGAGTCCATGGTGCTCCAGCCGAACCAGCGGCCGATCTCGAAGCCGATCCAGATCATCAGCACGATTTCCATGAACGCTGCGATGAACGCTGTGGCCCCGACCTTGAACAGTTTGCGCAGGCTGAACTCCAGCCCCAGGCAAAACATCAGGAAGATCACCCCGAGCTCGGCCAGGGTCTTGATCGTGTCTTCGTCATGAATCAGGCCGAACGGCGGCGTGTGCGGGCCGATGATAAAGCCGGCAACGATGTAGCCAAGCACCACGGGCTGCTTGAAGCGGTGAAACAGGATAGTGACCACCCCGGCAACCAGCATGATCACTGCCAAATCCTGAATAAAGCTGATGGCATGCACGGCGTGGGACTCCTTACCTGGTATCCAGAGACAAGCCGCAATCCACCCGAAGCATTGTCTGATTGAGTTACGGATACATAGCGATTTAAATGTAGGAAGCCCACCTTGCATGGGCTTCCTCAGGTTAACACCGCCGCTTGTCGCTAGAAGCCGGTGCAATATGAAGAAACAGATCGACCAAAGCATCGCCGCAAATGGCACAAACAGCGTGACGGCAAGGCCGCTGTCAGCGTCCCGTCTTACTAGATGGGAATCGTATTGGGGGAAAGAAGCGTGAATAGCAATCGCCACCCCGCCTCAGCGCAACCTTACCGTGAGCACACTATGGAACCTGGAAACGCCCAGCTGTCGATGACCGTCCTGATGACCCCGGACATGGCCAACTTTTCTGGCAACGTCCACGGCGGCACCCTGCTCAAATACCTCGATGAAGTGGCCTATGCCTGCGCCAGCCGTTACGCCGGCCGTTATGTGGTGACCCTGTCGGTCGACCAGGTGGTCTTTCGCGAACCGGTGCATGTCGGCGAGCTGGTGACCTTCCTCGCCTCGGTCAACTACACCGGCAACACCTCGATGGAAGTCGGCATCAAAGTCGTCACCGAAAACATTCGCGAACGCTCGGTGCGCCACAGCAACAGCTGCTTCTTCACCATGGTCGCCGTTGACGATGACCGCAAGCCGGTGGCGGTGCCGCCCCGCCAGCCTGAAACCAGCGAGGAAAAGCGCCGTTTCCTGCAGGGCAAACAGCGCCGGCTGATTCGTCAGGAGCTGGAAAAGCGCTATCAGGAACTCAAGGGCGACGCCCTTTAAATGGCCAGAGGCTGCGCTGCAAAGCGCAGCCGTGGGTGCACGATGCGGTCCTGGGCACGCACCAGTTCCAGCTCGTAGCTGGCGCAGGCCTGGGTTTCCAGCAGCACTTCGTGCACTGCGGCGGCGGTGAATTCAAACGCCGCGACCCAGTCATCGCCCAGCAGCAAACGCGCCAGGAACAAGCCCGACGTCAGGTCACCCACGCCCACTGGCTGGCGGGCAAATGCCAGCAACGGGCGTCGGATAAGCCAGCTGCCGTCGGCGGTAACCAGCAGCATTTCAAAGTCTTCGACACTGCGTCCGGGATAGGCCAGGTGCTTTACCAGGATAGCTTTCGGGCCTCGCACCAACAGGCTGCGGGCCATGCTGACACAGTCTTGCAGCGACTCGGCCCGGCGCCCGCAGAAGCTATCCAGCTCCAGCTGATTCGGGCACAGCACATCGGCGGTGGTCAGCGCTTCTTCCACCAGGAACTCGCTGACCTCGGCCGGGACGATACAGCCCTTCTCCGGATGGCCCATCACCGGGTCGCACAGGTACAAGGCGCGCGGGTTGGCGGCCTTGATCCGGGCCACACCGCTAAGGATCGCCCGCCCCTGCTCGGCACTGCCCAGGTAGCCGGACAGCACCGCATCGCAGTTGCCCAACTCACCGATCGTCGCAATCCCCTCAACCAGTGCAGGAATTTGCGCTGGAGCAAGCACTTCTCCGGTCCACTGGCCATACTGAGTATGGTTGGAGAACTGCACGGTATTGAGCGGCCAGACCTTCACCCCGACCCGTTGCATGGGAAACACCGCAGCGCTGTTGCCGGCATGGCCGAAAACCACGTGGGACTGGATGGCGAGCAGATGCGGTGTACGTTTCATGCAGGTCTTCCGAAAGCGTAGGAATGAAAAACAAGGCACGCAGTATGGCGCTAAATGCCACCTGTACGACAGACCGGGGAGGCAGTTAAGCTGGGCATACCTCGTTGGAGCATATGTAAATGTTGACCCTGGGAAATCTCTTCGTGCTGATGCTGCTGGCCACGGCGGGCGCCTGGTTGTGGCATAACCACGGCTTGCGTGAAAAGGCTCTGGAGCGGGTCAAGCAGCACTGCGCCAAACTCGATCTGGAGCTGCTCGATGGCAATGTCGCGCTCAAGCGCATCGGTTTTGTGCGCGACGCCAACGGCCGCAAGCGCCTGGCCCGGGTGTACAACTTCGAATTCACCGTGACCGGCGAACAGCGCCATCCCGGTACCGTCACCCAGTTTGGCGCGCACACCATGCAAATCGAACTGGCCCCCTACCCGTTCGAGATCAAGACACCACAACATCACGACAACGTCGTCGAGATGAACCAGTGGCGCCAGGACCACAACCGCTGGCGCAACTAGACGCGGCAGGCCAGCATGGCTTGCTGCAATGCTTCAGGGGCCTGCGGCTCGGCGAAGATCAGCTCCAGCCGCGAGTCGCGGCGCCATTCACTGTTGCTCCACCGCAATGCAGGCTGCCCTGCCAAGGCGTTGATCGACTGCCAGCCATCCAGACTGTGGATAACTGCCTTGGCCCGACGCCAGTCCAGGCCCTGCAGAAAGCGCTCCAGACGGGGACGATCGAACACCTGACCCGGGTGCCAGCGCCAACCTATACTCCAACCTTCTGCGGCCTGCTGAATACTGCAAATAGGCTCCTGCGGATTTGTCCACAGGCTGCTGACGACCCCGGGAATATTGACTGCCGCGAGCTTATCCACAGCGGCGGAAAGTGGCGCTGCAGAGCTTTCCACAGGCACTTCGGACCAGGGCAATTGCCCATGATCGGTCCAGTACAGGCGAGCAGCAGGTAGCTGAGAAGTTATCCACAAGCGCTGTTGTGCATCCAACCCGGCGGACTTGTTCAGCACCAGCAATCCAGCGCTGGCCAGGGTCGATTGCTGGGCTTCAGGCAGGGCAATACCTGCAGCCAGTTGCTCGGCATCCAGCACCAGTACCGCCGGTTGTACCGCCAACACGCCTTGCCAAGGCGGCAAACGCAGTTGCTCAAGCAACTGCAGCGGATGACCCAACCCGGACGGTTCGATGAATACCCGCTGTGGCCTGGCCTTGCGCAGCAAGCGACCCAGGCCAACCTGGAACGGCATGCCGTTGACGCAGCACAGGCAACCGCCGGCCACTTCACCCAAGGCAATACCGTCGTCGTCGCTGGCCAGCAGCGCCATATCCAGGCCGATCTGGCCAAACTCGTTGATCAGTACCGCCCAGCGCTCATCGGCGGGCCGCTGCGCCAGCAGTTGACGAATCAGACTGGTCTTGCCGGCACCGAGCGGGCCGGCAATCACGTGGGTAGGAATGTTCTGCAGCATGGGACGGAGAGTGCCTGAAATTTTCGCCACTATGCCGCTATTTCAGGCCATCCAGTCAAGGCTGAGAATCAGGCGACGTTCGCCATTCAACAGCGCCGGCGAGCGATGGACCAGCCCGCCACCCTGGTTGCCGAGCCACTTCTCGCCCTTGAGCAAGGCCACCTCACCGCTGCCCAACTGGCGGACCGCACTGGCAGCGGGCTGCTCCCGGGCAAGCTGCGATCGGTCGATTGCACCTTCTTCCAGCCATTCACTGCCTGGGCCGGCATAGGTGCTCAGCAAACGCAGGGGTACATGGTCGACATGAAACCGCGGGCACATGGCGCTGCTCAGCGCCTGTAACCGCAGACCGACACGCCGGGCGTCGAGCAGGCAAGCGTAGGCACTCACCAGCCAGGCAACGTCGGTAAGAAACGCCCTATGGCCCTCCAGGTCGGCATAGCCACCCAGCAAGCCATTGAGGTCCGGCAACTGATGCTGGTCATCCAATTCGATTACCCGGCTTTCACCCAGTGGCTGGTTCAACGACAACAGCAACCGGGCAAAGTCCTCGATCTGCACCGGCAGGCGCCGCTGCCAAACCGCAAGGTTTACCCCGTCCTGCAAGGCCTCGGTGAGCACCTGGGGCGTTTCGCCGAACGCCTGGCGCATTACGCCGCTTCCTCGTCGAACCAGGGGCCAAACGGGTCGGGCAATTGCTGCCAGCTGTGCACACCCGCCGCCATTTCTGCATCGTCGAGCAGGCAGGCCGAGAGCTCGGCATCCAGCCGCGCGAAGTCGATGTTCTGGCCAATAAACACCAGCTCCTGACGGCAATCACCGCATTCAGCGCTCCAGTTCTTGAGGATCGCCGCAGTGCTCTGCTCATCCTGCGGCCAGTGCTCGCGTGGAACGAAGCGCCACCAGCGTCCGGCAAAGCCATGGCGCATCATGCCGCCGGCCTGCGACCAGCTACCGGCGTCCTGGTGCTTGCTGGCCAGCCAAAAAAAGCCTTTGGAGCGCAGCAGCCGACCGTTGTTCCACGGCGTGTGGATAAAGTCGAAAAAGCGCTGCGGATGCAGCGGCCGGCGGGCTTGCCAGGTGGTGGCGGCAATCCCGTACTCCTCGGTTTCCGGCACATGCTCCCCGCGCAGTTCCTGCAGCCAGCCGGGCGCCTGGGCTGCGCGCTCGAAGTCGAACAGGCCAGTATTGAGGATCTGTTGCAACGCCACCTGGCCCATGACCATCGGCACAATCTGCGCCTGGGCGTTGAGACTGCGCAGGATGGCGCTGAGCTCTTCGCGTTCGGCACTGCTGATCAGGTCGATCTTGCTCAGCAGGATTACATCGGCGAACTCCACCTGCTCGATCAGCAGGTCACTGATCGAACGCTCGTCTTCATCACCGAGGGTTTCGCCGCGGCTGGCCAGGCTTTCGGCGGCCTGATAGTCACGCAGGAAGTTCAAGCCATCGACCACGGTGACCATCGTGTCAAGGCGCGCCTGGTCGGCCAGGCTGCGGCCTTGCTCATCGCGAAAGGTAAAGGTCTCGGCGACTGGCAGCGGCTCGGAGATGCCGGTGGACTCGATCAACAGGTAATCGAAACGCCCCTCCCGGGCCAGGCGGGCGACCTCTTCGAGCAGGTCTTCACGCAGGGTGCAGCAGATGCAACCGTTGCTCATCTCCACCAGCTTCTCTTCGGCGCGGTTAAGGCTGACGTTGCGCTGGACCTCACTGGCATCGATGTTGATTTCACTCATGTCGTTGACGATCACCGCGACCCGCAGGTTGTCGCGGTTTTTCAACACGTGATTAAGCAGCGTGCTTTTGCCGGCACCCAAAAAGCCGGAGAGCACGGTTACGGGAAGACGGTCGGGCATTGGGGCGATCCTCATCAGGAGAGAGCATTCGAACGACGCATTGCGCAATGTTATATTATAACAATACAATCTCGCCAACCTACTTCGCCCAGAACATGACCAAAGGCCGACCTGAAAGATGAAATCGCGTTGCTTGTTTGCCTTCGCCGTGTTGCTGCTGTGCGAGTTCGCCAGCGCCAACACCACGCCCTTGAGCAACGGCCTGGCGCTCTGTACCCGCAGCGCAACCCTGCTTGCCTGCAGCGATGCCCAAGGTAATTACTACAGCGTGCAAACCCAGGGCAACACGACCTACCTGCGTGGCTTTGAAATGCAAGGTCGCCGGCTATGGGCACAAACCAACAGCCGCTATGGCCAATTGACCTTTTACACAGGCGTGGCGAGCAACGGTGAAACCTGGGTCGGTTACAGCCGGCGTGTGGGCTGGACCACCTTGAACAGCGTGTCGAGTTCCACCGGGCAGCGTTTCAATCTGCGCTGCAATCGCCTGAGCGGCTGCCAATAGTCTTCCTTGAAAAGTGAACCACTGATGAGCGCTTTCCCCCTTCCTGACATCGCTGCCCAAGCTACCGCCAGCCAGTTGCCCTTGGATTGGGTGGGCATGTGTGGCATTGCCCTGCCGCTGCAGATCAACGGGCAGATTCTGCGAGCAAGTGCCGACGCAGGTGTCAGCCTTGATGATGGCGCGTCCCGGGGCATTCACATGTCGCGCTTGTACCTGGCGCTGGAGGCACTGGAACACCAGGCCTTGAGTCCTGTGTTGCTGAACGCTGTGCTGGAGTGCTTTCTCGACAGCCACATCGGCCTTTCCGCCAGCGCCTTCTTGACCCTTCGTTTCGAACTGATGCTCAAACGCCCTGCCTTGATCAGCCCGTTGGCGGGCTGGAAAGCCTATCCGGTTACCCTGAATGCGCAGCTAAAAGACGGAGTGTTCCACGTGGAACTATTTGTCGATGTGGAGTACTCCTCCACCTGCCCCTGCTCCGCTGCCTTGGCCCGGCAGTTGATTCAGCAGCAATTTCTCACCGACTTTGGCAACCGCACCTTGAGCCATGAGGCTGTCTTGAGTTGGCTCGGAAGTACCCAGGGCATCGTCGCCACACCTCACAGCCAACGCAGTGTAGCGAAGCTGCAGGCTCGATTGCGCCAAGGCATTAATGAGCTGCCGATAGAAGCGCTGATCGACCACGCTGAAAAAGCCTTGGGTACCGCGGTACAAACTGCGGTAAAGCGTGCTGATGAACAGGCTTTTGCGTTGGCCAACGGTCAGAATCCGATGTTCTGCGAAGATGCCGCCCGACGGCTTCATGTGGCTTTGAAAACGCTACCCTGGCTCGGCGGCTTCAACCTGCGCGTGGAACATGCCGAAAGTCTGCATGCCCACGACGCAGTCGCCCACAGCCAATGGCACTGGTGAGGCGCTTCAGGTTCGCGGCTTGACCGTACCGCAATCATTGCCCAGCCATACCGCACGGGTATTCATGCTGCCTTGCTGCTGCACACCGGAAGCGTTGAAGGTACCGTTGACCTTGGTCAGGAACTCGCGATTGTTGAGAAACGTGGCTTCGCCATTGCCCTGAGCTTTCGGGCAACTGAAGGTGAACTTCCAGACATTGCCGTTGCGCTCGGTGATTTTTTGAGTGCAACCAGACTTGGGATCTTGCAGCGGGATGTCATTGCTTTTCACTTGCTCGGGGGTCAGGCAGGAACGCACCCCCTGTCCCGCCACACTGATCCCTTGCTTGGCCAGGCCGCCCTCGATCATCGCCCGTTGCTCTGGCGGCAGATTCTTCAGCTGGCCGAGCATGAAGCCCATGTCCGGCAGTGGCTTGCCATCGACCTGCATGTTGCTGGTGGTCAGCTCCCACAGGCCAGGTTGCAACATCTGCGCATGCACCAACGGGCTCGCCAGGCCCAGTACCAGTGCCAGCATTGGCAGACGACTCTTCATGTAATGACTCCTCAAAACTCCAGCCCCAAGCTGGAACACAGCTTAGACGTCATTTTGTGCTTTCGGTTGCAACGGCGGCCTGGAACATGCTCTGTTAGGGGCAGAGCCTTCGGACAGCAGGATGCGTATGGATTACCACAGCCCCTACTTCTTCGGTTATCTCATTGGTGTGATTCACCTGCTCGGCGGTATCGCCGCGTTGCATGCGGTGTTCACTGTGCGCACCGCTCAGGGGGCGATTGCCTGGGCAATGTCGCTGCTGTTCATTCCCTACTTCACCCTCATCCCCTACCTGGTGTTCGGCAGCCGTACCTTCGATGCCTACATCGAGGCCCGGCGCCAGGCCAATCGGGAAATGCACGTGGCCATGGCGGACCTGAATTGGCGACCGTGGGTCGAGGAGGCGCTGGCCGCACGCAACTCGGAGTCCTATGGCGCGCTGCGGGCGATGCCCAGGCTCGGGCGCATGCCGTGCCTGGCCAATAACCAGGTGCGCTTGCTGGTCGACGGCAAGGCCACTTTCGATGCGATCTTTCGCGCCATCGCCGGTGCTCGCGACACGGTGCTGGTGCAGTTTTTCATCATTCACGACGATGATCTGGGGCGGCAGTTGCAAGCCCTGCTACTGAAAAAAGCCGCCGAAGGGGTGAAGGTCTACGTGCTCTATGACAGCGTCGGCAGCCACGCCCTACCCTCGGCCTACAACCACACACTGCGCGAGGGTGGCGTGAACATCCGCGCCTTCGCGACCCGCCGCGGCTGGTTCAACCGCTTCCAGGTCAACTTCCGTAACCACCGCAAGATCGTCGTGGTCGATGGCCTGCAGGGGTTTGTTGGCGGACATAACGTTGGCGATGAGTACCTGGGCGCTAACCCCAAGCTGTCGCCCTGGCGCGATACCCACGTGCAGGTCAGTGGGCCGGTGTTGGCCTGCCTGCAGGAGTCGTTCGCTGAAGACTGGTTCTGGGCGTCACGAACATTACCGCCGCTGATCCTGCCGGACACCTACCCGGAAGACGGCGTGCTCTGTCAGGCGCTCGCCAGCGGCCCGGCCGACCCACAGGAAACCTGCTCGCTGTTCTTCGTCGAGGCTATCCATTCGGCGCGTGAACGACTGTGGATCACCAGCCCCTACTTCATCCCCGACGAAGCGGTGTTCGCCGCCCTGCGCCTGGCGGTACTGCGCGGCGTCGACGTGCGCATCCTGATTCCTTCACGCCCGGACCACCGCATCGTCTACGCCGCCTCCAGCCTGTTCGCCTTCGAGGCAGTACGCGCCGGGGTGCGGATGTTTCGTTTTGAACCAGGGTTCCTGCATCAGAAGGTGGTGCTGATCGATAACGAGATCAGCGCCATCGGCAGCGCCAACCTCGACAACCGATCGTTGCGACTTAACTTCGAAATCATGCTGCTGACCGTCGACCGCGAATTTGCCGATCAGGTCGAAGCCATGCTCATCCATGATTTTGATCGCGCCCGGGAGATCACCGCCGAAGACACTCGCGACACGCACCGCCTGCAACAACTGGGGATGCGTATCGCTCGGCTGATTTCGCCAATTCTGTAAGCTGTCTTAGCGGTAGAAATCTTCGCGAGTCAGCGGCAAATCGTGGCTGCCATCGGCGAAAGGCTTTACCGCCAGGATCTGGTGCAGGTTGATCCAGCCCTTGGCAAAGGCATAGGAGCAGCCGGCCAGGTACAGGCGCCAGATGCGCAAGGCCCGCTCCGGCACCAGCGCGCTAGCCTTGTCCAGTTGTGCTTCGAGGCGGTTGCTCCAGTGCTCCAGAGTCCGCGCGTAATGCAGGCGCAGGCTTTCGACGTCGACGATTTCCAGGCCTGCCTCGCTGATCCGTGCACTGATCATCGACAGGTGCGGCAGCTCGCCATGGGGGAACACGTAGCGCTCGATAAAGCTGCCCGCGCCCCGCCCGACCGGTCGCCCGTCGGTGTGCTTGGCGGTAATGCCGTGGTTCATCACCAGGCCGCCTTCGCGCACCGCGCCATACAGGCGCTGGCAGTACAACGCCAGGTTGGCATGGCCGACGTGTTCGAACATGCCAACGCTGACCACCTTGTCGAAGCGCCCGTCCTGGGGCAGGTCGCGGTAATCGAGAATCTGCAGCTCCACCTGCCCTTCCAGGCCATCAGCCTTGACCCGTTTGCGGGCCAGCTTGAGCTGCTCCTTGCTCAGGGTGATGCCGAACACCTTGGCACCGAACTCCCTGGCGGCATAGCGTGCCAGCCCGCCCCAACCACAGCCGACATCGAGCAGGTAATCGCCCTTGTGCAGGCGCAGCTTGCGGCACAGGTGCTCGAACTTGTTCTGCTGGGCTTGTTCCAGGGTGTTGGTGGGTGATTTGAAATAGGCGCAGGAGTACGCCATGTCGCTATCCAGCCACAGCTGGTAGAAGGCGTTGGACAGGTCATAGTGGTAGGAAATCGCCGCCGCATCGGTAGCCTTATCATGCTCGGCGCGCACCGGCTGTGGGTCTTCTTCATCCTTGAGCAAGGCTACGCTCAGTTCATCGCAGACACGAATCACCTCACCGATGGAGCCCTCCAGTTCCAGCTTGCCTTCGACAAAAGCAGCGCCCAGTTCATCCAGGCTCGGATGGGCCAGTTGGGTAATCAGCTGCGGATCCTTGACCAGGATGGTGACTTGCGGCTTGGGCCCCAGATCGAAGGCATGACCATCCCAGAGCTTCAGTCGCAGTGGCAGTCGCAGGCTTTGCAGAACAGGTGGAAGTTGCGCAAGCATGAAATTAGCCTCCTTTTTTCATCGGACGTCTGTCCAAAAGGGTAGTTCATTCACAGCAAGTTTCAGCTAATACAGACCATAGTCTGAGCCTGCCGGGCCCGTTCCAGACATTGCGGGCGCGGCGGGTACCCACGATCAATTGTATACAATCAACCGTTGTGCAGATTAGTCTTGGCGCCATTGTCGATTCTTCATCCTGGAGTACAACAATGAAAACCTATGATGTAGTGATCATTGGCGGCGGGCCTGGCGGCTACAACGCGGCTATTCGTGCTGGCCAGCTTGGCTTGAGCGTGGCGTGCGTCGAAGGTCGTTCAACCCTGGGGGGCACGTGCCTGAACGTCGGCTGCATGCCATCCAAGGCGCTACTGCATGCCTCCGAGTTGTATGAAGCGGCAGTAGGCGGCGAGTTCGCCAGCCTTGGCATCGAGGTCAAACCGACCCTCAACCTCGCGCAGATGATGAAACAGAAGGACGAAAGCGTCAGCGGCCTGACCAAGGGCATCGAGTTCCTGTTTCGCAAGAACAAGGTCGACTGGATCAAGGGCTGGGGCAAGCTCGATGGCGTCGGCCGGGTCGCGGTCAGCGATGAGCAGGGCGTCGTCACTGAGCTGCAGGCCAAGGACATTGTCATCGCTACCGGCTCGGAGCCGACGCCGCTGCCGGGCGTGACCATCGACAACCAGCGCATTATCGACTCCACTGGCGCCCTGGCCCTGGGTGAAGTGCCCAAGCACCTGGTGGTCATCGGCGCCGGGGTCATCGGCCTGGAGCTGGGTTCGGTGTGGCGCCGGTTGGGCAGCCAGGTAACCGTGGTCGAGTACCTTGATCGCATCTGCCCTGGCACCGATGAAGAAGCGGCAAAAACCCTGCAACGCTCCCTGGCCAAGCAAGGCATGAAGTTCAAGCTCGGCAGCAAAGTCACCCAGGCCACGGCTTCGGCGCAAGGGGTGAACCTGAGCCTGGAGCCTGCCGCTGGCGGCAGCGCCGAAACCCTCGAAGCCGATTACGTGCTGGTCGCCATTGGCCGTCGCCCCTACACCCAGGGCTTGGGCCTGGAAAGCGTCGGCCTTGAGACCGACAAGCGCGGCATGCTCGCCAACCAGCACCATCGCACCGGCGTGCCAGGGGTCTGGGTGATCGGCGATGTCACTTCCGGGGCGATGCTCGCGCACAAGGCCGAGGACGAAGCGATCTCCTGCATTGAGCAGATTGCCGGCAAGGCTCACGAGGTCAATTACAACCTGATCCCGGCGGTCATCTACACCCGCCCGGAGCTGGCCAGCGTCGGCAAGACCGAAGAGCAGCTCAAGGCCGAGGGCCGTGAATACAAGGTCGGCAAGTTCCCTTTCAGCGCCAACAGCCGGGCCAAGATCAACCACGAGACCGAAGGCTTTGCCAAGGTCCTGGCCGACGCCCGTACCGATGAAGTGCTGGGTGTGCATCTGGTCGGCCCGAGCGTCAGCGAGATGATCGGCGAATACTGCGTGGCCATGGAGTTCAGCGCCTCGGCCGAAGACATCGCCCTCACCTGCCACCCGCACCCGACCCGCTCCGAGGCCCTGCGCCAGGCGGCGATGAACGTCGATGGCAAAGCCATGCAGATCTGATCAGTCGGTCTGCACCCTTGCCCCGCCAACCTGTGGCGCCCGTCGCCGCAGGCTGAGGATCACCCCAAGCAGACCACTGCCGATGGAAATCGCCCAGACCCACGAAGACAGTTCGGCCGCCGACAGCTGGGCGCTGTGGGCGGAGAGGGAGAAGTCCTGGAATATTGTTTTCATTGGGTTATCCCGTTGAGGCTTCTGAAAAGCATCGCGGGTCAAGCCCGCTCCCACAGGATTATCCGATGCCTGTGGGAGCGGGCTTGACCCGCGATGGCTTCAAGCGTCCTGCAACGCCCGCGGCCGCTTGCTGCGCTGTTCACTGGCAGGCTTGGGCGCACTCAACAGCTGGAAGTCAAAGTCCATCTCGGCAAAGCGCCCTTCTACCTCACGGGCATCGGCCGCCGCCGCATCCTCGACAAAGCGCAACTCGCCAATCAACCCGTCACGGGTGGCATAAGCGAAGTCATCCCACAGGTACTCATCGCCCGCCAGGTTGATCTGGGTGGTCAGGTGCCGGTAGCCAGGCGCCGAGATGAAGAAGTGGATATGCGCTGGGCGATTGCCGTGACGACCGAGCTGAGTGAGCAACTCCTGGGTCGGCCCGTCCGCAGGGCAACCGTAGCCCGACGGCACGATACTGCGGGCGCGGTAGCGGCCTTCGGCGTCGGTAACGATGCGCCGGCGCAGGTTGAACTCGGACTGCGTGCTGTCGAAATACGAGTAGGTGCCCTGAGTGTTGGCATGCCACAGGTCGACCACGGCGCCCGCCACCGGCTGACCTTGTTCATCCAGCACGCGGCCCTGGAGGAACATCACCGTGCCCGGGTCACGGCCATCGTCCATACGCACTTCGCCTTCGGCCAGCGGTGCGCCCGCCACATACAACGGGCCTTCGATGGTCCGCGGGGTGCCGCCAATGATGCCGGCTTCGGCATCCTGAGCATCCAGTTGCAGGTCCAGATAGTGCTCGACGCCCAGCCCGGCCACCAGCAGGCCGGCTTCCTGGCGCGAACCGAGGCGGTTGAGGTAGTCGACCGCCTTCCAGAACTCGTCGGGGGTCACTTGCAGGTCTTCGATGAGGCGCGCTACATCGTTGATGATGCGCTGGGTCAGCAGCTTCAGGCGTGGGTTGCCCTGGTCGTTGTGCAGGCCACTGACTTCTTCGAAGAATTTCTGGATATCGGCAGTGTGAGCAATCTTCACGGTCATGACGGGTTACCTCGAATTGTTGTTATCGGCGCTCGGTGTTCAGCGGTCGTCGCTGTGGATCGATGACGGGTGGCGGCACAGGCCGTCGACCTCGATGTCCATGTAGGGGAACAACGGCAGTTGCATCAGGGTGTCGTGCAGCGCTTCGACGCTGGGCAGGTCGAACACGCTGTAGTTGGCGTAGTGCCCGGCGATGCGCCACAGGTGGCGCCAGCTGCCTTCGCGCTGCAGGCGCTGGGCCAGTTCCTTCTCGTCGGCCTTGAGCTGCGCGGCGTTGGCCGGGTCCATGTCCAGGGGCAATTTCACGGTCATTTTCACGTGGAACAACATGGCGTCTCTCCTTGCTTACGTGCGGCTGAAGAACGCCAGGCGCTCTTCATCCAGGGTCAGGCCAAGGCCGGGAGTGCGGGGTACCTGCAGGGCGAAGTCGCGGTACAGCGGCGCCTCGACCACGATTTCTTCAGTCAGCAGCAGTGGGCCGAACAGCTCGGTATGCCAGGTCAGCTGGTTGAGGGTGACGAAGGCGTGCGCGGCAGCCAGGGTGCCGATCGAGCCTTCGAGCATGGTCCCGCCGTACAGGGCGATACCGGCGGCTTCGGCGATTTGCGCGGTTCGCAGCACGGCCCGCGGGCCACCGTTCTTGGCGATCTTCAGGGCGAAGATGCTGGCCGCGCCATCGGCCGCGAGACTGAAGGCATCCTCGACGCTTTCAATCGACTCATCGGCCATGATCGGTGCCGGGCTGCGCTGATTCAGGCGCACCTGGCCGGCACGGTTGATGCGCGAGATCGGTTGCTCAATCAAGTCGACACCGTTGTCGCCCAGCACCTGGCAGGCGCGGATAGCCTGGGACTCGTCCCAATATTGGTTGACGTCGACGCGCACGCTGGCGCGCTCCCCCAGAGCCCGCTTGATCGCGATGACATGGCGCAGGTCATGGGCCACTTCATTGGCACCGATCTTCAGCTTGAAGATCCGGTGGCGGCGCAGGTCGAGCATCTGCTCGGCCTCGGCAATGTCGCGCCCGGTGTCGCCGCTGGCCAGGGTCCAGGCCACTTCCAGGCTGTCGCGCACGCGCCCGCCGAGCAACTCGCTGACCGCCAGGCCCTGGCGTTTGCCCTGGGCATCGAGCAAGGCGCTTTCGATCCCCGAGCGGGCGAAAGTGTTGCCCTTGATCACCTTGTCCAGGCGCTGCATGGCGGCGTTGATGTTGTTGGCATCCAGCCCGACCAACAGCGGCGCGAAGTAGCTGTCGATATTCTGCTTGATGCTTTCCGGGCTTTCGTTGCCGTAGGCCAGGCCGCCGATGGTGGTGGCTTCGCCGAGGCCTTCGATGCCGTCGCTGCACTGCAGGCGGATGATCACCAGGGTTTGCTGCTGCATGGTGTGCATCGCCAGCTTGTGCGGGCGAATGGTTGGCAGGTCAACGATCAGGGTCGAGATGCGTTCAATCAGGGGATGACTCATCAAGGTTCTCCAGGGGCGCTCAACCAAGGTCGCCGCCGCCGACCGGCAGCACTGTGCCGGTGATGTAAGAGGCTTCGTCGCTAGCGAGAAAGAGGATCGCGCCAACCTGTTCATCGAGGTTGCCGTAGCGTTTCATCAGGCTGCTGTCGAGGGTCTGGTCGACGATCTGCTGGTACCAGATTTTCTCTTCGCCACTCTGCTCGGCGCTGTTGCGCGGTACCCGCCGTGGCGGCGCTTCGGTGCCACCCGGCGCCGTGGCATTGACCCGCACACCGCGCCCGGCGGTTTCGAAGGCCAGGCAGGCGGTCAGGGCATTGACGCCACCCTTGGCCGCGCCATAGGGCACGCGATTGATGCTGCGAGTCGCAATCGAGGAGACGTTGACGATCGCCCCACTGCCCTGTTCGAGCATGTACGGCAGCGCGGCATGGCAGCACCACAGGGTGGGGAACAGCGAGCGGCGCACTTCCGCTTCGATCTGCGCCGCTTCGTAGTGCTCGAACGGCTTGGCCCAGAGGGTGCCGCCCACGTTGTTGACCAGCACATCAAGGCGGCCGAAATGCTCCACCGCCGCAGCCATTACCCGGCTGCATTCGCTGTGCTGTTCAAGATCGGCGGTCAGGCTCAGCACGCCCTCGCCTTGCAGTTCATGCACCAGTTCCGAGCGATCCACGGCCACCAGCGTCGCGCCTTCTTCGAGCAGACGCTCGCACAGACGGCGGCCGATCCCCTGCGCCGCGCCGGTAACCAGCGCAACCTTGTTGGTGAATCTGTTCATGACAACCTCGAATAAAAAAGGGACCGACCGTACCCGCACGATGCGCCCGGCCCCATAAAACGGCTTCAGGCAGCAGCGGCAGCGAACTTCTCGTAGTAGAAGTTCGCCGGGGTAATGCCCTGTTCGCGGATGTACTGGCTGACCGCCTCGACCATCGGCGGCGGGCCGCACAGGTACACGTCGACATCGCCTTCGTTGAGGTGGCGCGGCTCGATGTGCTGGGTGACGTAGCCCTTGAGCGGATGCTGGCTCTCGGGGTTGGCCACGCAGGCGCTGAAGCTGAAGTTGGCAATGCGCGCGGCAAAGGCCTGCAGGCGGTCCAGCTCAACCAGGTCGAAGTCGTTGGTGACGCCGTAGATCAGGTGCAGCGGATGCTCGCTGCCCTCTTCGGCGATCTTCTCGAGCATCGCGGTGAACGGCGCAAGCCCGGTGCCACCGGCCAGCAGCAGCAATGGCCGGCGGATCTCGCGCAGGTAGAAGCTGCCCAGGGGGCCGGCCAGGGTCATGCTGTCGCCCGCCTTGGCAAGACCGGTAAGAAAGCTGCTCATCAAGCCGCCCGGCACGTTGCGGATCAGGAAACTGACCTCACCATCCTTTTGCAACGAGCTGAAGGAATAGGCACGGGTCTGCTCGCTGCCGGGCACGCCGAGGTTGACGTACTGCCCCGGCAGAAAGGCCAGGCGGCTCAGGGCCTCACCCTTGATCGACAGGGCAATGGTGCTATCCGACAGCTGGCGCACGGCGCTGATGCTGGCCTGGTAGCTGGCCTGTTCGGTCTTGCACAGTTGCGACGAAGCCGGCACACGCACCACGCAGTCGCTCTCGGCGCGCATCTGGCAGGTCAGCACATAACCCTGGGCGGCTTCTTCCTCGCTCAAGGCGTCTTCGATGTATTCCTGGCCAAGGTCGTAACGGCCAGCTTCGGCGAAACACTTACAGGTACCGCAGGCGCCATCGCGGCAGTCCAGCGGAATGTTGATGCCCTGGCGGTAGGCGGCATCGGCCACGGTTTCTTCAGCGGTAGCGTCGATGAAACGGGTGACCCCGTCCTCGAAATTCAAGGCGATCTTGTGCATGGCGCACCTCGCAGCAAAGCAGGATTCAGATGTGATAAACGTCGATGACCTGACGCACGTAGTCGTTCTTGAGCACTACCTTCTTGGCCTTGATCAGCGGCCGTTCACCGCGGATATCGAGGGTGTAGAAGCTGGTGCCGAAGTGGCTGTCGACGGTCTTGTAGCGAAAGCTCAGGGTGTGCCAGTTGAAGCGCACCTTGCACAGGCCTTCGCCCTGCTCCAGCAGCTCGATGTTGCTGATGTTGTGCGAGGTCCGGGTGTCGGGCATGGTCGCGCTGGAGCGTTCGGTCTTGATCCGGAATACCCGGTCTTCCAGGCCGCCACGGTTGCCGTACCAGATCAGCGAGATTTCCCGTTGCGGGTCTTCGGTGAGCTGGTCGTTATCGTCCCAGGCCGGCATCCAGAAGGTGGCGTCGGCGGCGTAGCACTCCAGCCAGTTGTCCCACTGGCTGTCGTCCAGGTAGCGTGCTTCGGCAAAGAGAAAGTCGCGCACTTGCTCGAAGGAAATGCTCATTGCACGGCCTCCACGGGGATCAGTTGCTGGTCGGCGGCAAGCGCCTTGAGCATGGTTTCCTGCCAGTACTTGTGTTGCAGCACGAACAGGCCTTCGTCTTCGGTACGCACGCCGCTCAGTTGCGGATGCAGGTCGATTTCCTGGGCGGCGGTATCGGCGCCTTCGACCCAGTGGGTGGCGCCACGGGACATGTCGTTCCAGCCGCGCCCGCCCTGGTAGCCCATCTGGCAGGAACGGAACTCTTCCAGATCATCCGGGGTGGCCATGCCGCTGACGTTGAAGAAGTCTTCGTACTGGCGAATGCGCTGGGCCCGCGCCTCGTCGCTCTCGCCCTTGGGTGCGATGCAATAGATGGTGATCTCGGTCTTGTCGACGGCGATCGGCCGGGCGATGCGGATCTGCGAGCTGAACTGGTCCATCAGGTACACGTTCGGGTACAGGCACAGGTTGCGCGAGTTCTCGATCATCCAGTTGGCGCGGGCCTGGCCGAAGTCGGCAGCCAGCTCGTCGCGGCGCTCGAACAGCGGGCGGTCTTCGGGGTTGGCCCAGCGGGTCCAGAGCAGCAGATGGCCCTTGTCGAAGGCGTAGAAACCGCCGCCGCTCTTGGCCCAGCCGCCAGCGCTCATGGTTTTCACCTCACCACCGGCCTCGCGCTGCTTGCGCTGGTTCTGGGTGGCGGCGTAGTTCCAGTGCACGGCGCTGACGTGATAACCATCGGCGCCGTTCTCGGCGGTCAGCTTCCAGTTACCTTCATAAATGTAGGACGAGGAGCCGCGCAGCACTTCCAGGCCTTCGGGCGACTGATCGACGATCATGTCGATGATCTTCGCCGACTCGCCCAGGTGTTCCACCAACGGCACCACGTCCGGGTTGAGGCTGGCGAACAGGAAACCGCGATAGGACTCGAAACGGGCGACCTTGGTCAGGTCGTGGGAGCCTTCGCAATTGAAGCTCGCCGGGTAGCCGGCATCGACCGGATCCTTGACCTTGAGCAGCTTGCCGGAGTTGTTGAAGGTCCAGCCGTGGAAGGGGCAGGTGTAGGACGAGCGGTTACCGCTCTTGTGCCGACACAGCATCGCACCGCGGTGGCTGCAGGCATTGAGGAAGGCATTGAGCACCCCATCCTTGTTGCGCGCGATGAAGATCGGCTGGCGCCCCATGGTGGTGGTGAGGAAGTCGTTCTTTTCGGGAATCTGGCTTTCGTGGGCAAGGTACAGCCAGTTGCCCTCGAAGATGTGTTTCATTTCCAGATCGAACAGACGGGGGTCGGTGAACATCTCGCGCTTGCAGCGAAAGACGCCCTTCTCCTGATCTTCTTCAAGCAGGGAATTAAGGTAATCGAATCCCAGGGACATGGCCGGGGCCTCCGTTGTTATTGTGTTCAGGCCATGTCAGGTTAGGGAGCGAGGGGCACGGCAAATATCCGCTTTGTGCAGACCTTTATCCGTTTTCTGCAAAGTGTCAGAGGCGACGCTTGAGGGTGTCTGAGGGCAGTTCGCCGAACAGCGACTTGTAGTGTTCAGAGAAACGCCCGAGGTGGACGAAGCCATAGTCCATGGCCAGTTCGGTGATATTGCGCACCTTGCAGTCGGGGTCGCTGAGGCTGGCGCGGATACGCTCGAGTTTCTGCTGGCGGATGTACAGTTTGGGCGTGGTGCGAGCGTTGCGCTCGAACAAGGCATACAGCGAGCGCAGGCTCATGCTCGCCTGCTGCGCCAACTGTTCGCTGCAGATGTCCTGCTTGAGGTTGGCGTTGATGTACTCGGCGATCCGCTCGAAGGATGCCGCCTGGCTGCTCAGCGCTTCACGGCTGACGTTGGTGTGCATCAGGGTCAGCAGCTTGCTGGCGACGATCTGGCTGTAGTGCTCCTGCACCCGCAGCATCGGCTCGCTGCTTTCGGCCTCCTGGCAGACCATTGCCAGCAGCCCGGCAAAGCCTTCCAGCGCCAGCAGCTGGTAGTGATGATCGAGAAAGCGCACGCCTTCGCTGGGGCGCTGCCAGCGCTGTTCGTCACACATCGACTCGAGCAGGCGGGTGGGCAGTTTGAGGATGAATTTCTCGCAGTCGGCGGAATAGGCCAGGTCGACCGGCTCGTCAGGGTTGATCAGCAGCAACCCGCCGGGGGTCAACAGGCGCTCTTCACGGCCACGGCGCCAGAGGCAGTGGCCGCGCAGCAGGATTTGCAGGTGGAAAACGTTCTCCAGCGCTGGCGACATCACCCGCACATCGCCGCCATAGCTGATTCGGCACAGGTCGAGGCTGGCGAACTTGCGATGGTTGAGGTACGCCTCGGGATGCCCGTAGCGCGGCAGGCGAATGCAATGGGGGCCGACATGCTGGTTGACGTAGGTCGACACCGCATGAGGGTCTGCACGCTCGAACACCCGGCTGCGTTCGCTGAGCAGGGGACTGTCCATACCCATATCGGCCATACCAGGTCACTCGTTGTAGTTATGCGGCCAGTCTAAGCGATAGCACTGGCCGGCGAGCAACCCGGGGATGGACGGTGTGTTTCCAAAAGCATCGCTGGCAAGTCAGCTCCCACAGAGTTACCCACAACCCCGGTAGGAGCGGGCTTGCCCCGCGATATGGCCTACAACAACGTCCAGGTGTAACTCAGGATCACCCGGTTCTCATCAATGTCCGAACGGTAATTGGAGCGTGCCATGGCATTGCGCAGCCGTATCCCCAACCCTTTGAACGGCCCGCTCTGCACGGCATAGCCCAGGTCAAGATCGCGCTCGTGTTCCTTGCCCTCGAAGCCCAACCCGGTGTCGACGTTGTTGCCCTTCAGGTAGCGAACCGTCGCGGTCAACCCGGGTACACCCATGGCGACGAAGTCATAGTCATAACGCACCTGCCAGGAACGCTCGTCGGTATAGGCGAACTCATAGGTTGGCACTTCGTTGCCCAGTGGCGAGATATTCGGGAACACCCGCGGGAAAGCATCGTCACCATAGATTGCCTGATAGCCGACGCTGAACGTGTGCCCGCCACGCTTGGCCGACAGCAGCGAATAAAACGCCTGGTTGTCGACCTCACCAATGCGCGCATCCCCCTGCTCCCTGGCAGTGAAGTAACCGAGGTTGGCGCCGAGGGTCCAGTCGCCCATCGGTTGGCTGTGCTTCAAACCGAAAAAACCTTGCTGGTAGATATCTTCCAGGCGCCCATACCAGAGGCTGGCAGTGGTGCGATTGGCGTTGAAGCTGTAGTCGCCACCGGCATAGTTGAAGGCATCGCTGTCGGCTTGGCGCTGGGGCAGGTGGCCGAGCATGGCGATCATTTTCTCGTCGCCGGCTTCGTTGCGCAGGCTGGTTGAACTCAGGTGACCGGCCTGCAGGGTCAAGCCGGTTATCTCGGCAGAGCTCAGGCTGACGCCCTGGTAGGTTGGCGGCAGCAGGCGCGAGTCGTTGTATTGCAGGATCGGCAGGTTGGTCTGCAGCTCGCCGACTTTCAGTTCGGTCTTCGAATAGCGCATTTTCAGCGTGGCACCGACCCGGCTGTACTCATCGGCAGCGCGGCCATCGTCCTGCACCGGCAGCAAACCGGTGCCGGTACGGTCCGTGCTGCTGTCGAGCTTGAGGCCGAGCAGGCCAATGGCATCGACGCCCAAGCCCAGGAGGCCCGGGGTATAACCGGACTTGAAGGTGAAGATGAACCCCTGGCCCCATTCCTCAGCCTTTGATTGCTGGTTGGCACCGACAATGCCGGAAAAGTCGCGGCTGAAGTAGTAGTTACGCGCTTGCAGGGTAGCGCTGGCGTCCTTGATAAAACCCGGCTCGGCGGCATTGGCACAGAAACTCAGGGCGCAGCAGGACAGCAACCCGCAGTGTGGGAAGTTGTTCATGGTAGTGGTGCTCTTGTTATTGTTGTTTTGGCTTGTAAATTTGCGGCGCCTGCATCGCTGGCAAGGCCAGCTCCCACAAGAACGCTATGCACTCCGACCACTGTGGGAGCTGGCTTTGCCAGCGATAGGGCCAACGCGGTTATTTGGCTATGCCGCTGACTGCAACGCCGCCCTGCCCCTGGCAGCACCACGCCCGGCAAACACCATCATCGCCACCGCCGCGACCGCACCCGGCAGGGCAAAGGCCATGAAATTCAACGCCAACGGCAGTTGGATCCCCAGCAGCATCCCACCCAGGATCGGCCCGACAATCGCCCCGCTGCGGCCAATACCCGAAGCCCAACCCAAACCCGTCGAACGAATCCCCATGGGGTAGTACTGGGCCACACAGGCATACGCGAGGATCTGCGTGCCGATGGTGGTCGCACCCGCTATGGCAATCAGCAGGTACAAGACGGGTGCAGGGCTCTTGAAGCCGAGCAGGCTGATCGACAACGCCGCCGCGGCGAAGAACACCACCAGCACCCGGTCGAGCTTGAAGCGGTCACCAATCCAGCCACCGCCCACCGCACCAAAGATCGCGCCGAAGTTCAGCACCAGCAAAAACGCCAGGCTCGAACCCAGGCCGTAACCGGCGTTGTTCATCAGCTTGGGCAACCAGGAATTGAGTGCGTAGACCATCAACAGGCAGCAGAAAAACGCGACCCAGAGCATCAACGTACTCAGCGCCCGACCTTCGCGAAACAGCTGCGGTACCGAGCCACCGGCTTTAGTGCCGGTCAGCACTTCCAGGCGATCGCCCGCTTGTGGCTGATAGCTCGGCTCGACCCGCTGCAGCAACTGGCTGGCCTGCTCGGTGCGGCCCTGGCGCACCAGGAAACCCAGGGACTCGGGCAGGTAGCGCAGGATCAGCGGCAGCACCAGCAAGGGGATGATCGCCACATAGAACACTGACTGCCAACCGAAGGCCGGCAACAGCACGATGCCCAACCCGGCCGAGAGCATGCCGCCCACCGAGTAGCCACTGAACATGATCGCCACCAGGGTGCTGCGCATGCGCTTGGGCGCGTATTCGTTCATCAGCGCCACCACGTTGGGCATCACCCCGCCGATCCCAAGGCCAGCCAGAAAGCGACAGAGACCGAACTCGGTGGGGTTGCGGGCAAAGCCGTTGAGCACGGTAAAGCCGCTGAACAGGATCACACAGACAGTGATGGCCTTCTTGCGCCCGATACGGTCCGACAGTGGGCCGAACACCAGGGCGCCGAACATCATGCCGAACAGCGCGTAGCTGCCCAGGGCTCCGGCCTGCAACGGGGTCATGCCCCACTCCTGCATCAAGGCCGGCAGCACCACGCCGTAGATGACCAGGTCGTAACCGTCGAAGATGATGATCAGCGCACACCAGAACAGCACACGCCAGTGAAAGGAATTGAACTTCGCCTGATCGATCAGGCTATTGATATCGATCGCTCGCATGAGGCGTGTCTCTTTTGTTGTTGTTATCGAAACCCGAATGGCGATAGCTGCAGGGCACGGGGCCGGGCAGTGTTCGCAGGGTCAGGTTAGGAGCAGCAGCGAGTCTGCCAATAGCCGTTTCCTGCGAATCGCTATCCAGATTGCGCAGGGGCTGACGAGCGTTCAGCGGTGGCGTTTGAAGGTGACCGAAGGCAGCTCGCCGAAGCGCTGGCGATAGCTTTCGGCGAAGCGGCCCAGGTGCAGGAAGCCGTAGTCCAGAGCGATTTCGGTGACATTGCGCACCGGGCTGGAAGGGTCCTGCAGGGCCGCGTGAATACGCTCGAGCTTGCGCTGGCGCACATAACCCTTGGGTGACAGACCGGCGTGACGCTCGAACAGCGTGTACAACGAGCGTTCGCTGACCCGCGCCACCGTCATCAGCTGACTGACACCGATGTCCTGGTGCAGGTTGGCATCGATATAGGCCGCCAACTGTTCGAACGAGTGAGTCTGCAACCCGGGTTCGCAACGATCGATGTTGTTGCCCAACAGGCTCAGCAGCTTGCTGGCGACAATACACCCGTAATGTTCCTGCACCTGCGGCAGCGACTGGGTGGATTCGGCTTCGTCACACACCAGCTCGAGCAGGCCGATAAACCCCTCCAGCGCGCCAGTGGCATGCCGCGCGCTGGCGAAGCGGATACCGCCTTCGGGCAATTGCCAGCGCTGTTCCAGGCAAGCCTGTTCGAGCAGGCTGGACGGCAGCTTGAGGATGAACTTCTCGCAGTCGGCCGAGTAGGTGAGGTCAACCGGATCATCCGGATTGATCAACAGCAACTCGCCCGGCACGTAGTGATGCTCGTCGCCGCGACAACTTGAACGGCAGTGCCCTTTGAGCAAGATCTGCAGGTGATACAGGCTGCCCAGCGCCGGTGAAGTAATCCGCGCCCTGCCCCCATAGCTCAGGCGGCACAGATCGAGGCTGGCAAACTTGCGATGGTTGATGCTCGCCTGCAGGTCACCCGTGCGCGGCAAGCGCAGGCTGTGACTGCCAACGTGCTGGTTGACGTAGTCGGACACCGCATAAGGGTCGGCATGCTGGAACACACGGCTGCGCTCGCTCAACAGTTGGCTGCTCATGGGCTGGCCTCATTGTTATTCTGGTTCGACGATATCCACAGGGTCTGGTTATCCACAAGGCAGCAGCTTGCGCCAGCGCCAGCAGGCAGTCCAATATCCGTTGGGTAGGCAACCATACCCTGGAGGTATCATGGAACTGCGTCATCTGCGCTACTTCCGGGTGCTCGCGCAAACCCTCAACTTCACCCGCGCCGCCGAGCAGTTGCGCATCGCCCAGCCGCCCCTGAGCCGGCAGATCCGCCAGCTGGAAGACACCCTCGGGGTCGAACTGCTGGAGCGCGGCAGGCCCCTGCGCCTGACCGAAGCCGGGCGGTTTTTCCACGAACAGAGCGCCGCCCTGCTCGACCAGCTCGAACAGATTGCCGAAGGCACCCGGCGCATCGCCAACAGTGAACGCCAATGGCTGCGCATCGGCTTTGCGCCGTCGACGCTCTATGACTTGCTGCCCGAGTTGATCCGCCAACTGCGACGCAATGAGAAACTGGAGTTGGGCCTGCAGGAAATGATCACCCTGCAGCAAGTCGAGGCGCTCAAGGCCGGACGCATCGATGTCGGCTTCGGGCGCATCCACATCAAGGATCCGGCCATCGAACAGGTGCTGCTACGCGAGGAAGCGTTGGTGGTTGCCCTGCCCTGCGGGCACTCTTTGCTCGATCAGGCCCTGGACCTCAAACGCCTGGCAGATGAGCCCTTCGTGCTTTACCCGGCCAACCCGCGGCCAAGCTACGCCGACCACATCATGGCGCTGTTCACTGCCCAGGGGGTGAATATCAAGGTTATCCAGTGGACCAACGAACTGCAGACTGCGCTGGGCCTGGTTGCTGCTGGCCTGGGGATAACATTGGTACCGGCGTCCGTGCAAAGCCAGCATCGCGCCGACATTGTTTATGCACCGCTGCCTGAAAAAACCGCAGTGTCGCCGATCATTCTCAGCTACCGGGCTGGGGATAACTCGCCGCAGGTCAGGCAGTGCCTGAGTTTGCTGGAACAGATGAAAACCGGCCCCCAGGGCTGAAGGCCGGTTTATCCACAATCAGGCAAGGGCAGCCTGCTGGTTTTCCACAGCCAGCAAGTCAAAACGCTCGGCCAGGAAGGGGGTGATGTCCAGCGGCAGGGTTTCCTGATGCAGGACCTTGTCGATCAGCACCCCGGTAATGGCCGAGGTGAGGATGCCGGTGCGAAAGTGTCCACAGGCATTCAGGTAACCGCTGACTTCCGTGACCGGCCCCAGAATCGGCAACTCATCCGGTGAGCCTGGGCGTAGGCCGGCCCAGGTGCGCTTGAGGTTGATCTGCGCCAGCTCCGGCACGCAGCGAACCGCGCCCTGAACCAGGCCGTTGATCTCCGGGAAGGTGTTGCTGACGTCGAAGCCTTTGTCCTCGGTGGTGCTGCCGATCAGGATCTCGCCGTTGTCCTTCTGCGCCATGTAGCAGTCGCTGGTGGTCAGGCAGCCTTGCAGCAGCTTGGGCATGCGCTCGGTGAGGATGATCTGACCTTTGACCGGCTTGACCGGAATCCGCAGGCCGGTGGCCCATTCGCTCAAGTCTGCGGCCCAGGCGCCAGCGGCGTTGATCAGGGTGTCGCAGTGAAAAGTGCCCTCTTCTGCGGTTTGCACACCGCTGACCCGCGAGCCCTGATGCAGCACACCGGTGATGTTGGTGTTGTGGAACAGGTCGACACCGTTCTGGCGCGCCGCTTCCATATAGGAATCGGCCAGGCGGAACGGGCTGACCTGATGATCGCAGAGAAACTCCAGGGCGCCATGGGCCTGATGGCTGACCGCAGGCTCCGCCTGGCGCAGGGCGTCGCGGTCGAGCCAGCGCACCTGGTCGGCCAGGTGCGGAATCTGCGCGACAATGTGCTCAGCGTACAGACGGTCTTCATCGTCGTAGATCACATACTTGAGGCCGGTGCGCTCGAACTTGAAGTCCATACCGTGACGGTCGATCAGCTCGCGGTGCAGCTGTGGATAAAGTGCGTTGGACTGCAAGGCAAAGTCGAAGAACGACTGCGGCAGGATATGCGGCGTGCTCGAATCCACTGCCACCGCCGCACCATGGGCCTCGCGCTTGTGCTTGGCCGACATCATGCGAAAGAAGATCACCCCGCAGCCCAGGCCCACCGACTCACCGATGGCCCACAGGCCGCCCGCCGAGGCGCGGGTGGCGTTGCCCGGGCGCTTGGCGTCGATCAGGGCGATTTTCAGGTTCTTGCGTTTGGACAGCTGGTAGGCGCAGGACGCACCGATCACACCGCCACCGGCGATGACCACATCATAGGTTCTGTTCATGCTTCAGGCTTCCGTGCCGAGTTGCTGGAATGCAGAGAAGGGAATCGGATCGATCGGGAAACGCGGCCGCAGCCAGCCAACGTCGGCGCGCCCGGTGGCTTCGCGCAGGCGATCGCTGCAGTAGCCGACACACATGCGCCCCTGGCAGTCGCCCATGCTCACCCGGGTGCGCATCTTCAGCCCGGCCATGTCTTCGACACCCTGCTCCAGGGCCCGGTCAATGTCGCTGCGGGTCACATGCTCGCAACGGCAGATCACCGTGTCCGGCTGCGGCAGGTCGAGCTGCTTGGTACCGCGGTGGGTGTAGCGCTCTACGCCAGCGCGAAAGCGCTTGATCGCCGCCAACTGGCCAAGGTATTTCTCGCGCAGCTCGATGGCCTCTTCAGCGTTGAGCACTTGACGCTGGAGCAGGATCGAAACGGCGGCAATGCGCCCGGTGAGCATCGCCGCTTCGCCGCCACGGATACCGCCCATGTCGCCGGCCAGATGGATGTGAGGCTGGCTGCTTTGCTGCCAGACGTTGCTTTCCGGACGCAGGTAGCCGTCTTCGTTGAAGCCGTGGTCCAGGCCCAGTTGCTGGCTAAGCTGCGTGCGCGGGATAAACCCATAGCCCACCGCCAGGGTTTGCGCCGGTTCGCGCTGGGCGCGGGAGAGGTCCGGTTGCCAGTCGTCGCCGTAGGGTGCCACGGTCACTTCAGCCAGCTCGCCCTCGCCCTTGGCTTCAACCACGCCCCAGCCGTAGTACATGGGGATGCCATTGAGCTTCATGTAGCCGAGCATGCTCAGGCCATCGAGGAACAGCTGCGGCTTGTTCATCAGCGCCAGGCTTTCGCGGGCGATCTTGCTGAACGGGCAGGCTTCATAGACGCCGGCGACTTTCGCCCCGGCCGCGTGCAGCTGGCAGGCCACCAGCGGCAACAACGGCCCGGTACCAGCGATCAGCGTACTGCCCAGGGGTTTGACCACGCCGCTCTTGATCTGCAGTTGCAGCCCGCCGAGCAGCATGACGCCAGGCAAGGTCCAGCCAGCGAAGGGTACGTTGCGCTCGTGGCAACCGGCCGACAGCAACAGGTGGGAATAATCGATTTCGTGCAGGGTTTCTTCGGCGTCGAGCACCATTAGACGCTGCTCGTCACCACCGACCACACGGCTATTCAGGCGCAGGTCGATGCGATCGGCGCACGCGGCAAAATCCTTGTGCAGTTTCTTCAGCGCCTTGCTGTAGCGGGCGCCCAGGTAACCCAGGTCGACGCCACTGCGCAGCGGCCCGCGAAACACCACGCCACCCGGGCGCGAGGCTTCATCGAACAACAGGCTGGAGACACCGTGCTTGGCCAGCTCGATCGCCGCCGCCATACCCGCCGAACCACCGCCGACAATCACTGGACGCAGGCTCATGGTGCCTCCTGCCCGGCAAAGCGGTTGGTCCCGGTTTCGACCCGCATGCCGGGTTGCACCACGGTCTGGCAGGCGCGGCGCTTGGGCCGACCGTTGATCGACACCAGGCAGCAATGGCAGACGCCCATGCCGCAGAAGGCGCCGGTCAGTTGATCGTGATCGTTGCGCGCTACCTGGCGCAGGCCCACGGCGTTGAGCACGCTGAGCACGGTTTCACCGGCGGCGACAGCGACTGCCTGGCCGTTGAGTTCGATGGTCATGTCCGCCCGCGACAGGGGCTGGATATCTAGCTTTCGCTCCAGAGTCTGCATAGCTTTTCGTCCGTGAAAAAGAAACATGGACTGATCACACTATGCCAAGCACGCGCCTGGACTATTGATCCAGGCCAGCTAATGGGCCTGCTTGCCGGACAAACCGACAAAAACACAAAACCCCCGAAAATCGGGGGTTCTGGGCTTAACAACCGCGATCGTTACTCGACAGTCACCGATTTCGCCAAGTTGCGCGGCTGGTCGACGTCGGTACCCTTGAGCACCGCCACGTAGTACGACAGCAGTTGCAGCGGGATGGTGTAGAGGATCGGCGCCAGGGCATCGATGATGTGCGGCACAGCGATCACGTGAATACCTTCGCCGTTGCTCATGCCGGCAGCTTCGTCGGCGAAGACGATCAGCTCGCCACCGCGGGCGCGGACTTCCTGCAGGTTGGACTTGAGCTTTTCCAGCAGCTCGTTGTTCGGCGCCACAGTGACCACTGGCATGTCGCTGTCGACCAGCGCCAGCGGGCCGTGCTTGAGCTCGCCGGCTGGGTACGCTTCGGCGTGAATGTAGGAAATCTCTTTGAGTTTCAGAGCACCTTCCATCGCCACCGGGAACTGCGCGCCACGACCGAGGAACAGGGTGTGGTGCTTGTCGGCGAACAGCTCGGCGGTCTTCTCGACAATCGCGTCCATGGCCAGGGCTTCGCCCAGGCGAGTCGGCAGGCGACGCAGCTCTTCGACCAGCTCGGCCTCGACACCAGCGGCCAAGGTGCCGCGCACCTGGCCCAGGGACAGGGTCAGCAGCATCAGCGATACCAGCTGGGTGGTGAAGGCCTTGGTCGAGGCCACGCCGATTTCCGGGCCGGCCTGGGTCAGCAGGGTCAGGTCCGACTCGCGTACCAGCGAGCTGATGCCGACGTTGCAGATCGCCAGGCTGCCGAGGAAGCCCAGTTCCTTGGCGTTACGCAGGGCTGCCAGGGTGTCGGCGGTTTCACCCGACTGGGAGATCGAGACGAACAGGGTATCGGGCTGCACCACCACCTTGCGGTAGCGGAACTCGCTGGCGACTTCGACCTGGCAAGGAATACCGGCCAGGCTCTCCAGCCAGTAACGGGCAACCATGCCGGCGTGATAGCTGGTGCCGCAGGCAACGATCTGCACATTGCGCACCTTGGCGAACAACTCGGCAGCTTGCGGGCCGAAGGCCTGAACCATGACGTGGTCCTTGCCCAGGCGGCCTTCCAGGGTGCGTTGCACCACGGTAGGCTGCTCGTGGATTTCCTTGAGCATGAAGTGGCGATAGGCGCCCTTGTCAGCGGCTTCGGCACCTTCATGGTACTGCACGGTTTCGCGCTGGACCTGAGTACCGGCTACGTCCCAGATAGTGACCTGGTCGCGGCGGATTTCGGCGATGTCGCCCTCTTCCAGGTACATGAAGCGGTCAGTGACCTGACGCAGGGCCAATTGGTCCGAGGCCAGGAAGTTCTCGCCATGGCCCAGGCCGATAACCAGCGGGCTACCGCTGCGAGCGGCCAGCAGACGATCAGGCTGTTTGGCGCTGATCACGGCCAGGCCATAGGCGCCGTGCAGTTGCTTGACCGCAGCCTTGAGAGCATCGGCCAGGTCCGGCAAGGTTTTCAGGGTGTGATCCAGCAAATGGACGATCACTTCGGTGTCGGTCTCGGAACTGAAGCTATAACCCAGGCCCTTGAGCTTCTCACGCAGTTCTTCGTGGTTCTCGATGATGCCGTTGTGCACCACTGCCAGTTCGTGACCGGAAAAATGCGGGTGGGCATTGTGCTCGGTTGGCGCACCATGGGTGGCCCAACGGGTGTGGGCGATGCCCAGGTTGCCGGCCAGTGGTTCAGCTGCGACGGCAGCTTCCAGCTCGCTGACCTTGCCGATACGGCGGCGGCGCTCGAGGTTGCCCTGCTGGGTGAAGACAGCCAGACCGGCGCTGTCATAGCCGCGGTACTCGAGGCGCTTGAGGCCTTCGATCAGAATGGTTGTGATGTTACGTTCGGCGACGGCACCAACGATTCCACACATTAGTTATGCTCCTGAGAGATAGCGGCGCAAATCACGTTGATGCCGCGGGCTTCAATCTGTTCGCGTGCCTCGGTGGGCAGGCGATCATCAGTAATAAGGGTGTTGACGCTGCCCCAAGGCAGCTCAAGGTTGGGGATCTTGCGCCCGACCTTGTCGGACTCGACCATGACGATCACTTCCCGGGCGACGTCAGCCATCACCCGGCTCAGGCCCAGCAGTTCGTTGAACGTGGTGGTGCCGCGCGCCAGGTCGATGCCATCGGCGCCAATGAACAGTTGGTCGAAGTCGTATGAGCGTAGTACCTGCTCGGCCACCTGGCCCTGGAACGATTCCGAATGCGGGTCCCAAGTACCGCCGGTCATCAACAGCACCGGCTCGTGCTCCAGCTCGCTGAGGGCACGCGCCACATTCAACGAGTTGGTCATGACCACCAGGCCGGGTTGATGACCCAGCTCCGGGATCATCGCGGCGGTGGTGCTGCCACTGTCGATGATGATTCGTGCGTGTTCGCGGATACGTCCCACAGCAGCCTTGGCGATGGCCTGCTTATAGAGGGAGACTGGCTGGCCCTGATCGGTGAACAGTTCCTGCGGCAGGGTGACGGCACCACCATAGCGGCGCAACAACAGGCCATTGGCTTCGAGCGCCGCCAGGTCCTTGCGAATGGTCACTTCCGAGGTTTCGAAACGCTTGGCCAGGGCGTCGACGCTCACCTCGCCCTGCTCATTGAGCAAAGCCAGGATGTTATGGCGTCGTTGGGGGGTGTTACGTTTCGACATGGCGTCTTTAAGTTTCGTTTCGAAAGTTAGTGATGCCAATCAAAACCTATAGCGGCTTGTACGTCAAGGACAGTGGCGTAAAAAACGTGCTGTGAATAACTCGATCCACATCGGGTATTTATCCACAAAATGAAAAAAGGCCGACTTATGCACAATCCAGTCGGCCCTTTGCTCAGCTGTGGGTAACTCAGCTCTTGTTGAGCTTCTCTGGCCGCTTCCAGCCATCGATATTGCGTTGGCGCGCCCGACCAACGGCCAACTGCGCCGCTTCGACGTTCTGGGTGATGGTCGAACCGGCTGCGGTGGTGGCGCCGTCGAGGATATCCACAGGCGCGACCAGGGAGTTGTTCGAGCCGATGAACACGTCCTCGCCGAGTACCGTCTTGAACTTGTTGGCGCCATCGTAGTTGCAAGTGATGGTGCCGGCACCGATGTTGGTACGCGCACCGACTTCGGCATCGCCCAGGTAGGTCAGGTGGCCAGCTTTGGCACCTTCACCGAGGTGGGCGTTCTTCAGCTCGACAAAGTTACCCACATGGGCGCGAGCCTCGAGCACACTGCCAGGGCGCAGGCGGGCAAACGGGCCGGCATCGCTGCCTTCGCCCATGATCGCGCCTTCCAGATGGCTGTTTGCCTTGACCACCACGCCTTTGCGCAAGGTGCTGTTCTTGATCACGCAGTTCGGGCCGATGACCACCTCGTCTTCAATGACCACGCGGCCTTCGAGGATCACGTTGATATCGATGAGTACGTCGCGACCAACGGTCACCTCGCCACGCACATCGAAGCGCGCCGGATCACGCAGGGTCACACCCTGGGCCATCAGGCGGCGGCCTTCGCGCAGCTGGTAGTGACGCTCGAGCTCGGCCAGCTGGCGACGGTCATTGGCGCCCTGCACTTCCATCGGGTCCAGCGGCTGCTCGGTAGCGACCACCAGGCCATCGGCCACGGCCATGGCGATCACGTCAGTGAGGTAGTACTCGCCCTGGGCATTGTTGTTGGACAAACGGCCCAGCCAGTCAGCCAGGCGCGCGCCCGGGACCGCGAGGATACCGGTGTTGCCTTCCTGGATGGCTTTCTGCGCGTCACTGGCATCCTTGTGCTCGACGATGGCCGCCACCTGGCCCTGGGCATCACGAACGATGCGGCCGTAACCGGTTGGATCGTCGAGGGTCACGGTCAGCAGGCCGAGCTGTTGCGCAGTGACCTTGGCCAGCAGACGCTTGAGGGTGTCGACTTCGATCAGCGGGACATCGCCGTAGAGGATCAATACGGTATCGGCACCCAGCGCCGGCAGAGCCTGGGCCACGGCATGACCGGTACCCAGCTGCTTGTCCTGCAGGACGAAGTTCAGGTCATCGGCGGCCAGTCGTTCACGTACCAGCTCCGCACCGTGCCCGATCACCACATGAATGCCCTGCGGCTGAAGCTGGCGGGCGCTGTGGATAACATGGCCGAGCATGGAGTCGCCGGCGACCGGGTGCAGTACCTTGGGCAGCGCCGAGCGCATGCGGGTGCCTTGGCCGGCGGCAAGAATAACGATATCGAGAGACATTGACTGGCTACCAATCCTGGAAGGTCAGCGCTGTGACCAGTAGAAGACATTCGGAAAAAGAAAAAGGGTAGCCGAGGCTACCCTTTAACTCAATCGCAACGGAAGTGATCGGCGAGCGCCAGATTACTTGCCTTTGCGCATTTGCTGGACGGTACGCAGCTGGGCTGCGGCCTCGGCCAGACGTGCGGCGGCGGCGCCGTAGTCGAAATCCGCGCCTTTCAGATTCAGGGCGTTCTCGGCAGCCTTGAGGGCTTCCTGAGCCTGAGCCTCGTCCAGGTCTGCAGCACGTTGCACAGTATCGGCAAGCACCTTGACCATGTTCGGCTGGACCTCGAGGAAACCACCAGAGATGTAGAACACCTCTTGGGCGCCACCCTGCTTGGTCAGCGTGATCGGACCTGGCTTCAGATTAGTGATCAGCGGGGCGTGGCCTGGAGCGATACCAAGATCACCCAGGTTGCCGTGCGCAATCACCATCTCGACCAGACCGGAGAAAATTTCCCCTTCCGCGCTGACGATATCGCAATGGACTGTCATAGCCATCTGCTTGCCTCAACCTGATTAGCGCCCCTTGCGGGGCGCCGGGATTACAGTTTCTTGGCTTTCTCGACGGCTTCTTCGATGCTGCCGACCATGTAGAACGCTTGTTCTGGCAGGTGGTCGTAGTCACCTTTGAGGATGCCGCTGAAGCCTGCAATGGTGTCTTTCAGGGAAACGTATTTACCTGGAGAACCGGTGAAGACTTCGGCCACGAAGAACGGCTGGGACAGGAAGCGCTGGATCTTACGAGCGCGCGATACCAGCTGCTTGTCGGTTTCGGACAGTTCGTCCATACCCAGAATGGCGATGATGTCCTTCAGCTCTTTGTAGCGCTGCAGAACATACTGAACGCCACGAGCGGTGTCGTAGTGCTCGTTGCCGATCACGTTCGGGTCCAGCTGGCGCGAAGTCGAGTCCAGTGGATCGACCGCTGGGTAGATACCCAGGGAGGCGATGTCACGGGACAGTACGACGGTAGCGTCCAAGTGGGCGAAGGTGGTCGCTGGCGACGGGTCGGTCAGGTCGTCCGCAGGTACGTATACGGCCTGGATCGAGGTGATCGAACCTTCCTTGGTCGAAGTGATACGCTCTTGCAGAACGCCCATCTCTTCAGCCAGGGTCGGCTGGTAACCTACTGCCGAAGGCATACGGCCCAGCAGTGCGGATACTTCGGTACCGGCCAGGGTGTAACGATAGATGTTGTCGACGAACAGCAGAACGTCGTTACCTTCGTCACGGAACTTCTCAGCCATGGTCAGGCCGGTCAGCGCTACGCGCAGACGGTTTCCTGGTGGCTCGTTCATTTGGCCGTATACCAGAGCAACCTTGTCCAGTACGTTGGAATCCTTCATCTCGTGGTAGAAGTCGTTACCCTCACGAGTACGCTCACCCACACCGGCGAACACGGAATAACCGCTGTGCTCGATGGCGATGTTACGGATCAGTTCCATCATGTTTACGGTTTTGCCTACACCGGCACCACCGAACAGACCGACTTTACCACCCTTGGCAAACGGGCAAACCAGGTCGATAACCTTGATGCCGGTTTCCAGCAGGTCGTTGCCGCCTGCCTGGTCAGCGAACGAAGGAGCGTCGCGGTGGATACCCCAGCGCTCTTCTTCACCAATCGGGCCAGCTTCGTCGATCGGGTTACCCAGGACGTCCATGATCCGGCCCAGGGTCGCTTTACCGACCGGTACGGAGATGGCTGCGCCGGTGTCTGCAACGTCCAGACCGCGCTTCAAGCCTTCGGTCGAGCCCATCGCAATGGTACGGACCACGCCGTCGCCCAGCTGCTGCTGAACTTCCAGGGTGGTTTCCGCGCCCTGAACTTTCAGTGCGTTATATACACTCGGAACGCTGTCACGTGGGAATTCCACGTCGATGACGGCGCCGATGATTTGAACGATACGTCCGCTACTCATAGCTGGATCCTCTGAATATTTGAACCGTTAAACCGCGGCAGCGCCGCCGACGATTTCCGAGATCTCTTGGGTGATCGCAGCCTGACGCGCCTTGTTGTAGATCAGCTGCAATTCGCTGATCAGGTCACCGGCGTTGTCGGTGGCGTTCTTCATCGCGATCATCCGGGCAGCTTGTTCAGCTGCATTGTTCTCGACCACCGCCTGGTAGACCTGCGACTCCACGTAACGCACCATCAGGCCGTCCAGCAGCTCTTTGGCGTCAGGTTCGTAGAGGTAGTCCCAGTGGTGCTTGAGTTCTTGATCCGGGGTTGCAACCAACGGAATCAACTGCTCGACCGTTGGGGCTTGCGTCATGGTATTGATGAACTTGTTCGATACCACGGACAGACGGTCGATACGACCATCCAGGTAAGCGTCCAGCATGACCTTGACGCTGCCGATCAGATCGTTGATCGACGGCTCTTCGCCCAGGTGGCTGATCGCGGCAACGACGTTACCGCCGAAGCTGCGGAAAAACGCCGCACCCTTGCTGCCAACCACGCAAAGATCGATCTCGATACCTTGCTCGCGGTTGACCGCCATGTCCTTGACCAGGGCCTTGAACAGGTTGGTGTTCAAGCCACCGCACAAACCACGGTCACTGCTCACGACGACATAACCGACGCGCTTTACTTCGCGTTCGATCATGAAGGGGTGGCGGTATTCCGGGTTGGCGTTGGCCAGATGACCGATAACCTGGCGGATACGCTCCGCGTAAGGACGGCTAGCAGCCATGCGCATTTGTGCCTTGCGCATTTTACTGACCGCCACTTTTTCCATGGCGCTGGTAATTTTTTGCGTGCTTTTGATGCTCGCAATCTTACTGCGAATCTCTTTTGCGCCTGCCATGTAACACCTATCAGGTTAGCAAGCGGGGGCCGCAAAGCCCCCGCTGCGGCTTACCAGGTTTGGGTGGCCTTGAACTTCTCGATACCGGCTTTGATGCCAGCGTCGATTTCGTCGTTGAAGTCACCCTTCACGTTGATCTTCGCCATCAGTTCGGCGTGATCACGGTTGAAGTAAGCGATCAGCGCTTGTTCGAAGCTACCGATCTTGGCGATTTCAACGTCGGTCAGGAACCCACGCTCAGCGGCATACAGCGACAGCGCCATGTCCGCGATGGACATTGGAGCGTATTGCTTCTGCTTCATCAGCTCGGTAACACGTTGACCGTGCTCGAGTTGCTTACGGGTGGCTTCGTCCAGGTCAGAAGCGAACTGGGCGAATGCCGCCAGTTCACGGTACTGAGCCAGAGCGGTACGGATACCACCGGAGAGCTTCTTGATGATCTTGGTCTGAGCGGCACCACCCACACGGGATACCGAAACACCGGCGTTCACTGCAGGGCGGATGCCCGAGTTGAACATGGCCGATTCCAGGAAGATCTGACCGTCGGTGATGGAAATCACGTTGGTCGGAACGAACGCGGAAACGTCGCCAGCCTGGGTTTCGATGATCGGCAGTGCGGTCAGGGAACCGGTCTTGCCAGTTACAGCACCGTTGGTGAACTTCTCGACGTACTCTTCGGAAACGCGCGATGCACGCTCCAGCAGACGGGAGTGGAGATAGAACACGTCACCTGGGTACGCTTCACGTCCTGGTGGACGGCGCAGCAGCAGGGAGATCTGACGGTAGGCAACGGCCTGCTTGGACAGGTCATCGTATACGATCAGCGCGTCTTCACCGCGGTCACGGAAGAACTCGCCCATGGTGCAACCGGCGTATGGCGCCAGGAATTGCAGTGCGGCGGATTCCGAAGCGCTGGCAACGACCACGATGGTGTTGGCCAGGGCGCCGTTTTCTTCCAGCTTGCGAACGATGTTGGCAACGGTGGAACGCTTCTGGCCGACAGCAACATAAACACAGAAAATACCGGAGTCTTTCTGGTTGATGATGGCGTCGATCGCCATGGCGGTCTTACCGATCTGACGGTCACCGATGATCAGCTCACGCTGGCCACGGCCGACCGGGATCATGGCGTCGACAGATTTGTAGCCAGTCTGTACAGGCTGGTCTACCGACTTACGCCAGATCACGCCCGGAGCAACTTTCTCGACCGCGTCGGTCTCGGTGTTGCCCAGTGGGCCTTTGCCGTCGATTGGGTTACCCAGTGCGTCGACTACGCGACCCAGCAGTTCCTTACCAACTGGAACTTCGAGGATGCGGCCGGTGCACTTGGCGCTCATGCCTTCAGCGAGGGTGTCGTAGGCGCCCAGGATTACCGCACCAACGGAGTCTTGCTCCAGGTTGAGGGCCATACCGAACACGCCACCTGGAAACTCGATCATTTCGCCGTACATGACGTCGGCCAGACCGTGAATCCGCACGATACCGTCAGAAACGCTGACGACGGTACCCTCGTTGCGGGCTTGGGAGGTCACGTCGAGTTTCTCGATGCGACCCTTGATGATTTCACTAATTTCGGAAGGATTGAGTTGCTGCATTGCTCTGCTGCCCCTTCAAACTCAAGATTTCAATGCTTCGGCCAGTTTCGCGATTTTGCCGCGAACCGAGCCATCGATTACCAGGTCGCCGGCGCGGATCACGACACCACCGATAAGGGAGGCGTCCTCCGTCGCATGCAGGCGCACTTCCCGGCTGAGCCGTGCACTGAGAACCTTGGCGAGTTTGTCTTGCTGTTCTTGGTTCAACGCAAAAGCACTGGTGACTTCCACGTCCACGGATTTCTCTTGTTCAGCCTTGTACTGGTCGAACAAAGCCGAAATCTCCGGCAACAGCTGGAGACGGTCGTTTTCCGCGGCAACATGAATGAAATTCTGTGCCTGTGCATCGAACTTGTCACCGCACACGTCAATAAACGCGGCGGCCTTTTCTGCGCTCGTCAGTCGCGGGGCCTTGAGCAGGCGCTGCATCGTGTCGTCTTCCGACACTGCAGCAGCCAGGCCGAGCATGGCTGACCAATTGGCCAGTTGCTGATGGGCCTGGGCGTGCTCAAAGGCCGCCTTAGCGTAAGGTCGGGCCAACGTGGTCAGTTCTGCCATGATCGCCCTCGCTTAAATTTCAGCGGCCAGTTTATTAACCAGCTCCGCATGCGCGTTTTGATCGATTGTGGCGCCAAGGATCTTTTCAGCACCGCCGACAGCCAGCAGACCCACTTGGGCACGCAGGGCGTCTTTGACACCGTTAATTTCCTGTTCGATCTCGGCCTGAGCCTGAGCCTTCACACGGTCAGCTTCGACGCGGGCCTGATCACGGGCTTCCTCGACGATCTGAGCACCGCGCTTCTTGGCTTGCTCAATGATTTCGGCTGCCTGAGCTTTTGCTTCGCGCAGTTGCTGACCCGCTTTGTCTTGGGCCAACTCCAGGTCGCGAGCTGCTCGGTTGGCAGCGTCCAGTCCATCCGCGATCTTCTTCTGACGTTCTTGCAATGCCGCGATGACCGGAGGCCACACGAACTTCATGCAGAACAGCACAAAAATGAAGAACGCAACGGACTGACCAATCAGGGTTGCATTAATGTTCACGCCAACACCTCGCTCGTTCTTTGTCCATCACACCAAACCACTCGAGAATTCGAGTGATTAGCCGGCGATTTGACCAACGAAGGGATTAGCGAAGGTGAAGAACAGAGCGATACCAACACCGATCATGGTTACGGCGTCGAGCAGACCGGCAACGATGAACATTTTAACTTGCAGCATTGGAACCATCTCTGGCTGACGAGCAGCGCCTTCCAGGAACTTGCCGCCCAGCAGGCCGAAACCAATGGCGGTACCCAGAGCACCCAGGCCGATCAGCAGAGCAACAGCGATAGCGGTAAGACCAACTACAGTTTCCATCTTTCCTCCCGACTTTTACGTCGTATTGGTTAGGTTTTTTAGTTTGAAGCGGTAAAACAAAATCGTTTGGTACAGCTGCCCTTGCGGACTTTTTCGACCCTTCCCCGTACCGGCACAAGGGTCATCAGACACGCCAGGCGGTCTTAATGGTTATCTTCGTGAGCCATCGACAGGTAGACGATGGTAAGCATCATGAAGATGAACGCTTGCAGGGTGATGATCAGGATGTGGAACACAGCCCACGCCCATTGCAGCACCACGCCCAGGCCGCTGAGCCAGAGCAGACCGCTGCCGAACATCACGGCAATCAGGATGAACACCAGTTCGCCGGCGTACATGTTGCCGAACAGACGCAGGGCCAGCGAGATTGGCTTGGCAATCAGGGTGACGAATTCGAGCAGGAAGTTGACCGGAATCAGCAGGATCTGAACGAAGATGTTCTTGCTGCCGAACGGGTGCAGGGTCAGTTCGCCGAGGAAACCGCCGATACCCTTGACCTTGATGCTGTAGAAAATGATCAGGGCGAACACGCTGAAGGCCATGGCCAGGGTCGCGTTCGGGTCGGTGGTCGAAACGGCACGGAACGGAATGTGCGGATCACCGGAGATCAGGATGGCCAGCTGAGGAATCCAGTCGACCGGGATCAGGTCGATGGCGTTCATCAGGAAGACCCAGACGAAAATGGTCAGCGCCAGTGGGGCGATCACCGGGCTGCGGCCGTGGAAGCTGTCCTTGACGCTGCCGTCGACGAACTCAACCAGCACTTCTACGAAGTTCTGCAGGCCGCCAGGCTGGCCGGAAGTCGCCTTCTTGGCTGCCATGCGGAACAGGAATACGAAAAGCAGACCCAGTGCGACCGACCAACCCAGGGTGTCCAGGTGGAAAGCCCAGAAGCCCATTGCCTTGGCTTCTGCTGCGGAATGGGCAAAGCCCCAACCGCCGTCTGGTAGTTGACCGAAGGTCAGGTTCTGCAAGTGGTGCTGGATATAGCCCGAAGCGGTTTCTGCTGCCATGGTTGCCTCAAACGCCCTAAGGTCTCGAAAGTCTTATATTCATCAGCAGGGGCGCGAACCAGCTGACCAACTGGGTCAGCAGAAAGACACCGAAGACTGCTAACGGCGCCAATGGCTTCACTCCTGCGAACGTCAGTGCAAAAAGCACTGCCGTCAAAATCAATTTGCCTGCCTCGCCCGCGTAAAACGACTTGACGATGGCCTGCGCTGCCCTGGCTCCCGTGTAACGAAAAGCCTTCCAGGCGAAATACACATTCGGCAGCCAGGCAATCAGCCCTCCGCAGAGTGCCGAATATCCACTGACCGCCCCGTGCCACTGCCACAACGCCAAAGTTGCCAGCAGAAACACGACACATTGAGCCAACAGTACCGGAAAAACCGCCCAGCGATGGAAAGGCAAGCGGTTTGGCGTGCGGGTTTCCATCACAACTGCTCCTCGAAAGTCGACCAACCAGTCAGCTATGACTTGGCATAATTTGTGCCGACAAAATGCGCGCAGAGTATAGGGGCGGTTTAACCCCTATTCAACTGCCGGGTAGTGATTTCCGACTACGCGCTACAAAAGGAATTGTTTCAGCGGATGTGAGCAAGGACACCTTGCAACTCATCTAGTGAGTTGTAACGGATAACTAACTGGCCTTTGCCCTTGTTGCCGTGGCGGATCTGTACGGCAGAGCCCAGACGCTCTGCCAAACGCTGTTCAAGGCGGGTGATGTCCGGGTCCGGCTTGGCAGGTTCCGCAGGCTCGGGTTTGCCGTTGAGCCACTGGCGTACCAGTGCCTCGGTCTGGCGCACGGTCAGGCCACGTGCGACAACGTGACGCGCCCCGTCGACCTGCTGTTCATCCGGCAATCCGAGCAATGCCCGGGCGTGACCCATCTCCAGGTCGCCGTGGGACAACATGGTCTTGATCACTTCCGGCAACGAGATCAGGCGCAGCAGGTTGGCCACGGTTACCCGCGACTTGCCCACAGCGTCGGCGACCTGTTGCTGGGTCAGCTGGAACTCCTGCTGCAGACGCTGCAGGGCAATGGCCTCTTCCACCGGGTTGAGGTCTTCGCGCTGGATGTTCTCGATCAGGGCCATGGCGATGGCCGCTTCATCGGGTACATCGCGAACCATGGCCGGGATAGTGTCCATGCCGGCCTGCTGGCTGGCACGCCAGCGGCGCTCACCGGCGATGATCTCGTAGCGGTTGTCAGCGATCGGGCGCACCACGATCGGCTGCATCACGCCCTGGCTCTTGATCGAGTGGGCGAGTTCTTCCAGTGCCTGCGGGTCCATGTCCCGGCGCGGCTGGTACTTGCCGCGCTGGATCAGATCGAGCGGCAGGTGTTGCAGTTCCTTTTGGTCGACCTGGACAGCCTGCTCTTCGAGCGCGCTGACGGTCGGACCACTGAGCAGTGCATCCAACCCACGTCCGAGACCCCGTTTCTTAACGGCCATGCGGATTCCTTAAGTTGTCTGTGCAGTGCGGGTTTGACGACGTTGGCGACGAACCAGTTCCCCGGCCAGGGCCAGGTACGCCAGGGCGCCACGCGATTGCTTGTCGTAGGCCAGGGCCGGCATGCCGAAGCTCGGGGCCTCGGCCAGGCGGATGTTGCGTGGAATCACGGTGTCGTACAGCTGGTCGCCGAAGTGTTCCTTGAGCTGTGCGGAAACATCGTTGATCAGGCTCAGGCGCGGGTCGTACATGGTCCGCAGCAGGCCTTCGACCTTGAGCTGCGGGTTCAACCGCTCGCCGATCCGCTTGATGTTATCCACAAGGTCGCTCAAACCTTCCAGGGCAAAGTATTCACATTGCATCGGAATGATCACGCCATCGGCGGCGACCAGGGCGTTGAGCGTCAGCATCGACAGCGACGGCGGGCAGTCGATCAGGATGTAGTCGTAATTCTCGCGGATCGGCGCCAGCGCGGTGCGCAGGCGGCTCTCCTTCATCTGCATTTCCAGCAGGACCACTTCGGCGGCGGTCAGGTCGCGGTTGGCCGGCAGCAACTGATAGCCGCCGTGCTCGGAGAAGTGCATGGCCTGGGCCAGGTCGCATTCACCGATCAACAGGTCATAGACCGAATGTTCCAGGACGTGTTTATCCACACCGCTACCCATGGTGGCGTTGCCCTGTGGATCGAGATCGATCAGCAGCACGCGGCGCTTGGTTGCCACCAGCGATGCTGCGAGATTGATACAGGTGGTGGTTTTGCCCACACCACCTTTCTGGTTCGCGATTGCGAATACCTTAGCCATTCTTGCTTGTGTTCCCAGTCATGCCGTGCGGCGCAGTATCAGCAGATGGCGTTGGCCTTGGCAACCCGGAACGGTCAAGGCCTGCTCGCTATCCACTCTGAAATCTGCCGGCAATGCTACCAGCTCATCGGCAGGATGCAGCCCTTTCATTGCCAGCCACTGCGTCTGGGCGTCACCGAGGTGGCGCGTCCAGTTGGTGAAGTTCTCCATGCTGCTGAAAGCACGGGAAACAATTCCGGTGAAAGGCAGCTCCGGCTGGAACTCCTCGACCCGCTTGTGGATAACTGTGAGGTTATCCAGTTTGAGCTCAAGCTTTACCTGGGTCAGGAAGCGAGTTTTCTTGCCGTTGCTGTCGAGCACCGTGACTTGCTTGTCCGGATGCAGGATAGCCAAAGGAATACCCGGCATGCCACCGCCGCTGCCGACATCCAGCCAGCGCTCGCTGTGGATAAACGGCATGACGCTGAGGCTGTCGAGCAAGTGGCGGGACACCATCTCGTCCGGATTGCGCACGGCGGTCAGGTTGTAGGCCTTGTTCCACTTGATCAGCAAGGCCAGGTAGGCCAGCAGTTGTGCATGCTGGGCCTCGCTCAGCTCGACACCGAGCTGGCGGGCGCCTGTGGACAACTCTTCGGCATGTTGAGGGGTGACCTGAGAACTCAAGCGCTTTGCTCCAACTCGCGGCCTGCGCCGCGTTTTTTCAGATGAATCAGCAACAGGGAAATCGCCGCCGGGGTCACACCGGGGATACGCGAAGCCTGGCCCAGGGTCTCGGGCCGGGTCTGGCCGAGTTTGCTCTGGATTTCCTTGGACAGCCCGGAAATACCGCTGTAATCGATATCGTCGGGCAGGCGGGTGTCTTCGCTGGCGCGCAGCCGGGCGATTTCTTCCTGTTGCCGGTCGATGTAACCGGCGTATTTGGTTTTGATCTCGACCTGCTCGGCCACTTGCGGGTCGATCTCGGCGCCGCCGGTCACTTCCATCAACCCGGCGTAGTCGATTTCCGGGCGGGTCAGCAGGTTGAGCAGGTTGTATTCATGGCTCAACGGCGTGCCGAATTTCTCGGCAATGGCCTGACCTTGGGTGGTGTCCGGGCGGACCCAGGTGGATTTGAGACGCTGCTCTTCCAGGGCGATGCTTTCGCGCTTGGCACTGAACGCAGCCCAACGCTGGTCATCGACCAGGCCCAGTTCACGACCTTTTTCGGTCAAGCGCAGGTCGGCGTTGTCTTCACGCAGGATCAGGCGGTACTCGGCGCGCGAAGTGAACATGCGGTACGGCTCCTGGGTCCCCAGGGTAATCAGGTCGTCGACCAGCACCCCGATGTACGCTTCGTCGCGACGCGGGCACCAGCTTTCACGGCCCTGCGCGCGCAGTGCCGCGTTGGTACCGGCGAGCAGACCCTGGGCACCGGCTTCTTCGTAGCCAGTGGTGCCGTTGATCTGGCCGGCAAAGAACAGGCCGCCAATCACCTTGGTTTCCAGACTGTACTTGAGGTCACGCGGATCGAAGTAGTCGTACTCGATGGCGTAGCCCGGGCGCACGATGTGGGCGTTTTCCATGCCGCGGATCGATCGCACGATCTGCAACTGCACATCGAACGGTAACGACGTGGAAATGCCGTTCGGGTACAGCTCGTGGGTGTTCAGGCCTTCGGGCTCGATGAACACCTGATGGCTTTCCTTGTCGGCGAAGCGGTGGATCTTGTCTTCGATCGACGGGCAGTAGCGCGGGCCGATGCCTTCGATCACCCCGGAGTACATCGGCGAACGATCGAGGTTCGAGGCAATGATCTCGTGGGTACGGGCGTTGGTGTGGGTAATCCAGCAACTGACCTGACGCGGGTGTTGTTCCTTGGACCCCATGAACGACATCACCGGGATCGGCGTGTCGCCCGGTTGCTCGGTCATCACCGAGAAATCCACCGAGCGCCCGTCGATGCGTGGCGGTGTACCGGTTTTCAGGCGGCCAACACGCAACGGCAGTTCACGCAGGCGGCGCGCCAGGGCAATCGACGGCGGATCGCCGGCACGGCCGCCGGAGTAATTCTGCAAACCGATGTGGATAAGTCCGCCGAGGAAGGTCCCGGTGGTCAGTACCACGGAGTCAGCGAGAAAACGCAGACCCATTTGCGTTACCACGCCGCGTACCTGGTCCTGCTCGACGATCAGGTCGTCGCACGACTGCTGGAATATCCACAGGTTGGGCTGGTTCTCGAGAATCTCGCGCACCACCGATTTGTAGATGGCGCGGTCGGCCTGGGCGCGAGTAGCGCGCACGGCTGGACCTTTGCGGTTGTTCAAAACACGGAACTGGATACCGCTCTTGTCAGTGGCCAGTGCCATGGCACCGCCGAGCGCATCGATTTCCTTGACCAGGTGGCTCTTGCCGATGCCACCGATGGCCGGGTTGCAACTCATATGACCGAGGGTTTCCACGTTGTGGGTCAGCAGCAGGGTTTTCACCCCCATGCGTGCAGACGCAAGCGCAGCCTCGGTACCGGCATGGCCGCCGCCGATGACGATCACTTCAAAACGGGAAGGGAAATCCACCACGCACCTCGTGCCTGTTTCGGGAATAGATAGGGATAACGCACAAGTATAGGGACTTACCCCCCTCTAAAGGAACCTTTTGCACAAAATTTAACCAGGCTGTGGATGAATGGCAGGTAATAGAAATTAAAAGAGAGAAATTTATTAAAGCTTTGTTTTTATGTTTATTCTTAGTCAGGCACCTTTCTGTGGATAAGGTTCTACAGGCCTTTATTTACCTTATGTACAGAGATTCAAAACCCTGTGGCCTACCGGGGATGAGCGTTCTGGATAAGCGCTTTAAGCCTGTGGATGAAATGGCCAGTTACCCACAAGGGTAGTTATCTTCAGCCTTGAGGGCCAGTTATCAACGGAGCTGAAGGTGGGTTTTCCACAGGGCTTATTTCACCAAAATGTGGATAGACGCGCAGGAGTCAGCGCAGCACGAGCACTGTGGCTGTCCTGACCGGGAGAAGGGATTGGAGAAAAAGGCTGCTGCAGTCGGGTCCGTTGCAGACCCGACGGTGGATAAGGACGCTTACTTGCCGATGCAGAAGCTGGAGAAGATACGTCCGAGCAGATCGTCGGAACTGAATGCACCGGTAATCTCGCCCAGGGCGTGTTGCGCCTGGCGCAAATCCTCTGCCAGCAGCTCACCGGCACCGGCGAGGGTCAGTTGCGCATGTCCGTGCTCCAGGTGCGCACCGGCCTGACGCAATGCCTCCAGGTGGCGCCTGCGGGCGCTGAAGCTGCTTTCAGCAGTCTGTTCATAACCCATGCAGGCCTTCAGGTGCTCGCGCAGCAGCTCAAGCCCCATGTCGGTGTCCTTGGCACTGAGGGTAATGGTGACGTGACCATCTTCACTCTGTTCCATGGCGACGGCTTCGCCACTCAAATCTGCCTTGTTGCGAATCAGCGTAACCTTGGCCGGATCCGGACGCAGGTCGAGAAATTCCGGCCACAGGGCAAACGGATCACTGGCTTCCGGTGCTGTGGAATCGACCACCAGCAACACCCGATCGGCTTCGTTGATGGCCTTGAGTGCGCGTTCCACGCCGATCTTTTCCACATGGTCATCGGTATCGCGCAATCCAGCCGTGTCGACAACGTGCAGCGGCATGCCGTCGATGTGGATATGTTCGCGCAGGATGTCCCGGGTGGTGCCGGCGATATCGGTGACAATCGCCGCCTCGCGGCCGGCCAGTACGTTAAGCAGGCTCGACTTGCCGGCATTCGGCCGACCAGCGATCACCACCGTCATGCCGTCGCGCAGCAAGGCGCCCTGCCCGGCTTCACGCTGCACTGTGGATAAATTGTTGCGCACCTCATCGAGCATGTTCAGCACGTGACCGTCAGCAAGAAAGTCGATTTCTTCTTCGGGGAAATCGATCGCAGCTTCCACGTAGATGCGCAGGCTGATCAACTTCTCGGTGAGGTTATCCACACGGCGGGAAAATTCGCCCTGCAGCGAGCGCAAGGCATTGCGTGCAGCTTGTGCAGAACTGGCTTCGATCAGGTCGGCGATCGCCTCGGCCTGGGCCAGGTCGAGCTTGTCGTTGAGGAATGCCCGCTCGCTGAATTCACCCGGGCGCGCCAGGCGGCAACCCAGTTGTACACAGCGCTGCAGCAACATATCGAGGACTACCGGGCCGCCGTGGCCCTGCAGCTCAAGCACGTCTTCCCCGGTAAAGGAGTTGGGCCCAGGGAAAAACAGCGCAATGCCTTCATCCAGCACCAGGCCATCTTCAGCGCGGAACGCTCCGTAATGGGCGTGCCGCGGTGTCAGTGCTTTTCCACAGATGGCCAGCCCGGCTTGTTGGGCCAGGGGGCCGGATAGCCGCACGATCCCCACGCCCCCACGTCCCTGGGCGGTAGCGATGGCGGCAATGGTTTCACGCACAGTGTTCATGCTCGAGGGCCTCACGACAAAAACGACAGATAGCAAAACGCCCCACGAGGGGGCGTTTATCCACAGGTTAGCTGGCTAACCCGTCAAGCAGCGGCTTTCTTGGTAGCCTTTTCGATGCTGCGGGTGATGTACCACTGCTGTGCGATCGACAGGCAGTTGTTCACAACCCAGTACAGCACCAGACCTGCCGGGAACCACAGGAAGAAGAAGGTGAAGATGATCGGCATCAGCTTCATCACCTTGGCCTGCATCGGATCCGGTGGAGTCGGGTTCAGCTGCTGCTGGATGAACATGGTCGCGCCCATGATGATCGGCAGGATGAAGAACGGATCCTTGATCGACAAGTCAGTGATCCAGAACATCCATGGCGCCTGACGCATCTCGACGCTTTCCAGCAGAACCCAGTACAGCGAGAGGAAGACCGGCATCTGCACCAGGATCGGCAGGCAGCCGCCCAGCGGGTTGATCTTCTCTTTCTTGTACAGCTCCATCATGGCTTGCGACATTTTCTGCCGGTCATCGCCATGTTGTTCTTTCAGTGCAGCCAGTTTCGGTGCAACGGCACGCATGCGCGCCATGGAACGGTAGCTGGCAGCCGACAGCGGGAAGAACAGTGCCTTGATCAGCATGGTCAGGACGATGATCGACCAGCCCCAGTTGCCGAGCAGGTTGTGGATATGTTGCAGCAGCCAGAAGATTGGCTGGGCAATGAACCACAGGATGCCGTAGTCGACGGTCAGTTCCAGACCTGGGGACAACTCCTTGAGCTTCTCCTGGATCTTCGGACCTGCGTACAGCATGGTGCTGGTTTCGCCTTTACCGCCAGCGGCAACGTTCAGCGCCGGACCGGTGAAACCGATGATGTAGTTGCCTTGGCTGTCCTTACGGGTCTGAACGATGTTGTTTTCAGACGTGTTTGGAATCCAGGCAGTTACAAAGTAGTGCTGCAGCCAGGCTACCCAGCCGCCGGTAACATTTTCTTTCAGATTTCCCTTGTCGATGTCTTTCATCGACACCTTTTTGTAGGGTTCCGAACTTGTCCACAGGGCTGCACCGAGGTAGGTCGCGGTACCGGTTGCGGTGCTCGAGGAAGGATCCGAGCTGGCGTCGCGCTTGAGTTGCGCGAACAGGTTACCGGTCCAGGGCTGTGCGCTCTGGTTGTCGATCAGGTAGGTGACGGTCAGGTCGTACTCACCGCGCTTGAAACTGAAGCGCTTGATGTAGTTGACGCCGGCATCGCTGAACTTCAGGTCGACGACCAGTTGCTCCTGACCATCGGCCAGTTGATAACTTTTCTGATCAGCGGCATACAGCGGACGACCAGACGAACGGGCATCTGGGCCGTTGGCGCCAGTCAGGCCGCTCTGTGCCAGGTAAGTACGCTCACCACCGTTGTCGAACAACTGGAACGGAATGTCCGGATGGTCCTGACGGCGTGGGTACTTCGGCAGCGTCAGCTGGGCGATGTCGCCACCTTGGGGATCGATAGCCAGATCGAGGACATCAGTCTTGACCCGAATCAGATCCTTGCTGACCACTACCGGGGCAAGTTCTGCGGGGCTGGATTCAGCGTTGGCGCTCGGTACATCGGCGCTGGCGCCAGTGTTACCGGCCTGCGCGGTGTCCGGCAGGGCCGGGGCAACGTTGCTGGCAGCAGTATTCTGAGTCGGCAGGGCAGCCTGGCCATAGTCCTGGTTCCAGTTAAGGACCATGACGTAGGACACGATTGCCAGGGCGACGATCAGGATCGTGCGTTTAATATCCATGATTACTCGGCTATCGAAGAAGTACGGGAAGAGGAGGCAGGTGGAACCGGGTCAAAACCACCGGCATTCCACGGATGACAACGCCCCAGGCGACGAACGGTAAGCCACCCACCGCGCAATAGGCCATGTGTTTCGATGGCTTCGATCGCGTAGCAGGAGCAACTGGGGTAGAAACGACAGTGACTGGCCATCAGTGGACTAATGGCATAACGGTAAAACTGGATCGGAACGAGCGCCAGTTTACGCATCTTGACTGTCTACCCCCACAGAGTCGGTGTTAACCACTGGAGCGGGCCGACTGCGTGCAAGGCGCTTCCAGAGCTTGCCAAAATGTTGGTGCAATTCTGGGTTTTCAATCTCGCCCAACCCTTTGCGCGCGACGATCACGATATCCCAACCGGCAAGTGAATGCTGGTTCAGGCGAAACGAATCGCGCATCAGGCGTTTCAGGCGATTGCGTTGAACGGAGAGCTTGACGCTCTTTTTCCCGATCACTAGCCCCAGGCGGGGATGATCAAGACCGTTCTCGCGAGCAAGGATCAGCAGGCATTTCCCTGGAACCTTGCCGGTTGGGGAGTCGAAGACCGCTTTGAAGTGTCGGGGAATAAGCAGACGCTTTTCCCGACTGAAGTCCTGACTCACCACCAGTGCCGAAAAATCAAACTGCCAGGCGCTTACGGCCTTTGGCACGGCGACGCGACAGAACGGCACGACCGTTCTTGGTGGCCATACGGGCACGGAAACCGTGAGTGCGAGCGCGCTTGATGGTGCTTGGTTGGAAAGTACGTTTCATGGCGTGTTACCTGGTTCGTCGACAACGGGCCGGAATGGCCCCCGTTTTAAGAGACCGGCGATTCTAGAGAAAGCAGGGCCGTAGGTCAATTTCCAACCAGCTTTTCCTTATGGACGGAAAATCGGCCTCATTCGGTGGCTCACCCGGTTTGCCCTGACAGCCCCCGAGCAACGGATCACTTAAACATAGAAAAAAAGAGAGGACTTATTTAAAGCTTTTTAGTGAATCTTATAAAGCTTATGTCGACAATTTCTGTGGATAACAAGCTACAGGCCTTTAAATACCTTATGTACAGAGGAAAGAAACCTTGTCGAGAAGAGGTGTTCTGACTGTGTTGTAGCCTCGGAAAAGCTGTGGATCAAATGGGCTGTTATCCACAGGCAGGTTATCCACCGATTTCGACCCCCAGTTGTGCAAAGACCTCAGGTGCGGTTATCCACAGGGCTTATTCACATGCCCGGAACGGCATTTTGGTCACTAAACTGCTGATTTATCGCCATCCTCGACGCACCTGCATGTGGATAACTGCGCTGGCGCTGGGTACAATGGGCGCTTGTTTTTGCCTCACCGGCTTTCAACTCAGGGGATATCCGTGTCAGTGGAACTTTGGCAGCAGTGCGTGGAGCTTCTGCGCGATGAACTGCCTGCCCAGCAATTCAACACCTGGATCCGTCCGCTACAGGTCGAAGCCGAAGGCGACGAGTTGCGCGTCTATGCGCCCAACCGTTTCGTTCTCGACTGGGTCAATGAAAAGTACCTGAGCCGTCTGCTCGAGCTGCTGGGTGAACACGGCAACGGTATTGCACCTGCGCTTTCCTTATTAATAGGCAGCAGACGCAGTTCGGCACCGCGCGCCGCGCCCAATGCACCGCTCGCCGCTGCCGTGGCTGCATCCCAGGCCCAGGCGGCGCAAACGGCGGTGGTCAACGAACCAGTCGCAGCTCCTGTTGCTGCCCCTGCCGCGACGGTTGAAGTCGAGGACGCGCCTTCGCGAGACAGCTTCGATTCCATGGGCGAGGCCAATGCCGCCCCGGCGCCAAGCGGTCGCACCGAACAACGCACTGTGCAGGTTGAGGGTGCGCTCAAGCACACCAGCTACCTGAACCGCACCTTTACCTTCGAGAACTTCGTTGAAGGTAAGTCCAACCAGCTGGCCCGCGCTGCGGCCTGGCAGGTTGCCGACAACCCCAAGCATGGCTACAACCCGTTGTTCCTGTACGGCGGCGTGGGCCTGGGTAAAACTCACTTGATGCACGCTGTGGGTAACCACCTGCTCAAGAAGAATCCGAATGCCAAGGTGGTGTACCTGCACTCCGAGCGTTTTGTCGCCGACATGGTCAAGGCGCTGCAACTTAATGCAATCAATGAGTTCAAGCGCTTCTACCGTTCAGTTGATGCGCTGCTGATCGATGACATTCAGTTCTTTGCCCGCAAAGAGCGTTCCCAGGAAGAGTTTTTCCACACCTTCAACGCCCTGCTCGAAGGCGGTCAGCAGGTCATTCTGACCAGCGACCGTTATCCGAAGGAAATCGAAGGGTTGGAAGAGCGCCTGAAGTCGCGTTTCGGCTGGGGCCTGACCGTTGCGGTAGAGCCACCGGAGCTCGAAACCCGGGTAGCGATCCTGATGAAGAAGGCCGATCAGGCCAAGGTCGACCTGCCGCATGATGCTGCTTTCTTTATCGCCCAACGGATTCGCTCCAACGTGCGCGAACTCGAAGGCGCCCTGAAGCGGGTGATCGCTCACTCGCACTTCATGGGCCGCGACATCACCATCGAGCTGATTCGCGAGTCGCTCAAGGATCTTCTGGCACTGCAGGACAAACTGGTGAGTGTGGATAACATCCAGCGCACCGTTGCCGAGTACTACAAGATCAAGATCTCCGATCTGTTGTCCAAGCGTCGTTCCCGTTCGGTAGCCCGTCCGCGGCAGGTCGCCATGGCCTTGTCCAAAGAGCTGACCAACCACAGCCTGCCGGAAATCGGCGACGTATTCGGCGGCCGCGATCACACCACCGTGTTGCATGCGTGCCGCAAGATCAACGAACTCAAGGAATCCGACGCGGATATCCGCGAGGACTACAAGAACCTGCTGCGGACTCTGACGACTTGATGAACGTCAGCGCAGCTTATTAAAGGCAAGGGACTAGACCATGCATTTCACCATTCAACGCGAAGCCCTGTTGAAACCCCTGCAACTGGTCGCAGGCGTCGTCGAGCGCCGCCAGACCTTGCCGGTACTGTCCAACGTACTGCTGGTGGTACAGGGTCAGCAATTGTCGCTGACCGGTACTGACCTGGAAGTGGAACTGGTTGGCCGCGTGCAACTGGAAGAGCCGGCCGAGCCTGGCGAGATCACTGTTCCTGCACGCAAGCTGATGGATATCTGCAAAAGCCTGCCGAACGATGCGCTGATCGACATCAAGCTCGATGAGCAAAAGTTGGTGGTAAAGGCAGGCCGCAGCCGCTTCACCCTGTCGACCCTGCCGGCCAACGATTTCCCGACAGTGGAAGAAGGCCCGGGCTCGCTGACCTGCAACCTGGAGCAAAGCCGGCTGCGTCGCCTGATCGAGCGCACCAGCTTCGCCATGGCCCAGCAGGACGTGCGCTACTACCTCAACGGCATGCTGCTGGAAGTGTCCACTGACACCCTGCGCGCCGTCGCCACCGACGGCCACCGTCTGGCCATGTGCTCGATGCGTGCCGATATCGGTCAAGCTGATCGCCACCAGGTCATCGTACCGCGCAAAGGCATCCTGGAGCTGGCGCGTCTGCTCACCGAGCCGGACGGCATGGTCAGCATCGTTCTGGGTCAGCACCACATTCGTGCCACCACCGGTGAATTCACCTTCACCTCGAAGCTGGTCGATGGCAAGTTCCCAGATTACGAGCGTGTACTGCCCAAGGGTGGTGACAAGCTGGTGGTCGGCGATCGTCAGGCGCTGCGCGAAGCCTTCAGCCGTACCGCGATTCTGTCCAACGAGAAGTACCGCGGCATTCGTCTGCAACTGGCCAATGCCCAGTTGAAGATCCAGGCCAACAACCCTGAGCAGGAAGAAGCGGAAGAAGAAATCAGCGTCGAGTACAACGGTAGCTCGCTGGAAATCGGCTTTAACGTCAGCTACTTGCTGGACGTACTGGGTGTCATGACCACTGAGCAGGTTCGTCTGATCCTGTCGGACTCCAACAGCAGTGCCCTGCTGCAGGAAGCTGACAACGACGACTCCGCTTACGTTGTCATGCCGATGCGTCTGTAATTTGTCCAGCAGACTCTAGATGTCCCTCAGTCGCGTTTCTGTCACCGCGGTGCGTAACCTGCACCCGGTGACCTTCTCCCCCTCCCCCCGCATAAACATTCTGTACGGCGCCAACGGCAGCGGTAAAACCAGCGTGCTGGAAGCCGTTCATCTGCTGGGCCTCGCCCGTTCCTTCCGCAGCACTCGGCTAACCCCGGTCATTCAGTACGAGCAGCTGGCTTGTACCGTGTTCGGCCAGGTCGAGTTAAGTGAAGGCGGGTCGAGCAACCTGGGGATCTCGCGGGATCGGCAAGGCGAATTCACCATCCGCATTGACGGGCAGAACGCTCGTAGTGCTGCGCAATTGGCAGAGATTCTGCCCCTGCAACTGATCAACCCGGACAGTTTTCGCCTGCTTGAAGGTGCGCCGAAAATTCGCCGGCAGTTCCTCGATTGGGGGGTGTTCCACGTGGAACCCCGCTTCATGGCCACATGGCAACGCCTGCAGAAGGCTTTGCGGCAGCGGAACTCATGGTTGCGGCATGGTACACTTGACGCTGTTTCGCAAGCGGCCTGGGACCGGGAACTGTGCCTGGCCAGCGCGGAAATAGATGAATACCGTCGCAATTACATCAAGGCCTTGAAGCCCGTCTTTGAGCAAACCCTGAGCGATTTGGTCGAGCTCGAAGGGCTGACCCTGAGCTATTACCGTGGCTGGGACAAGGATCGCGAACTCAGTGAGGTGCTCGCCTCCTCCCTGCAACGTGATCAGCACATGGGCCATACCCAGGCCGGCCCACAACGCGCGGACCTGCGCCTGAGACTCGGCGCCCATAACGCGGCCGACATTTTGTCTCGCGGCCAGCAGAAGCTGGTGGTCTGTGCATTGCGTATCGCCCAAGGCCATTTGGTTAGCCAGGCGCGTCGCGGCCAATGTATTTATCTGGTGGATGACTTGCCGTCGGAACTCGACGACCAGCACCGCCGCGCACTTTGTCGCTTGTTGGAAGACTTACGCTGCCAGGTGTTTATCACCTGTGTAGATCAAGAATTATTGAGGGAAGGCTGGCAGACGGAAACGCCAGTTGCTTTGTTCCACGTGGAACAGGGCCGTATCACCCAGACCCACGACCATCGGGAGTGAAGGCATGAGCGAAAATCAAACGTACGACTCCTCCAGCATCAAGGTGCTGAAAGGGCTAGATGCCGTGCGCAAGCGTCCCGGTATGTACATTGGCGACACCGATGATGGTAGCGGCCTGCACCACATGGTGTTCGAGGTGGTCGATAACTCGATCGACGAGGCACTCGCCGGCCACTGCGATGACATCACCGTAATTATTCACCCGGACGAATCCATCAGTGTTCGCGACAACGGTCGCGGCATTCCGGTTGACGTGCATAAAGAGGAAGGCGTTTCCGCCGCCGAGGTCATCATGACCGTCCTCCACGCCGGCGGTAAATTCGATGACAACTCCTACAAGGTATCCGGCGGTCTGCACGGTGTAGGTGTGTCGGTGGTTAACGCCCTTTCCGAGCAGTTGATCCTCACCGTTCGCCGCAGTGGCAAGATCTGGGAACAGACTTACGTCCACGGTGTTCCACAAGCGCCGATGAAGATCGTTGGCGAAAGTGAAACCACCGGTACCCACATCCACTTCAAGCCGTCGGCTGAAACCTTCAAGAACATCCACTTCAGCTGGGACATCCTGGCCAAGCGGATTCGTGAACTGTCCTTCCTCAACTCCGGTGTAGGCATCCTGCTGAAGGATGAGCGCTCCGGTAAAGAAGAGCATTTCAAATACGAAGGCGGTCTGCGTGCTTTCGTTGAGTACCTGAACACCAACAAGACTCCAGTCAACCAGGTGTTCCACTTCAATGTTCAGCGTGAAGACGGCGTGGGTGTGGAAATTGCCCTGCAGTGGAACGACAGCTTCAACGAGAACCTGTTGTGCTTTACCAACAACATTCCGCAGCGCGACGGTGGTACCCACCTGGTCGGTTTCCGCTCGGCGTTGACCCGTAACCTGAACAACTACATCGAGCAAGAAGGCCTGGCCAAGAAGAACAAGGTTTCGACCACTGGCGACGACGCCCGTGAAGGTCTGACCGCGATCATCTCGGTGAAGGTGCCGGATCCGAAATTCAGCTCGCAGACCAAAGACAAGCTGGTGTCCTCGGAAGTGAAAACTGCCGTGGAACAGGAGATGGGCAAATACTTCTCCGACTTCCTGCTGGAGAACCCGAACGAAGCCAAGGCGGTTGTCGGCAAGATGATCGACGCCGCTCGTGCTCGTGAAGCTGCACGTAAAGCGCGGGAAATGACTCGCCGCAAAGGTGCGCTGGATATCGCCGGCTTGCCGGGCAAACTGGCGGACTGCCAGGAGAAGGACCCTGCTCTTTCCGAACTGTACCTGGTGGAGGGTGACTCCGCGGGTGGCTCGGCCAAGCAAGGCCGTAACCGCAAGACCCAGGCGATCCTGCCGCTCAAGGGCAAGATCCTCAACGTCGAGAAAGCACGCTTCGACAAGATGATCTCGTCCCAGGAAGTGGGCACGCTGATCACTGCGCTGGGCTGTGGTATCGGCCGCGAAGAGTACAACATCGACAAGCTGCGCTATCACAACATCATCATCATGACCGATGCTGACGTCGACGGTTCGCACATCCGTACCCTGCTGCTGACCTTCTTCTTCCGTCAGCTGCCGGAGCTGGTGGAGCGTGGTTACATCTACATCGCTCAGCCGCCGCTGTACAAGGTCAAAAAAGGCAAGCAAGAGCAGTACATCAAAGACGACGACGCCATGGAAGAGTACATGACCCAGTCGGCTCTGGAAGATGCCAGCCTGCACCTGGACGAATCCGCACCACCTGTTTCCGGCGTCGAGCTGGAGCGTCTGGTCAACGAATTCCGTACCGTGATGAAAACCCTGAAGCGTCTCTCGCGCCTGTATCCGCAGGAGCTGACCGAGCACTTCGTCTACCTGCCGGCGGTCTCGCTGGAGCAGCTGGGCGACCACGCTGCCATGCAGGAATGGCTGGGCAAGTTCGAAGAGCGCCTGCGTATCAGCGAGAAGTCCGGTCTGCTGTACAAGGCCAGCCTGCGCGAAGACAAAGAGCGCAATGTCTGGCTGCCGGAAGTGGAAATCACCTCCCACGGCCTGGCCAGCTATGTCACCTTCAACCGTGACTTCTTCGGCAGCAACGACTACCGCACCGTCACCGCCCTCGGTGCACAGCTGAGTACCCTGCTGGGTGAAGGCGCCTACGTACAGCGTGGCGAGCGCAAGAAAGCCATCACCGAGTTCAAGGAAGCACTGGACTGGCTGATGACCGAAAGCACCAAGCGCCACACTATTCAGCGATACAAAGGTCTGGGTGAGATGAACCCGGATCAGCTGTGGGAAACCACCATGGACCCAACTGTGCGCCGCATGCTCAAGGTGACCATCGAAGACGCGATCGCTGCCGATCAGATCTTCAACACCCTGATGGGCGACGCCGTTGAGCCACGTCGTGAGTTCATCGAGAGCAACGCTCTGGCGGTGTCCAACCTGGACTTCTGATCAGGTGTAGGTTCAAAGAAAAGCAACATCATCAAGCCCGCTCACGCGGGCTTTTTGTTGCGTTGGCTTCCATGTGTTGAGTTGCTCGGTTCAGCGCCCCTCTTCCTCGTCCTTTACTTCGCTCCAACTGCTGTCAGGGTCGAAACGCGTAATCGCAGCAGCTTGCTTGGCGCTGTCTCGGCCGAGGTCTTTCTCGAACAATTCGCCGTCGTGGCTGATCATGAAGCTCTTCACGCCAGTGTCCCCGTAGTCCGCCGGCCAGGCGATCACGGCAAAGCCCCGGGTCATGCGATCGCCAATCATGTAGTCATAGGCGCCGCCCGGCGCCGAAGGGCCTTGGCCAGTGAGGATGCGATAGTGGTAGCCGTGCCAGTCGTCGCCAGTCGCGGTATCACCAAAAAGCGGTCCGAGCGGACTTTCTTCGACGCCCTCCTCTTCCGGCCAGTACAGGCCGTCGAACTGCCCGTCGCTACTGATGAACTTCTGCGCGTATTCGAGGACCCCATCGTCATTGCGATCAATCTCGGCGTAATCCATCTGCGCGTCGTGATAGGCACGCGCCGCTTGAATTGTCGCCAGTTCGTCGCGTCCGATGCGGCGCTGGCGGATTTCCTCGGCGCCAGCTTTGGTGTCGAATGCCCAACCGCCAGTATTGTGTCTGATGGGAATCGGGAACATCCAGGGCGTGTCGCCGACGACCAGATGTGCACGCTTCGGGTTGTCGGACTGAACCTGATGTTTTTCCTTGTAGAGGGCGAGAAAGGCATCAACATCTTTACGATCGACGTTCTTGGTCGGGATATAACTCTTCCAGTCGTTGCCGAGCAAGTTCGCCAACTGTTGGCTATCGGCCTTTTCACTACCAAGCGCCTGCACCAGTGCTTCGCCGGCGGCCTCCGGGTTTGGGAAGTGTTTCTGAGCGAAACTGCTGGATGTCCAGAACAGGAGCAGAACCAGCGCAATTCGACTAGCAGCATTCATGACTGGCTCTCCTCTCAACGGCGACGGCCGCCACCGCTGGGTTGCATCCGCGCGGGTCGCTGCACCTGGTGGCCCGCAGACGCTGCGGACGGTCGGCTGGCGCTCCGTTGGCTGACCTGGCCACGATTGCTCGCGATGCGTGACTGTGAAGGGTTGCGCACACCGGCCAACGCATTGTTGCGCGGCGCCTGGGCGCTAACATGTTGCTGGCGGACTTGCTGGCGTACTTGTTGGTTGCGCCCCGTCTGCTGAGGCTGTCGGCTCTTCTGGGGCGCCTGCGCACGCTGGCGGGATTGACCGTCATTTTTCAGTTGGCGGTCGGCAACCTGGGCGCGCTCACGTGCATTGCCCGACGGGTTGATGCCCTGCTTTTCCAGGCTCTGTTGGGCGCGCTCGCGGTCGGCACTCTGCACCCGTTGGCGGGCTTCAAGGTTACTGGTTGCCGGTGCTTCGATGCCGCGCTGTGCCAGGGTTTCACGGGCTCGCGCGCGATCTTCGACCCGGGCCGGCGTGTCACCGCGGTAGGCTGTGCGCTCTGCACTGCCGGGTAAGCGTCGGTCGAACTGGGCTCGACTGGCTTGGTCGCGGTACGGGACGCCGTCGCGATACGCAGGATTATGGCGCCAGTTGTTCTGGTTGGCATCGAGCCTGCGGTTGACGTTGTTGATATTGTTGTAGCGATTGACGTTGATATCGACGTCATGATCGTCCCAGTCGCAATCCCCCCACAACGAATTGACGATCGCTACGCCAGCACCGAAAGCCAGGCCGGTCGCTAACGCCGTGCCGATGGCATACCCCGGTGGTGGCGGATAATACGCTGGTGGGTAGGATGGTGAGGACCAACTGCCGTACACCACAGAGGGGTTGTAGCTTGGGACGTATACAACCTGCGGGTTGGTCGGCTGGATAACGATAGTCTGTGCCGGCGCAGCACCTTGCACCACCGTGGTCGTGCCGCCTGCGGGGGCGCTTGACGGTTGCACGATAACGGTCTGCTGAGCGTTGGACTCCAGGTGGCCAGCAGCCTTGGCCTTGGCGCGCAGGCGCTGCACCGAGTTCATCACCGCGTCGGGCTGGGCGAGAAAGGCATCACCGACGCGCTGCACCCAGACCGGGTCCTGGGCAAGTGTGGCCAGCACCTGTGGAAAAGCCACCAACGATTGCACGCTGGGGTCCCAAGGTTGGTCGGCGACCTGCTTGACGGCGGCATCACCGCTGACGTTCGGATGCGCCTTGGACCAGACAACCGCGTCGGCGACATTGCCTGGATAGGTGGTGGCCATCAGCACCTGAGCCAGTAAAGCGTCCGGATACAACGCCAACGGTGCAAGCATTTGATCAAGCTGTTCGGTGCTGAACACCGCCTCGCTTGGCGCCGTCGGAGCGGCCGATACAGCCGTTCCGGGCGCCGTGGCCGTTGCCTTAGGTTGCGCATCCTCTTCGGAACAGCCAAAAATCGCGAGCATAGCGATGGTGAGCAGGATCGCCCTGTGAAGGCAGGCAGACATGACGATGCTCCTGTGGCAGAAAAGACAGAGCGGAACGTCAGGCGCCCTGGCACCTGGTTACCGACTCGGCAATCGACGCATGGAACGCTCTCCGCAGCGGGTGAGCAGTTTCAGCGTAGAAGAAAAAGCCGGGGTTTGTTGTTTCTGCGCCGGGCTCAAAGGCCCAATGCGCGCAGGCGTCGGTACAAGGTGCGTTCACTCATCCCCAGATGACGCGCCAGCTCACTGCGCGATCCATTGAAGCTGCCCAGGGCCTGGGCCAGCTGCCCGAGGTTGTCTTTGGATCGACGGCTCATGCTTGGCATCGGCTCAAGTCCCGAACCGAGCTCCGTAGGCAGATGCTCGGCACGAATCAGTCCGTCGTCGGCGAACAGCCGTGCCCGTTCGAGGATATTACGCAGCTCGCGAATGTTGCCGGGATAGGCGTACAAGCTCAGCCGTTTCATCGCCTGTGGGTCGAGCTGCGGGGCCGACGAACCCGCCATCCGTTGCAACAAACTCTCGATCAACAACGGCAGATCATCGACCCGCTCGCGTAATGCCGGCAAGCGAATCGGGAAGCCGCTGATACGGTAGTACAGGTCTTCACGGAAGGTGCCCGCCGCTGCCATTTCCTTGAGGGGTTTGTGGGTAGCCGAGACGAGCCGGAAATCTGAGTGAACCGTGCGCAGGCTGCCAACCGGACGAAAGCTGCCGGACTCGATCAGGCGCAGCAGTTTGACCTGCATCGCCAACGGCACTTCGCCGATTTCATCAAGGAACAAGGTGCCGCCATGGGCGGCTTCCGCCAGGCCGATCTTGCGCTGGTGGGCGCCGGTAAAGGCGCCCTTCTCGTAGCCGAACAGCTCGCTCTCGAACAACGACTCGGTCAGGCCGGTGCAATCAACCACCACTAGCGGGCCGCTGGCTCTCGGACTGCCCAGGTGCAGGGCGCGGGCAAACAGCTCCTTGCCGGTGCCGGATTCGCCCTGGAGCAATACCGGGATTTGCGCAGGTGCCGCACGCTGCAGGCTGGCCAGTGCGTCCTGGAACGCCGGCGAGCGCCCGACCAAGCCGTGTTGTTGGGGCTGAGCCGAGGCGACGGTGATGCTGGTCAGCCGCTCGACAAATGCCACCACCTCACCCTGTTCGTCGAGGATCGGACGCAACTCGACATCCACATGTTCCGGCCCGCGAGGGGTGTGGTGCACATGCAACACACGCTCAGGCACCCGGCTGTCCCAGGCCTTGCGCATCGGGCAGTGTTCACCGGCCTGGTCGCAAGGGACGGCGTAGTGATGGGAGACCCGATGGCACTTGGCGCCAATGGGTGGCTGGCCGTCAATGCCGAACTGGCGTCGGTAGGCGCCGTTGGCGGCGAGGATGTTGTAGTCGGTGTCCAGCACGATGGTCGGCTGGGCATCGTGTTCGAGGTAGGACACCAATGCCTGCACGGCAGGATCGGCAGCAACAGTGGGAGAGAAGGACATGGCGACACCTGGGCAAGCTCGGGCAGAGCTTAACTGAAGGTGCCGAGGACTGCCAAAAACTGTCAGGTGCTGCCATGTCACTGCCAACTATGCTGACAGTCTGGCAGCGCAGAGTTTTAGGCCGCCCGGAAAATCGCCGTAACCATTGGGAAACAGCCTACCCATACGGTGGCACATATCTTGATGACAGCTTCTCCACTGCCAGCCAGCCTTGAAGCGTAGTTGGCACTTGCGAAGAATTCGGAGCGTGGTAAATGATCATCGGCGGCAATTTGTATGTGGAGGCACTGTTCGACAGTGTGACTTCGACCATCAGCTATCTGGTGATGGACCGTAGCAGCGGCGACTGTGCCTTGATCGACAGTGTGCTCGATTACGATCCGAAATCAGGGCGCACCAGCAGTGCTTCGGCCGACAAGCTGATTGGCCGGGTGACTGAACTGGGCGGCAAGGTTCAGTGGATTCTGGAAACCCACGTGCATGCTGATCACCTGTCTGCGGCGACCTACCTCCAGCAGATCCTGGGTGGCCAGATTGCCATCGGTAGCCAGATCACCCAGGTGCAAAAGGTCTTCGGTGCGTTGTTCAATGCCGATGGCCGCTTCGCTCGCGATGGCAGTCAGTTCGATGTGCTGTTCGACGATGAGCAGCCCTTTAGCATCGGTAACCTTCAGGCGCGTGCCTTGCACACGCCCGGGCATACTCCGGCGTGCATGACTTATGTGGTGGAGGTCGCCGGGCAGAGCATCGCCTTTGTTGGTGATACCTTGTTCATGCCCGATTACGGCACTGCCCGTTGCGACTTCCCCGGTGCCAGCGCGCGTACCCTGTACCGCTCGATCCAGCGCATCCTTGCCCTGCCCGCCGAGACGCGCCTGTTCATGTGCCATGACTACCTGCCGGGTGGCCGCGAACTACGTTACATGACCACGGTCGCCGAACAGCGCGCCAGCAATATCCACATCCATGAAGGCATCAGCGAAGACAGCTTCGTCGCCATGCGCGAAGCCCGCGACGCCACCCTGGAGATGCCGGTACTGATCCTGCCCTCGGTGCAGATCAACATGCGCAGCGGCCAGTTGCCCGAGCCTGAAGAGAACGGAGTGCGCTACCTGAAGATCCCGCTCAACGTGCTCTGAGCTTCACCCCAGAATTATTATTAGAAGGACCCATGCCATGCATGCTCAACCCTCCCCTGCCGAGGTGCCGAAAGGCGACCACCATAAAGTGCTGATCGTCGGTGCCGGTGCCGCCGGTATCGCCGCCGCCTCCAGCCTGATCTGTCGCGACCCTTCGCTGGATGTCGCGATCATCGACCCTGCCGATGTGCACTACTACCAACCCGGCTGGACCATGGTTGGCGCCGGGATCTTCCAGGCGCCTTCGACGGCACGCACCATGGCCTCGACCATTCCCGGTGGCGTACAGTGGATCAAGGCACGGGTCGAGACCTTTGACCCGCAGGCACAAACGGTCACTCTTGATGACGGCCGGCTGCTCAGTTACGAGCAGTTGGTGGTCTGCCCAGGGCTGAAGCTCGACTGGGACGCGATCGAAGGTCTGAGGGAAACCCTCGGGCGCAATGGCGTGACCTCCAACTACCGCTACGACCTGGCACCCTATACCTGGCAACTGGTGCAGAACCTGCGTGAGGGCCAGGCGCTGTTCACTCAGCCGCCGATGCCGATCAAGTGTGCCGGCGCGCCGCAAAAGGCCTTGTACCTGTCTTGCGATCACTGGTTGCGCAATGGTCGTCTGGGCAACATCCAGGCGCAGTTCTTCAATGCCGGGGGCGTGCTGTTCGGTGTGCCCGACTACGTTCCGGCATTGATGGAGTACATCGACAAATACGCAGTAGACCTGCAGTACGCCCATCGCCTGGTGGCTGTTGATGGCCCGGGCAAGCGGGCCACCTTTGTGCGCACCCTGCCCGACGGCAGCAGCGAGACCCGGGTTCAACCCTTCGATATGCTGCATGTGGTGCCGCCGCAGGTTGCGCCTGATTTCATCCGCAATAGCCCGCTGGCTGACCAGGCCGGTTGGCTCGATGTCGACCCGGCTACTTTGCGCCACAAACGCTACAGCAACATCCACGCCCTGGGTGATGGCATCAATACCAGCAATGCCAAGACTGCGGCGGCGGCGCGCAAACAGGCGCCGGTGGTGGCCAACAACGTGCTGGTGGCACTGGGGCGCCTGCCCAACCTCGTCCACTATGATGGCTACGGCTCCTGCCCGTTGACCGTCGAGCGCGGCAAGATCGTCCTCGCCGAGTTCACCTACGGCGGCAAGCTGGCGCCGAGCTTCCCGCGCTGGCTGCTCGACGGCCGTCGGCCGACGCGCCTGGCCTGGCTGCTGAAGGCGCAGATCCTGCCACCGTTGTACTGGCGCTGCATGCTCAAGGGCCGCGAGTGGCTGGCCAAACCCCGGGTTGCCGCCGAGGGCCTGCGGTGATCGAGCATCAATTTCTAGCGGCAGGTTTAGGGGCGATCATTGGTGCGGTGCTGGCGCTGACCGGCGCTGGCGGCGGCATTCTGGCCGTGCCCTTGCTGGTGTTTGGCTTGGGTTTGTCGATGGTCGAGGCGGCGCCAGTCGGCTTGCTGGCCGTCGGCATGGCGGCAGCGGTGGGTGCCCTGTTGGGATTGCGCCAGGGCCTGGTGCGTTATCGCGCGGCGCTGTTCGTGGCGTTGATCGGCATCGCTATCGCACCCTTCGGGCTGATGCTTGCCCATCGTCTGCCGAACGGGCCATTGGCCCTGACCTTCGCCCTGGTGCTGGTCTATGCCTGTGCGCGCATGCTGCTCAAGGCTCGCCGGGAGCTTCGCGGCGAGCCGCCACTGGGCCAGCGCCACGTCATGCCCTGCGTGCTCAACCCCGTGCAGGGGCGACTGCGCTGGACCCTGCCCTGTGCCCGCGCCCTGGCCTTTACCGGTGTACTGTCGGGTTTGCTTTCGGGATTGCTCGGTGTTGGTGGTGGCTTCGTGATCATCCCGGCGCTGAGCCGCTACACCAACCTGGACATGAAGAGCATCGTTGCCACTTCGCTGGCGGTGATCGCCCTGGTGTCGACTGGCAGTGTGGTCAGCGCGACAGTCGGCGGCGTCATGCATTGGGCGGTGGGCGCGCCGTTTGCCGGCGGCGCGGTGCTCGGGCTGCTGCTGGCGCGTCAGCTCGCCAGCAAACTGGCCGGGCCGCGCTTGCAGCAAATGTTCGCAGGTGTGGGGATCTGCGCAGCCTTGCTGCTGGCGGTCAAAACCTTGGGCAGCTGACGTCCTACTCCGCCAGCAAGGCACCCTGCTCTTGCGCGCACAGGGCCAGGAGAAAATCCCAGACCACGCGCAGGCGTACTGATTTGTGTAGCTCGCGGCGGGTACAGATCCAGTAGCTGCGCTGGATGGTTTCGCTGGGCAATACCCGCACCAACGCCGGATCGTGGCGGGCCATGTAGTTGGGCAGCACGGCGATGCCCAGGCCGGCGCGAGCGGCCTGTTGCTGAGCGATCACGCTGGTGCTGCGAAACACCACATTGGGTGCGCGGCAGAAGCTGTTCAAAAACAGTAACTCCTGGCTGAACAGCAGGTCGTCGACGTAGCCGATCCAGCTGTGCTTGGCCAGGTCTTCACGGTAATTGAGGGCCGGCGCCTGGGCCAGGTATTCGGGGCTGGCGTACAGCGCCAGGCGGTAGTCGGTGAGCTTGCGAGTTATCAACAGGTCGGCGTTCGGCCGCTCCAGGTGAATGCTGATCTCCGCTTCGCGGTTGAGGATGCTGACAAAGCGCGGCACCGCCACCAGCTCTACCTCAAGGCCCGGATAGCGTTCGAACAGGCTGCCCATGCGCGGGGTGAAGAACATGATGCCGATGCCTTCGGTCACCCCCAGGCGAATCTTGCCCAGCGGGGTGATGGCCTGGGTGATTTCTTCCTGGGCCAGCAGGGCGACGTTTTCCATCGCTTCGGCGTGCTTGAGCAGGGCCTGCCCGGACGGCGTCAATTCGTAGCCCTGGGCATGTTGAACGAACAGCGCGGTGCCCAGGCTCTGCTCGATATTTTCGATGTGCCGGGCCACGGTGCTGTGGGTGGTGTTGAGGCGTTTGGCCGCGGTCAGCAGGCGGCCGCTACGCTGCAACTCGAGAAAAAACCGCAGATCATTCCAGTCGAACATGCTTTTCCTTGTGAATCAGGTGTTCACGGACGTTGTGTTAAAACGCACAGCACTTGAGTGAAATCTAACGTTTTCATCCCGAAATTAATCAATAACATGGGCTGGGACAAGAATAATAATCAGGCGCGAGGTTGCCCATGCCATCAGCCGATCCTGTCTACGACTATGTGGTGGTGGGTGCCGGCCCTGCCGGATGCCTACTGGCCAACCGCTTATCTGCCGACCCAGGCTGCCGGGTGCTGCTGCTCGAAGCCGGTGGGCGCGACAACTACCCCTGGATTCACATTCCGGTGGGCTACCTCTACTGCATCGGCAATCCGCGTACCGACTGGTGCTTCAAGACCGAAGTGCAACCCGGCCTCAATGGCCGCACCCTGGGTTATCCGCGAGGCAAGGTGCTTGGGGGCTGTTCCTCCATCAACGGCATGATCTACATGCGCGGCCAGGCTGGCGATTACGATCGCTGGGCCGAGCAGGGCAATGCCGGTTGGGCCTGGAAGGACGTGCTGCCACTGTTCAAGGCCAGCGAGCACCACTTCGGCGGCGCCAGCGAAGCGCATGGCAATCAAGGCGAGTGGCGGGTCGAGCAACAACGCTACGCCTGGCCGATCCTCGATGCGTTCCGCGAAGCGGCGGCGCAGAGCGGCATTGCCAGCGTTGCTGACTTCAATACCGGGGATAACCAGGGCTGTGGTTACTTTCAGGTCAACCAGCGCTCTGGCATTCGCTGGAACTCGGCCAAAGCCTTTCTGCGCCCGATCCGCAATCGTCCCAACCTGACCGTGCTGACCGATGTGCTGGTTGATCAAGTGTTGCTGGAAGATGGCCGCGCGTGCGCGGTACGTGCCCGTTGGCAGGGCAATTGGCAGCACTTCAGCGCACGCCGGGAGATTATCCTGTGTGCAGGCTCCGTGGGTTCGCCCGGGATCCTGCAGCGCTCCGGCATCGGCCCGCGCGGCTTGCTCGAGAGCCTGGGGATAACTGTTCGTCACGAGCTGCCCGGCGTTGGTGGCAACCTGCAGGACCATCTGCAATTGCGTTTGATCTATCAGGTTACCCAGGCGCGAACCCTCAACCAGGTCGCCAACAGCCCCTGGGGCAAGCTTGGCATGGGCCTGCGTTACCTGTACGACCGCAGTGGACCGCTGGCGATGGCGCCGAGCCAATTGGGTGCTTTTGTTCGTTCCGGGCCCGAACAGGCTTCGGCCAACCTGCAATACCACGTGCAGCCCCTGTCGCTGGAACGCTTCGGCGAGCCACTGCACCGCTTCCCGGCATTCACGGCTTCGGTGTGCAACCTGCGCCCGGCCAGTCGCGGGCGTATCGATATCCGTTCGGCCAACCCGGACGATGCACCGCTGATCGATCCCAACTACCTGAGCGATCCCGAAGACCTGCGCGTTGCCGCCCAGGCCATTCGCCTGACCCGCAAGATCGTTCAGGCCCCTGCCCTGGCGGCCTTCAGCCCGCGCGAATACCTGCCGGGCCCGGACCTGCAAAGCGAAGAGCAATTGCATGAAGCCGCTGGGCAGATCGGCACTACGATCTTCCACCCTGTGGGCACCTGCCGCATGGGCAACGGGCCGCTGGATGTGGTCGACAATCAGCTGCGCGTGCACGGTGTGCCGGGGCTGCGCATCGCCGACGCCTCGATCATGCCGCAAATCGTCTCCGGCAATACCTGCTCCCCTACCCTGATGATTGCCGAAAAGGCCGCGCAACTGATTCGCCAGGGGACGTTATCCACAACCAGCATCGACGAAAACACCGCAGTACCGACGCCCTGACCAGGGTGCGTAGCAACAACGACGCCGGACGCAGTCTGCCGGCGTCGACAGTGGAACAACAAGAATAATCACTGGGGCCTGCAGGCCGAGGACAGCAACGATGTCGGATTACATTCAAGAGCAGGGCGCTGCAACGGTGAGCAACAGTCGCCGGGAAGAACGCAAGATCATTTTCGCGTCATCCCTCGGGACGGTTTTCGAGTGGTATGACTTTTTTCTTTATGGGGCGCTGGCGGCGGTCATCAGCAAGCAGTTTTTTGCCGGGGTGAACGACACCACCGCCTTTATCTTCGCCTTGATGGCCTTCGCCGCCGGTTTTCTGGTGCGGCCCTTCGGCGCGCTGGTGTTCGGCCGCCTGGGCGACATGATCGGACGCAAGTACACCTTCCTGGTGACCATCGTGCTGATGGGCCTGTCGACCTTTGCCGTCGGCCTGTTGCCGACCTACGCCAGCATCGGCATTGCGGCACCGATCATCCTGGTGGGGTTGCGCATGCTGCAGGGCCTGGCTCTGGGCGGTGAGTACGGTGGCGCGGCCACTTATGTTGCCGAGCATGCACCGCCCGGCAAACGCGGTTTCCACACCGGTTTTATCCAGTCCACCGCAACCCTCGGCTTGCTGTTGTCGTTGCTGGTGGTACTCGGCAGCCGCTACATCAGTGGCGACCAGTTCGAAGTCTGGGGTTGGCGCCTGCCGTTCTTGCTGTCGATCGTGCTGCTGGGGATTTCCACCTGGATCCGCATGAGTATGCATGAGTCGCCAGCCTTCGTGAAAATGAAGGCCCAGGGCAAAGCCAGTAAAGCGCCAATCCGCGAGTCGTTCGGCTCCTGGCCCAACCTCAAGGTGGTGCTCACGGCACTGTTCAGTATCAACGCTGGCCAGGCGGTGACCTTCTACACCGCGCAGTTCTATGTGCTGTTCTTCCTTACCCAGATGCTCAAGATGGACCCGGCCCAGGCCAACACCCTGCTGATCATCAGCGTGGTGATCGGCGCGCCGTTCTTCGTGTTCTTCGGTTGGCTGTCGGACCGGGTCGGGCGCAAGCCGATCCTGATGCTTGGCCTGCTGCTGGCCACGGTGCTGTACTTCCCGCTGTTCAAGGCCCTGAGCCACTACGCCAACCCGCAGATCGACGCCGCCAGCCGTCAGGCGCCGATCGTGGTGATGGCCGACCCGCAGGGCTGCACCTTCCAGTTCGACCCGGTGGGCAAGGCGCGTTTTGACAGCCCGTGCGACAAGGTCAAAACCTTCCTGGTCAAACAGGGCCTGCCCTACAGCTCGACTGAGGCGGCTGCCGGCACCGAGGTAGTGGTGAGCATTGGCGAGCAGAAGATCAGCGGCTTCGACGAAGCGGCCATGCGCGCGGCCATCGACAAGGCCGGCTACCCGGCCAAGGCGGATCCTGCCAGCGTCAACCAGCCGATGGTGGTGGTGCTGATCGTGGCGATGATCCTGATCGCGACCATGACCTACGGCCCGCTGGCGGCGGTGATGGTCGAATTGTTCCCGACCCGTATCCGCTATACCTCGATGTCGCTGCCTTATCACATCGGCAATGGCTGGTTCGGCGGCTTCCTGCCCACGGTGTCCTTTGCCTTGGTGGTGTACACCGGCGACATTTTCTACGGGCTCTGGTACCCGGTGCTGATCACCGGTATCAGCCTGGTGGTGGGGCTGTTCTGCCTGAAAGAAACCCGTGATGTGGATATCGACAAAGTGTGAGGATGTGCAGGCACAAAAAAACCGGCGTAAGCGCCGGTTTTTTTATGCCGCGAAAAAACTTATGCACGATTTTCAAAAAACAGTCATACAGAGAAATAAGTAGCTAAATTAATCACTTAGCGAATTTTCTGCTGAGAAATCCAAATACTGTACACAAGTTATCCACAGATCGGTCAGGCCACGCCTTGCGCTTGATTTGGCGCTGCCGCAGGCAGTGAGCCGAGGTCGCGCTGGGTTTGTTCGTTCCATGCCGCAGCGCGGTCGTTGAGCTCGGCAATGGCCCGTGGGCCGCTGCCTTCGGCATGCATCGGGGCGCCAATCACCACCTCGATGGTGCCGGCGCGTTTACCCCAGCCCTGCTTGGGCCAGAACTTGCCGGCGTTGTGAGCGATCGGCAGTACCGGCAAGCCAGCGTTTACCGCCAAAGCGGCACCGCTGCGCGAGAATTTGCCGATCTGGCCAAACGGCACGCGGGTGCCTTCCGGAAAGATCAGTACCCAGACGTTCTCTTTAAGCAGTTTGTCGCCCTTGCTGGCGACTTGCTTCAAGGCGGCCTTGGGGTTGCCGCGATCGATGGCGATCGGCCGCAGCATGGCCATGGCCCAGCCGAAGAACGGCACGTACAGCAGTTCACGCTTGAGCACCTGGCTCAAGGGCGAAAAATAGGCGGAAAGGAAAAAGGTTTCCCAGGTGCTCTGGTGATTGGAGAGGATCACACAGGGTTGCTTGGGGATGTTCTCAGCCCCGGTAACCTTGACCTTGATGTTGAGAAACACCCGTACCAGCACCAGCGCAAAGCGGCACCAGTAGACGTTGATAAAGCGATATCGGGCACTGAATGGCAGAAACGGCGCGATAAAAAAGCTCAGGGTGCACCACAGCAAGGAGCTGGTACCCAGCAGCAGGTAAAAAAGAAAAATTCTGATCGCCTGCAAGATCGACATAGCGGCATGTACCGTTGCGGGCTTGCCCGCCTAGTAAAAGTGCGCCTGTTGTGCAGGCGCGCTATTTGTGGATAAGTTCTCTGGCGATGGCTGCCAGATCATCGAAAATCAGCGTTTTTTCAGGAATTCCCTTGCTCAGGGTCTTCTCGCCTTTTCCGGTTTTTACCAGAATCGGTTGAGCATCGACGGCCAAAGCGGCTTCCAGGTCACCCTTACTATCACCGACAAACCACACGCCAGCCAGATTCACGTTGTAGTGCGTGGCAATGGCGGTGAGCATGCCCGGCTTGGGTTTGCGGCAGGCGCAACCCTCATCGGGCCCGTGCGGGCAATAGACGATCAGCCCGACCTCGCCACCCTGCTCGGCCACCAGCCTGCGCAATTGCGCATGCATGGCGTCGAGGGTCGCCAGGTCGTAGTAGCCGCGGGCAATGCCGGACTGGTTGGTGGCAACCGCCACCGTCCAGCCGGCCTTGCTCAACTGCGCAATCGCTTCGATCGAACCGGGGATCGGAATCCACTCGTCCAGCGACTTGATGTAGGCGTCGGAGTCCTGGTTGATCACCCCGTCCCGATCGAGAATCAGCAGCTTCAAGACTTACCCCAGCAGCGAAATGTCAGCCACGCCCAGGAACAGACCGCGCAGGCGGCTGAGCAGGGCATAACGGTTGGCGCGGACTTTGGCGTCGTCGGCGTTGACCATCACCGCTTCGAAGAAGGCGTCGACCGGCTCACGCAGGGCTGCCAGGCGCGCCAGCGACTCGCTGTACTGGCGCGCGGCAGCCATTGGCTGCACGGCTTGGTCGGCTTGCTGGATCGCCGAGTACAGGGAGAACTCGTTGGCGTTGTCGAAGTACTTTGGCTCGACCGTGGTGGCGACAGCGCCCTCGGCCTTGCTCAGCAGGTTCGACACGCGCTTGTTCACCGCGGCCAGGGCTGCAGCTTCCGGCAATTGGCGGAAGGCCTGGACGGCCTGCACGCGCTGGTCGAAGTCCAGGGCCGAGCCTGGCTTGAGGGCACGTACCGACAGGTAGGTGGCAACGTCGATGCCTTCGTCTTCGTAACGGGCACGCAGACGATCGAAGACGAACTCCAGTACCTGTTCGGCCAGGCCTGCGGCCTTGACCTTGGCGCCGAACTGGGTCACGGCGAAGTTCACCGCTTCGTTCAGGTCCAGGTCCAGTTGCTTCTCGATCAGGATGCGCAGTACGCCCAGCGCTGCACGACGCAGGGCGTAGGGGTCCTTGCTGCCGGTCGGGAGCATGCCGATACCGAAGATACCGACCAGGGTGTCGAGCTTGTCGGCGATAGCCACGGCCGCACCGGTCAGGGTCGACGGCAGCTCAGCACCGGCACCGCGCGGCATGTACTGCTCGTTCAGGGCCAGGGCGACGTCTTGCGGCTCGCCGTCGTTGAGGGCGTAGTAGTAACCGGCAACACCCTGCATCTCAGGGAACTCACCGACCATCTCGGTGGCCAGGTCGCACTTCGACAGCAAACCGGCACGCGCCGCGCGTTGGGCATCGCCGCCGATACGCTGGGCGATGAAGGCGGCCAGTTTGGCAACCCGCTCGGCCTTGTCGAAAACGCTGCCCAGCTGAGCCTGGAACACTACGTTCTGCAGGCGCTCGTTGAAGCTTTCCAGCGGCTGCTTCTTGTCTTGCTTGAAGAAGAACTCGGCGTCGGTCAGGCGCGGGCGCACGACCTTCTCGTTGCCTTCGACGATCTGCTTTGGATCGCGGCTCTCGACGTTGGCCACGGTGATGAAGCGCGGCAGCAGCTTGCCGTCGGCATCCAGCAGGCAGAAGTACTTCTGGTTGTCCTGCATGGTGGTGATCAGGGCTTCCTGCGGTACTTCAAGGAAGCGTTCCTCGAACGAGCACACCAGCGGAACTGGCCATTCAACCAGGGCGGTCACTTCATCGAGCAGCGCTGGCGGCACGATGGCGCTGCCTTCCTGTTGCATTGCCAGTTCGGCGGTACGCTTGCTGATCAGCTCGCGGCGCTCGGCAAAATCTGCCAGGACGTAGGCCTTGCGCAGGTCTTCCTGGTAGTTGGCCGGGGCGCTGATGCGCACGTTTTCCGGGTGGTGGAAGCGGTGGCCACGGGATTCGCGACCGGCTTTCTGCGCCAGCAGGGTGCAGTCGACCACGTCGTCACCGAGCAGCATGACCAGCCACTGGGTCGGACGCACGAACTCTTCCTTGCGTGCACCCCAGCGCATGCGCTTGGGGATCGGCAGGTCGTTGAGCGAGTCTTCGACGATGGTTGGCAGCAGGCTGGCGGTGGCCTTGCCCGGGATGTGCTGGGAGAAGCGCAGCTTGGCGCCGCTCTGGTCGATATCCGACAGCTCCACCCCGCACTTCTTGGCAAAGCCCAGGGCGGCCTGGGTCGGGTTGCCTTCAGCGTCGAAGGCCGCCTGGCGTGGCGGGCCGTCAAGGTTGACGCTGCGGTCCGGCTGCTGGGTGTCGAGGTTGCGGATCAGTACGGCCAGGCGGCGCGGCGCGGCGTACACCTGTTTGTCGGTGTAGTTCAGGCCTGCGGCCTGCAGGCCTTTTTCGATACCGGCGAGGAAGGCATCAGCGAGGCTGCTCAGGGCCTTGGGTGGCAGTTCTTCGGTGCCCAGTTCAACCAGGAAATCTTGAGCACTCATTGTGCAGCCTCCAGCTTAGCCAACACTTCATCACGCAATTCAGGGGACGCCATCGGGAAGCCCAGCTTGGCGCGGGCTTGCAGGTAACTCTGGGCCACGGCGCGGGCCAGGGTCCGTACACGCAGGATGTAACGCTGACGCTCGGTCACCGAGATGGCGCGACGGGCATCGAGCAGGTTGAAGGTATGCGAGGCCTTGAGGACCATTTCATAGGTCGGCAGCGGCAGCTCCAGCTCGATCAGGCGGTTGGCTTCGCTCTCGTAGAAGTCGAACAGCTCGAACAGCTTCTCGACGTTGGCGTGCTCGAAGTTGTAGGTCGACTGCTCCACTTCGTTCTGGTGGAACACGTCGCCGTAGGTCACCTTTCCGAATGGGCCGTCGGTCCAGATCAGGTCGTAGACCGAATCAACGCCCTGCAGGTACATGGCCAGGCGTTCCAGGCCGTAGGTGATTTCACCGGTGACCGGGAAGCACTCGATGCCGCCTACTTGCTGGAAGTAGGTGAACTGGGTGACTTCCATGCCGTTGAGCCAGATTTCCCAACCCAGGCCCCAGGCGCCGAGGGTCGGCGATTCCCAGTTGTCTTCGACGAAACGGATGTCGTGCACCAGCGGGTCGAGGCCGATGGCTTTCAGCGAGCCCAGGTACAGTTCCTGGAAGTTCGCCGGGTTCGGCTTGAGCACCACCTGGAACTGATAGTAGTGCTGCAGGCGGTTCGGGTTTTCGCCATAACGGCCATCCGCCGGACGACGGCTAGGCTGCACATAGGCGGCGTTCCAGGTTTCCGGGCCGACGGCGCGCAGGAACGTGGCAGTATGGAAAGTGCCGGCGCCTACTTCCATATCGTAGGGCTGAAGCACCACACAACCTTGCTCGGCCCAATAGTTCTGCAGGGCGAGGATCAAGTCTTGGAAGGTACGCACGGCTGGCGTAGGCTGGCTCACGAAATTCACCTGTTTCTAGGGCTGCGAATATAAAGAGCGGGAGTATAACCCGATTCGCGCAGGCCTCTACCCTTGGAGCCTTATGCCACGTTGCTTTTGGTGTACCGACGATCCGCTTTACCAGGCTTACCACGACCAGGAATGGGGCACGCCGCAGCGTGATCCTGGCCAGTTGTTCGAGATGTTGCTGCTCGAAGGCTTCCAGGCCGGGTTGTCGTGGATCACTGTGCTGAAGAAACGCGAACGCTACCGTCAGGTGCTGTTCGGCTTCGATCCGCAGCGCCTGGCGCAAATGAGCGATGAAGAGATCGAAGAGCGCATGCTCGACCCGGGCATCATCCGCAACCGCCTCAAGCTCAATGCCGCGCGGCGCAATGCGCGGGCCTGGCTGGCGCTGGAGAACCCCGTTGAATGGCTTTGGTCGTTCGTCGGCGGCGCACCGAAGATCAATCATTTCGTTCAGCGTAGCGAGGTGCCAGCAGTCACCGACGAAGCCACGGCAATGAGCAAGGCACTGCAGAAAGTCGGCTTCACCTTTGTCGGCCCGACTATCTGCTACGCCTTCATGCAGGCCACCGGCATGGTCATGGACCACACCACCGATTGTGATCGCTACGCCGCTCTGCTGCGCTGAGGGTTACAATGGCCGGCTTGCAGAAAGAGGAACCAGCCTGTGGATAAATTCAAGGGCGCCTTGATGGTCGGGGCGTTGCGGTTGTTTGCCAAGCTCCCTTGGGGCGCGGTACAGCGGGTCGGCGCGGCCATCGGCTGGATCATGTGGAAGGTGCCAAACAGTTCGCGCAACGTGGTGCGCATCAACCTGGCCAAATGCTTCCCGGAAATGGACCCGGTTGCCCGTGAGCGACTGGTGGGCCGGACCCTGATGGACATCGGCAAGTCCTTTACCGAAAGCGCCTGCGCCTGGATCTGGCCGGCCCAGCGCTCGCTCGACCTGGTGCGCGAGGTCGAAGGCCTGGAAGTGCTTGAAGCTGCCCTGGCTTCGGGCAAGGGCGTGGTCGGCATTACCAGCCACCTGGGTAACTGGGAAGTGCTCAACCACTTCTATTGCAGCCAGTGCAAACCGATCATTTTCTACCGCCCGCCCAAGCTCAAGGCGGTCGATGACCTGCTGCGCGAACAGCGCGTGCAACTGGGCAACCGCGTGGCGGCGTCGACCAAGGAAGGCATCCTGAGCATCATCAAGGAAGTGCGCAAAGGCGGTCAGGTGGGGATTCCGGCCGACCCGGAGCCGGCCGAGTCGGCGGGCATCTTCGTGCCGTTCTTTGCCACCAAGGCACTGACCAGCAAGTTCGTGCCAAACATGCTCGCGGGCGGCAAGGCGGTCGGGGTGTTCCTGCATGCCCTGCGCCTGCCGGATGGCTCTGGCTTCAAGGTGATCCTGGAAGCGGCGCCCGAGGCGATGTACAGCGAAGACACCGAAACCTCGGCGGCGGCCATGAGCCAGGTGGTCGAGCGCTATGTGCGGGCGTATCCGAGCCAATACATGTGGAGCATGAAGCGCTTCAAGAAGCGCCCGGCGGGTGAGCCGCGCTGGTATTGAGGGCCCTATCGCTGGCAAAGCCAGCTCCCACAGGATCGAGTTTGGCCATCAATTGTGGGAGCCGGCGTTGCCGGCGATGGACCGCGAAGCGGTCCTAAACAGCCCTGTCGAGCTTCTTCAGAAACACCGTCATCTCTTTCTCGGCCTGCTTGTCGCCATGCGCGCGAGCCGCTTCCAGCCCCTGCTCCCAGGCCTTGCGCGCCGCCGCCAGGTCACCCTGTAGCTGATGCGCCTTGCCCAGCAGCTTCCATGCCGCCGAATACTTCGGGTCGTGCTCGACGCAGCGCTGCAAGTGCACGGCCGCCTCGGCGCCATTGCCCTCATCGAGCCAGGCCTTGCCCAGGCCGAAACGCAACAGGGCGTTATCCACACCCTTGGCCAGCATCTTTTCCAGTGATTCGCGCATTTCAGGCCCCTCTTAGAAGAAGCTCAACCCTACATGGAACAGCTTCTCGACGTCACGGATGTACTTTTTATCCACAACGAAGAGGATCACGTGGTCGCCGGCTTCAATCACCGTGTCGTCATGGGCGATCAGTACTTCTTCGTCGCGGATGATCGCGCCGATGGTGGTGCCCGGTGGCAGGGCGATGTCTTCGATGGCCTTGCCGATTACCTTGCTCGACTTCGAGTCACCGTGGGCAATCGCCTCGATGGCCTCGGCCGCACCCCGGCGCAGCGAGTGCACGCTGACGATATCGCCGCGGCGCACGTGGGCCAGCAGGGTACCGATGGTGGCCAGCTGCGGGCTGATGGCGATGTCGATTTCGCCACCCTGGACCAGGTCGACATAGGCCGGGTTGTTGATGATGGTCATTACCTTGCGCGCGCCCAGGCGCTTGGCCAGCAGCGAGGACATGATGTTGGCTTCATCATCGTTGGTCAGGGCCAGGAAGATGTCGGCTTCGGCGATGTTCTCTTCCAGCATCAGGTCGCGGTCCGAGGCGCTGCCCTGCAGTACCACAGTGCTTTCCAGGGTGTCGGACAGGTGCCGGCAACGGGCCGGATTCATCTCGATGATTTTCACCTGGTAACGGCTTTCGATGGCCTCGGCCAGGCGCTCGCCGATCTGCCCGCCGCCAGCGATGACGACGCGCTTGTTGGTCTCGTCGATGCGCCGCAACTCGCCCATCACCGCCCGGATGTGCGCCTTGGCGGCGATGAAGAACACTTCGTCGTCGGCTTCGATGACCGTGTCGCCCTGCGGCAGGATCGGCCGGTCACGGCGGAAGATCGCTGCCACGCGGGTGTCGACATTGGGCATGTGCGCACGGATCTGGCGCAGTTGCTGGCCTACCAGCGGCCCGCCGTAGTAGGCCTTGACCGCTACCAGCTGGGCCTTGCCTTCGGCGAAGTCGATCACCTGCAGGGCGCCGGGATGTTCGATCAGACGCTTGATGTAGTGGGTGACCACCTGCTCGGGGCTGATCAGCACGTCGACCGGGATGGCGTCGTTGTCGAACAGGCCGGCGCGGGTCAGGTAGGCCGATTCGCGCACCCGGGCGATCTTGGTCGGGGTGTGGAACAGGGTATGGGCAACCTGACAGGCGACCATGTTGGTCTCGTCGCTGTTGGTCACCGCCACCAGCATGTCGGCGTCATCGGCACCGGCCTGGCGCAGCACGGTTGGGAAGGAGGCGCGGCCCTGCACGGTGCGGATGTCCAGGCGGTCGCCGAGGTCGCGCAGGCGGTCGCCATCGGTGTCGACCACGGTGATGTCGTTGGCTTCGCTGGCCAGGTGTTCAGCCAGCGTACCGCCGACCTGCCCTGCGCCGAGGATGATGATCTTCATCCGCTGTTCCCTTCTCTTGTTATCCGCGCACGGCGGCGATTTTGATCAGCTTGGCATAGTAGAAGCCGTCGTGTCCGCCTTCCTGGGCCAGCAGCTGGCGGCCATGGGGCTGGCGGATACCGGCCTGGGTCGCCAGGTCCAGCTCACGGGCACCGGGGGTGCGGGCGAGGAAAGCCTCGATCACTTCGGTGTTTTCCGTCGGTAGGGTCGAGCAGGTGGCGTAGAGCAGGATGCCGCCGACCTCGAGGGTTGGCCATAGGGCGTCGAGCAACTCGCCTTGCAGGCTGGCCAGGGCGGCAATGTCGTCGGCCTGGCGGGTCAGCTTGATGTCCGGATGGCGGCGGATCACACCGGTGGCCGAGCACGGCGCGTCGAGCAGGATGCGCTGGAAGCCTTTGCCATCCCACCAGCTGGCGGTGTCGCGGGCGTCGCAGGCAATCAACTGGGCGTCGAGGCCCAGGCGATCGAGGTTCTCGCGCACGCGGGTCAGGCGCTTGGCCTCAAGGTCGATAGCGACCACGGCGTCCAGCCCCGCTTCAGCTTCCAGCAGGTGGCAGGTCTTGCCACCCGGGGCGCAGCAAGCGTCGAGCACGCGCTGGCCGGGGGCCAGGTCGAGCAGGTCGGCAGCCAGTTGTGCGGCTTCGTCCTGGACGCTGATCCAGCCTTGGTCGAAACCGGGCAGGCCGCGGACATCGCAGGCTTCGGCGAGCAGGATGCCGTCGCCGCTGAACTGGCAGGGCGCCGCTTCAAGGCCGGCTTCACGTAGCAGTTGCAGGTAGGCATCGCGGCTGTGATGGCGGCGGTTGACCCGCAGGATCATCGGCGGATGGGCGTTGTTGGCGGCGCAGATGGCTTCCCATTGCTCGGGCCAGAAGGCCTTGAGCGACTTTTGCAGCCAGCGCGGGTGCGCGGTGCGTACGACCGGGTCGCGTTCGAGCTCGGCGAAGATCTCGCTGCTTTCCCGTTGCGCACGGCGCAATACGGCGTTGAGCAAGCCCTTGGCCCAGGGCTTTTTCAGTTTCTCGGCACAACCTACGGTTTCGCCGATGGCGGCGTGTGCGGGGATACGGGTGTAGAGCAGCTGGTACAGGCCGACCAGCAGCAGCGCCTCGACGTCGGCATCGGCGGCCTTGAACGGCTTCTGCAGCAGGCGCTCGGCCAGGGCCGACAACCGTGGTTGCCAGCGCGCGGTGCCGAAGGCCAGGTCCTGGGTCAGGCCACGGTCACGTACTTCGACCTTGTCCAGCTGGCTTGGCAGCGAGCTGTTCAGCGACGCCTTGCCACTGAGTACTGCCGCCAGGGCGCGGGCGGCTGCCAGACGTGGATTCATTGGCCAAGCACCGTGCCGGTGGCGAATTTTTCGCGGCGGCTGTTGAACAGGTCGCTGAAGTTCAGCGCCTTGCCGCCAGGCAACTGCAGGCGGGTCAGGCACAGCGCCTGCTCACCGCAGGCGACGATCAGGCCGTCCTTGCTGGCAGAGAGGATTTCCCCTGGGTTGCCCGAGCCTGTGGATAAGCTGGCGGCGAGCACCTTCACGGCTTCGCCATTGAGGGTGCTGTGGCAGATCGGCCATGGGTTGAAGGCGCGAATCAGGCGCTCCAGCTCAACCGCCGGGCGGCTCCAGTCCAGGCGCGCTTCGTCCTTGTTCAGCTTGTGTGCATAAGTGGCCAGGCTGTCGTCCTGGACTTCACCCTGCAAGGTGCCAGCAGCAAGACCGGCAACGGCCTCGAGCACGGCTGGCGGGCCCATTTCGGCGAGGCGGTCGTGCAAGGTGCCGCCGGTGTCGCTGGCACTGATCGGGGTGCTGACCTTGAGCAGCATCGGCCCGGTGTCCAGGCCTGCTTCCATCCGCATTACGGTGACACCGCTTTCGCTGTCGCCGGCTTCGACCGCACGCTGGATCGGCGCGGCGCCACGCCAGCGCGGCAGCAGTGAAGCGTGACTGTTGATGCAGCCCAGGCGCGGAATATCCAGCACCGCCTGCGGCAGGATCAGGCCGTAGGCGACCACCACCATCAGGTCCGGCTGCAGGGCTGCCAGTTCCGCTTGCGCCTCGGCGTTGCGCAGGGTCGGTGGTTGTAGGACCTGGATGCCGTTATCCACAGCCAGTTGCTTGACCGCGCTTGGCATCAGTTTTTGCCCACGACCGGCCGGGCGGTCCGGCTGGGTGTAGACCGCCACCACGTCATAGGGGCTGTCGATCAGGGCCTTGAGGTGTTCGGCGGCAAACTCTGGGGTGCCTGCGAAGACAATGCGCATGGAGTTCTCGCTTAAAAAGAAAAAGGCTTGCCGGAGCAAGCCTTTGGGAAGAGGAGATCAAGCTTGCTGGCGATGCTGTTTTTCCAGCTTCTTCTTGATTCGGTCGCGTTTGAGCGTCGACAGGTAGTCAACGAACAGCTTGCCGTTGAGGTGGTCGCACTCATGCTGGATGCACACTGCCAGCAGGCCTTCGGCGACCAGCTCGTACGGCTTGCCGTCGCGATCCAGCGCCTTGACCTTGACCCGTATCGGGCGATCGACGTTCTCGTAGAAGCCGGGCACCGACAGGCAGCCTTCCTGGTACTGATCCATTTCGTCGGTCAGCATCTCGAGCTCGGGGTTGATGAACACCCGTGGCTCGCTGCGATCCTCGCTCAGGTCCATGACCACGATGCGCTTGTGCACGTTGATCTGGGTGGCGGCGAGGCCGATGCCAGGGGCTTCGTACATGGTTTCAAACATGTCATCGATCAACTGGCGAACGCCGTCGTCGACTTCGCTCACCGGTTTGGCGATGGTACGAAGGCGCGGGTCCGGGAATTCGAGGATGTTCAGAATGGCCATAAGCGTATGAGCTGCACTGTGCGATGAATTACAAACATGAGTACACATAATAAAGGGATTCGGCGCATTCGGCACCTGGCAAAGGTCAGCTAAGGTTTCAGGGTGCTCTTGCACCCGTGCCTGCAAGCCCGAAGGAATGCCCTTGAGGGAAATCCTTCAACCGGTTGTCAAAGTATTATCAACAGAGTTATCCACAGCTTCTTCACGGCAGACCCAGGCTGCCCGATCAAGGATGATCGTCATGTCGCAACCCTTATCGTCGGCGTGTTCACCCGCCGAACTCGAAGCGCGCTTGCGTCTTCATTTGCTGCCGTCCCTGGGGCCGCGGCGTTTTCACACCCTTATCCAGGCCTTCGGCAATGCCTCGGCGGCACTCAGCGCGCCGGCCTCGGCCTGGCGCGCACTGCAGGTACCGGCAGAGAGCAGCGATGCCCGGCGCAGCCTTGGCGTGCGCGATGGCGCGGCGGCTGCAATGCGCTGGCTAGAGGCTTGTGACCAGCATTTGCTGATGTGGGACGAGCCCTGCTACCCAGGCTTGCTGGCCGAACTGGGGGACGCCCCGCCGCTGCTGTTCATTGCCGGCAACCCGGCCATCCTGGAAAAACCACAGCTGGCGATCGTCGGCAGTCGCCGGGCTTCCAGGCCGGCGCTGGATACCGCCGCGGCTTTCTCTCGCAGTCTTGCCCGGGGTGGTTTTGTCATTACCAGCGGCCTGGCCCTGGGGGTCGATGGCGCCGCGCATCAGGCTGCCCTGGACGCTGGCGGGCAGACCATCGGCGTGCTGGGTACCGGGCTGCAAAAACTTTATCCACAGCGTCACAGGGCGCTGGCGGCCGCGATGATCGCGCAAGGTAGCGCGGTGATTTCCGAGTTTCCGCTGGATGCCGGGCCTACAGCCAGTAACTTTCCCCGGCGTAACCGGATCATCAGCGGCCTGTCACTGGGCGTGCTGGTGGTCGAGGCGAGTCTTGCCAGTGGCTCGCTGATTACCGCACGCCTGGCTGCCGAGCAAGGCCGGGAGGTGTATGCGATTCCAGGCTCGATTCATCACCCTGGGTCCAAGGGTTGTCACCAGTTGATCCGCGATGGCGCCTTGCTGGTGGAAACCGTCGACCAGATCGTTGAGACCCTGCAGGGTTGGCAGCGCTTGCCGCCCTTGCAGGCGACCGCCACCCCCGGCCATAAGCTGGTCGATCTGTTGCTGGCTGCGCCGCAAACCACCGAGGGGCTGGCCAGCAGCAGTGGCTGGCCGTTGCCCAGGGTGTTGGCGGCGCTGACCGAGCTGGAGCTGGCGGGCAGCGTCTGCAATGAAGCTGGGCGTTGGTTTGCCCGGCCTGGCTAAGTACACTGCTATCTGCCTTTATGCGGAGTGAAAGCAATGGTGAGCAGTTGGCGTGTGCAACAAGCCGCGCGTGAAATTCGGGCCGGTGCGGTGATTGCCTACCCGACTGAGGCGGTCTGGGGCCTGGGCTGTGACCCGTGGAACGAAGAAGCGGTGGATCGCCTGCTGGCAATCAAGTCGCGTTCGGTCGACAAGGGGCTAATCCTGATCGCCGATAATATCCGCCAGTTCGACTTCCTTTTCGAGGATTTCCCCGAAACCTGGCTCGACCGCATGTCTGCGACCTGGCCGGGACCGAACACCTGGCTGGTGCCGCATCAGAACCTGCTCCCAGAGTGGATTACCGGGGTGCATGACACAGTGGCCCTGCGCGTCAGCGATCATCCGGTGGTACGCGACTTGTGCGCGCTGGTCGGGCCGCTGATTTCCACGTCGGCCAACCCGCAAGGCCGCCCAGCCGCCAAGACCCGCTTGCGGGTCGAGCAGTACTTCCGTGGGCAGCTGGACATGGTGCTCGGTGGCGCGCTGGGTGGGCGGCGTAATCCAAGTGTGATTCGTGACCTGGTGACCGGCGAGGTTGTGCGGGCTGGCTGAGGGCCTCATCGCTGGCAAGCCGGCTCCCACAAGGTTTACCGAGAGCCCTGTGGGAGCCGGCCTTGCCGGCGATGAACTCATCACCGACTCAAGGCAGCAACACCGTCGACCCCACCGTCCTGCGCGCCGACAGCTCGCTCTGTGCCTTGGCCGCCTCGCTCAGTGGATAACGTTGCTGGATATCCACAGTCAACTTGCCGCTGGTAATCATCGCAAACAGGTCATCTGCCATCGCCTGGGTGTTTTGTGCATTGTTGGCGTAGCTGGCCAGGGTTGGCCGGGTGACATACAGCGAGCCCTTCTGCGCCAGGATGCCAAGGTTGACGCCGCTCACCGCGCCAGAGGCATTGCCGAAGCTGACCATCAACCCGCGCGGCGCCAAGCAGTCCAGCGAGGTCAGCCAGGTGTCCTGGCCAACGCCGTCGTACACCACCGGGCATTTCTTTCCGTCGGTCAGTTCCAGCACCCGCTGGACCACGTCTTCGCGGCTGTAATCAATGGTTGCCCAGGCACCCAGGGCCTTGGCCCGCTCAGCCTTCTCGGCACTGCTGACAGTACCGATCAACCTGGCCCCCAACGCCTTGGCCCATTGGCAGGCCAGCGAGCCGACGCCCCCGGCGGCGGCATGGAACAAAATGGTATCGCCCGGCTGCACCGCGTAGGTCTGCTTGAGCAGGTACTGCACGGTCAGGCCCTTGAGCATCACTGCCGCCGCTTGCTCAAAGCTGATGCTGTCGGGGAGCTTGACCAGATTGGCTTCAGGCAGCACATGCACTTCGCTGTAGGCACCCAGCGGGCCGCCGGCATAGGCGACGCGGTCGCCGATTTTCAGCCCACAGACCTGCTCACCCACCGCCTCGACCACCCCGGCGCCTTCAGTGCCCAGGCCCGAGGGCAGCGATGGCGGCGCATAGAGGCCGCTGCGAAAGTAGGTATCGATGAAGTTCAGGCCGATTGCCTGGTTACGCACGCGAACTTGCTGCGGGCCGGGCGGCGCCGGCTCGAAGTCGACCAGGGTGAGGACTTCGGGGCCGCCATGCTGGCTGAACTGAATACGCTTGGCCATCTGCACTCTCCTGAAGGTACCGGGAAAACCCCTATCGGACGCCTTTGCTTGATCGCCGTCAACTGCGGCCAGCCTGCCGCCGGTGGTATGCTACGCGCCGAATTTGCCTTAGCCCGCTTCCAGGTGACCTGATGACTAGCCGCACCGAGGCCGTGAAAGCCTACCTGCTCGACCTGCAAGACCGTATCTGCACCGCTCTCGAAAACGAAGACGGTGGTGCTCGCTTTGTCGAGGATGCCTGGACGCGCGAGGCTGGCGGCGGCGGGCGGACCCGGGTGATCGGTGATGGCAAGGTCATCGAGAAAGGTGGGGTGAACTTCTCTCACGTTTTCGGCAGCGGCCTGCCGCCATCGGCCAGTGCCCACCGGCCGGAGCTGGCCGGACGTGGCTTCGAAGCGTTGGGCGTGTCGCTGGTGATCCACCCGCATAACCCGCATGTACCGACCTCACACGCCAACGTGCGTTTCTTCATTGCCGAGAAAGAAGGTGAAGAAGCCGTCTGGTGGTTCGGCGGTGGCTTTGACCTGACGCCCTACTACGGTAACGAAGAAGACTGCGTGCATTGGCACCGGGTTGCCGAGCGCGCCTGCGCGCCTTTCGGTGCCGACGTCTATCCGCGCTACAAGGCCTGGTGCGACCGCTACTTCCACCTCAAGCACCGCGGCGAACCACGGGGCATTGGCGGTCTGTTCTTCGATGACCTGAACGAGTGGGACTTCGATACCTGCTTTGCCTTCATCCGCGCCATTGGCGATGCCTATGTCGAGGCTTACCTGCCGATCGTCCAGCGCCGCAAGGATCAGCCCTACACCGCCGAGCAGCGTGAGTTCCAGGAATACCGTCGCGGCCGTTATGTCGAGTTCAACCTGGTCTACGACCGTGGCACCCTGTTCGGCCTGCAATCGGGCGGGCGCACCGAATCGATCCTGATGTCGCTGCCACCGCATGTGCGTTGGGGGTACGATTGGAAGGCCGCGCCAGGCAGCGAAGAAGCGCGCCTGACCGAGTATTTCCTGCAGGACCGTGACTGGCTTGGCGAGGCCAAGACCAGCCATTGAGCTGCTGTGGATAACTTTCCGGGCCTGCCCGGCCTTGACCCAGGAACCGCGTGAATGGACCAGTACGTTGTATTCGGCAACCCGATCGGCCACAGCAAGTCGCCGCTGATCCACCGTCTGTTCGCCGACCAGACCGGCCAGCAGCTGGAATACAGCACCTTGCTGGCGCCGCTGGATGATTTCAGCATGTGTGCCCAGGGCTTTTTCAAGCAGGGCCTGGGTGCCAACGTCACTGTGCCGTTCAAGGAAGAAGCCTATCGCCTGGTCGATAGCCTGACGCCACGGGCCAAGCGCGCCGGGGCGGTAAACACCCTGAGCAAACTGGCCGACGGCAGCCTGCAGGGCGATAACACCGATGGCGCCGGGCTGGTTCGCGATCTTACCGTCAATGCCGGTGTGCAACTGACCGGCAAACGCATCCTGCTGCTCGGCGCCGGCGGGGCCGTGCGCGGGGTGCTGGAGCCGTTGCTGGCGCACAACCCGGCATCGCTGGTGATCGCCAACCGCACGGTGGAAAAAGCCGAACAACTGGCCCGTGAGTTCGCCGACCTGGGGCCGGTGGCTGCCAGTGGTTTCGACTGGCTTGAAGAGCCGGTCGACCTGATCATCAATGCGACTTCTGCCAGCCTTGCCGGTGAGCTGCCGCCCATCTCCGCCAGCCTGATCGAGCCGGGTAACACCGTGTGCTACGACATGATGTATGGCAAGGAGCCGACGCCTTTCTGCCGCTGGGCCAGCGAGCACAAGGCCGCCAAGGTCCTGGATGGCCTGGGCATGCTCGCCGAACAGGCCGCCGAGGCGTTCTTCATCTGGCGTGGCGTGCGTCCCGACACCGCCCCGGTGCTGGACGAATTGCGCCGCCAACTGGCGCGCGGCTAATCCTCGAAGCGGATCGGGCAGTTCGCTGCCCCTTCGAGTTTGTGCAATTCCTCGATCACTTGCGGGCGCGCCCGTTGCAGCGTCAGGCTACCGCCTGCGCGACCTAGCCGTCGTGCCTCGCGGTGCAGCATGTCGACCCCGGAATAGTCGATGAAATTGATTTGTCGCGCATCGATCACCACCTGCGGGCCCTGGCAGCGTTGCAGGCGTACCTGCAGGTAATGACTGGCGCCGAAGAAGATCGAACCGCCTACACGCAGTACATCGGCATCGCCCTCCCGGGACTGCTGTACCCGTGGTCGCGAGGTGCGCTTGAGGTAAAAGAACAGCGACGCCAGCACCCCGGCGTAGATGGCCGTTTGCAGTTCCAGCAACAAGGTGGCGGCGCCCGTCAGGGCCATGACCAGGAATTCCGAACGGCTGACCCGGAACAGCGCACGTATCGCCCGATGATCGACCAGGCCCCAGCAGATCAGCAGGATACTGCCAGCCATGGCCGGGATCGGGATATGCGCGATCAACCCCGCCCCGGTCACCGCAAACAAGGTTACCCACAGGGCGGCAAACACCCCGGCCAGGGGCGAGCGGGCGCCAGCGTCATAGCTGAGCCCGGAGCGGGTGAAGGAACCGGACGACAGATAGCCAGAGAAGAATCCGCCGACCATGTTCGACAGGCCCTGAGCGCGGATCTCCTGATTGGCGTCGATGAGCTGTTCAGAGTGCGATGACAGCGAGCGGGCAATCGACAGGCTGGTGACCAGGCCGAGCATGCCGACCGCCACGGCGCTGGGCAGCAGACGCAGGATCAATTCCAGGTCCAGCAGTGGCAACGGACTCAACGGTGGCAACTGGCCAATGAAGCCGGGTACCAACTGCACATGGCCAAATAGCCCTGGTAGCGACCAGGCCAGCAAGCTGGCGAGCGTCAACGTTATCAACAGGCCGGGCCAGCGTGGGCGCAGCATCTTTACCGCAGCACCCAGCAGCACAGTGCCCAGGCCGAGCAATAACGAAGGCCAATCCACCTCCCCGGCGTGCTCCAGCAGGTGTTGCAGGGTCTTCAAGGCCGTGGCCTGGCTGGGCAGGTTCATCCCCAGCAAGTTGGGCAGTTGTCCAAGCGCGATCACCACCGCAGCACCCAGGGTGAAGCCCAGCACCACCGATTGCGAGACAAAATTGACCAGCGCGCCAAAGCGCAGCAGCCCCAGCAACCACTGAAACACCCCAGCGAGGAAGGTCAGCAGCAGGATCAGGGTGATGTAGTCACTGCTGCCAGCGACCGCCAGCGGGCTGACGCTGGCATAGAGAACGATGGAGATCGCTGCCGTTGGCCCGCAGATCAGGTGCCAGGACGAACCCCAGAGGCAGGCGACCATCACCGGCACAATCGCCGCGTACAGCCCGTACTCGGCGGGCAGTCCGGCGATCAGGGCGTAGGCGATCGATTGTGGCAGCGCCAGGATCGCCCCGCTCAGGCCCACCAGCAGATCACGGCGCGCGCTGGCTCGGGTCTGGCGCGGCAGCCAGGTGAGAAACGGCAGCAGTCGGTGGCGATCAGGCCAGGCCATGAAGACTCTCTATCGCAGGCAGAAGCTGTTCAGGGTGCGATGTCCGGCGCTCGGGTGCAAGCCGTGTCAGAAGACAAAGTTCACGTGCTCGCCGTGGTGCAGCTTCAGCTCCAGGGCATCGACCATGGCGGCTGCCACCCGTGCCAGGCGCTGCAGTGGTTCGGCCAGACCGGGTTCGAGGGTGCCATGCGTCTGGTGAAAGTGCTCGATGCCCAGGCCGGCGATTTGTTGCGGGGTGTTGACTAAGGTCCAGTGCAACTGGCTGCGTTGCAACAGGTCGACGATCTGGTCGGCGCAGGTCCGTTGCTGCTCGCTATGCCCTTCGCTGTGATCCAGCACGTCGAAATCGCCCACCAGCAACAGCCGGCGTATAGTGGTGCGGGACATGCCAGCGATCAGTGCCTGGCTCATGCGCAGTTGCGCGGCAAAATCGTCGGGCGCCAGTGCAGGCAGCAGGCAGACCACCGCCGAGCCACCGGCCACGCTTTGCTCGGCCTGATCGGGGTTGTCCAGGCCGCCAGTCTTGAAGTGCAAGCCGGGGCGTGGCGCCAGGCTGTTGAGGTCATCGACCACGGCGATCACTTCATGCTGGCGCTTGAGCAGTTCGGCCATCAGGGCGCTGCCCAGGCTGCTCAAACCTCCCAGCAGGACCAGTTTGAACGCTGGGGTTTCGGCATTTTTCACCAGATCACTCCATTGGCAGCGGGTGATCATTTGACCCGCGTAGTGCCCTGCGGGTTCGCTGTAATTCAGGAGTTTTCGTGCAAAGGATCAAAGGCTATCACGCCCATATCTACTATGACGCCAGCACCATGGAGCAGGCCCGGCAACTGTGTGAAGAAGCCGCGCGGCTGTTCCCGGTGACCATGGGGCGCATGCATCAGAAGCCGGTCGGGCCGCATCCGGACTGGAGCTGCCAGCTGGCGTTCGGGCCTGAGGTGGTGGGGGTGGTGTTGCCCTGGTTGGCGCTGTATCGCCATGGGCTAGTGGTGTTTCTGCATCCGCTGACCGGGGATGATCTGGCCGATCATCGTGATCATGCGATCTGGATGGGGGCGGTGCGGCCTTTGGATCTTTCGATCTTCAAGTAGTTTACGGCTCCGGGGTAGGCGCGGGCTTGCCCCGCGATTGCGATCTTTCTGATGGACCGCAATCGCGGGGCAAGCCCGCTCCCACAGGTATCAAGCCTTGCGCGCACCCCGCACACCCTGGGCCAGCGCCGAGCACAGCTCGAGCACATCACCCACGGCCTGCTCGGCAGTCTTGGCAGTGGCAATCTTGTCGACCAGCGCCGAACCGACCACGACACCATCCGACAGTTTGGCAATTGCCGCGGCCTGCTCCGGGGTGCGGATACCGAAGCCGACGCTGATCGGCAGGTCGGTGTGGCGACGCAGGCGCTCGATGGCACTGCTGACGTGTTCGGTGGTCGCGGAGCCGGCACCGGTCACACCGGCAACCGACACGTAGTAGACAAAGCCCGAGCTGCGCTCCAGCACGCGCGGCAGGCGCACGTCATCGGTGGTCGGGGTGGTCAGGCGGATGAAGTCGATACCCGCGGCCTGGGCCGGGGTGGCCAGCTCGGCGTCATGCTCCGGTGGCAGGTCGACGATGATCAGGCCATCCACGCCCACTGCCTTGGCCTGGGCAACGAAGGCCTCGACGCCAAAGCGGTGGATCGGGTTGTAGTAACCCATCAGCACGATCGGCGTGGTCTGGTTGTCGACGCGGAACTCGCCAACCATCTGTAGGGTCTTCGCCAGGGTCTGGCCGGCCTCCAGGGCGCGCAGGGTGGCGAGCTGAATCGCCACGCCGTCGGCCATTGGGTCGGTGAACGGCATGCCCAGCTCAATCACGTCGGCGCCAGCGGCGGGCAGGCCTTTGAGGATTTGCAGCGAGGCGTCGTAGCCTGGGTCGCCAGCAGTGATGAAGGTGACCAGTGCCGAGCGGCCTTCGGCCTTCAGCTCGGCGAAGCGTTGTTCAAGACGGCTCATGCCTGTTTCTCCTGGGCAGCCATATGGCTCATCACGGTTTGCATGTCTTTGTCGCCGCGCCCGGACAGGCACACCACCATCAGGTGATCCTTGGGCAAGGTCGGCGCGCGTTTGATCGCTTCGGCCAGGGCATGGGAGGTTTCCAGGGCCGGAATGATGCCTTCCAGGCGGCAGGTGGTGTGGAACGCGGCCAGGGCTTCGTCGTCGGTGATGCTGACGTATTCGACACGCTTCACTTCGTGCAACCAGGCGTGTTCAGGGCCGATGCCGGGGTAGTCGAGGCCGGCGGAAATCGAGTGGGCGTCGGTGATCTGGCCGTCGGCATCCTGCAGCAGGTAGGTGCGGTTGCCGTGCAGTACGCCCGGTACGCCACCGTTGAGGCTGGCGGCATGCTTGTCGGTGTCGACGCCATGGCCCCCGGCTTCAACGCCGATGATTTGCACGCTGGCATCATCGAGGAAGTCGTGGAACAGGCCCATGGCGTTGGAGCCGCCGCCGACGCAGGCGATCAGGCTGTCGGGCAGGCGCCCTTCCTTGGCCTGCAGCTGTTCGCGGGTCTCTTTGCCGATGATCGATTGGAAGTCGCGGACCATTGCCGGGTACGGGTGCGGGCCGGCTACAGTGCCAATCAGGTAGAAGGTGTCGTCGACGTTGGTGACCCAGTCGCGCAGGGCCTCGTTCATCGCGTCCTTGAGGGTGCCGGTGCCGGCGGTTACCGGGACGATTTCGGCACCCAGCAACTTCATGCGGAACACGTTGGCCTGCTGGCGCTCGATGTCGGTGGCGCCCATGTAGATCACGCAAGGCAGGCCGAAACGCGCGGCGACGGTGGCAGTGGCCACGCCGTGCATGCCGGCGCCGGTTTCGGCGATCAGGCGTTTCTTGCCCATGCGCTTGGCCAGCAGCACCTGGCCGATGCAGTTGTTCACCTTGTGCGCGCCGGTGTGGTTGAGCTCTTCACGTTTGAAGAAGATCTTCGCGCCACCGCAGTGTTCGGTCAGGCGTTCGGCGAAGTACAGCGGGTTGGGCCTGCCGATGTAGTCGCGCTGAAAGTACGCCAGTTGCTCGAGGAACTGCGGGTCGGCCTTGGCCGCTTCGTACTCGCGGGCAAGGTCCAGCACCAGCGGCATCAGGGTTTCTGCCACGTAGCGGCCGCCGAATGCGCCAAACAGGCCATTGGCATCAGGGCCGGCGCGGAAGTTGGTCTGGGTCATGGGTCGCTCCAGGGCGGTAGTTAAGTCGTCAATGGCTTTACTCTAACCACGACACGCGCAGCTGAAAACCGATAAGATTGCGACAACATGTCAGGAAAACTCACACGTTATGCGCCAGGACCTGCCTCCCCTCAATGCCCTTCGGGCCTTTGAAGCCACCGCCCGGCTCAACAGTGTCAGCCAGGCAGCCGAGCAGCTGCATGTTACTCATGGCGCAGTGAGCCGTCAGTTGAAGGTGCTTGAAGAGCATCTTGGCGTGGCGCTGTTCGTCAAAGAAGGACGCGGCCTTAAACTCACAGATGCCGGCGTGCGCCTACGCGATGCCAGCAGCGATGCTTTCGAGCGCTTGCGCGGGGTTTGTGCAGAAATCAGCCAGAGCAGCGCCGATGCGCCGTTTGTCCTCGGTTGCTCCGGCAGCCTGCTGGCGCGCTGGTTTATCCCGCGACTGGGCCGGCTCAAGGCGGACTTGCCAGAACTGCGCCTGCACCTGTCCGCCGGTGAAGGTGATCTTGACCCGCGCCGCCCCGGGCTGGATGCGCTACTGGTGTTTGCCGAGCCGCCGTGGCCTGCGGATATGCAGGTGCACGTGCTGGCCCAAGAGCGCATCGGCCCGGTGCTCAGCCCGCACTTTCCCGGGTTCAACCGCTTGCAGCGGGCGCCTGCGCAGGCGCTACTGGCGGAAACGCTGCTGCAGACCACCTCGCGCCCACAAGCCTGGCCAAACTGGGCCGCGCAGCAGGGTATCGACCCCCAGGCGCTGCGCTATGGGCAGGATTTCGAGCATCTGTATTACTTGTTGGAGGCGGCAGTGGCGGGGCTGGGGGTGGCGATAGCGCCGCAGCCGCTGGTCGCTGATGACTTGCGTGGCGGGCGCCTGGCTGCGCCCTGGGGGTTTTGTGAAACCCAGGCGGCGCTGGCCCTGTGGGTGCCGCGACGCGCCGCAGATGGGCGCGCCGAGCAATTGGCTGGCTGGTTGCGCGCGGAACTTGCGCGCCAGGCCGCTTAGTTACCGCGTCTGCACAGCAGGTATGCCGCCAGCAAGCCAAGGGCCCCGACAGCGACACCGGCGGTGGTCCACGGGTGTTCCTGGGCATAGTCGCGGGTCGCCAGGCTGGTCTCGCGGGTTTTGGTTTTGACTTCTTCGTAGGCATCGCTGAGCAGGTGGCGTGAATGGCGCAGGGCATTCTCGGCATTGCTCTTGAGCGTCTTCAGGGTTTTGCGCGACTCATCCGAGGCATCGTCCTTGAGGCTTTCCAGTGACTTGAGCAGGCTTTCGATTTCCGCTTCCATGCTTTGCAGTGAAGCTTTACGCAGCGAGGTGTTGGCCATGGTGACTCTCCTTCAAGGTTGAGTTGAGCTGTGTAGATTCCGACTACAGGGTGTTGAGAAAGTGCAGTCGAACTTTTAGTGGCATTTACCCTTCGCAGGTAAAACAGCCCAGCGCTGCTAGGCTCTATCTGACATTCAAAAAGGAGATTGCCCATGTCTGATCACCACACCTACAAGAAAATCGAACTCGTCGGCTCCTCGCCTACCTCCATTGAAGAGGCGATCAACAACGCCCTGGCCGAGGCAGGCAAGAGCATCAAGCATCTTGAGTGGTTCGAGGTGGTCGACACCCGTGGCCATATCAAGGACAACAAGGCCGCGCATTTTCAGGTCACGCTCAAGGTGGGCTTTCGCATCGTCAACAGCTGAAGCGGTGACACTGGCTTGTGCGGGTCAATTGCGTTACACAGTCCTGAGGCGCCCGGCCTGCCTGGCGCCCTTCTCTATTTTGATCTGAACAAGGAAAGCGATCGATGAAGAAGTTGGTAGTAGCGATTGGTTTGATGACGTTGGCGGGTACTGCGCTGGCTGCTGGCAAGCCGTGTGAAGAACTCAAGGCTGAAATAGCCGCCAAGCTCGATGCCAAGGGTGTCAGCGGCTATTCCCTGGAAATCGTCGATAAAGGCGCTGCTGCGGGCGGCAAGGTAGTCGGTAGCTGCGAAGGCGGCACCAAGGAAATTGTCTACAAGCGCGGGTGACGGTGTTGAAGCCATCGCGGGGCAAGCCCGCTCCAACGTAGGAGCGGGCTTGCCCCGCGATAGGGCTTTCAGCGGCCCAAAACCGTTTGGGCAAGCAGCTCATACGAGCGAATTCGGTCCGCATGCTCATACAGGTCGCAGGTAAAGATCAGCTCATCCGCCTCGGTCTGCTCCAGCAACACCTCAAGCTTGGCGCGGATCTTCTGCGGGCTCCCGACCATCGCCAGGCCAAGGAAACTGCCCACCGCTTCACGCTCATGGGGCAGCCACAGGCCGTCCATGGTCGCTACCGGCGGACGCTGCACCAGGCTTTGCCCGCGCATCAGGGCGAGGATGCGCTGATACACCGAGGTGGCCAGGTAATCAGCCTGTTCATCCGTCTCGGCAGCCACCAGCGGCACGCCGAGCATAACGTAGGGCTTGTCGAGCACGGCCGAAGGCTGGAAGTGGTTGCGGTACACGCGAATCGCTTCGTGCAGGTAACGCGGAGCGAAATGCGAGGCGAAGGCGTAGGGCAAACCGCGCATGCCGGCCAGTTGCGCGCTGAACAAGCTCGAACCCAGCAACCAGATGGGCACCTCGGTACCGTACCCGGGTACGGCGATGACCTTCTGATCGGGCGTGCGCGGCCCCAGGTAGCGCACCAGTTCTTCGACATCATCGGGGAAGTCGTCGGCACTGCCAGAGCGTTCGCGGCGTAGCGCGCGGGCCGTCATCTGGTCGGAGCCCGGCGCGCGGCCCAGGCCCAGGTCGATACGCCCGGGATACAGGCTGGCCAGGGTGCCGAACTGTTCGGCGATCACCAGCGGTGCATGGTTGGGCAGCATCACCCCGCCGGCGCCCACACGAATGGTTGACGTACCACCGGCCAGGTAGCTGAGCAGCACTGAAGTTGCGGAACTGGCGATGCCGTCCATGTTGTGGTGCTCGGCCACCCAGAAGCGGTTGTAGCCGAATTTTTCGACGTGTTGCGCCAGGTCCAGGGAGTTGCGTAGAGACTGCGCTGGGCCGCTGTCGGCACGTACCGGCACCAGGTCAAGGGTGGAGATCTTGATATCCGCAAGTTGCTTCATGGGCGTTTGAGCCTCCGGGGCAGTCGATTGGCCGAAATAACCCAACGGCCTTTCTAGCTCTGTATGGGCACATCTGCAGGAATCAATGCCAGGGTTTGTAATCTGTCTGAACTTGCCTGTGTCAGGGGGCTCTGAAATTAAGGCGAGGCGCTGGCAAGGTGGCGTGCAGGATGGCAAGGGCCTGCTGTCCACTGAAAGTGGCACCCTTAAACAGACTCCTTATGGATTCAAGACCCGCTTCGAGGGTCTGCCTGGACGCGATGCTGCTGAGCCAAGGCAGAACCGTAGCGCGCTTGTTGTGGTCAAATGAGGGTCGCTAGAACATCTGCTGTCACAAGGAGCTGTCCCATGATCCGTGTTGCAATCGCTGTGCTGGCTTCGCTGCTGGCAACGTCCGCGCTGGCCGCGCCGAAAAACTGTGAAGAGCTCAAGGCTGAGATCGAAGCCAAGATCCAGGCTAACAACGTGAGTTCCTACACCCTGGAAATCGTCAGCAATGACGAAGTCAAAGACCAGAACATGGTGGTCGGCAGCTGCGAAAACGGCACCAAGAAGATCATCTACCAGAACAATGATCGCTAGGCGTCAGGGTGTGCAGAACACGTCGTTCGACTCTTCGGCCACTACGTTGCGCTGGGCATCATAGAGGTAGGCGCTGGGCTGCATGGCCGGGGCGCGGGCTTCCAGACGGTAGCGCTGCCCCGCCTTGAAGTGAGCGAACTTGATCGTCAGGTAGCAGGTGCGCTCGGTCGGGTCGGTACTGAACCCACCGGAATAGATTTCATAATCGAACCTCACCACCAGCTCGTGGGCACCGGGCGTAACCTGAAAGAACCGACCATCAGTCAGGCGTTTTCCGTCAAGTCGCTCGGCCATCACCACTTTGCCCGGTGTGATGGTGTAAAGGTCGACCCAGGCCTGCTTGTTGTCCACAGGGGGCAGGGGGCTGGCGCAAGCTCCCAGGGTACTGATTGCGAGCAGCATCATAGGCTGGCGCATGGCGAACTCCGGCGTGCGGGTTACAAAGCATAAGCATAGCGCCATTCACGCCTTCAGGTACGCTGGCAGCCCGCCGGCAGGCCTTTGCCAACCACATTGCGCTGTTCGTCATAGAGCTTGGCCCAAGGGCGGAAACCGATACTGCCGGCCTCAAGCTGATAACGCTGGCCGGCGCTGAAATGCTTGAACTTCACATGCAGCTGGCAATCGCGCCACAGCGGCTCGTCGACCGGGCCGATATTGCTTGGATTGACCGGGAACAGGTAGCGCACGGTCAGCTCATGACTGCCTGGCGGTACCTCGAAATAGCGTTTGTCGGCCCAGGCGCGTTCGTCCACTTCCACGGCATGCAGGGTGTCGTCCTGGCCCGATGCGAGGTCGATCCAGGCCTGGTTGGGGTCGGGGGCAGGCAGGCCGGCGCAGCCGGACAGAAGCACAATACCGCTGATGACAAGCAGTGTACGCATGGCAAAACTCCAGCCGGGCAGGATAGTCTTGAAGCTGATGAGTACTTGAGCGAATGACGGGACGCGAATGCTTCGACTATTTCTTTTGTTGCGCTCAAGTCATGGGGCACTCGACCACATTTTGCGCTACTTGGTTCCCTTGCTGGCCTTCGGGCTGCTGAACGGTTGTGCCAGTGTCAGTTACTACGGGCAACTGGCCAGCGGTCAGTGGCAGCTGTTGCAGGCGCGCCAGCCGGTTGCCGACCTGGTTGCCAATCCGGCCACCGACAGCAAACTGCGTCAGCACCTGCTCAAGGCCGAACAGGCCCGGGCCTTCGCCAGCGCACAGCTGAAGCTGCCGGACAACCGCAGTTACCGGGTGTATGCCGACATTGGCAGGCCCTTCGTGGTCTGGAACGTATTTGCCACGCCGGAGTTTTCACTGGAGCCGCAAACCCACTGCTTCCCGATCGCCGGTTGCGTCGCCTATCGCGGTTATTACAAGCAGGGCGCGGCGCGCGGGGCAGCGGCATTACAGAAGCAGCAAGGGCTGGATGTCTATGTCGGCGGTGTTGAGGCCTACTCCACCCTGGGTTGGTTCGACGATCCGATCCTCAGCTCCATGCTTGGCTGGGGCGATGAACGCCTGGCCACGGTGATCTTCCATGAGTTGGCCCACCAACGGCTCTATGTGCGGGACGACACCGCGTTCAATGAGTCTTTCGCCACCTTCGTCGAACAGGAAGGCACCCGCCAGTGGCGCGCGGCGCGGGGGCTGCCGGTGCTGGCCGAGGATGGCAGCCGGCAGCGCGACCAGTTCATCGGGCTGGTACTGGCCAGCCGCGAGCGGCTCAAGGCCTTGTATGCGGCGCCGCTGACCGAAGCCGCCAAGCGCGCAGGCAAGCAGGCTGAGTTCGAACGCCTGCGCGGTGAGTATCGAACCTTGCGCGATAGCCAATGGGGCGGGCGCGGGCGCTATGACGCCTGGATCAATGCCCCGATGAACAATGCCAAATTGCTTCCCTTTGGCCTGTATGACCAGTGGGTACCGGCGTTTGCACAGCTGTTTGTCGAGGTGGGTGGCGATTGGCAGGTGTTCTACCAGCGGGTAGAAGCCTTGGGGCGGCTGCCAATTGAACAACGCCAGCAGGCGCTGAAAAGCATCGCGGGTCAAGCCCGCTCCTACAGGAGCGGCGGCGCGGCGACTCGACTTGACCCGCGATCGGTTTCTCAGCTGCGCTGAAACGCCTGGTGCAACTGGTTCACGGTCGTAAAGTGATAAGCCGGCTGTTCCGCCGTCAGCTCTTCATGGCTGCCAAAGCCATAGCCGACCGCTACCGCTTCCAGGCCGTTGCTGTGCGCCCCGATCAGGTCGTGCTTGCGATCGCCGATCATCAGGGTTTGCGCCGGGTCCAGGGCCTCTTCGGCCAGCAGGTGGCGGATCAGTTCGATTTTGTTGGTGCGGGTGCCGTCCAGCTCGCTGCCGTAGATCACCTTGAAGTGCTTGGCGAAATCGAAATGGCGGGCGATCTCGCGGGCAAACTCCCAGGGTTTGGAGGTGGCAATGTACAGGGTGCGCCCCTGCCCTTGCAGGGATTCGAGCAGTTCGCTGACGCCGTCGAAGACCTGGTTTTCGTACAGGCCGGTGACCTTGAATCGCTCCCGGTAGAAATTCACCGCGGCCCAGGCCTTGGCTTCATCGAAATCATAGAACTGCATGAATGCCTGCAGCAGCGGCGGGCCGATGAAGTGTTCCAGGCGCGTCAGGTCCGGCTCGTCGATGCCGAGCTTGGCCAGTGCGTACTGGATCGAGCGGGTGATGCCCAAGCGCGGATCGGTCAGGGTGCCGTCGAGGTCGAAGAGGATGTTTTGCTGGTGCATGGCAGTCTCGAATAGGGCTGTGGACAGGTTCACTCGGGCAGGTGATAGCCTTCGGCCAGGTGCTGGTCCTTGAGTTTGACGTAGTTGCCGGCGCTGTAGGGGAAGAACGCGCGCTCCTTTTCGGTCAGGGCGCGGGCCTGCTTGACCGGGCTGCCGACATAGAGAAAGCCGCTTTCCAGGCGCTTGCCCGGCGGCACCAGGCTGCCGGCACCGATGATCACTTCGTCTTCGACGATGGCGCCATCCATGATGGTGCTGCCCATGCCGACCAGGATGCGGTTGCCCAGGGTGCAGCCGTGGAGCATGACTTTGTGACCAATGGTTACCTCATCGCCGATCAACAGCGGGAAGCCTTCCGGGTTGAACGGCCCGGCGTGGGTGATGTGCAGCACGCTGCCGTCCTGCACGCTGGTGCGCGCACCGATGCGGATTCGGTGCATATCGCCGCGCACCACTGTCAATGGCCACACTGAGCTGTCGGCGCCGATCTCGACATCGCCCAGCACCACGGCGCTGCGGTCGACAAAGGCACGCTCGCCAAGCCGGGGTGTGTGATGCTGGAAGCTGCGGATGGCCATGATCGGAATTCTCTTTGGTATGGATAGGGCTGCGGTCGGCGTCGATTGTAATTAAGATGGGGAAGTGTTTCTTCTGCCAAGGTGTTTAACCGTGAGTGCGAACAACCCGCTTCTGCAGTCTTATGACTTGCCGCCCTTCTCGGCGATCCGTGCCGAGCATGTGCAGCCGGCGATTGAACAGATCCTGGCCGACAACCGTGAAGCCATTGCCGACATCCTCCAGGCCCAGGGTAAGCACCCAAGCTGGGCCGGCCTGATCCTGGCCATGGACGAACTCAACGACCGCCTGGGCGCCGCCTGGAGCCCGGTCAGCCACCTCAACGCCGTGTGCAACAGCGCCGAACTGCGTGAAGCCTACGAGGCCTGCCTGCCGGCTTTAAGTGCCTACGCCACTGAAATGGGCCAGAACCGTGAGTTGTTCCAGGCCTATGAAGCGTTGATCGCCAGCCCCGAAGCCGCCGGCTTCGATGTGGCGCAAAAGACAATTCTCGAACACGCCCTGCGTGACTTCCGCCTGTCGGGTATCGACCTGCCGGCCGATAAGCAACAACGTTATGCGCAAGTGCAGAGCAAGCTCAGCGAACTGGGCAGCCGCTTCTCCAACCAGCTGCTGGACGCCACCCAGGCCTGGACCAAGCACGTCACCGACGAAGCGGCACTGGCCGGCCTGACTGACTCGGCCAAGGCACAGATGGCCGCCGCCGCCCAGGCCAAGGGCCTCGATGGCTGGTTGATCAGCCTGGAATTCCCCAGCTACTACGCGGTGATGACCTACGCCGAAGACCGCGCCCTGCGCGAAGAAATCTATGCCGCCTACTGCACCCGCGCCTCCGATCAGGGCCCTAACGCCGGCCAGTTCGACAACGGTCCGGTGATGGGCGAGATCCTTGACCTGCGTCAGGAACTGGCTGAGCTACTGGGCTACAAGAACTTCGCCGAGCTGAGCCTGGCGACCAAGATGGCCGAGTCCAGCGACCAGGTGCTGAGCTTCCTGCGTGACTTGGCCAAACGCAGCAAGCCGTTTGCCACCCAGGACCTGGCCCAGCTCAAGGCCTATGCCGCCGAGCAGGGGTGCCCGGACCTGCAGAGCTGGGACAGCGGTTTCTACGGGGAGAAACTCCGTGAACAGCGCTACAGCGTTTCCCAGGAAACCCTGCGCGCCTACTTCCCGATCGACAAGGTGCTGACTGGCCTGTTCACCATCGTCCAGCGCCTGTACGGCATCGAGATTGCCGAGCTGCAAGGCTTCGACAGCTGGCATCCGGACGTGCGCCTGTTCGAAATCAAGGAGCACGGCCAGCACGTCGGGCGCTTCTTCTTCGACCTCTATGCCCGTGCCAACAAGCGCGGCGGTGCCTGGATGGACGGCGCCCGCGATCGTCGCCTGACCGCTGACGGCCAGTTGCAGAGCCCGGTGGCCAACCTTGTGTGCAACTTCACCCCGGCCGCCCCCGGCAAGCCGGCGTTGCTGACCCATGACGAAGTCACCACCCTGTTCCACGAGTTCGGCCATGGCCTGCATCACCTGCTGACCCGTATCGAGCATGCCGGTGTTTCCGGTATCAACGGTGTGGCCTGGGATGCGGTCGAGCTGCCGAGCCAGTTCATGGAAAACTGGTGCTGGGAGCCTGAAGGCCTGGCGCTGATTTCCGGTCACTACGAAACTGGCGCAGCCCTGCCCCAGGATTTGCTGGAGAAGATGCTGGCGGCGAAGAACTTCCAGTCCGGGCTGATGATGGTCCGCCAGCTGGAATTCTCGCTGTTCGACTTCGAACTGCACGCCAGCCACGGCGACGACCGCGGTGTACTGCAAGTGCTCGAAGGCGTGCGCGACGAGGTCTCGGTCATGCGCCCACCTGCGTACAACCGCTTCCCCAACAGCTTTGCGCATATCTTCGCCGGTGGTTATGCGGCCGGTTACTACAGCTACAAGTGGGCTGAAGTACTGTCGGCCGACGCCTTCTCGCGCTTCGAAGAAGAAGGCGTGCTCAATGCCGACACCGGTCGCGCGTTCCGCGAAGCGATCCTGGCCCGTGGTGGTTCCCAGGAGCCGATGCTGCTGTTCGTCGACTTCCGTGGCCGCGAGCCATCAATCGATGCACTCTTGCGCCATAGTGGCTTGAGTGAGGAAGTGGCGGCATGAGTGATGGGCCTGTGATAACGAAAAAACGCTTTATCGCCGGGGCGGTCTGCCCGGCGTGCAGCGAGCCGGACAAACTGATGATGTGGAGCGAAGACAGCGTTCCGCACCGTGAGTGCGTGGCCTGCGGGTTTTCCGACACCCTTAACGAACAGGGGCTGTCGGTGCCCAAGGAGTTGGGTACCCGGGTCAACAAGGTCGAGGTGAAGCCTGCCGCGGCCACGGTGCAGACGGTGCAGTTCTTCCCTAATCCGAAGCTGAAGAAGCCCACAGAGTAATGGCGCTTATTGGCTTGGGTGCTAGTTAATTAGTGCCAACGAGCGGCGGCGGCAAACCAGAGTAGCGGGCTAAAACCCCGCGCTCTGGACATTGCCATGAACGATGATAATCCCTTCCTGAATCATGCTGAACTGATCGATTATGCGGCGGTGCGTATTGAGCATCTGCAACCAGCGATCGAACAGGTCATTGCCGATAACCGTGCAGCGCTGCACGCCATCATCGCCGATCAACGTGAACTCCCCACCTGGGATGATCTGGTGTTGGCCGTTGATGCCCTGGACGCCCGCCTGAACAACACGTTCTACAACATCGCGCCTCTGAGTTATCGCCCAGGAGAGTGGCAGACGGTTGCTTATCAATGCTGGGATCTGGTGCAAGCCTACTTTGCGGAAAAGTTGCAAAACGTAGAGTTACTGAGTTTGTACGAGCGTCTTGCCGGTAGCGCTCATGGCATGAACCTGGATTGGCAAAGCAAAGCGGCGTTGCAACGAACGATCACATCCTCGCGATTATCAGGCGCGCACTTGAGTAACGTGCAAAGCGAACGTGTACAGGCGCTCGAGCAGCGGATCAGCATGCTGCAAGATACGTTCGTCGAAAACGTGAACCGCTCCAGTGACGACTGGAGTCTGCATGTCATGGATGAGCAGCGATTGCTGGGAGTACCCGAACTGGATAAGGCCGCGATGGCTGCGTCGGCAACAGACAGGAACTTGAACGGGTGGCTGATTAGCCTCGAAGAGGCGCCATACCTGGCAGTTATCGAGCGTGCGCAGGACCGGGATTTGCGGGAGCAGGTCTATCGAGCCTACCTGACCCGGGGTGCAAGCCCTGACCCGGACTTCGATAATGCCGGGGTGTTGCAGGCATTGGCCAAGGCAAAGCAGGAAAAGGCGCGTTTGCTCGGCTTCGACAGCTTTGCCCAGTACAACTTGCAGCTTAAAGGAGGCGCATCACCGGAGCGGGTTCTGGCGTTCCTCAAAGACCTGGCCCGCCAGGCTCGGCCGGGGTTGGAACGGGAAAGACAGCATTTGCAAAATGCTGCGCAGCAACAGGGTCTGGCCCCCTTTCAGCCCTGGGATGTTGCTTATATGCGCAAGCAGATGGACCACACACCATTGAGATTGTCAGAAGATGATGTGCGGGCCTGCTTCTCTCTGGATACGGTTGTAAAGGCATTGGTTGATCTCGCCCACAGGCTCTTTGGCCTGGTGCTGACCAAGGTGCCGGCAGTTGCTACTTGGGATCCTGGCGTTCGCCTGTTTGAAGTCGTGCAGGACCACGCTTTATTGGGCTACCTGTACATAGATGCGATTGGCAGGGAAGGCAAGCCTTCTGACGGTGCCTGGACTTTTTACATCTGGAATCGGCATATCGACGCCGAAGGCAAGTATCACCAGAGTGCCGCAGCGGCGTTTACCAATGTTGCACCCGGTCAAGGTACTGCGCCGCCACTGTTGAGCCATCTGGACCTGTGCAAGTTGTTCCACGAGTTTGGCCACTGCCTCCATCACCTTATGGTGCGCACCTCAAACTATCACCTGGGTGATATACAGAAACTGGGGCCGGGTGGTTTCGAGATTGCCAGCAAGTTGCTGGAGCGCTGGTGCTGGTCGGCGCAGTATCTGGCCGATATATCTGCCCACTACCAGAGCGGCAAGCCACTGACTGTCGAGGCAATGCAGACTTTCCTGGATCAACTGCAGGCGCAGGAGCGTGCGAAGTTGGCGGTCGATCTGGCCAAGGCATTGTTCGATCTCGATCTGCATGGCAATCCCGATGATGGGCGCAGTGTCCTGCAACGGGTCGAAGACAGTTTCGTTGAAGCAGGCGCCTGGCCGCTGGCTGACTTTGAGCGCCCATTGCATGCCTTCGATCACCTGGTTGCCGGTTATGACGCGGGCTACTTCGGCTATCTCTGGGCAGATGTCTATGCCTTCGATCTGTTCAGTCGATTTGAACAGGAAGGTCTGCTCAATCGGCAGACTGGTCGCGAGCTGCAGGATGAATTGTTTGCGCCCGGTGCTGCGCGTCCCATTCAGACCGGCGTCGAGGCCTTCCTCAAGCGCCCTTCCAGCGCGCTGCCATTCTTGCGTTGGTACGGTCTGATCGCCGGCTGAGCCTGCCCAACGGTGCTGGATCAACTATTTTGAGTGGTGTACTGTATAAAAAAACAGTATAGGTGCGCCATGGTTGCTCCAGCTCCCCTGCGCGGTCGCGGCACGACCAGCAACCCCCACAACCGCTTCGCCCCCAGTCGTTCGGTGGCCGAGGACGACGGCTGGTACCAGGAAGTGCCCCTGACCCAGGGCACCGAAGTGCGCAGCGAAACCGCCAAGAGCATCATCACCCGCAACAACTCGCCCGACCTGCCCTTCGACCGTTCGATCAATCCCTATCGCGGCTGCGAGCATGGTTGCATCTACTGCTATGCCCGGCCCAGTCACGCCTATTGGGACCTGTCGCCCGGGCTGGACTTCGAAACCAAGCTGATCGCCAAGACCAACGCCGCCGCCGTGCTCGAACAGCAATTGAGCAAGCCCGGCTATGTCTGCGCGCCGATCAACCTGGGGTCCAACACTGACCCCTACCAACCCATCGAACGCGAGCAACAGCTGACCCGGCGCCTGCTGGAGGTGCTGCTGCGTTATCGCCACCCGGTCACCATCGTCACCAAGGGTTCTCTGATTTTGCGTGACCTGGACCTGCTCGCCGAACTGGCCCGGCAGCGTCTGGTGCAGGTGATGATCAGCCTGACCACCCTGGACGACGAACTCAAGCGCACCCTCGAGCCACGGGCGGCAGCGCCCAAGGCACGGCTGCGGGCGATCCGGGTGCTGACTGAGGCCGGTGTTCCGGTGGGTGTGTTGTGCTCGCCAATGATCCCGATGATCAATGACAGCGAACTGGAGCACCTGCTCGAGGCCGCCAAAGCCAATGGTGCACTGAGCGCTGCCTACATGATGCTGCGTCTGCCGCTGGAGGTGGCGCCGCTGTTCGAGCAGTGGCTGCAGGACCATTATCCGCAACGGGCCAATCATGTACTCAGCCTGATCCGTCAGAGCCGCGGCGGTGAGTTGTACGACAGCCGCTTTGGTGCGCGCATGCGCGGTGAAGGGGTATTTGCCGAGTTGCTGGCGCAACGCTTCAGCAAGGCGATCCGCCGCCTGGGGCTGAATCGGCGCGAAGGCTACGCGCTTGATTGCAGTGCGTTTTGCCCTCCTGGCGGGCAGATGTCACTGCTTTGATTTTCAATAATGGGTATTGGCCATTAATGTTTTTTTGATATTATTCGGGCAACTCTTTGAATCTCTGGAACGCCCGTACTAGAGCCTCGCAATTCAGTTTGAGTTAAGTTTCGCCGAGTAGCGTAGGAATTCAGCCAACAACTGATGTGATTGTTGGTGCGCGTATTTCATCCAACTGTCATACGCCGTTTGAATCATCAACCCGGTAAAATGGACTTAACCTAAAACCGTCAAAGAGGATGAATCATGCCCGTCAAGGACCCATCCAAGGCCGTCCCGGAAACCCCCGCCGAGAGCGCCGATGCAGCCCTGAAGCATATCGTCGACGGCTTTCTGCGGTTCCATCATGACGTTTTTCCCGAGCAGCAGGAGCTGTTCAAGAAACTCGCCACCGCGCAAACGCCCCGTGCGATGTTCATCACCTGCGCCGACTCGCGCATCGTGCCCGAGCTGATCACCCAGAGCTCCCCAGGCGACCTGTTCGTCACCCGCAACGTCGGTAACGTCGTGCCACCTTACGGGCAGATGAACGGCGGTGTATCCACCGCCATCGAATACGCCGTGCTGGCCCTGGGCGTGCACCACATCATTGTCTGCGGACACTCCGATTGCGGTGCCATGCGCGCGGTGCTCAACCCGCAGAGCCTGGAGAAGATGCCGACGGTCAAGGCCTGGCTGCGCCATGCCGAAGTTGCCCGCACGGTGGTCGAAGACAACTGCTCCTGTGGCAGCGAGCATGAAACCATGCAGGTGCTGACCAAGGAAAACGTCATCGCCCAGCTGTACCACTTGCGCACCCATCCGTCGGTGGCCTCGCGCCTGGCGGCTGGCCAGTTGTTTATCCACGGCTGGATCTACGACATCGAAACCAGCCAGGTCGAAGCCTACGACGCGGCAAGCGACAGCTTCCTGCCGCTTGCCGAAGGCCAGCCGATCCCCTGCGCAACCCCAAGAGGACGCTATTAAGCGTCCCTGACACCCCAAAACGCTGATTGACGGCTGCACCTGACGGGTGCGGCCTTGGTCATCGGCTGCCTTGAATTTCCCTGACGGCCTTGCCGGCACTGTGCTGGCGGTGTGCGCCTGCGCGCGTGTCAGGGGGTGCACCAGCGGCCATTGGAATGGCCATCAAACGTGAGAGAAGGAGTGACACGGTGAACACGACACAAGTAAAAGCGGCATTGCCGCGTGAATTGCTGGCCTCGGTGGTGGTGTTTCTGGTTGCCTTGCCGTTGTGCATGGGTATCGCCATTGCCTCGGGCATGCCGCCGGCCAAAGGCCTGATCACTGGGATTGTCGGCGGTATCGTGGTTGGCTGGCTGGCCGGCTCACCGTTGCAGGTCAGCGGCCCGGCGGCCGGCCTGGCGGTGCTGGTGTTCGAGTTGGTGCGCCAGCATGGTGTGGCGATGCTTGGCCCGATCCTGCTGTTGGCCGGCCTGTTGCAACTGCTCGCCGGGCGTTTGCGCCTGGGCTGCTGGTTCCGGGTAACGGCGCCAGCGGTGGTGTACGGCATGCTCGCGGGTATCGGTGTGCTGATTGTTTTGTCCCAGGTGCATGTGATGTTCGACAGCGCCCCGCAGCCCTCGGGCCTGGCCAACCTGTTGGGCTTTCCGGCAACCCTGAGCCAGGCGCTGCCACTGGAACGCCCAGGCAATGGCTGGCAGGCCGGTGCGCTTGGGCTGGGCACCATCGCCATCATGTGGGGTTGGGAGCGCTTGCGCCCGCAGTCGCTGCGTTTCGTGCCGGGTGCCTTGCTTGGTGTGGCCTTGATGACCGCGATCAGCATCTGGCTGGCACTGCCGGTGAACCGGGTCGAAGTGCCGGCGGACCTCAGCGAAGCCATCGACTGGCTGCGCCCGGCTGACCTGCTTAACCTCGCCGACCCGAACCTGTTGGTCGCCGCCTTCGCCCTGGCCTTTATCGCCAGCGCCGAAACCCTGCTCTCTGCCGCTGCGGTCGATCGCATGCATAACGGCCAGCGTTCGGATTTTGACCGTGAACTGTCGGCTCAGGGGTTGGGCAACATGCTTTGTGGTGTGCTCGGTGCGTTACCGATGACCGGGGTGATCGTGCGTAGCTCGGCCAACGTCCAGGCCGGTGCGCAGACTCGCTTGTCGGCAATCCTGCATGGCGTCTGGTTACTGGCCTTCGTGGTGGTGTTGAGTAGCGTACTGCAGCAGATTCCGGTAGCGAGCCTGGCAGGTGTGCTGGTGTATACCGGGGTCAAGCTGGTGGACTTCAAGGCCTTTCGCGGGCTGGGCCGTTATGGGCGCATGCCGATGTTCACTTATGCGGCGACGGCGTTGGCGATCATCTTCACCGACCTGCTCACTGGCGTGTTGCTCGGTTTTGCCCTGACGCTATTGAAGCTGGCGCTCAAGGCCGCACGCCTGAAAATCAGCGTGGCCAGCCTGGACCAACCGGGCCATCTGGAACTGCGTTTGAGCGGCGCGGCGACCTTCCTCAAGGTGCCCGCGCTGGCCCAGGTGCTTGAAGGCATTCCACCCGCGACCACCCTGCATGTACCGCTGGCCAACCTCAGTTACATCGACCACTCCTGTCTGGAACTGCTCGAAGACTGGGGGCGTGCCAATGCCGGCAAGGGTTCGCGCCTGCTGATCGAACAGCGGCGGCTCAAGCGCCGGGTCGAGGGGCGAGTACGGACGACGGCGGGGTTGGGGGCCTGATCTGGATTCAGCGGTGTTGCCATCGCTGGCAATGCCAGCTCCCACACCTCGCTCAGGTTCTGCACTGAACCGGTGGGAGCCGGCCTTGCCGGCGATGCTGGCGCTGGCGCTGGCGCATCAGCCTCAAGCGGATTGATCCAGCTCCAGGCCCACGCCCAACTGCCGCGACAGGCATGGCCAGCGCTTCCAGGCGGCACCGGTATCCGGGCTGCTGAGCTTGTCGCGATACTGCTCGACCGACTCCAGGGCGAAGCTCTGGTCATTGAGCATCTCGTCCACCGAGTGGTGCACCACTTCATCCAACTGGTTGGCGAATGCCTCGCCGATCAACTGGTGGGCGATCAGGTTGGCCACGGTAGTGTCCAGCGGGATCAGCGGTTGATTGAAGTGCTTGATGTACAAATCGTTAACTTCTTCCACCAGGCGGTGGGCCAGGTAGGCCTCATCCAGCAGGCAGCCCAGGCCCAGGTGGGTAGTGGTGATGGTGGGCGGTTGCAGGAAGTACTGTTCGGCGATTTTCAGCACCGGTTTGATCTGCGACTCGATGCCGGCTTCGCGGGCAACGTCATTGGCCGCTTCCAGCAGTTCTGGAACCTGGTCGATATAGGCGCCGACGAAACGGGCCAGAGCGCCTTGGGCATCGGCCTCTGGCAGATGGATTGAAGGGTGCAGGTGTGGTAGCTGTTTTTCGAGTTGCTGTTTCAGTTGGCCGGTTTCGGTCTCATGTTGACGGGCACGGGTGATCTGCTCGCGCAAAGCGGCGATGTTCATGACAACTCCAGGGTAAAGGCGTGACAAACGGAAGACATAAGGTAGCTCGGTTCTGAAAATGGCTAAGACGCATTTGGCATAACCATTAATAAATTAATATTCGGCGATTATATCGAAGTGCCATCATTGTGCTCCAGGTCAGGTAATCCGTGGCTTTGCGCGCAAACGTTCAACTTCTGTTGATGATTTCCCCGCGCGCATTGCCAGGCCGGGGTCGCTGTCTATACTCCGGTTTGAAAGTGATTCGCTGATGAGGCCCGACTGCAGTTCGCAGGGGCTCGGTCGTCGAAGTTCGCAGTCTTGGCCGCCGTACCCTTAGCCGTAGGTCCACGCCTCCGGGATAACAAGAACGATAAGGGGAACCCGCAATGATGCGACATCCACATGTCTGGATGGGCCTCCTGTTGTGGTCGGTATTCGGTCAGGCGCACGCCGCCTGGACCGTGAACATGGCGCCAGGGGCGACTGAAGTCAGCAACGCAGTGTTCGACCTGCACATGACCATCTTCTGGATCTGCGTGATCATCGGCCTGGTGGTCTTTGGCGCAATGTTCTGGTCGATGATCATCCACCGTCGTTCTACCGGCCAGCAGCCCGCGCACTTTCACGAGCACACCTGGGTCGAGATCATGTGGACGGTGGTGCCGTTCCTGATCCTGGTGGCCATGGCCATTCCGGCGACCAAGACCCTGATCGATATCTACGATGCCAGCGAGTCGGACGTCGACATCCAGGTCACCGGCTACCAGTGGAAGTGGCATTACAAATACCTGGGGCAGGACGTCGAGTTCTTCAGCAACCTGGCCACCCCCGCCGATCAGATCCACAACAAGTCCGCCAAGGACGAGCACTACCTGCTCGAAGTCGACCAGCCACTGGTGCTGCCGGTGGGCGCCAAGGTGCGCTTTCTGGTAACCGCCGCCGACGTTATCCATTCCTGGTGGGTGCCGGCCTTTGCGGTCAAGCGCGATGCCATCCCCGGCTTCGTCAACGAAGCCTGGACCCGGGTCGAGAAGCCCGGCATCTACCGCGGCCAATGCACCGAGCTGTGCGGCAAGGACCATGGGTTCATGCCGGTGGTGGTTGAGGTCAAGTCCAAGGCTGACTACGACACCTGGCTTGGCGAGCGCAAGGCCGACGCGGCCAAGCTCAAAGAGCTGACCAGCAAGGAATGGACCCTGCAAGAGCTGATCGAGCGCGGCGACAAGGTCTATCACACCACCTGCGTGGCCTGTCACCAGGCCGAAGGCCAGGGCCTGCCGCCGATGTTCCCGGCGCTCAAGGGCTCGAAGATCGCCACCGGGCCGAAAGAAGACCACCTGAGCATCGTCTTCCACGGCAAGCCGGGCACCGCCATGGCCGCCTTCGGCAAGCAGCTTTCGGAAGTCGATATCGCCGCCGTGGTGACCTACGAACGCAACGCCTGGGGCAACAACAAGGGCGACATGGTCACGCCAAAAGACGTGCTGGCGATCAAACAGGCAGAAAGCAAATGAGCCGGGTTGATGCGTATCCGCGCCCCAGCCACCGGACTGCAGGAGACAGGACATGAGCGCAGTGATCGACGACCACAGCCAAGGTCATGAGCACGCCCACGGACCGGCCAAGGGCCTGATGCGCTGGGTGCTGACCACCAACCACAAAGACATCGGCACCCTGTACCTGTGGTTCAGTTTCACGATGTTCCTGCTTGGCGGCTCGTTCGCCATGGTCATCCGCGCCGAGCTGTTCCAGCCCGGGCTGCAGATCGTCCAGCCGGAGTTCTTCAACCAGATGACCACCATGCACGGCCTGGTGATGGTCTTCGGCGCGGTGATGCCAGCCTTCGTCGGCCTGGCCAACTGGATGATCCCGCTGATGATCGGCGCGCCGGACATGGCCCTGCCGCGGATGAACAACTTCAGCTTCTGGCTGCTGCCGGCGGCTTTCCTGCTGCTGGTCTCGACCCTGTTCATGCCCGGCGGCGGACCGAACTTCGGCTGGACCTTCTACGCGCCGCTATCGACTACCTACGCGCCGGAAAGCGTGACCTTCTTCATCTTCGCCATCCACCTGATGGGCATCAGCTCGATCATGGGCGCGATCAACGTCATCGCCACCATCCTCAACCTGCGTGCCCCGGGCATGACCCTGATGAAAATGCCGCTGTTCGTCTGGACCTGGCTGATCACCGCCTTCCTGCTGATTGCGGTGATGCCGGTGCTGGCGGGCGTGGTGACCATGATGCTGATGGACATCCACTTCGGCACCAGCTTCTTCAGCGCCGCCGGCGGCGGTGACCCGGTGTTGTTCCAGCACGTGTTCTGGTTTTTCGGCCACCCCGAGGTGTACATCATGATCCTGCCGGCCTTCGGCGCGGTCAGTTCGATCATCCCGGCGTTCTCGCGCAAGCCGCTGTTCGGCTACACCTCGATGGTCTACGCAACCGGGGCGATCGCCTTCCTGTCGTTTATCGTCTGGGCCCACCACATGTTCGTGGTCGGCATTCCGGTGGTTGGCGAACTGTTCTTCATGTACGCCACCATGCTGATCGCGGTGCCCACCGGGGTGAAGGTGTTCAACTGGGTCAGCACCATGTGGGAAGGCTCGTTGACCTTCGAGACGCCGATGCTGTTCGCCATCGCCTTCGTCATCCTCTTTACCATCGGCGGTTTTTCCGGGCTGATGCTGGCCATCGCCCCGGCGGATTTCCAGTACCACGACACCTACTTCGTGGTGGCCCATTTCCACTATGTACTGGTGCCCGGGGCAATCTTCGGCATTTTTGCCTCGGCCTATTACTGGCTGCCGAAATGGACCGGGCACATGTATGACGAAACCCTGGGCAAGCTTCACTTCTGGTTGTCGTTCGTGGGCATGAACATGGCCTTCTTCCCCATGCATTTCGTTGGCCTGGCCGGCATGCCACGGAGGATTCCGGACTACAACCTGCAGTTCGCCGACTTCAACATGGTCTCGTCGATCGGTGCCTTTACCTTCGGCGCCACGCAGATTTTCTTCCTGTTCATCGTCATCAAGTGCATTCGCGGCGGTGTACCGGCGCCGGCCCAACCCTGGGAGGGTGCCGAAGGGCTGGAGTGGTCGGTGCCGTCTCCAGCGCCCTATCACACCTTCCAGACCCCACCGGAAGTGAAATGAACGGCTCAGGCCCGAGGATGCAACCATGAGTGAAGGGACCTCGCTCAAGCGCCTGGTGTGGCGGCTGATGCTGCTGACCGTGGTGATGTTCGCCTTCGGTTTTGCCCTGGTGCCGATCTACGATGTGATGTGCAAGGCCTTCGGCATCAATGGCAAGACCGGCGGGCAGTATCAAGGCACCCAGGCCAGTGACATGAACCGCACGGTGAAGGTGCAGTTCATGTCGACCAACGCCAGCGACATGGTCTGGGAGTTCTACTCCACCGCCGACCAGATCGACGTCAATCCGGGGGCGGTCAACCAGATGGTGTTCATCGCCCGCAACCCGACCGACAAACCCATGAGCGCCCAGGCCATTCCCAGCATCACCCCGGCCGAGGCGGCGGCGTACTTCCACAAGACCGAATGCTTCTGCTTTACCCAGCAGGTGCTGCAGCCGGGTGAGCGCATTGAAATGCCGGTGCGCTTCATCGTCGACCGCGACCTGCCCAAGGATGTGAAACACCTGACGCTGGCTTACACGCTGTTCGATATCACCGCTCGCCACCCGCCGGTTGCACACCTGGCGGACCCGGTTGCACAGGGCGCCCGATAAGGAGAACACCACGATGGCTTCCCATGAGCACTATTACGTTCCGGCGCAAAGCAAGTGGCCGATCATTGCCACGGTCGGCATGTTCATCACGGTGTTCGGCCTGGGCACCTGGTTCAACGACCTCAAGGCCGGGCGGCCGGAGTCCCACGGGCCGTGGATTTTCTTCTTTGGCACACTGTGCCTGGCCTACATGCTGTTCGGCTGGTTTGGCACGGTGGTCAGGGAAAGCCGTGCCGGGCTCTACAGCCCGCAACTGGACCGTTCGTTCCGCTGGGGCATGTCGTGGTTCATTTTCTCCGAGGTGATGTTCTTCATCGCCTTTTTCGGCGCGCTGTTTTATGTGCGCAACCTGGCCGGGCCGTGGCTCGGTGGTGATGGCGCCAAGGGCGTGGCGCACATGCTCTGGCCGAACTTCGAGTTCGCCTGGCCGCTGCTCCAGACCCCGGACCCGAAGCTGTTTCCGCCGCCCAAGGAGATCATCGACCCCTGGCACCTGCCGTTGATCAACACCATTTTGCTGGTCAGTTCCAGTGTCACGGTAACCATCGCCCACCATGCCTTGCGCAAGAACCACCGCGGGCCGCTAAAGGCCTGGCTGGCATTGACCATTCTCCTTGGCCTGGGCTTCCTGGCACTGCAGGCCTACGAGTATCACGAGGCCTATACCGAGCTGGGGCTGACTCTGGGTTCGGGTATCTACGGCGCAACCTTCTTCATGCTCACGGGGTTCCACGGTGCCCACGTGACCATGGGTACCCTGATTCTGTTCGTGATGCTGGTGCGGATCATGCGTGGGCACTTCAACGCCGACAAACACTTCGGTTTCGAGGCCGCCAGCTGGTACTGGCACTTCGTCGACGTGGTCTGGGTGGGGCTGTTTATCTTCGTTTACGTGCTGTAGCCGGGTTCAGAACGGCGCGTGGGACACCAACTGGCCGCTGTAGAACCCCCAGGTCACCAGGGCCAGGGTCAAGGCGGCCAGGGTGACCCGAACAGTGAGGGCCTTAAGCAGGCGAGTCGACTGTCCGTCGTCCTTGACCAGAAAGAACAGGCCACTGAACAGGCTGGCGATGGTCGCCAACAGCATCAGGACAATCGCGGCTTTGAGCATGGCGAAACTCCGGGGGGATGCAGTGATGAGTACAAGTATAGCGATTGACCTTTCGAGGGCCCGGTGAAGCGCTTTCGCCCCGGCATCGTGCCGACCCTGGTGGTGTTTTTGCTGCTGCCAGGGTTGATTGCGCTCGGCTGCTGGCAGCTCGGGCGGGCCGAGCAGAAACGCCAGCTGCTGCAGGTCTACGCCGAGCGCAGTGCCAGCGATGCGGTCGGCGGTGCGCAGTTGCTGCAGATCGCAGATCCGGCCTTTCGCCGTGTGCATCTATATGGCCAATTCGATAGTCAACACAGCCTGCTGTTGGATAACCGCATGCGCGACGGTCAGGTCGGCGTCGAGCTGCTGCAACCCTTTCTCGACCAGGCCAGCGGCCTGTGGCTGTTGATCAACCGTGGCTGGCTGCCCTGGCCGGACCGGCGCATTGCGGTGCAGTTCAGCACGCCTGAGCAGCCCTTGAGCCTGGACGCTTCGGTGTACGTTGCCGCGGGCGCCACCTTTCAATTGCATGCCGACCCGCAGGGGGGCAACTGGCCGCGGCTGATCACCGCCAGCGACGCCAGCACGCTGTGGCCGCAACTGGGCCGCGAAGGCTTTGCCCATGAGTTGCGCCTGGAAGCGGGCCCGGCCAGTTATCGGCGGGATTGGCCGGTGGTTGCCCTGGGCCCGGAAAAACACCTGGGTTACGCCGTGCAGTGGTTTGCCCTGGCGTTGGCGCTGGTGCTGCTCTACCTCTACTTCGGCTGGCATAACAACAAGGAGAAACAGCATGGGAGCCGTCACAAGTCCACTCAACATGTCTGAAGGCAAGGCGCCGCGCAGTCGTGCGCGCGGGCGTCTGCAACTGCTGCTGATCCTGCTGGTGGTTCTCGGCCCGATGATCCTTGCCACCAGCATGTACAAACTCAAATTCTGGGTACCCGACAGCCGTAGTTACCACGGTGAAATGATCGGCAACGGCCAGACCCGCGCTGACCTTGGGGTGAGCGCTGAGGAAGGACGCTGGCAATTGCTGGTGAGTACGCCCAAGGACTGTGGGCTGGACTGCCAGCAACTGGTGTACCTGGCCCGGCAGATCCAGATCGGCCTGGGCCGTGATGCCAGCCGCGCCAGTCATGCCCTGGCCGCCGCCCAGCCATTGGCCAGTGACTACCAGGCCAAGCTGGATCGCGAGTACCCGCAATTACAACGCTACCCCCTGGACGTGTCGCGCTACGGCACAGTCAGCCAGGGCAAACAGGATGCCCAGCTGTGGATCATCGACCCATACGGCAACCTGGTGCTGCGCTATGACGCCAGGGTCAAGGGCAAGGACTTGCTCAACGACCTGCGCCACCTGCTCAAGCTGTCCAACATCGGGTAGGACATCGCCATGGCCAGACCTGGATTTCGCCTCGCCGTCTTCGCCACCTTGCTGGCACTGGTTGTCGTCCTGCTCGGTGCCTATACCCGCCTGACCCACGCCGGCCTGGGCTGCCCGGACTGGCCGGGCTGCTATGGCTTCATCAGCGTGCCCAAGACCGAAGCACAGCTGGCCCATGCCGAGCGGCACTTTCCCGACACTCCGGTAGAGGTGCACAAGGGCCGCAACGAGATGGTCCATCGCTACTTTGCCGGCACCCTGGCCCTGGTGATCAGCCTGCTGGCCTTGCAGGCCTGGCGCCGTCATGGCCGCGATGGCCAGCCTTATCGCCTGCCCCTGCTGTTGCTCGGCGTGGTACTCGCCCAGGCGGCCTTCGGCATGTGGACGGTGACCCTCAAGCTTTGGCCGCAGGTGGTCACGGCACATCTATTGGGCGGCTTTGCCACCTTGAGCCTGTTGTTCCTGCTCAGCCTGCGTCTGTCTCGGGTCTTCGCGCCCTTGCCCAAGTTGCCGTTGAGCGTACGCCGGGTGGCGGCGCTGGGGTTGCTGGTGGTGATCGGCCAGATCGCCCTGGGTGGCTGGGTCAGCGCCAACTACGCGGCAGTCGCCTGTGTCGACCTGCCGACCTGCCATGGCCAGTGGTGGCCGCAGGCGGACTTTGCCAACGGCTTTCACCTGACCCAGCACATCGGCCCCAACTACCTCGGCGGCCAGCTCGACAGCGATGCACGCACGGCGATTCATATGAGCCACCGCCTGGGTGCCTTGCTGGTGACTGCGGTCATGCTGACCCTGAGCTGGAAGCTGCATCGCCATGGTTTGAGCAGGCTGGCCGGGTTGGTGCTGCTGGGGCTGGCCGTGCAGGTGAGCTTGGGGATCAGCAACGTGCTGTTCCACCTGCCGCTGGCCGTGGCCGTGGCCCACAACGCCGGTGGCGCCTTGCTGTTGCTGAGCATGGTGCTGGTCAATTACCGCATTCGCCTGGTTGCCCAGGCCAAAGTCCGTCGGGTCAGCCAGGGCTGGCGCCTGACCCCGCTGGCTAGCGGCGGAGTCGTTCATTATCTGGGAGATAATTCATGGCGACGCTTCTGAGTGAGCGCAGGCTGCAAGCAGGCTGGCGCGATTACCTTGAGCTGACCAAGCCCAAGGTGGTGGTGCTGATGCTGATCACTTCGCTGGTCGGCATGTTTCTCGCCACCCGCGCCGGAGTGCCGTGGACCATCTTGTTGTTCGGCAACCTTGGCATCGCGTGTTGCGCCGGTGGCGCTGCGGTGGTCAACCATGTGGTGGACCGGCGCATCGACGCGCTGATGGCGCGTACGCACAAACGCCCGATTGCCGAAGGCCGGGTGACGCCGGCGGCAGCACTGACCTTTGCCCTGCTGTTAGCGACACTGGGCATGGCCCTGCTGCTGGTGTTCACCAACGCCCTGACCGCCTGGCTGACCCTGGCCTCGCTGCTCGGCTACGCGGTGATCTACACCGGCTTTCTCAAGCGCGCCACGCCGCAGAACATCGTTATCGGCGGCTTGGCGGGCGCTGCGCCGCCACTGCTGGGCTGGGTGGCGATCAGCGGGCATATCAGCGCCGAGCCATTGCTGCTGGTGCTGATTATCTTCGCCTGGACGCCGCCGCATTTCTGGGCCCTGGCCATCCACCGCAAGGAGGAGTACGCCAAGGCTGACATTCCGATGCTGCCGGTGACCCACGGCGAGCACTACACCAAGGTGCATATCCTGCTGTACACCCTGGTGTTGCTGGCGGTCAGCCTGCTGCCTTATGCCATCCACATGAGCGGCCCGTTGTACCTGGCCTGCGCCCTGGCCTTGGGCGGGCGCTTCCTGCAGTGGGCCTGGGTGTTGTACCGTGGCAGTCGGCCGCACGCGGCGATCAAGACCTTCAAGTACTCTATCTGGTACCTGTTGCTGCTGTTCATCGCGCTGCTTGTTGACCACTACCTACTGTTGAACCTATGACTCGAACCCAGAAAACCGTCTTTATTCTTGTTGCCCTGGTCGCCGTGATCCTCGGGCTTACCGTCAACAAGGTGCTCAACGGCCGCAGCGAAGGCAACCCGACCGAGCTGATCGATGCCGGCATCATCCTGCTGCCACAGAGCCGCACCGTGCCTGCCGTGGAAATGACCGACGAGCAGGGGCAGCCAGTGGTGATGGACCAGCTCAAGGGCAAGTGGTCGCTGCTGTTTTTCGGCTACACCTTCTGTCCGGACATCTGCCCGACCACCCTCGCCCAGCTGCGCCAGGTGAAAAGCGAGCTGCCCAAAGAGGCGGTTGAGCGGTTGCAGGTGGTGTTGGTCAGTGTCGATCCGAACCGCGATACCCCGGCACAGCTGAAGCAGTACCTGGGCTATTTCGACAAGGATTTTCGCGGGGTCACCGGCTCGCTGGAGAACATCCAGAAGCTGGCCAATGCAGTGAGCATTCCGTTTATTCCGGCCGATACCAGCAAGCCGAACTACACGGTCGATCACAGCGGCAACCTGGCGCTGCTGGGGCCGGATGGCAAGCAGCGCGGGTTTATCCGGGCGCCGTTCAACAACCAGAAGCTGGTTGCGCAGTTGCCGGGCTTGGTTAAACGCGACTAAAAGCATCGCGGGTCAAGCCCGCTCCCACAAAACCTGTGGGAGCGGGCTTGACCCGCGATAGGTCTTTGAATCAGAACGCCGGCTTGACCGCGCCCTTGTACTTCTCTTCGATGAACTTCTTCACTTGCGGGGTGTGCAGCGCCGCAACCAGCTTCTTCACAGCGTCCGCGTCCTTGTTGTCTGCGCGGGTCACCAGGATGTTCACGTAAGGCGAATCGCTGCCTTCGATGACCAGAGCATCTGACTCGGGGTTGAGCTTGGCTTCCAGCGCGTAGTTGGTGTTGATCAGCGCCAGGTCGACCTGGGTCAGCACGCGCGGGATGGTCGCGGCTTCCAGTTCACGGAATTTCAGGTTCTTGCTGTTCTCGGCGATGTCTTTGACGGTCGAGAGGATGTTCTTGTTGTCCTTGAGCTTGATCACACCGGCCTTGTCCAGCAGCAGCAAGGCGCGACCGCCGTTGGTGGCGTCGTTGGGGATGACCACGGTGGCCGTCGACGGCAGCTCGTCAAGCTTCTTGTACTTGCTCGAGTAGGCGCCCAGCGGCTCCAGGTGCACACCGGCAACGCTCACCAGCTGGGTGCCCTTGGCCTTGTTGAACTCATCCAGGTACGGCTGGTGCTGGAAGAAGTTGGCATCCAGGCGCTTCTCGGCCACTTGCACGTTCGGCTGGATATAGTCGGTGAACACCTTCACCTTCAGGTCCACGCCTTCTTTGGCCAGGGCCGGTTTGACGAACTCGAGGATCTCGGCGTGCGGCACTGGGGTGGCGGCGACGGTCAGGGTCTCGGCCTGGGCGGAGAAGGCCGCAACGGCGGCGACAACAGCAAGCAGCTTTTTCATCAAATCACTCCTTGTGAGGGCCGATCCGGCCCCCGGTGCGTCGGCAGCGCCGACCCATGGGGTTACTTACGGGAAAAATGCACAACCAGTTTGTCGCCCACGCTTTGCAGGACTTGAACCAGTACCAGCAGCAGGACCACGGTGACTACCATCACGTCGGTCTGGAAGCGTTGATAACCGAAGCGGATCGCCAGGTCACCGAGGCCGCCAGCGCCCACCACACCGGCCATCGCGGTGTACGACACGAGGGTAATGGCGGTGACGGTAATGGCTGCGAAGATGCCCGGACGGGCCTCGGGCAGCAAAGCGTTGATGATGATCTGGCGGGTAGTGGCGCCCATCGATTGGGTGGCTTCGATGATGCCGCGGTCGACTTCACGCAGCGCGGTTTCCACCAGGCGAGCGAAGAATGGCGTGGCACCGACCACCAGTGGCGGGATGGCCCCGGCGACGCCCAGCGAGGTGCCGGTGATCAGCACGGTAAACGGGATCATCACGATCAGCAGGATGATGAACGGCAGCGAGCGCAGAATGTTCACCACCAGCGACAGCAGCGCGTACACGCCCTTCTGTTCGAACAGCTGGCGCGGGCCGCAAAGGAACAGCAGCACGCCCAGCGGCAGGCCGAGCAGCACGGTGAAGAACAGCGAGCCGAACAGCATGATCATGGTGTCGATAGTGGCCAGCCAGATTTCGGCCCAGTCGACGTTGGCAAAGAAACTCAAGGCGTCCATCAACGCAGTACCTCCATATGAACATCAGCCGCAGTGAAGCGGGCGAACGCCGCTTCCATGTCGCCGCCAGTGACGGCCAGGGTCAGCTGCCCATACGGGGAGTCCTTGATACGGTCGATGCGGCCAGCCAGGATGCTGTAGTCCACACCGGTTTCCCGGGCCACAGTGCCCAGCAGCGGCGCGTAGGTCGAGTCACCCTGGAAGGTCAGGCGCACGATGCGGCCTGGCACGTGGGCGAAGTCGTCGCGCTGTTCGCTCTCGTCGATCTGTTCATCTTCCTGGACGAAGCGCTTGGTGGTCGGGTGTTGCGGATGCAGGAACACATCGGCCACCGGGCCCTGCTCGACGATCTGCCCGGCGTCCATTACGGCCACGCGGTCGCAGACCCGGCGGATCACGTCCATTTCATGGGTGATCAGCACGATGGTCAGCTTCAGCTCGCGGTTGATCTCGGCCAGTAGCTGCAACACCGAGGCGGTGGTCTGCGGGTCGAGGGCGCTGGTGGCTTCGTCGCACAGCAGGATCTTCGGTTTGGTGGCCAGGGCGCGGGCGATGCCGACGCGCTGCTTTTGGCCGCCGGAGAGCTGTGCCGGGTATTTTTTCGCGTGATCGGACAGGCCGACGCGGGCCAGCAGTTCGTTGACGCGGGCGTCGATTTCCTTGCGCGACAGCTCGCCCGCGAGGGTCAGTGGCAGGGCCACGTTGTCGGCGACGGTCTTGGAGGCCAGCAGGTTGAAGTGCTGGAAGATCATCCCGACTTGCTGGCGGAAACCCCGAAGATCATTGGCATTGAACGCGGTGACGTCTTCGCCGTCGACAATGATCTTGCCGCCGCTCGGCGCTTCCAGGCGGTTGATCAGGCGCAGCAGGGTACTTTTACCGGCACCGGAATGGCCGATCAGCCCGAACACCTGGCCGTCTTCGACGCTCAGGTTGGTCGGGTGCAGTGCGGGGATATCCCTACCGGCAACGCGGTAGGTTTTATGGACATTTTGAAACTCGATCACGTAGCGAACCTTGTGGGGCGCATGGGAAATGGGGCAGCGGTTAGCCGGGCGCGCATTTTAGCCTGTTCGTATAGAGGCTCTTAGTATTTATTTCGCAAATGATCAATGCTACTGGAATAACGCGATCAGTGGTCAATCCGAAGGAACGGCTACTTTCAGGGAGCGTGAGGCCGCAGCGAAAGCCATTGCGGCGTGATGCACAAGTCGGGTGCCCGCCTGGGCCCCCATTTTGTTACGGACGACGCGGGATCAACATTGCCTGGGCAGGCTGATTGCGATGAATCTCGTGGCGTTGCTGCAGGGCAAATTCACCGTCGAGTTTCTTCACCCGTTTGCCCAGCAGGGTTTGCAGCCAAGGTGCGTCCTGCTTGCGCGGAACCTGAAACACCACCTCGCACTGGTAATTGACCACATCGCTGGCGATGTCATCCAGTTGCTTGCGCATTTCGCGAATATTGGTGGTTTTCAATGCAACCACGGTGTTGGGCGCCGTCGGGTCGATAAGCTTGGCGACCGGGCGCGCTTCGGCGGCTTTCAGGGCTGCCTCGGCTTTATCGAGCTCGGCCTTGCGGGCCTGGGCAATTGCGCCGTTGACGCCACCGGTCAGCGCCGGTGCCTTGGGCATCAGCGCGCGGGCGCGGGCCAATGCGGTGGCAGCCGCATTCACATCGCCCTTTTGCAGGACGATCTGGCTGCGTTGCAGGTAGGCTTCGGCCAGCTGACGCTGGTACTGCTCGATCCGGCTGTCATTCGGCGCCTGGCTTTGCAGGGTGGCGAGCTGATCTTCGGCAGTGGCCAGCTCGCTGCTGGCGATGCTGTGCTCCAGCTGCTGCCAGGCATCAGGCTGGGCAGGCACGGCGGCGTTGTCGGCCGGGGTGCTGGAGCACGCGGCGAGGATCAGCGAAAACGCGGCAAGGAGCAGATAACGGGAGGCGAACGGCTTCATTCCTGCGACTCTCTATTTGCGCAAAAAGCGAGCAAGTCTACACCCAGTCCGCAGACTCGAAAATAATTCTTCAGGACCCTGCGCGCTTTTTAAATGTCGCAGGGTGCAACCGCCGAGCCTGCACCCCACGCCTTCAGCGCCGGGGCAGTGCCAGGCTCAGCAAGAATAGCACTGCGGCGCAGACCACGATGGACGGCCCGGCCGGGGTGTCCTTGAACCACGACAGCGCCAGGCCGCCGCATACTGCGGTAACCCCCAGCAGGCTGGCGCCCAGGGCCATCTGTTCCGGCGAGCGGGCGTGACGTTGCGCCGCAGCGGCGGGAATGATCAGCAGCGAAGTGATCAGCAGCACGCCGACGATTTTCATCGCCACGGCGATCACCACGGCAATCAGCAACATCAGCGCCAGGCGCAGCGCAACGACAGGCAGGCCCTCGACCATGGCCAGCTCTTCATGCACGGTGACCGCCAGCAGCGGGCGCCACAGCGCCACCAGCAACAGCAGCACCGCAGCGCTGCCGCCGAGAATCCAGGCCAGATCCCCCGGGCTGATCGCCAGCAGGTCGCCGAACAGATACGCCATCAGGTCGATGCGCACATCGTGCATGAAGCTCAGTACAACCAGGCCGAGTGAAAGCGTACTGGGCGCAAGAATGCCCAGCAGGGTGTCGGAGGCCAGTGGCTGACGCTGCTGGAGGGTCACCAGCAGGATCGCCAGCAACAGGCAGCCGACGGTGACCGCCAAGGCCGGGCTGACATCCAGCACGAAACCCAGAGCAACACCGAGCAGCGCGGCATGGGACAGGGTATCGCCGAAATAGGCCATGCGCCGCCAGACCACGAAGGACCCCAGAGGGCCTGCAACCAATGCCAGCGCCAGACCTGCGAGCAGGGCGTAAAGCAGAAAATCAGCCATGCTTGCAGTGATCTCCATGAACGTGGCCGCCTTTGGCCGGGGCGACCACCGAACCGTGCAGGTCGTGGGCGTGGTCGTGATGGTGGTGATAGATCGCCAGGCTCGGCGCGTTGCTGCCGAACAGTTCGACAAAGGCCGGATCGCCGCTGACCTGCTCCGGGTGGCCGGAACAGCAGACGTGGCGGTTGAGGCAAACCACCTGATCGGTGGTGCTCATGACCAGGTGCAGGTCGTGGGAAACCATCAGCACGCCGCAGCCGTGGCGGTCGCGCAGGCGGGTGATCAGGCTGTACAGCTCGGACTGGCCCGCAACGTCGACGCCCTGCACCGGCTCATCGAGCACCAGCAGCTCGGGCTCGCGCAACAATGCACGGGCCAGCAGTACGCGCTGCATTTCGCCACCGGAAATACCCTGGATAGGGCTGTCGATGACGTGTTCGGCGCCGACTTCCTTGAGTGCCGACAAGGCCGCCGCGCGATCAACACCGGGCACCAGGCGCAAAAAGCGCAGCACCGAGAGAGGTAAGGTGGCATCGACCTGGAGCTTTTGCGGCATGTAGCCGATGCGCAACCGCGGTTTGCGCCAGACCGTGCCGGTATGCGGCTTGAGCAGGCCCAGCACGGCGCGCACCAGGGTGGTTTTGCCGGCACCATTGGGGCCGATCAGGGTGACGATCTGCCCGGGCTCCACGGCCAGGTCGATGCTGTCGAGCACCGCTTGCCCGGCGAAGCTCACGCCCACCTGTTCGAGGCGAATCAGCGCATTGCTCATCAGGCGCTCCGGCAGTTACTGCACAGGCCGACCACTTCGACCGTCTGTGCTTCGACGCTGAAACCGACGTCTTTGGCGCTGGCGACAATGGCGTCGCTGATGCTGCTCTGCTCAAGCTCGATGGCCACGTGGCATTCGCGGCAGATCAGGAACTGGCCCTGATGCGCGTGCTCGGGGTGGCTGCAGCCGATAAAGGCGTTGAGTGAGGCAATGCGGTGTACCAGGCTGTTTTCCAGAAGGAAGTCCAGCGCCCGGTAGACGGTGGGCGGCGCCGCCCGGCGGCCATCCTGCTCGCTCAGCACGGCGAGGATGTCGTAGGCACCCAGTGGCTTGTGGCTCTGCCATACCAGTTCCAGCACCCGCCGGCGCAAGGCGGTCAGGCGCACACCCTGGCGTGCGCACAGCGCATCGGCCTCGGCCAGGGCGCTGTGCACGCAATGGGAGTGGTCGTGGGGGCGGTTGGCCAACGGGGTTTTAGGCATGAGCGGCGACGGTTCTGGTTGGAGACGTTATTATGTTACCTGTTTCAGCCCCTGTGAGTGGTCATCGTGTCCCGAATTTTTGCCCTTTTTGTCGCTTTTACCGCCACCCTGGTGATGGCTCAGGCACAGGCCGAAGTGCGTGTGCTGACCAGTATCAAGCCCCTGCAGCAGATCGCTGCGGCGGTCCAGGACGGTGTCGGCACGCCTGGAGTGCTGCTGCCGCCAGGCGCTTCGCCGCACCATTACGCCCTGCGCCCTTCCGACGTACGGCGCGTGGGCGACGTCGAGCTGTTGTACTGGATTGGCCCGGACATGGAAGGCTTCCTGCCGCGGGTGCTCAAGACCCGCAGCAAGCCAAGCGTCGCCGTGCAGGACTTGCCGGGTCTGCATCTGCGCCACTTTGGCGAAGATAGCCACTCCCACGACGAAGATGGCGACGATCATGACCACGATCACCGCCCGGGCAGCCTCGATGCCCATCTGTGGCTGTCGTCGGTCAACGCCCGGGTGATTGCGGCGAAGATGGCGGCTGACCTGAGCGCTGCCGACCCGGCCAATGCCGTACGTTACCAGAGCAACCTCAAGACCTTTGGCGAGCGTATGGATGCGTTGGATGCGCGTCTGAAAAAGCGTATGGCAGGCATCAGCGGCAAGCCGTTCTTCGTCTTCCATGAAGCGTTTGACTACTTCGAGTCGGCCTATGGCCTGAAGCACACCGGGGTGTTCAGCGTGGCAGCGGAAGTACAGCCGGGTGCCCAGCACGTGGCGGCGATGCGCAAGCGTCTGCAGGAGGTGGGCAAGACCTGTGTGTTCAGTGAGCCGCCACTGCGCCCGCGCTTGGCCGAGACGCTGACGGCGGGGCTGCCGGTGACGCTGGCAGAGCTGGATGCGTTGGGCGGGACGGCGCCGGCCAGTGCCCGGGGGTATGAGCAGTTGCTGGAGACGCTGGGCAATGATCTGGCGGGGTGTCTGGAGAAGTTGTGACGCCCTGATCGCGGGGCAAGTCGCACCGCCGCTCCTACAGGAATGGTGTAGGAGCGGGTTTACCCCGCGATGCTTCAAATCGCAAACGGCAATGCAATCTCCACCTGCTGGCGCGCCGCCAGGCGCACTTCGAAGTCAGCCGGGTCGTGAATCAGTACGTCCATCCCGGCAAATGATTCAGCGGCGATCAAGCGCGACAACCAGAAGCGCACGCAAGCAATGCGCAGCATCACCGGCCACAGGTGTGCCTCCGCCGCGGTGAACGGCCGCAGCGCCGCATAAGCCCCCAGCAGCGCCCGCGCCCGCGGACCGTCGATGATCCCGGCGTCATCGCAGCACCAGTCGTTCAGGGTGATCGCCAGGTCGTAGAGCATCGGCCCCGAGCAGGCGTTGTAGAAGTCGATCAGGCCGGTCAGGTGGGTGCCTTCGAACAGCACGTTGTCGCGGAACAGGTCCGCGTGCAGGTTGGCCCGTGGCAGGGCCATGATCTGCGCCTTGTGCTCGACGATTTCGTCCAGGCACGCCTGCAGCAACTGGCGTTGCTCGGCATTCAGACGCGGCATCAGCTCGGCACCGGTTTCCAGCATCCAGTCCAGGCCGCGGTCGGTCTTGCGCTCCAGCACCCTGTCGCGGGTGGCCAGGTGCAGGTGCCCGAGCAGCTCACCCACTTGCACGCAGTGCTGGTTGTTGGCGGTCTTGATGTGCTTGCCCGGTAGCCGTGGCTGCAGCAGCGCAGGCTTGCCGGCCAGCTCGCGCAGGGCCACGCCGTCGTTGCCCCGCAAGGCGTAGGGCACCGGCAGGTCGGCCTCATGCAGCACATCGAGGAGCTCGATGAAGAACGGCAGGTCCTGGATCGGCCCGCGTTCGACCAGCGTCAGCACGTACTCCCCCTGTTCCAGACTGACAAAGAAGTTGCTGTTCTCGGTACCGGCGGCAATGCCCTGGAAGTCCCGCAGGCGGCCCAGGCCGTACGGTGCAAGAAAGGTTTCCAGCTCAGGCCGGGTCAGGGGGGTGAAGACTGACATGATCAAAAATTGCCCATACGGGCACTTCAGCAGGGAAGTGCCAGGTTGATGTAAAGGGTACGGCTTACCACTCGAAGATTTTCCACGACGGGATCAGCATGTCCGGTTGGTCGGAGCGGATGAAATTGCCCTCCGAGCCATCAGCGCGTACCAGGAAGTAAGGTTTGCCGTTTTTCGGGGTCACCTTGATTGCATACAGGAAGCCATTTTGCCGGTATTCCTGGATGGTTTTGTCGCCTTCCGTGCGAATGGTTACATCCGGATCAGCCGATGGCGCGTCATCCGCTGCCATTGTGACGACCGGAGTGACTGCCAACAGGCTGAGCAGCAACAGGCGATTTAGTGTACGCATGATAACCTTGTCCCTTTGTCGTCAATGTTCCGGACATTCTAGCGCCGGGCCCGTCGAAAAGGTTGATTCTGCTCATGAGCCAAGCTCCCCTCGTCCTGGTGGACGGTTCCTCGTACCTGTACCGCGCCTTTCACGCGCTGCCACCACTGACTACCTCCAAGGGCCTGCCGACCGGCGCGGTCAAGGGCGTGCTGAACATGCTCAAGAGCCTGCGCAAGCAGTATCCGGACAGCCTGTTCGCGGTGGTCTTCGACGCCAAGGGCGGCACCTTTCGCGACGAAATGTTCGCCGAGTACAAGGCCAACCGGCCGAGCATGCCCGACGACCTGCGGGTGCAGATCGAGCCGCTGCACGCCAGCGTGCGTGCCCTGGGCTACCCGCTGCTGTGTGTCGAAGGCGTGGAAGCCGACGACGTTATCGGCACGCTGGCCCGCAGCAGCGCCGCCGCCGGGCGTCCGGTGATCATCTCCACGGGCGACAAGGACATGGCGCAGTTGGTCGACGGCCACATTACGCTGGTCAACACCATGACCGGTAGCGTGCTCGACGTGGCTGGCGTACACGAGAAATTCGGCGTCGGTCCTGAACACATCATCGATTTCCTTGCCCTGATGGGCGACAAGGTCGACAACATCCCGGGCGTGCCGGGGGTGGGCGAAAAGACTGCGGTGGGCCTGCTGACCGGAATCGGCGGGGGCCTGAGCGACCTGTACCAGAACCTCGACAAGGTTCCGGCGCTGGCCATTCGCGGCGCCAAGACCCTGCCGGCGAAGCTTGAAGAGCACCGTGACGCGGCGTTCCTGTCCTATGAGCTGGCAACCATCAAGATCGACGTGCCGCTGGACGTTGAAGTCGATGCGCTGGTCTGCGGCGAGCCGGACCGTGACGCGCTGCTGGCGCTGTACACCGAAATGGAATTCAAGAGCTGGATCGACGAAGTTCAGCGCGATGCCAAGCGCGCTGGCCAGGAAGTCGCGGTCCAAGCGCCGCAGGAAGTGGTCGAGGCCCAGTACGAAACCATCCTCGACCAGGCCCGATTCGATGCCTGGCTGGAGAAGCTGCGCCAGGCACCGCTGTTCGCGTTCGACACCGAAACCACCGGCCTCGATGCCCAGCAGGCGCAACTGGTGGGTGTGTCGTTCGCCGTTCAGGCCCATGAAGGCGCTTACGTGCCGCTGACTCACTCCTACATGGGGGTGCCCGAGCAGCTCGATCGCGACAGCGTGTTGCTGGCGCTCAAGCCGTTGCTGGAAGACCCGACCAAGGTCAAGGTGGCGCAGAACGCCAAGTACGACATGAACATCCTGGCCAACTGCGCCATCGGTGGGGACTTTGCCAACGGCATCCAGATGCAGGGCGTGGCCTACGACACCATGCTCGAGTCCTACGTGCTCGACTCCACTGCCACCCGTCATGACATGGACAGCCTGGCGCTCAAGTACCTGAATCACACCACCATCGGCTTTACCGACATCGCCGGCAAAGGTGCCAAGCAGCTGACCTTCGACCAGATCACCCTGGAGCAGGCCGGCCCCTATGCCGCCGAAGACGCCGACGTCACCCTGCGCCTGCACCAGACCCTGCAGCAGAAGCTTGCGCTGATTCCGAGCCTGCAATCGGTGCTCGGCGACATCGAAATGCCGCTGGTGCCGGTGCTGGCCAAGATCGAGCGCCAGGGCGCGCTGGTCGATGCCAAGCTGCTGGGCGTGCAGAGCGTGGAGCTGGGCGAGAAGATGCTTGAGCTGGAGCGCCAGGCGTTCGAGATCGCCGGTGAGGAGTTCAACCTCGGTTCGCCCAAGCAGTTGGGCGTGATCCTCTACGACAAGCTGGGCATGCCAGTGCTCAACAAGACCGCCAAGGGCCAGGCTTCCACCGCCGAAGCGGTGCTGGCGGAACTGGCCGACATGGACTTCCCGCTGCCCAAGGTGCTGATGCAGTACCGCTCCCTGAGCAAGCTCAAGAGCACCTACACCGATCGCCTGCCGGAACAGATCAACCCGCGCACCGGGCGGATCCACACCTCCTACCATCAGGCGGTGGCGGCGACCGGACGCCTGTCGTCCAGCGACCCGAACCTGCAGAACATTCCGATCCGCACCGCCGAAGGCCGGCGCATCCGTCAGGCCTTTGTCGCCGCACCGGGCTACCAACTGCTGGCGGCGGACTATTCGCAGATCGAGCTGCGGATCATGGCCCACCTGGCCCAGGACGAAGGCCTGCTGCACGCCTTTCGCAACGACCTGGACGTGCACCGCGCCACCGCTGCCGAAGTGTTCGGCGTTGAGCTGGAACAGGTCACTACCGACCAGCGGCGTAGCGCCAAGGCCATCAACTTCGGCTTGATCTACGGCATGAGCGCCTTTGGCCTGGCCAAGCAGATCGGCGTCGATCGCAAACAGTCCCAGGCCTACATCGATCGTTACTTCGCCCGCTACCCAGGCGTACTGGCCTACATGGAGCGCACCCGCGCCCAGGCTGCCGAGCAAGGCTATGTCGAGACCCTGTTTGGCCGGCGCTTGTACCTGCCGGAGATCAACGCCAAGAACCCGGCCCTGCGCAAAGGCGCCGAGCGCACTGCAATCAACGCGCCGATGCAGGGCACTGCAGCCGATATCATCAAGCGCGCCATGGTCGCTGTGGACAACTGGCTGACCGCTTCGGGCCTGGATGCCCGGGTGATCCTCCAGGTACACGACGAACTGGTGCTGGAGGTGCGCGAAGACCTGGTCGAGCAGGTGCGTGAGCAAATTCGTCCACACATGAGCGGTGCTGCTCAGTTGGATGTTCCGCTGCTGGTTGAGGTCGGAGTGGGGGCAAATTGGGACGAAGCGCACTAAAAATGCGCTGAAATTCGGGGAAAAGCTGCGGCATATCGTCGCGGCTTTTTGATGGCCTGCTGCGGCTATTGCCGGAAATTTCCCATCTATCGCAAATAGTTTTTAAACGCCCGGAACTAAACCGGTGAACGGCGACTCAGAGTATCTGAATGGCTGGTGAAGCCCTTCGATGCTCCTATGTTGTGTTAAGTGTTGGCAGATCTCTGGACCCCGCCCTAGCGGTCCGGAACTTGAACCCCGAACTTCCCCCTCCCCATACGAAGTCCGGGGTTTTTTTTGCCCGGCGTTTACCGGGCGGCCCTTATTCCGCGGGCTTGTCCGGCAGTTCCATCCAGCGTGCCAGCACCCCGTAGGCCTCTTCCAGGCCCTGGCGCTTGGGTGCCGAGAACAGTTGGATCGAGACGCTGTCGCCCCACCCTTTGCGAATTTCCGCCTGCACTTTGAGCAAGGTGTTCTTGGCTGCTCCGAAGGTCAGCTTGTCGGCCTTGGTCAGCAGGATGTGCATCGGCATGCCCGAGGCGCGCGACCAGTCGAGCATCATCATGTCGAAGTCGGTCATCGGATGGCGCACGTCCATCATCAGGATCAAGCCCTTCAAGGCCTCGCGGCTGCCCAGGTAGGCCTCCAGGTGGCGCTGCCAGTGCTGCTTGAGCGGGATGGGCACCTTGGCATAACCGTAGCCTGGCAAGTCGACCAAACGCCGTTCATCGTCCAGACTGAAGAAGTTCAGCAGCTGGGTGCGCCCCGGGGTTTTCGAGGTCCGCGCCAGGCTGGCGTGGGTCAGGGTGTTCAGGGCGCTGGACTTGCCAGCGTTGGAGCGGCCGGCAAAGGCCACTTCATAGCCCTGATCGGGCGGACACTGGTCGACCTTGGCAGCACTGATGGCGAATTTGGCCTGTTGGCAGAGGCCGAGGATGGGGTTTTTGACTTGCATGGGATATCCGGTGTGGGCGTTGCCAGAGGCGGGCTCGGCAAGCGGTGTCGTTTCCGTTTCAGTAACGGGAGTATATAATGCCCCAGATTTTGTGTGCGCATTATCCCAGCGTAGGAGGATGTGCACGGGGGCATCGGATTCAAGCTTGCGCATTAGAACGCAGTGCAGCCCCCAACCCTGAAAGGTCGTTCGCATGACGAAATGGCTGCTTGTTGTCGGTGTCTTGATACCGTTATTCAGCGCTCAGGCTACACAGGATCCCGAGGCGTTGTACAACCGCACGTGTGCGGCTTGTCATGCCGGGCAGCTGCCACAGGCACCGAAAGCGGGTGATCGTGCGGCTTGGGAGCCAAGACTGGCGAAGGGTATGGAGATGCTGGTGGTGCATGTCACCCAGGGTTTCAAGGCTATGCCAATGCGTGGATTGTGCATGGACTGCAGTGCCGAGGACTACCAGGCAATCATCCAGTGGATGAGCCGGAGTCCCGATACATAACTCTTTCACCCTTAGCCGTAGTTGGATTAGCTGATGAACAAACTACTCGTGAGTCTGCTGTTGACCTTGGGCATCACCGGTGCAGCCAATGCCGCAGAGCCTATCAAAGGGGATGCCGCTGCTGGTCAGGCCAAAACTGCTGTATGTGGCGCTTGTCACAATCCGGACGGCAATAGCCTGGCGCCGAACTTCCCGAAACTTGCAGGCCAGGGTGAGAAGTACCTGGAAAAACAATTGCACGACATCAAGTCGGGCAAGCGCACCGTGCTGGAGATGACCGGCATGCTGGCCGCTTTCAGCGATCAGGACCTGGCGGATATCGCCGCCTACTTCTCCAGTCAGAAAGGCAGCGTCGGTGCCGCTGATCCGAAACTGGTCGAACGTGGCCGCGCGCTGTTCAACGGCGGTGACGTCGAAAAAGGCCTGCCGGCCTGCACCGGCTGCCACTCGCCTAATGGCGCTGGCATTGCCCTGGCCGGCTTCCCGCACCTGGGTGGCCAGCACTCCACCTACGTGGCCAAACAGCTGACCGACTTCCGCGAAGGCAACCGTACCAACGATGGCGACGCCACCACCATGCGCACCATCGCTGCCAAGTTGAGCAACAAGGACATCGAAGCGCTGTCCAGCTACATCCAGGGTCTGCATTGATCCGCGCTTTAACGCTGGGTTAATACTGCGGCGCAAAGATGAAAAGGGTGGCTTCGGCTGCCCTTTTTTGTGCCCGCTACCGTTACACTAACGAACTCGGGCCTGCCTCGACCTGTCCTATGACCGGTCGCGTCAAGGCGACTCAATAGACTGCTCAGGAGTAAAGCATGCGTAATCTGATTCTCGGCGCCGCGCTGGTCACTGCCAGCCTCTTCGGCATGACGGCCCAGGCCGCCGAACCGGTAGCCTCTGACCAGTATACCGAGCTGAGCAACCCGGTTCCGGTGTCGGTACCTGGCAAGATCGAAGTGGTCGAGCTGTTCTGGTACGGCTGCCCGCACTGCTATAGCTTCGAACCGGTGGTCAATCCATGGGTCGAAAAGCTGCCGAAGGACGTCAACTTCAAGCGCGTACCGGCCATGTTCGGCGGCCCTTGGGATGCCCACGGCCAGATGTTCCTGACGCTCGAGGCCATGGGTGTTGAGCACAAAGTTCATGCTGCAGTGTTCGAAGCCATTCAGGTTCAGCGCAAGCGCCTGACCAAGCCGGAAGAAATGGCCGACTTCCTTGCGACCCAAGGCGTCGACAAGGACAAGTTCCTCTCCACCTTCAACTCCTTCGCCATCAAGGGCCAGGTCAACCAGGCGCGCGAACTGGCCAAGAAGTACGAGATCACCGGCGTACCGAGCATGGTCGTCAACGGCAAGTACCGCTTCGACCTTGGCACCGCCAAGGGGCCGCAAGGCGTGTTGAACGTTGCTGACTACCTGATCGCCAAGGAGCGCGCCGCTAAGTAAGCGGCGCCAGCCATGCGCCGCTGGAGAACCGAGCGTGGCGTTGGCCTGCATGATCCGCAGGTCAACGAACATCACCTGCAGGCCAACGGCCTGCCAGATGACGGCCGGCTGCGGCTGCTCAGTTTCAACATCCAGGTTGGCATCAGCACCGAGCGTTACCGCCATTACCTGACCCGTGGCTGGCAGCACCTGCTGCCGCACACCGGACGGGCCGGCAACCTGCAGAAGATCGGCGACCTGCTCGCCGACTTCGACCTGGTTGCCTTGCAGGAGGCCGATGGCGGCAGCTTGCGTTCGGGCTACATCAACCAGGTCGAGCATCTGGCTCAGCTTGGCGCCTTCCCTTACTGGTATCAGCAGCTCAACCGCAACCTCGGGCGTCTGGCCCAGCACAGCAATGGTGTGCTCAGCCGCCTGAAGCCGCACCTGCTCGAAGATCACCCGTTGCCCGGCCCGGCTGGCCGCGGGGCGATCCTGGTGCGTTTCGGTGAAGGTGAAGACGCACTGGTCGTGGTGATGATGCACCTGGCATTGGGTTCCAAGACCCGCGCCCGGCAGCTTGCCTACATTCGCGAACTGATTGGCGGCTACCGCCACCAGGTGCTGATGGGTGACATGAACACCCATGCCCGCGACCTGCTCGAACATTCGCCGCTACGCGATCTGGGCCTGATTGCACCCCAGGTTCAAGCCACCTTCCCCAGTTGGCGACCGCAGCGCTGCCTTGATCATATTCTGCTCAGCCCGAGCCTGACCCTGGAGCGGGTCGAGGTTCTGGCCCAGCCTATTTCCGATCATCTTCCGGTCGCAGTTGAGATTCGTTTGCCTGATGCCCTTGCTGTGGATACGCTGCCCGCTTTGAGCTAATTGCCATTACCCTCTGCGGACCCAGGCATGACCGACGAAGCCCAGCGCTGGAAAGAAAAATACCTCAAGAGTATCGAACAGCAAGAGAAGCTGGAGCGCCGTTGGGAGGCTCGTCTCGACCTGTTGCGCCGTGGTCTTGTGCGCAGCACCCTGGCTGCTGAAGGCAGCGACCGGGCGGTGGACCAGTGCATGAAGGAAATGCGCGAGGTGATCCGCACCGACAACATGGACGCCGCACTCGCCGGTCTGATTCCACGCCTGGAAAAGGCCGTGCTCGACTCCGAGCAGCGCCGGGCAACCCGTGTCGTCCAGGTCACCACCGCCCTCAACGCGTTGGTCAGCCAGTTGCAGACCCTGCCGTTGCCCAGCGAAGTCAGCCGTCCGCTGAAAAAATTTGCCAAGCAGGTCGAGGCCCGCGCTAGCCATTCTCGGGAAATGCCCCTGCTGCTGGGCGAGTTGAGCGGGCTGCAGAGCCAGGCGCTGTCGGCATTGGAGCGGCCTGAAGAGGCGCAGCGGCCTGGTTTGTTGCAGCGCCTGTTCGGTGGTCGGGAAGCAGAAGCAGAAGCAGAAGCCATGCAGCCGGCGCTCACAGGAACAGCAGCGGCTGTAGCTGAGGCCAGAGAGCAGCCTGCGCCCATGCTGCACGCTGTTGCCGAGACGGCAGCGCATGAACTCGCCGATGTCGATGAGCTTCAGCCCTTGCCGACGGCTCAAGCGATTGGGCCCGAGACGTTCGAGCCTGCAAGGGTCGAGGCTGACGTTATCGAAGTACCGCCGCTTGCACCTGCACCCGAGCCTGAGCCGGTTGCAGAGCTGCCAACAGCGCCTGCAACTGCCGCCGAGCCAGCAGCGCCGGTCGAGCCCGACGCTCTGGGCTCTGAGCAGGATGTCCTGGCGTTACTCGAACACAGCCCCGACGAGCCGCAGGTTGACCGGCCAGAAGCCGAGCCTCTTGAAGCCGGGCCTCTGGACGACGAGCAAGCCCACTACGCCCTGCCCGACGGCACCGAGCCCACCTACAGCTCAGTCGCCGACCATATTGAAGACACCCTGCTCGGCTTGCTCGACGACCTGACCCTGCCCGAACGCCACAAGGCCCAGGCGCAGTCCATGCGCGAACGCCTGGAGCACGGCCTGAACTGGTACGAACTGCTGCCGGTGCTGGATGATCTGGCCGTGCTGATGCTGGCAATCAACGACAGCGGCCAGCACGAGTTCGAAGTCTACCTGCAGCAACTCAATGAGCGTCTGGAGTCGTTCCAGAGCCACCTACACGAAGCCAGCGAAGGCCATGCCGACAACACCTCGGCGGCGCGCGACCTCGACAGCCAGTTGCGTGAGCAGGTCGACGGTTTGCAAAGCAGTGTGCAGGGCGCTGCCGACCTGGGCAGTCTCAAGCACATTCTGGAAAACCGCCTTGAAGGCTTGCTCGGCACCATGGACGAGCACCAGCAGCAGCGTGACCAGCGCGAACAGGACATGGCCAACCGCCTGCAAGGCCTGGCCGAGCGGGTGGCAAGCATGGAGCAGGAAGCCCTGGGCTACCGCGAGCACCTTGAGGAGCAGCGCCAGAAAGCCCTCATCGACCCCCTCACCGGCTTGCCCAATCGCGCTGCCTGGTCAGAGCGGGTCGATCAGGAAGTGCTGGAATGGCAGGAGAACGGCGGCCATCTATTGATGGCGATTCTCGATCTCGACCACTTCAAGCGTATCAATGACAGTTACGGCCACCTGGCAGGCGATAAAGTGCTGAAGATAGTCGCCAGCGTACTGCGCAAACGCCTGCGCAGTCGTGATTTCATCGCCCGCTTCGGTGGTGAGGAGTTTGTTCTGCTGATCCCGCAGACGGCCATGCCTGCTGGTTGCCAGTTGGCGGAAACCCTGCGCGCGGCCATCGAGGCCTGCCCTTTCCACTTCAAGGGCGAGCGGGTGACCATTACCCTGTCCATTGGCATCAGTGCATTTCGCAGCGGTGAACGTAGCGAGGTGGTGCTCAAACGCGCGGACGAGGCGCTGTACCGGGCGAAACATCTTGGTCGAAATCGTGTTGAACAGGGCTGAGTGGCAATAGCGAGGATACGTTAAGCTTACGCTTTGCAATTTCTCACCACAGTGCCCTCTCCATGAAAGCGTTTTTCACTGCCCTCCTGCTGCTGACGCTGGCAGGTTGCGCCACCGGCTTGCGAATCGATCGCAGCCATACTTCGGTCAACCAGGATGAACGTATTCAGTTCGTCGTCCTGCACTACACCAACGCTTCGCTCGAGCGTTCGCTGAATTTGCTGACCCATGGCGAGGTCAGCAGCCATTACCTGATCGGCGACTCACCGGCGACCGTCTATCAACTGGTCGACGAGAGCCGCCGCGCCTGGCATGCCGGCGACAGTCAGTGGGATGGCCGCACCTGGCTCAACTCCACCTCCATCGGCATCGAGATCGTCAACCCGGGCTTTACCGATACGCCAACCGGCCGGGTCTGGCACCCGTATACCGAGGCGCAGGTGCAGGCGCTGATCGTCCTGCTCAAGGACATCGTCAAGCGCAACAACATCAAGCCCCGCTACATCATCGGCCACAGCGATATCGCGCCGCTGCGCAAACTCGACCCCGGGCCGATGTTCCCCTGGAAGCGCCTGGCGGACGCAGGTCTTGGGGTATGGCCGAATGCACAAGCTGTGGCTCAGCAGCAGGCATACTTCAGCGTCAACCCGCCGAGCATCACTTGGTACCAGCAGCAGTTGAAGCGCTTTGGCTACGCCATCGAGCAGACTGGCGAGTACGATGTCAGCACCAAACATGTGCTGGCGGCTTTTCAGATGCGCTTTCGTCCGCAGCGGTTCGATGGCGTGCCGGATGCCCAGACGGCCGCCATGTTGCAGGTGCTCAACAGCCGTCGTTGACAACCACTGCCCAACGGGCAGGCTGACTTGATTGGCAGTTGCTATACCTCTTGGTATTCAACTGGATAATTCTTGATGTCAGCTGCCCTCTCCGTGTTGCGCCACCTGCTCTATCGTCCCTGGTTACTGGCCACACTCGCGGCTACGGCCAGCGCGATCCTGCTGCTCATGGCCAGTGTGGGCGTGACCATGCATCAGCTGCAGCAAAACGAAATCGAGCAGATGAACGCCAAGGGCGAGCGCTTTCTCGCGCGCCTGGAGCAGATCTTCGGCCAGCTGCGCGAAGGCGTCGACCAGCTTCAGTTGCAACCGTTGCGAGGTTGCGATGCCCGCATGCTGGCGGCCTTGCAGCAGGTCGCCTTCCGTTATCGTTTCGTCTATGAGGCCGCTTACGTCGATGGCAATGTCGCCTGTTCCAATCGTGTTGGCGAGCGCACCATCAGTCCACTGCGTCCTGCCGATATCCAGGGGCCGACCTACAGCTACTGGCTCAACACCACCACCGAACCCGATGACAACCTGGCGGCGCTGATGCTTGGCCGTGGCAAGTTTCTGGTGGCCACTTCCCGCGGGCACATAACCGACGTGGTTGATCTGCCGCCGGAAGGCAGCCTGTTGGTGGTGCTCGACAACGGCACACGAGCGGTACCGGTGCTTGGCCCGCCGCAGGTCTGGCCGCCGTCTGCCGATTGGCCGCCCACTTCCAGTGGTTCGCTGCTGGAGCTGCCTGATCGGCTGATTTACCGCATGCCGACCAAGTCACCGGATTATCAGCTGGTGCTGATCGCGCCACGGGCCAGCATGCCGCTGAAGATGAGCGGGATTCTCTGGCTGCTGTTCCCGGGCAGTCTGGTATTGGCCTGGTGCATTGGCTGGTTGGTGTTACAACTGATTCGACAACGTAGCTCGATGAGTGTGGAGCTTCAGGGGGCGCTGCGTCGTGGCGAGCTGCAGGTGCTCTACCAGCCAATTTTCGAGCTCACCAGCCGCCGCTGTGTCGGTGCCGAAGCCCTGGTGCGCTGGCGTCGCTCGGATGGCACGTTGACCAGCCCGGAGCTGTTCATCCCGCTGGCGGAGAACACCGGGCAGATCCGCCAGATCACCGATTTCGTCCTGCAGCGGGTACTGGAGCAACTGGGCCAACTGCTGCGCGCCAATCGCCAGCTGTACATCTCAGTGAACCTTGCCGCGTGCGATGTCATGGTGCCGAGGATCGGCCGGGTGGCGGCGCGCTTGCTGGCCCTGCATCATGTGGCGGCCAGCCAGATAGCCTTCGAGGTCACCGAGCGCGGGCTGATCGATGTGGTGGTGGCCCGCGATAACCTGCAAGCCTTGCGCGCTGTAGGGCATCAGGTACTGATCGATGATTTCGGCACCGGCTATTGCAGCCTGGCCTACCTGCAAACCCTGCCGGTCGATTGTCTGAAAATCGACAAGGCCTTTATCGACGCCCTGGGCCATGACGCGGCCAGCAGCGGGGTGGCGCCGCACATCATCCGCATGGCCCACGCTCTGCAGTTGCGGGTTATTGCCGAGGGCATCGAGTACGAAGACCAGGCGCTGTTGCTTAACAGTGAAGGGGTCAATTACGGCCAGGGTTGGCTGTTTGCCCATCCGCTCAATGCCCGGCAGTTCATCGAGCTGATCACCCGTGGCCGCCGCCTCGGGCCACGCCGCATCGACGATGAGGCTTGAGCCGCGGTTGCTTCAGACCGGCAAGGCCATATAGAACTGCGTGCCCTGACCGGGCCGTGAATACACGCCCATGCGTCCGCCATGCAGCTGGATGATTTCCTTGCACAGCGCCAGCCCAAGGCCGGCCCCGCCCTTCTTGCGTCCGACCTGGACGAAAGGTTCGAAGATCCTGCCCTGCTGGCCATAGGCGATGCCTTCACCGTTGTCTTCGATGCTGATGATCACCCGTTCGGCGTGGCGGCGTGCGTGCAAGCGGATGCGACCGCCAGTCGACGTATGGCGCACAGCATTGTCGAGCAGGTTGTCCAGGACCCGGTCCAGTTGCGCGGGATCAACCTGGATATGCGGCAAGGGGGCGGTGAGCTCGACCTGTAGCTCGATCTGTTTGTCATTTGCTACGGCCGCGAAGCGCTGACAAGCACGATTCAGGAGCTCGTCGATAGCACAGGGGGCCAGTTCAAGCTTCTGCAGGCCACTCTGGTAACGGGAGAAGTTCAGCAGGTCATTGATCAGCTGGTTCAGGCGCTGCATTTCTTCACTGATGGTCTCGGACAGGTCAGCTTCCCGCGAACCAGGGGCAACGCTCAGGCGTTCACGCAGCAGGCCGAAGGCCATATGCATGCCGGTCACTGGCGTGCGCAGTTCATGGGAGGCGCGCAGCACGAACTCGCTGCGCACCCGTTCGAACGCCCGTTGCTCGGTGACATCGTGCAGCACCATCACCGCGCCGAGGATTTGCCCTTGTGGGTGGCATACCGGTGTCAGGCTGTAGGAGAGCAGCCGGGCTTCTTCATCTATTTCCAGGCTGAGGTCGTCAGGCACCCGGTCCAGGGTGCCGCCGCGCAGTACCAGACGCAGTTGCTCGTCCAGCTCGGGGCGTTGCAGGGCATCGCCAAGGCCGGTGCCCAGACGGGCGTCTTCCCAGCCCAACTGGCGCTGGGCGACCGGGTTAAGGTGCTCCAGATGGCCTTGGCGATCGATGATCAGCAAGCCGTCGTCAATGCTGTCGAGCACCGCTTGCAGGCGCTGTTGGCCGGCCAACACTTCGTCGATATTGGTCGCCTGATGTTCGCGCAGGGCTTCGGCCATCAGGCCAAAGCGACGGGTCAGCTGGTTCAGCTCCAAGGCGTGGGACACCGGCAAGGTGACGTCGAAGTTACCCTGGCCAATCTGGTCGGCAGCCTTGGCCAGCGCTTCGATCGGCTGGCCGACCCGGCGGGCGATGCCATGCGCGGTGACAAAACCGAGAATCAATACTGCCAGGCCCACCAGGCCCAACAAGCCACCAATCAGCAGGGCGCGGTCATGGGCTTGCTGTTCGCTTTCGTTAATGTGTTGCAACGCGCGTCGGTGCGATTCGACCAGGTCGGCCCGCAATAGATTGAAGGCGTACCCCAGCGGCTGGCCTGCGCCAAGGTTTTGCGACGGTGAGCTGCTACTGCGATAGGCTTGCAGGAACGCTTGATAATCGATGCTGGCCTTGGCAAAGCCCTGCTCGCCAGGGCTGTCATCGTCATGGTTGACGCCCTCCTCCAGCAATTGCTGGAACTGGCGTTGCAACGCTTCGAGAGCCGGTTTGTCCAGGGTATCGTCAAGCAGCAGGGACAGTTGTTCGCCCAGGTTTTGCCGCAGTTTCAGGCCCAGGTCGAGGGTCAGCGCGTTTTCCCGCACCAGCGCCTGTTGCGCGCTGGCCATCTGCAGCACGCTGGCCAGGCCCAGCAGCACGCCTAACAGCGCAACGGTGATCAGCGCCGAAATGCTGAGGAAAAGCCGCGTGCGCAGTTTCATCGCCAGTTTCATAAGTTGTACTGCTTGCGCTTGCGGTACAGGGTCGAGGCATCAATACCCAGGGTCTTGGCGGCCTGGTCGAGGGTTTCGCTGGTGGCCAGCACCGCGCCGATATGGGCACGTTCCAGTTCATCCAGGCTGAGCGCCGCGCCAATGCGCGGGGCGTTGCTGGCCGGTTGTTCGGCCATGCCCAGGTGGCTGATCTCGACGCGCTCCTGAGCACAGATGATGCTGGCTCGTTCGACCACGTTGCGCAGTTCACGAATATTGCCTGGCCAGCGGTAGTTGAGCAGCGCGGCGCGGGCTTCGTCGCTGAACACCCGTGCCGGGCGCGAGTATTCCTTGACGAAGCGGGCGAGGAAGCGATCGGCCAGGGTGAGGATGTCTTCGCTGCGTTCGCGAAGCGGTGGCAGGTGCAGGGTGATGACGTTCAGACGGTACAGCAGGTCTTCACGGAAGCGTCCTTCGCGGACCATATCCTCGAGGTTGAGGTTGGTCGCGGCCAGGATTCGCACATCGGCGCGGCGGGTGACGGGATCGCCGACGCGTTCGTATTCCTTGTCCTGGATAAAACGCAGCAGTTTGGGTTGCAGGGTCAGCGGGAAATCGCCGATTTCGTCGAGGAACAAGGTACCGCCGTCGGCCTGGTTGACCCGGCCCAGGGTGCTTTCGCTGGCGCCGGTAAAGGCACCGCGGCTGTGGCCGAACAACTCGCTTTCCATCAGTTCGGCGGTCAGCGATGGGCAGTTGATGGTGACGCAGGCCTTGCGTGCACGCTTGCTCCAGCTGTGAATGGCGCGGGCCAGCTCGCCTTTACCGGTACCGGACTCACCGAGAATGAGGATGTTGGCGTCGGTGCTGGCAACCTGGCGGGCGGTTTCCAGCACCACCATCATGGCCGGGCTGTGCGAGTCGAGGCCGTCCTTGGGTTTGCGTACTTCACCTTCCAGCGCTTCAAGACGCGCCGACAGCTGGCGCACTTCCAGTTGCTTGGCGGTGGCCAGACGCAGCTGGTCCGGGCTGCAGGGCTTGACCAGGTAATCGGCGGCGCCGGCCCGGATCGCGTCAACGGCAGTGTCAACCGCCGAATGCGCAGTGACGATCACCACGCGCATCCACGGCGCTTGAATACGCATTTGCGCCAGTACATCCAAACCATTGTCTTCGCCCAGGCGCAGGTCGAGGAAACACAGATCGAAGACTTGCCGTTGCAACAGGGTTTCGGCCTGCGTCGCGCTGTTGGCGGTGGCAACGCTGTAGCCTTCATCTTCAAGACAGTAACGGAAGGTTCGCAGGATGGCGGACTCATCGTCGACCAGCAGAATACGGCCTTGATGCTCCTGGGCTGGCTCCATTTCCTACGCTCCTTTAAGAATGATCTAGGTTAGTGTCGGAAAAATCGGGCAAGTTGCATGGTTCATTCTGATTCATTCCGTTACCTGCATGGTAGTGCCTCCCCCAGCACTTATCTAACCCACTGAAAAATCGGCGATTGCTTGCCGGGAAGGCGCTGTTGCGAGCTTCCTGCTGCTGCCGTTGGCCAGCAGCGCCGAAGCCAAGGCGCTCTGGTTGCCGATCCGCAGCTCAGCGACGCCTGGATCAACGACAAGGTGCAGGGCTGATCATGCAAAACGCACGAACGCTTTAGCCCGATCGTGCAGGATACGTTTCGGGTGATAACGATAAGTTTGCTTAGCTATATGATTTTTAAAGATAAAAAATCATTTAAAGGGCTGGCATGCAGACTGCAATGACTCCATCAAGTCAGCAATAAACGCAGCAGGAGGAGCACGGTATGACCCGCCACCCCGCCACCCTAATGCAGGTTTCTTCGCTTCAACTGCGCCAGGGTCTGTTCTTCAGCCTGGCGTTGCTGCTGACCCTGATTGCCGGGCAGCTCTATAACAGTTGGGAAACCGCGCGCAGTGCCGAGCAACTGGCTGCCCAGGCGGCAATGGTGGCGCAGGTTCAGGCTCAACGCTCGGTTGCACCGCTGCAGGCCCGGGTCGCACTGTCTTCGCCGGTGACCACTCCAGCCGTTGTTGACACCGCTGCCCCACGTGATCGCTGGGTGTTCTGAGCGAACGCCCAAGGACCTCTTCGAAAAACAGCAAGGAGAATCACCATGTTGAGTTGGGCCATCACCTTCCTGATTATCGCCATTGTCGCTGCCGTGCTGGGCTTCGGTGGTATCGCCGGCGCCGCTACTGGTATCGCGAAGATTCTGTTCATTATCTTCCTGGTGCTGTTCGTGGTGTCCTTCTTCTTTGGTCGCCGCGGTAGGGGCTGAGTATGAGCACAGCGCTAGGCAGAGCCCTGGTTGCCGTCCTGATGATGGGTGGCAGCGCAGCGGCAATGGCGGCCAATGACGGCCAGGTTCGGGCCACCAGATTCTTGGCTCGGACCCTGAATGAGTCCTCAACCTGAGGGGTACCTCCGAGCAACAGATGTCGGCGGTTGAGGAAGAGGGCGATAAGTATCTGGTCGGGCCGTTGTGCGAGTCCGGGCAGAAGTGCCTGAACCAACGCCTGATCGTTGCCTTCAGGTGGGACGAAGGCATGCAAGCCCTGCTCAAGGAGCCACTCAAGCGTGATCCGAACGGGTACTGAGGCGCTGCTCACACCTTGGTACATATATAGAAGCTGAACCTTTTTCCATTTCAGGCTTCTATGCTGCGCCGCCCGAGGAAGGCAGGTGCATGACCAGGGGGCCGGGCTGCTCTGATTGTTTCAGGATCGGAGGGGCCTAGGGGTACAGGGAGTACCTCCGATGAGGGCCGGGTCAGGTGAAGCGGTAGCGGAAGTTGCGGGTCGGACAACTGCCTTCAGGCAGAGGTGTCCGACCGGACGTCCGTAGCACTCTTTGAGGTAATCGCCTTTCCCTCGCAACAAATTCGTTTTTCCTACCGAAGCTGTCGACGCATATTTTTGCCCGACCGTACATCGATATTTTTTCACCCCTGCGCCCTACCGAAGTCTCAGCAATTTCATGCATTCGGATTGTCGAACAAGGGCGTTTGACCCGCAGGTGGATACCTCTATATCTGCCGGATTATGGCGCTTTGGCCATCGTCGGAATTCCGAACGGTAGGCGAATGACCCATTGTGACGTATGTTTTGGCCGATAAACCTCATGCCGATTCGGCATGGGGTAGTCGTTTACGGCATTAGACGGAGCCCCCCCACGTCGGAATAGTTGCGCCTTTTTTCGCTGGCTTGAGCGTTACTACGCTCGCTTGCGGTGACCTTTTACGATGTCATCGGCAGATAACAAAAACGATGCGGATCGCTGGCAATGGCTCTGGGTCGCGGTTATCCGTCTGGTGGCCGTTTCCACCTGAAGAAAAGGTAACGACATGAAGAAGGCAAAGCTAAGCCTCGCCTGGCAGATCCTCATCGGTCTGGTACTGGGGATTGCAATCGGCGCTTTACTGAACCATTTCAGTGCAGAAAAGGCATGGTGGATCAGCAACGTCTTGCAACCTGCGGGTGACATCTTCATTCGCCTGATCAAGATGATCGTCATCCCGATCGTGATTTCGTCGCTGATCGTGGGGATCGCCGGGGTTGGCGACGCGAAAAAACTCGGCAGTATCGGCCTCAAGACCATTATCTATTTCGAGGTGGTGACCACTATCGCCATCGTCGTCGGTCTGGTGCTGGCCAACCTGTTCCACCCGGGCACCGGCATCGACATGAGCACCCTGGGTACCGTCGATATCTCCAAGTACCAGGCTACGGCGGCCGAAGTTCAGCATGAGCATGCGTTCATCGAGACCATCCTCAACCTGATCCCGTCGAACATCTTTGCAGCGCTGATGCGCGGTGAGATGCTGCCGATCATTTTCTTCTCGGTGCTGTTCGGCCTGGGCCTGTCGAGCCTGCAGGCAGAGATCCGCGACCCGCTGGTGAAAACCTTCCAGGGCGTCTCCGAAGCCATGTTCAAGGTCACTCACATGATCATGAACTACGCGCCAATCGGTGTGTTCGCGCTGATCGCCGTGACCGTCGCCAACTTCGGCTTCGCCTCGCTGCTGCCGCTGGCCAAGCTGGTACTGCTGGTGTACTTCGCCATCGCCTTCTTCGCCTTCATGGTCCTTGGCCTGATCGCCCGCCTGTTCGGCTTCTCGGTGATCAAGCTGATGCGCATCTTCAAGGACGAACTGGTCCTGGCCTACTCCACCGCCAGCTCCGAGACCGTGCTGCCGCGCGTGATCGAGAAGATGGAAGCCTACGGTGCGCCGAAAGCCATCTGCAGCTTCGTGGTACCGACCGGCTACTCGTTCAACCTTGACGGTTCGACCCTGTACCAGAGCATCGCGGCAATCTTCATCGCCCAGCTGTACGGCATCGACCTGTCGCTGAGCCAGCAGCTGCTGCTGGTGCTGACCCTGATGGTCACCTCCAAAGGCATCGCCGGTGTACCGGGCGTGTCCTTCGTGGTCCTGCTGGCCACCCTGGGCAGCGTTGGCATCCCGCTGGAAGGCCTGGCCTTCATCGCCGGTGTCGACCGCATCATGGACATGGCCCGTACCGCCCTGAACGTGATCGGCAACGCCCTGGCGGTCCTGGTTATCGCGCGTTGGGAAGGCATGTACGACGACGCCAAGGGTCAGCGCTACTGGAACTCGCTGCCGCACTGGCGCAGCAAGGAAGCCGTACCGGCTGGCAAGCCTGCCAGCAAGTAAGCGCTAACCGGCTGCACGAAAAGCCCCGACCTGGTCGGGGCTTTTTTGTTGGCCCTATCGCGGGTCAAGCCCGCCCCTGCAGTGTGGGAGCGGGCTTGACCCGCGATGGAGACGGCGCCTGAGTCGACGTTTATGGCGCGAAGCCAACCCGGCCCGCTATCATTTGCGCCATCTTTGGGGGGAACAACGGATGCTCAACGGCCTTTGGCTTGGTTTTTTCATTGTCGCCGCCGTCTCGGCGCTGACACAATGGTTGGTGGGCGGTAACGCCGGGATCTTTGCGGCAATGGTCGAAAGCATCTTTGCCATGGCCAAGCTCTCGGTCGAGGTCATGGTCCTGCTGTTCGGCACCCTGACCCTGTGGCTGGGCTTTTTGAAGATTGCCGAAAAGGCCGGCGTGGTCGAGTGGCTGGCCAAGGTCCTCGGCCCGTTGTTCGCCCGGCTGATGCCGGAAGTCCCGCCCGGCCATCCGGCCCTGGGCCTGATTACCCTCAACTTCGCCGCCAACGGCCTGGGCCTGGACAACGCCGCTACGCCCATCGGCCTCAAGGCCATGCGCGCACTGCAGGAACTCAACCCCAGCTCCACGACCGCCAGCAACGCGCAGATCCTCTTCCTGGTGCTCAATGCTTCCTCGCTGACCCTGCTGCCGGTGACCATCTTCATGTACCGCGCCCAGCAAGGGGCAATGGACCCGACCCTGGTGTTCCTGCCGATCCTGCTCGCCACCAGCGCCTCGACCCTGGTCGGCCTGTTGTCGGTGGCGGTGATGCAGCGACTTCGGCTATGGGACCCGGTGGTGCTGGCTTACCTGATCCCGGGCGCCCTGCTGCTGGGCGGATTCATGGCGTTTCTCGGCACCCTGTCGGCCACCGCGCTGGCGAGCCTGTCATCGATTCTCGGCAACCTGACGTTGTTCGGCCTGATCATCCTGTTTTTGGTGATCGGTGCGCTGAAGCGGGTGAAGGTCTATGAAACCTTCGTGGAAGGCGCCAAGGAGGGCTTTGACGTCGCCAAGAGCCTGTTGCCCTATCTGGTTGCCATGCTCTGCGCCGTCGGCGTGCTGCGCGCCTCAGGGGCTCTGGAGCTGGCCCTGGATGGCATCCGCCATGCGGTCGAGTGGCTGGGTTGGGATACCCGCTTCGTCGAAGGCCTGCCGACGGCGATGGTCAAACCGTTCTCCGGCAGCGCAGCACGGGCGATGCTGATCGAAACCATGCAGACCCACGGCGTGGACAGCTTCCCGGCCCTGGTGGCAGCCACCATCCAGGGCAGCACCGAAACCACCTTCTACGTGCTGGCAGTGTACTTCGGCGCCGTCGGCATCCAGCGCGCCCGCCATGCAGTAGGCTGTGCGTTGCTGGCGGAGCTGGCCGGGGTGGTCGCGGCGATCTTCGTCTGCTACTGGTTCTTCGCCTGAAGCTGACCGGCCTGGACTACCGTCCAGTCGACCAGTTGCTTCATCAACTGGTCGCTGGCCGTGCCAAAGCTGCTGACCACCGCTGAAACCTGCTTGTCGCTCACTGGCTGGCGCACCTCAAAGCGCCGGCTGGCGAGGATGCGCTGGCTGCGGCCCTGCACCAGGCGCGCGTCGTAGCGGATCACCACCGCCAGGCCATCGGCGCTGTACTCGCTCTGGAAGGCCTGCAGTTCACCGGCAATTTCATAATCGCTTTGCAGGTTGCTGTCGTCGGCGCTGAGGCGCTGCACCCGGCCGTCACGCTGGAAGGCATCGAGCATGCGATTGCGCAGCAACGTCGGCGCCGGGTCGCTCCAGCGTGCACCCTTGTAGCTGCTGATCAGGTCGCCTTGCGGCACCACGGCGATACGCGGGCTGTTCAGGACATCGCTGGCGATCGGCTTGTTCACCCGCAGCGACCACAACGTGCTGTGCGGCACAGTCCGGGTGCTTTGCGCCGAAGGTAGGCGGTAGATGTCGGCAGGTTCGGCCTGGGGCAGGATCGAGCAGGCGCTGCTCAGGCTCAGCGCAGTGGCCAGGACGAGGTAGCGGCAGGTATGGCTCATGGCTCGAACTCCTTGTTTTTGTCACGGCCCAGCAGGTAGCCGCTGGGGTTGGCTTCCAGGCGCTGGGAGATACCTTTGAGCGAGGTCAGGGTATCGCGCAGCTCGCGGATTGCCGGCGCCAGTTGATTGAAACCCTGAGCGCCGCCGTCGATGGCTTCGCGGTTGTCATTGAGCAGGCTGTTGATGGTCGCGGTGCTTTGCGCCAGCGACTGCATGGCTTGCTCTGCGCTGCCGAACATCTGCTTGCCCTGGTTGCTGAGCAGGCCGTTGGCGTTGCGCATCAGTTCGCTGGTCTGCTCGAGCATGACCCCGGCCTGCTTGCCGACCTGGGCCAGTTGCTGGATGGCCTCGCGGATGTCGCCACGCTGGTCGTTGAAAGCCCCGGTGGTCTGCTCGAGGTTGTTCAGGGTGTTGCTCAGGCGGGCGACGTTGTCCTGGGAGAACAACGCGTTGGCGTTATGCACCAGGGCGTTGATGTTGGTCATCAGGTCGCTGCCGTCATCCAGCAAGCGGGCAATCGGCGACGGCGAGGCGATGATCACGGGCAGCTTGCCATCCTTGCCCTTGAGCTCCGGGCTTTGCGGTGTACCACCGCTGAGCTGGATGAACGAGGTGCCGGTGATGCCGGTGAGGGTCAGTTTGGCCTGAGTGTCCTCCTTGATGGGTGTATCGGCGCTCAGGCGTACCTGGGCCAGTACCCGGCGTGGATCATTGGGGTCAAGGCGCAGGCTGGTGACGTCGCCGACCTTGATGCCGCTGTACTGCACCGAACTGCCCCGGGACAACCCGGAAACGGCTTCGTTGAATACCACTTCGTAGTCCTTGAAGGTGCTGTCGACGCTGGACTTGGTCAGCCACAGGCCGAACAGCATGGCGCCAGCCACCACCAGTACGGTAACCAGGCCGATCAGGACATGATGTGCACGGGTTTCCATCTCAGAGCTCCTTGGGCGCTGTAGCGGCCTGGTACGCCGCGCGGCCACGCGGGCCATGAAAGTAGTCGTGAATCCAGGCGTCGTCGGTGTCTTCGACCTGGGCAATGGGTCCGGCCACCAGCACCTTCTTTTGCGACAGCACGGCGACGCGGTCGGTGATGGTGTAGAGGGTGTCCAGGTCGTGGGTGATCAGGAACACGCTCAGGCCCAGGGCGTCGCGCAGGGTCAGGATGAGCTGGTCGAAGGCCGCCGCGCCAATCGGATCGAGGCCGGCAGTGGGTTCGTCGAGAAACAGGATGTCCGGGTCCAGGGCCAGCGCCCGGGCCAGCGCCGCGCGCTTGATCATCCCGCCGGACAGCGACGACGGATATTTGTCTGCCGCGGAAATCGGCAACCCGGCCAGGGCCAGCTTGACCCCGGCCAGGTGCTCGGCATCTGCGCGGCTCAGGCCCGCGTGCTCGATCAGCGGCAAGGCGACGTTCTCGGTGACGGTCAGCGAGGAGAACAATGCGCCCTTCTGGAACAGCACGCCGAACCGCCGCTCGACCCGCGAACGCTGCTCGCCGCTGGCGCTGCTCAGGTCCTGGCCGAACACCCGCACCTGGCCTTCATTGGGCCGGCGCAGGCCGACGATGCTGCGCAGCAACACCGACTTGCCACTGCCCGATCCGCCGACCACGGCGAGGATCTCGCCGCGGTACAGGTCCAGGTCGAGTTGCTCGTGCACACGCTGGGTGCCGAAGCGGTTGCAGATGCCACGGGCTTCGATCACCGCCTTGCGGGTGTTGCTGTTGGCTTCGTTCACCAGCCCATCTCCATGAAGAACAGCGCTGCCACGGCATCCAGAACGATTACCACGAAGATCGACTGCACCACGCTGGAGGTGGTGTGGGCGCCGACCGATTCGGCGCTGCCGCTGACCTTGAAGCCTTCCAGGCAACCGATGGCGGCGATCAAAAACGCAAAGAACGGTGCTTTGACCAGCCCGACCAGAAAGTGCTGCACGCCAATATCGCTTTGCAGCAGCGACAGGAACATCGCCGGCGAGATACCCAGCGACAGCGCGCAGACCACCGCCCCGCCGATAATGCCGCAGAGCATGGCGACAAAGGTCAGCAACGGCAGCGCGATCAGCAGCGCCAGCACCCGTGGCACCACCAGCAGTTCCACCGGATCGAGGCCCAGGGTGCGGATGGCATCGATCTCTTCATTGGCTTTCATCGAGCCGATTTGCGCGGTAAAGGCACTGGCGGTGCGTCCGGCCATCAGAATCGCGGTCAGCAGCACGCCGAACTCCCGCAGGAACGAGAATGCCACCAGGTCGACGGTAAAGATGCTGGCACCAAAGCTGGCCAGTACCGTGGCGCCGAGAAAGGCCACCACCGCACCCACCAGGAAGGTCAGCAAGGCGACGATGGGCGCGGCGTCCAGGCCGGTCTGTTCGATATGCGCAACCACCGAGGTAACCCGCCAGCGCTTGGGCTGGAACAGGCGCAGGAACAGGGTTTGCAGGATCAGGCCGACGAAGCCGAGGATCTGCTGGGTGTCTTGCCACAGGGTGTCGACCGCACGGCCGATACGGCTGAGCAGTTGAATCAGCACCGAGCGTTCGGTCTGTTTTTCCGGGATACAGAAGTCCTGCACCGAGCAATACACGGTCTTGAGCAATGCCTGGCTGGCTGCGGGCAGGTGCGTGGCGGTTTCGGTCAGCCGCGCCAGGCGCTCGGCGCCGAGCAGCTCGACCAGCACCGCCGCTCCGGCGGTGTCCAGTTTGCCGAGCTGGTCGAGGTCGACTTCGGTGGATGGATCGTACTGGCCCACCAGGCTGTCGCTGCTGCGCTTGAGGCTGGCGTAGTTGGCCAGGGTCCAGTCACCGGCGATGCGCAGCCGTGGCGGGCTGCTTGCAGTATCCAGGGTGGCGCTAGCGTGTGTAGTCATAGGCTCCATGCAGTCCGACCAACGGTTCGCAGCCTCAGAGCATAGCGTTACTCGGCTGCGGGCGCTTGACCATCGTCAACCACCCGAAAGCGCAGCACACCGATGACCTGGCCGTCTTCGGTCAGCACCCGCACCTGCCAGCGCCCCACAGGGTTGCCGGGGAAGTTCTGCTTGTGGGTCCAGGCGCGGTAGCCTTCCTTGCGCCCGCCGTGGATATCCAGGGCGATGCGGTCGACCTCTTTGCCCTCGAACTGCCAGACATGATAGATCCGCTCGTTCAGCCCGCGAGGGGCATTGATGGCGGTAAACGCGTAGAGGCCAGCGCGTATTTCACTGGCGTTGATCTGCTTCAGGCTGTTGCCCGGGGTGCGGTTCTCGACCTGGGTGCTGACCGCCACTTCGGCCATCCACAGCGTTGCCGGCGGTACCCAGGAACGCAGCATCCAGCCGCCGGCGCCGACGGCCAGGGTCATTACCACCAGCATCAGGCCTCGGCGCCAGTGGCTGATCGGGAAGCTGCTGGCCAGGCTCGGGAACGACAGTAGCATGGCGATGCCCAGGGCCAGCTTGAAGCTTTGCGAGGTGGTCAGGTGCAGGATGATCGGCAGCGCGGTGAGCAGTGCGGCGAACAGGGTCAGGGTGTGCAGCGCCAGGTACAGCCAGCGCCGTGGGGCCAGCCACTTGTAGTACAGCGGGTCGATAATCGAGATCAGCCCGGCGGCGGCCAGGATGCCGGTAAACACCAGTTGGCCGCTGTTCCAGGTGGTGGTCACGAAGAAGAACGGCAAGACGAAGAACAGGCTTTCCTGGTGGATCATCTGCGTCGCATAGCGCAGCAGCGGTTGGGGAATTTCGCGCTTGAAGACCTTGGCAAAGACCTTGGTGAAGGTGTTCTCCATCATCAGCCAGATCCAGCTGATGAGCATGACGATGGCGATCCAGCTGGCCAGGCTTTCCTGGCGATCGACCAGGATGAAGCTGCCGACACCGGAGATGAAACCGCCGAGGGCGATGACCCCGGGGTAGCGCTTGATCAGCTCGATCAGGCGCTGGAGGTAGAGAGGCATGAAGGTGTTCGCAAGGTCAGGTAAAAACTGGCACAGGATACTCTGGTTTGAGCTGGCCTTGTGCTGTTACTGCGGGCGCCCACCCATCTAGGGCAAAGCCTTGCTGATCGGATCTAGCGGCGCCGCCGCCCCCAGATCAGTACCCCGGCCAACAACACCGCCACCGCCAGCGCTACCCACCCATACAACGCGTCGTAACTGAGCAGCGGCTTCTCGATCCGCACATAGCCAGGTTCGGCCAGCAACTGCTTCAGGGCTCGGTTGGCATCGTCGAGGCTGATCCTGCGCAACGCCCGCCCCGGATCAGTAAAGCGCCCGTCGCTGTAGCCGTTCAGCGCCCCCCAGTAATAATCAGCCAGGGCGCTATTACCCTGAGTGGCCCAGGCTTCGCGGTCGATGGCAGCCTGCTTGATGCGCTGGAAGGTGACCGGGTCCAGGCCATCCTTGCGCAAGCGCTCAAGCATGGCGGCCAGGGCCTGCTCGGCGGCATCGACATCGGCACGGTCCAGGTCGGCATTGAGCACCATCAACCCGGTGTCACCAAAGCTTTCGCGCTGGCTGGAGGGGCCATAGGAAAAGCCGTGCCTGAGCCGCAATTCGTCATACAGCGCCCAGTCCAGATAGCGCTGCAGCAGGTCGTAGGTCTGACCATGGTCGTTGTCCAGCACCGGCTCCAGGAACAGCCAGTGCAAGTGTGCGCTGTCGCCCAGCCAGCCGCGGGTCAGCTCTCGGCGGGGTTCGCCTGCGTGGGTAACGCCGTCAAGCACCCGCCGTTCACCTGGCTCGACCGCTGGCAGCTCGCCATAGGTGCGCTCCAGGTAGGCCGGCAGCAGGCGGTCGAGGCCGCCAACGACGATCAGGGTCATGTTGTTGGCGGCGTACCAGTGCTGGCGCAGGTCGTTGACCTCCTCCAGGGTCATGTCCTCGATGGAGGAGCGCTCGGCGCACTTGAGCCCCAGTTCCACCGCCAATTGGTCGCTGGCGCGGTGGCCGAGGTCCTGGCGGTCGAGCCAGCGTTGCAGGTGGGAGTAATGGCCACCGTCTTCGCGTTCGACGATGCGCTTGGACAGCTCCAGGGCTTTTTCATCGATCCGGGTGTCGTTGATCACGGCCAGCAGCAGGTCGAGCACCTTGCGCTGGTTGCGCGCCGGCGCTTCGATGACGAAGGTGGTATCGGCGCTGCTGGTGTAGGCGTTCCACTCCCCGCCCAGCGCCTGCATGCGCTCTTCCAGGCCACCCTCGCCGCGGTCGTCGATACCGCTGAACAGCAAGTGTTCGAGCAGGTGCGGCAACTCCTGACGCTCGCACGGGAAGTCATCGAAGCCGACACCCACCACCAGGCGGATCGACACATGGTTGCGTTCATAACCTGACTTGAGTACTACCTGCAGGCCGTTGGGCAGCAGATAGCCTTCGACCTGGGAGCGGTCGAGGGCAAAGCCGGGCACGCAGCCCAGCAACAGGCAAATGAATAGCAGGCAACGCATGGCGAGCTTCCTTGCGGGAGTTCTTGGGGTCAAGCGATCAGGGTGAATGAGCGTCGTCCGGCACACTGTCGAGCAGTAGGCCGCCGGTATCGGAACCGCCCAATACGACATAGGCACTGCTGCAGAACAAGGAGTTCAATCGTTTCATGTCGGCGATCAGTTCCAGGTGCAACGAGCTGGTCTCGATACTTTGCACCACTTTACGTTGCAGTCGGCTGACATGGGCGTGGGCCAGGCGCCGCTCCTGGGCGCGGAAGCGGCGTTTTTCCCGCAGTAGCTGGCGGGCGCTTTCCGGGTCGGCGCTGAGGAACACTGAAAGGCCCAGGCGTAGATTGGCCAGCAACTGGCTGTGCAGCCCGGTGAGTTCTTCCAGGCCAACGTCGGAAAACTCCCGGCGCTGGGAGGTCTTCTGCTGCTGAACCTTGCGCAGCATGCGCTCGATCAGGTCGCTGGCCAGCTTGAGGTTGATTGCAAGCTCGATAATTTCGGCCCAGCGCCGGCTGTCCTGCTCGCTGAGGTCTTCGCGCGGCATCTGCGCCAGGTACAGTTTGATGGCGTTGTACAGGGCCTCGACGTCTTCGTTGAGGCCGCGCATTTGCTGGGTCATGGCGGTCTGGGTACCGCGCAGCACATTGAGCATGGCATCGAGCATGCTGTCGACCAGGTCGCCCATGCGCAGGGTTTCGCGCACCGCGTTGGCCAGGGCCAGGCTGGGCGTGGTCAGTGCGGTGGCATCCAGGTGCCGTGGGCGGGCTCGGCCGTTGGCTTCTTCGCGCTCGGGCAGCAGCCAGCTGCACAAGCGCCCCATCGGGGTAACCGTGGGCAACAGGATCAGGCAGCGCAGGGTGTTGTAGAGCAGGTGAAAGCCGATCACCAGCTCTTGTGGGCTGAAGCTCAGGCTGTCCATCCACGCCACCAGCGGATGCAGCACAGGGATGATCAGCACCAGGCCGATCAGCTTGTACAGCAAGCTGCCCAGCGCCACTTGGCGGCCGGCGGCGTTTTGCATGCTGGTGCTGAGAAAGGCCAGCAGGCCGCTGCCGATGTTGGCGCCGATCACCAGGCCGATGGCCACCGGCAGGCTGATCAGCTCGGCGCCGGCCAGGGTTGCGGTGAGCAGCACGGCGGCAAGGCTTGAGTAGGAAATCAGCGCAAACAGGGCGCCGACCAGGGCATCGAGGAGGATGTCGCCGGTGAGTGAGGCGAACAGCACTTTCACGCCCTGGGCATGGGTGATCGGCGCTGCCGCTTCGACGATCAACTGCAGGGCGAGGATGATCAGGCCCAGGCCGATACCGACGCGGCCCAGTTGGCCGGCGCGGGTCTGCTTGCGGGAAAGAAAGAAAATCACCCCGAGAAAGATCAGCAGCGGCGACAGCCACGACAAATCAAACGTCAGCACCCGCGCCATCAGTGCCGTACCGACATCGGCGCCGAGCATGATCGCCAGCGCCGGGGTCAGGCCCATCAGGCTCTGGCCAACGAACGAGGTCACCAGCATCGCCGTGGCGTTGCTGCTTTGCACCATTGCCGTCACCAGGATACCGGCGACAAACGCCAGCGGCCGCTTGGACATGTTCTGGCTCAGTACCCGACGCAGGTTTGAGCCATACACCCGCAAGATACCGGTACGCACGATGTGCGTGCCCCAGATCAGCAACGCCACGGCGGAAAGCAGATTGAGCAGGGTCAGCATTGAAAAGGCCCCCTGTAATGCGCCCCAGTGGGGCAAATGGATAATGCTGTGAGCCTGTCCTGCTACCAGGCGGTTTTTCCCAGTGCTCACTTAAGCTGTAGTCGGCCAACGGCCGTGGCGCCAGCATCGCATAGCCATGGCAGCCTTTGAAACAAAACTGTCATGGCGCTAAATGAAAAAAGGGCCCCGCAGGGCCCTTTTCAACAGCACCGGGATTACTGACCCGGGATGTCCTTGCGAAGTTTCACCGGATCGCTCTGTTGCTTCTTCTTGGCCATGGCCGTGCGCATCTTGATGTTGATCGCTTCGACTGCCAGCGAGAACGCCATGGCGAAGTAGACGTAGCCTTTCGGTACGTGTACGTCGAAGGATTCGGCGATCAGCACGGTACCGACCACGATCAGGAACGACAGGGCGAGCATCTTCAGCGACGGGTGCTTGTCGATGAAGTTACTGATGGCGCCGGCGCACAGCATCATCACCAGCACGGCGACGATAATCGCGGCGATCATCACCGGTACGTGGGAAACCATGCCCACGGCAGTGATCACCGAGTCGAGGGAGAAGACGATGTCGATGATCGCGATCTGGATGATGGTGTAGAAGAACTTGCCGCCGGCGCCGCTTGGCTCGTCGCTGGTTTCGTCTTCACCTTCCAGGCCGTGGTAGATCTCCTGAGAGCTTTTCCACAAGAGGAACAGGCCGCCGAAGAACAGGATCAGGTCGCGCCCGGAAATGCCCTGGTCGAACACTACGAACAGATCGGCGGTCAGGCGCATTACCCAGGTGATCGACAGCAGCAGCAGGATCCGGGTGACCATGGCCAGTGCCAGGCCGAAGATCCGGGTGCGCTGTTGCATGTGCTTGGGCATGCGGCTGACCAGGATCGAGATCATGATGATGTTGTCGATACCGAGAACGATCTCAAGCGCCGTCAGAGTAAAAAAGGCAACCCAGATCTCTGGGCTGGTCAGCCATTCCATGTGTATTCCTTCGAACGATGTAAGCAGAGCGCCCCAGGCAATGGGGCGCGGCTACGGTTAGGTGACTCTGTTGTTTTATAGGCTACTGAACAGGGGGAAAATTCCCATGAGCAGCGCGGCGAGCATTATGCACAGGCAGATCAACACTGCCCACTTCAAGGTGAAGCGCTGATGATCGCCGAACTCGATGCCGGCCAGGGCCACCAACAGGTACGTAGAGGGTACCAGCGGGCTGAGCAGATGCACGGGCTGGCCGACGATCGACGCGCGGGCCATTTCCACCGGCGAGATGCCGTAATGGCTGGCTGCTTCCGAGAGCACCGGCAAGACCCCGTAGTAGAAGGCGTCGTTGGACATGAAGAAGGTGAACGGCATGCTCACAACCGCGGTAATGACCGCCAGGTAAGGGCCCAGCGCATCCGGGATGACCGCCAACAGGCTTTTGGACATGGCATCGACCATGCCGGTGCCGGAGAGGATGCCGGTGAAGATGCCCGCCGCGAAAATCAGCCCTGTCACTGCCAGTACGCTACCGGCATGGGCGGCGATGCGGTCTTTCTGCTGCTGCAGGCACGGGTAGTTGACGATCATGGCGATACTGAAGGCGATCATGAACAGCACCGGCAATGGCAACAGGCCCATGATCAGCGAGACCATCAGCAGCGCGGTCAGGGCGCCGTTGAACCACAGCAGTTTAGGGCGGCGGGCGTCCGGGAACTGCGAAACGCTGATTTCGCTGTGATCGATTTCATCACCCGGCAGGTGCAGTTCACCCAGGCGCGCACGTTCACGCTTGCCGTACGCATAGGCAATCGCCAGGAGGGCGAGGACACCGGCGAGCATGGCTGGAATCATCGGTACGAAGATCGCTGACGGGTCGACATGCAGGGCGCTGGCGGCGCGAGCGGTCGGGCCACCCCAGGGGGTCATGTTCATGATGCCGCCGGCGAGGATGATCAGGCCGGCCATGATCCGTGGGCTCATGCCCAGGCGGCTGTACAGCGGCAGCATGGCTGCCACGCAGATCATGTAAGTGGTGGCGCCATCGCCATCCATCGACACCACCAGGGCCAGTACTGCGGTGCCGACCGAGACTTTCAGCGGGTCGCCCTTGACCAGCTTGAGGATCTTGCGCACGGCCGGGTCAAACAGGCCGGAGTCGATCATCAGGGCGAAATACAGGATCGCAAACATCAGCATGACCCCGGTCGGCGCCAGTTTGCTGATGCCTTCGAGCATCATCGGGCCGATCTTGACGGAAAAACCACCGAACAGGGCGAACAGGATCGGTACCAGGATCAGCGCGATCAAGGCCGACAGGCGCTTGGTCATGATCAGGTACATGAAGGTGATGACCATGGCAAAGCCGAGGAAGGTCAGCATGGGAGTACTCCAGGCGTAGCGCGTCGAAGGAAGAACGATTCGGGCGGATCAGCGCACGGGGCGCGGCGCGTGGAATAGCGGAGGGATTGCTGCAGGGAGGCGGGCGTAGGAAAGCATCAGTATCACCATTGTTGTTGTTAATTGGGCCGGGCGCCGCATGCAACACACGGGGCCCTGGCTGACCGGTCTTGTGCCGGTAGTGGGGCAATCCTAAGGCGGGAAGCTTTCAGCCAGCTTTCGCTGGCCCAAAGCCGACGAGAGGTGCATTGTTGGCTATCAGCCAGTAGGTATCAGGAGGGAGCGATGCGTGATTCGTACGAAGGCGGCTGCCATTGCGGCGCCCTGCGCTACCGGATTCAAGGTCCATTGACGGATGTTGCCCACTGCCATTGTTCGGTTTGCCGTCGGGTCAGTGGTGGTTTACTGATCACCTGGTTGACGGTGGATTGCGATGATTTCCAATGGTTGAGCGGCACGCCGCAACGCTACGACTCGTCGGCCAGTTGCGTGCGCTATTTCTGTAGCCGTTGTGGTGCCCATGTGGCGCTGACCACTGATCTGAGCCCGCAGAGCATCGATGTTACGGTTACCACGCTCGACCAGCCCGAACTGGCGCCGCCGAACCGGCACATCTGGATCGACAGCCGCCTGCCCTGGCTGCATTTGGATGAACAGTTGCCTGAGGAGCACGGCGAAACCCTGTGATCAGGGCAGTTGCAGGCCGCCGCCGGCCTTGTGCAGCGCACGCAAATGTTCGCCCACCTGCTTGATGTTGGCCTCGACCGCCTTGATTTCAGCCGCACGGGCCGGGCCGAGCAAGGCTCGGACCTCCTTGTCGAGGTCGGCGCTGAGGGTTTGCAGCTGTTTTTGCCGCTCGCTGGTTGCACTCAGCAGCTTTTCGCGCTCGCTGGCCTGGGGCAGGCCGTAACCGCTGCTGCCCAGCAGTTCCGCCGGGCGGCTGAGAAAACCGCTGTTGGCGAGGATCTGCTGCAGGGTGTTGTTGGCCTTGCCGACGCTGGCGTCGTTGAGCTCACGCCCGGTGAGATAGCGTTGTTTCACCTCGTCCTGGGCCAGCAACAGTTGCCGGCGCAGGCTGGCTTGCTCCAGGAGCAGCAACGCCGCGCTGGTGCGCAGATCAGCCTGGGCAAACCACTGCTGGCGTTGCTCGGCGGACTGCTCCAGCCAGGCTTCCACGTTGTCCTGCTTGATCGGCAGTTGCTTCTTCAGCACCAGGAACATCGCCTGGTAGCGGTCCCGGTAGGAGTCGAAGCGGTAACCCAGGCGCAAGGCCTCGCGCGGGTCGTCGAGTACGCTGACATCCGCCAGGCCACGGCCTTCGAGCACTTCGAGCAAGCCATTGGGGACGATGCTGTCCAGATCGTTCAGGCGTGGGTTGGCGGTGCCGCTGCGCAATAGCTTGAGGGTTTCAACCGCACAGTTGTTGGACAGGAAGTAGTAGTTGCCGTCGTAGCTCCAGTGCATCTCGGCGGCCTGGCGCACCAGGCTTTCCAGTTCGTCGCGGTTGAGCCTGAGCGGGATCGAGGCGAGGCTGCGCAGTTCGGTCTTGGTGTACTCGTCGATCACCTGTGCCAGTGGCAAGACGAACAGTCGCGACGGATAGGCACCGGTCAAACCGTCCCAGCTCGACAGTTGCACGTCATTGACGAAGGCCCGGTACGACAGCACCAGGTGCTGGTCCAGGTCCAGGCGGCAGTCCGGCCCGCGCGGGCGCCCCGGGGCGCAGATCACCAGGCGCAACATGCTGTGGCCCCAGCGGCTGACCCAGTTCTGGTTGGCTTCGGCCAGCAGGTAATCCACGGCGTAGACCCGCTCGGGGTCGATCTCGCCCAGCGGCGATTTGGCAAAGTCATTGCCGGCGTTGAGAAATGGCAATGCGCTCGGGCATGGCGGATGCTCGGGCGCCCAGTCGAAATGCCCCTTCAGGTAAGCCTGCAGGGCCGGGCGCCGACAGGCAAAACTGGGGTCAAGCAGGAAGTACTCCATGTTGACCGCAATGAATTCCTTGGGGCTGCTCAGCTCATAGCTGTCGGGGCTGCGTGCCACCTGGCGGTTGTGCTGCTCACGCTCGCCGCGGCGGCCTACATACTGCTGCCAGCCGGCCAGGTCGAGCAGGCGCGGGTCGTCGCTGAGGGTGAAGCGGCGTTCGGTCTGGCCACGGCACTGCTCGGGCAGACCGACTTTGCCCTGACTGTTCTGCTGCCGGCTGCACTGGGTGATCAGCCGGCGCTGCGCACCCTGCCATAGGCGGGCGCGGTCATAAATGTGGGTCAGTTCATGCAGGACGGTGGCCAGCAGTTCCTGGCGTACGCTGCCGTGGGGGCGGCTGGTTTTTTGCGTGGCGGCGCTGCCATCGGTGAGGCTTGGCAGCAGGCGGCTGTTGAGTTCCAGGGTGGATACCGGCGACGCCTGGCCATAGGCGTCCTCTGGCATGCGGCTGCTCCAGCTGACCTGGATGCGTCGGTCAAGGCGGGTCTTGAAGCTCGGCGGCAGGGCCTGCAGGGCTTCATCCAGCAATGCCTGGCTGGCCCGCTGTTGTTGCGGGCTCAGGCCATCGGCCTGCAGCACCAGCTGCAGGTCGGCCAGTGCCGGGCTGCCGAACAGTGTCAGCAAGCAGCCCAGCAGCCAGGCACGTAGCGGTTTCACAGGGCGAGAATGGCTTCAGCCAGGACCTGGTCGCTGGCCTGGCGTGCTTCTGGAACACGCTGGCGCAGGGTGTCGAAGGCCGCTTCTAGCTGCGCGCCACGGATCTCGCCACGGCTGGCGACATAGCTGGCGGCATCGTCGCGGGCTTCGCGCACGACTTTGGAATCGCGAATCGAAGTGGTGGTGTCGGAGGTGAAATCGATCGAGCGGCCAAAGGCGCGAACGATAATGTTGCTGGTGGCCACCAGGGTTTGTGCCTGGGCTACATCGGCCAGCAACAGAAGGCCAAGGGTGGCGGCAATCAGCGGGTTACGCATGGAGCATCTCCGGGAGAACAGAAGTAATCATTGGACGAGAATTGCCTGCGCCAGTTCAAGGTCGCTGGCATGAAGTTGTGGGTTGGCCTGACGCAGCCGGTTCAGTACCGCCTCAAGGCGAGCGCCCCGCCACTGGCCATCGCTGGCCACAAAGGCCGCAGCATCGTCATGGGCGGCCAGCAGCAGTTTGCGATCGAAGGGCACTGACGTCACTTTGCTGGTGACGTAACCACTGACGACAAGGTTGTTGGTGGTCAGGTCCAGCGCCAGGGCGGCACCACACCAACAGAACACGAGCAACAGCAATGACAGATAACGCATGGGTCTCGAACGGCAGCTGAATCAAGCGCCAAAGGCTATCCCAATGCGCCGGTGAGGACCAGCGCAGAGGGCCCGGCTTGGTTGCATGGTGTTACATGCCGCCGGAAGCGAGCGACTTCAGAGCGCCAGGATGGCCTGTGCCAGTTGCGCGTCGCTGGCCTGCAGCGTTGGGGTCTGCTGGCGAATATGGGCGAAAGCGCTCTCCAGTTTCGCGCCGCGGATATCACCGTGGCTGGCAACGAAGCTGGCAGCGTCGTCACGAGCGGCCTGGACAATCTTGTCGTCACGGAAGGAGGACGACACGTCGGAGGTGGCATCAGTAGAGGCGGCGACACCACGAACGACGGTATCGGTGGTGACGACAAAGCTGGTGGCGTTGGCAGTGGAAGCCAGGGCCAGCAGCAGCGCGGCGCCAAACAAGCGTGAATGGAACATGGTCGATCTCCTGGATAGGCTTTGGTGGTTCTTATGTCAGACGCACGCTCAGCTTGTTGCGCTACTTTTTACCAAGCTGGGTACGCTAAGGGTATCACGCGATAGGAACCTGAGGGTTGGACCACATCGTCGCAAGATTTATCAACTGTACCGGTCATATTCTTTAAATATAGAACTGTACATGTCGTGGCGTCAGCCGCTCTAGCCCGGGCCTTTAAACGAAAAAACCCGTCAGCAGTCACCTGCGACGGGTTTTGGGGAATTCGAGGTGCCGGCCTTGGCCGGCGAGCCCTGCATTAACGCCAGAACGGCTTGCTCAGCTCTTCGTAGCGTTGTGCTTCGCTGATACCGGCGTCGGCCAGCAGACGCGAATCCAGGCGAGCCAGTTGGTGGCGGCTGGCAATGCGGCGTTGCCACAGCATCAGGTTGGCCAGCAGGCGCAGTGGCAGCGAGGCCTTGGATTGTTCGGCGGTGTTTTCGAAAACCAGATCGGAACTGAGGGTACGTTCCATGATGTCATCCTTCCGCTTGTGGCGGCATTAGGTAGTGATTTAACTGATGCCAATGATCCTCCTCTGTCGTCCATAACAGTAGATACAGTTCACCTACATTGTGATGGGCCAGTTAACTGTTTTAAGCGACTGTTGCACTCGGAATAGGCGCAACTGTACTGGTCGGCACTGAAATGGTGCATTCTTGATCAAGAGAGGGATGACGAAGCGGAAAAAGGCGATGAAATCACCGGTACAGTAGAACAGTTTTTGCCTGGATAAATAAATCAGTTGCCCGGCCGGTTGGCATTGCGCACAACCGGCGGGTCACTGTGCAGGTCAGCTGGCGAGCATGCGCCCGGTTTCTTCCAGGTTTTCGTGCCAGGCCAGGGCTTCGCGCAGAATGTGCGGCGTGTGGCCGCCGCGTTCGCAGGCGCGGGTGAAATAGTCGTTCAGCGCGTCGCGGTAATCCGGGTGCACGCAGTTGTCGATGATCACCCGGGCACGTTCGCGTGGCGCCAGGCCGCGCAGGTCAGCCAGGCCCTGCTCGGTGACGAGGATGTCGACGTCGTGCTCGGTGTGGTCGACGTGGCTGACCATTGGCACCACGCTGGAAATCGCCCCGCCCTTGGCAATCGACTTGGTGACGAAGATCGCCAGGTGCGCGTTACGGGCGAAGTCACCCGAGCCACCGATGCCGTTCATCATCCGCGTGCCGCAGACGTGAGTGGAGTTGACGTTGCCGTACAGGTCGAACTCAAGGGCGGTGTTGATACCGATGATGCCCAGGCGGCGGACCACTTCAGGGTGGTTGGAGATTTCCTGCGGGCGCAGGACCAGCTTGTCCTTGTAGCGCTCCAGGTTGCCGAACACGTCGGCGTTACGGCGGGTCGACAGGGTGATCGAGCTGCCCGAGGCGAAGCTCAGCTTGCCGGCGTCGATCAGGTCGAAGGTCGAGTCCTGCAGTACTTCGGAGTACATGGTCAGGTCTTCGAATGGGGAGTCGATCAGGCCGCACATTACCGCGTTGGCGATGTTGCCGATACCGGCCTGCAGCGGGCCGAGCTTGTTGGTCATGCGCCCGGCGTTCACTTCCTGCTTGAGGAAGTTGATCAGGTGGTTGGCGATGCCCTGGGTTTCGTCGTCTGGCGGCAGCACGGTGGACGGCGAGTCCGACTGCTCGGTGATGACGATACCGACAATCTTGGCCGGGTCGATCGGGATCGCGGTGCTGCCGATGCGGTCATCGACTTTTACCAGCGGGATCGGCGTACGGGTCGGGCGGTAGGTCGGGATATAGATGTCGTGCAGACCTTCCAGGTTGGCGTTGTGCGCCAGGTTGATCTCGACGATCACCTGTTTGGCGAAAATCGCGAAGCTGGCCGAGTTGCCCACCGAGGTGGTCGGCACGATGTGGCCTTGCTCGGTGATGGCGACCGCTTCGATGACCGCGATGTCCGGCAGCTTGAGCTGCTGGTTGCGCAGCTGCTCGACGGTTTCCGACAGGTGTTGGTCGATGAACATGACCTTGCCGTCGTTGATGGCCTTGCGCAGGGTGCTGTCGACCTGGAACGGCATGCGACGGGCCAGTACCCCGGCCTCGGTCAGCTGTTTGTCGAGGTCGTTGCCCAGGCTTGCGCCGGTCATCAGGCTGATTTTCAGGGGCGACTGCTTGGCGCGTTCGGCCAGTGCATGGGGCACGGCCTTGGCTTCACCGGCACGGGTAAAACCGCTCATGCCGACGGTCATGCCGTCCTCGATCAGGCCAGCGGCATCAGCCGCACTCATTACCTTGCTGTGCAGGGAGGACAAGCGGATACGATCACGGTACATGGATTGTTATCTCGGGCTACTAAAGCTAGATGCGCAGTCTAGTGTTTTCGCCTGGCTTCGTCCCGCGACCAAGGTCGAATGCGAAGCCCTGAAATAGAGCCTTCTGTCGGCTGGCCGGGCATGAAAAAGCCCCAGCCGGTACCGCACTGGGGCTATTTGTCACAGCGGGTTGAACGGCTTATTCGACCGCTTTGACCATGTCTTCGATGACCTTCTTGGCGTCGCCGAAGACCATCATGGTCTTGTCCAGGTAGAACAGCTCGTTATCCAGGCCGGCATAGCCGCTGGCCATCGAGCGCTTGTTGACGATGATGGTCTTGGCCTTGAAGGCTTCGAGGATCGGCATGCCGGCAATCGGCGATTTCGGATCGTTCTTCGCCGCCGGGTTGACCACATCGTTGGCGCCCAGAACCAGGACCACGTCGGCCTGGCCGAACTCGGAGTTGATGTCGTCCATCTCGAACACCTGGTCGTACGGCACTTCGGCTTCGGCCAGCAGTACGTTCATGTGCCCGGGCATGCGCCCCGCTACCGGGTGGATCGCGTACTTCACGGTCACGCCGTTGTGGGTCAGTTTCTCGGTCAGCTCTTTCAACGCGTGCTGGGCACGCGCTACTGCCAGGCCGTAGCCAGGAACGATGATCACGGTGTCGGCGTTGCTGAGCAGGAAGGTCGCGTCGTCGGCCGAACCGGATTTCACCGGACGGGCTTCCTTGGCGCCGGCCGGGCCGGCCGCTTCTGCCGCGCCGCCGAAACCGCCGAGGATCACGTTGAAGAACGAACGGTTCATCGCCTTGCACATGATGTACGAGAGGATCGCACCGGACGAACCGACCAGGGAGCCGGCGATGATCAGCATCGAGTTGTTCAGCGAGAAGCCGATACCCGCCGCCGCCCAGCCCGAGTAGCTGTTGAGCATCGACACCACCACCGGCATGTCGGCGCCGCCAATCGGGATGATGATCAGCACGCCCATGACGAACGCCAGGATCAGCATCAGGGCAAAGGCGCTGTAGCTGCCGGTGAAGGTGAACATCAGGCCCAGGCCGATGGTGGCAAGGCCGAGGATCAGGTTCAGCTTGTGCTGGCCGCTGAACTGTACTGGTGCGCCCTGGAACAGGCGAAACTTGTACTTGCCCGACAGCTTGCCGAAGGCAATGACCGAACCCGAGAAGGTGATCGCACCAATGGCGGCGCCGAGGAACAGCTCCAGGCGGTTACCGCTAGGGATCGGGTCGCTGATGCTGGCAACGATGCCCAGCGATTGCGGCTCGACCACCGCGGCAACGGCGATGAACACCGCGGCCAGACCGATCATGCTGTGCATGAAGGCAACCAGCTCGGGCATCTTGGTCATTTCAACGCGCTTGGCCATGATCGAGCCGGCAGTACCGCCGACCAGCAGGCCGACGATCACGTAGCCGATGCCATCGGTAGCCAGCTCCGCGCCCAGCTTATAGATGAGGCCGATGGTGGTGATGATCGCCAGGGCCATGCCGAGCATGCCGAACAGGTTGCCGCGCCGTGACGTGGTCGGGTGCGATAGGCCCTTGAGCGCCTGGATGAAGCACACCGAGGCGACAAGGTAGAGAAGTGTTACCAGGTTCATGCTCATGTTTACTTCTGCCCCTCTTGCTTCGCTGCGCCCTTGCCTGGGGCTTTCTTCTTGAACATCTCCAGCATGCGCCGGGTGACGAGGAAACCGCCGAATACGTTGACCGCTGCCAGGGCCACCGCGAGGGTGCCCATGGTCTTGCCCAGCGGCGTGACGGTCAGCGCGGCGGCCAGCATGGCGCCGACGATGACGATGGCGGAGATGGCGTTGGTGACCGCCATCAACGGCGTGTGCAGCGCCGGGGTGACGTTCCAGACCACGTGGTAACCGACATAGATCGCCAGCACGAAGATGATCAGGTTATAGACGTTGTGAGAGATCAGCATGTCTTCCATTGTCTGGCTCCTTATCCGTTCTTGCGGATGACCTGGCCGTCGCGGCACATCAGGCACGCGGCGACGATGTCGTCTTCGAGGTTGATCGTCAGCGCGCCGTCCTTGTCGAACAGCAGCTTCATGAAGTCGAGCAGGTTGCGTGCATACAGGGCCGAGGCATCAGCGCCGACCTGGGCTGGCAGATTGGTCGGGCCGACGATGGTCACGCCCTGCTCCACCACCACCTGGTCAGCGACGGTCAGCGGGCAGTTGCCACCTTGGGCCGCGGCCAGGTCAATGACCACCGAGCCGGGTTTCATCTGCGCCACGGTTTCGGCGCTGAGCAAGGTCGGTGCCTTGCGGCCGGGGATCAGTGCGGTGGTAATGACGATATCGGCCTGTTTGGCGCGCTCGTGCACCGCCAGGGCCTGGCGCTGCATCCAGCTGGCCGGCATGGGCCGCGCATAGCCGCCGACACCTTCGGCGCACTCGCGCTCTTCATCGGTCTCGTAAGGGACATCGATGAACTTGGCGCCCAGCGATTCGATCTGCTCCTTCACCGCCGGACGCACGTCCGACGCTTCGATCACCGCACCCAGGCGCTTGGCCGTGGCGATGGCCTGCAGCCCCGCGACACCGGCACCGAGGATCAGCACGCGGGCAGCCTTGACGGTCCCGGCGGCCGTCATCAGCATCGGCATGAAGCGCGGATAGTGGTGAGCGGCCAGCAACACGGCCTTGTAACCGGCAATGTTGGCTTGCGACGACAACACATCGAGGCTCTGTGCCCGCGAGGTGCGCGGCGCGGCTTCAAGGGCAAAGGCGGTAATGCCGCGCTCGGCCATCTTGGCGATGGTTTCGTTATTGAATGGATTGAGCATGCCCACCAGGACGGTGCCGCTCTTGATCTGGGCCAGTTCGCTATCGTCAGGGGCTACAACTTTCAGAACCAGCTGAGCTCCAAACGCATCGGCAGCGCTGCCAATAGTGGCGCCTGCTGCTTCATAGGCACTGTCCGGAACGCTGGCGTTGATGCCGGCGCCGCTCTGGACGGTGACCTGATGCCCCTGGCCAATCAGTTTCTTGATGGTTTCCGGGGTTGCAGCAACCCGTGTTTCGCCCGTCTGCGTTTCGAGAGGAACACCAATGTGCACGTCATTTCTCCTGCGTGATCTTTTGTTGGTAAACCAGCGCACTGCGGATGGTGCGCTGGGGCGGCCGATCAGCACGATCCCGCCGAATTCAAGCGGGGCGCGGCATTTTGCAGGTGATTCCTGAATCGCTTCAACCAGTTTTGAAGGGTGACGGCAATCAAACTACAAGTCACCCTGTGACCGAATGTCGCAATAACAGGCCTGGAGCCCGCCAAGCGCGGGCTTCAGGGAGATTACGGTAAAATTTGAAAATTTTCCGCCGAAATTGCTGAATGCCTGGCTAAAAGCGCGATTTATGCTGTGAAGGCCGCATAAACAGCAGGGTTAAGGGCTTTTGTGAGGGCCTCTGAAACAGTTGGCCTAAATGCGACATTTCCTTATATCTGTAGGGTTTAAGTTTTGTTGACTACGGGGTCAAGTTATAGCTGTCGTCCTTATGCGCTGCGGCGTAGCGGCTCGCCTCTCCCACCAGCCAGTCGCGGAAAGCGCGCAGCGAAGCCGATTCCACCTTACGCTCGGGGATCATCAGGTAATACGCCTTGATGCTCGACAGCGCGTGCGGGCTGGCCACCACCAGGCGCCCTTCTGCCAGTTCGCGCTGGATCAGGAAGGGCGGAATCAGCGCCACGCCCATCTCGTGCATGGCGGCCTGTGCCAACATCGAGAATAGCTCATAGCGCGGGCCGGTCATGTCGCGGGCGACGTTCATTTCCAGGCTGTTGAACCACTGGCGCCAGGCGTAGGGCCGAGTGGTCTGTTGCAGCAGCGGTAACTGGGCGATCTGCTCGCCCGTGAGCTGCTTGTTATTGCCAAGCAACGCCGGGCTGCACACCGGCACGGGGTTCTCGCCCATCAGACGATGGGACTCGGTGCCCGACCAGTCGGCATCACCGAAGTAGATCGCCGCGTCGAAGCTGGTATCGGCAAACAGGAATGGCCGGGTGCGGTTGGTCAGGTTGACCGTGACCTCGGGATGGCGCTGCTGGAAGTCCTTGAGCCGCGGCAGCAGCCATTGGGTGCCGAATGTCGGTACCACCGCTAGCTCGATGACGTTGGCGCCCTGCTGGCCCATCACCGACAAGGTGTCGCGTTCCACCGCATCGAGCTGGGTGGCGACCCGGCGGCTATAGGAAAGCCCGGCTTCGGTGAGCTTCACCCCGCGGCGGGAGCGGCGAAACAATTCGACATTGAGAAACTCCTCGAGCCCGGCGATTTGCCGACATACGGCGCCCTGGGTCAGGGATAGCTCCTGGGAAGCCTTGGTAAAGCTCTCGTGGCGGGCGGCTGCCTCGAAGCAGACCAGGGCCGCCGTACTGGGGATCTTGCGCCGCATGTACATCAACCTCACTAATAAGGCGTAAAGATGGCCTTTGTGACCATTACGAAGTGAGAAATTATCACAAGAGCATGCGCAATCCTCGTTTGTCTCGTCGCCTGAACGGGCCTAGGATCAATGCACAACAACTCTGGTCCCATTTCTCGAGGATTCGCTCATGGCCGGTAAAGCAAGCTTCAACTGGATCGACCCGCTGTTGCTCGACCAACAGCTCACTGAAGAAGAGCGCATGGTGCGTGACAGCGCTTATCAGTTCGCCCAGGACAAGCTGGCCCCGCGCGTGCTGGAAGCGTTCCGTCACGAGCATACCGACCCTGCGATCTTCCGCGAGATGGGTGAAGTCGGCCTGCTCGGCGCAACCATCCCCGAGCAATACGGCGGCAGCGGCCTGAACTACGTGTGCTACGGCCTGATTGCCCGGGAAGTGGAGCGTATCGATTCCGGCTACCGCTCGATGATGAGCGTGCAGTCCTCTCTGGTCATGGTGCCGATCAACGAATTCGGTACCGAGGCGCAGAAGCAGAAGTACCTGCCCAAGCTCGCCAGCGGCGAGTGGATAGGCTGCTTCGGCCTGACCGAGCCAGACCATGGTTCCGACCCGGGCTCGATGATCACTCGCGCCAAGAAGGTCGACGGCGGCTATCGTCTGAGCGGCAGCAAGATGTGGATCACCAACAGCCCGATTGCCGACGTGTTCGTGGTCTGGGCCAAGGATGATGCTGGCGACATCCGCGGCTTCGTCCTGGAAAAGGGCTGGCAGGGCCTGAGTGCCCCGGCGATTCACGGCAAGGTCGGCCTGCGCGCTTCGATCACCGGCGAAATCGTCATGGACAACGTGTTCGTGCCCGAAGAGAACATCTTCCCGGATGTGCGCGGCCTGAAAGGTCCGTTCACCTGCCTGAACTCCGCACGCTATGGCATCTCCTGGGGTGCCCTGGGCGCCGCTGAAGCCTGCTGGCACACCGCGCGCCAATACACCCTGGACCGCAAGCAGTTCGGTCGCCCGTTGGCTGCCAACCAGCTGATCCAGAAGAAACTGGCCGACATGCAGACTGAAATCACCTTGGCGCTGCAAGGCTGCCTGCGCCTGGGCCGGATGAAGGACGAAGGCACCGCTGCGGTCGAAATCACCTCGATCATGAAGCGCAACTCCTGCGGCAAGGCCCTGGACATCGCCCGGATGGCCCGCGACATGCTGGGCGGCAACGGTATCTCCGACGAGTTCGGTGTGGCCCGTCACCTGGTCAACCTCGAGGTGGTCAACACCTATGAAGGCACCCACGACGTGCACGCGCTGATCCTCGGTCGCGCGCAGACCGGCATCCAGTCCTTCTATTAATAAGGAGCCAGCCATGGGCGCGCTATCTCATCTGCGGGTGCTGGATCTGTCGCGAGTGCTGGCCGGGCCCTGGTCCGGGCAGATACTTGCTGACCTGGGCGCCGAAGTGATCAAGGTCGAGCGCCCGGGCAGCGGCGATGACACACGCGCCTGGGGGCCGCCCTTCCTTAGGGATGCCTGCGGCGAGAACACCAGCGAGGCGGCCTACTACCTGGCGGCCAACCGCAACAAGCGCTCGCTGACCATCGACTTCACCCAGCCCGAGGGCCAGCGCCTGGTGCGCGAGCTGGCAGCCAAGTCGGATGTGCTGATCGAGAACTTCAAGGTGGGTGGGCTGGCTGCCTATGGGCTGGATTACGAAAGCCTGAAGGCAATCAACCCGCGCCTGGTGTATTGCTCGGTCACCGGCTTCGGCCAGACCGGGCCCTATGCCAAGCGCGCCGGCTACGACTTCATGATCCAGGGCCTGGGTGGCTTGATGAGCCTGACCGGGCGGCCAGAGGGTGAAGAAGGTGCCGGTCCGGTAAAGGTCGGTGTCGCATTGACCGACATCCTCACCGGGCTGTACTCGACCGTGGCGATCCTGGCCGCCCTCGCCCATCGTGACCGCGATGGCGGCGGCCAGCATATTGATATGGCGCTGCTGGACGTGCAGGTTGCCTGCCTGGCCAACCAGGCCATGAACTACCTCACCACCGGCACGCCGCCTCGGCGTCTGGGTAATGCCCATCCCAACATCGTGCCTTACCAGGACTTCCCTACCGCTGACGGCGACTTCATCCTCACCGTGGGCAACGACGGGCAGTTCCGCAAGTTCGCCGAGGTTGCTGGCCAGCCGCAGTGGGCGGACGATCCACGCTTTGCTACTAATAAGCAGCGGGTTGCCAATCGTGCCGAGCTGATTCCACTGATCCGCCAGGCCACGGTGTTCAAGACCACCGCTGAGTGGGTCGCGCAGCTGGAGCAGGCGGGTGTGCCGTGCGGGCCCATCAATGACCTGGCGCAGATGTTTGCCGACCCTCAGGTCAAGGCGCGGGGCCTGGCGATCGAGATGCCGCACCCGCTTGCCGGGCAGGTGCCGCAGGTGGCCAGCCCGATTCGATTGTCCGAGACGCCGGTGGAGTACCGGCATGCACCGCCGCTGCTGGGGGAGCATACCGAGCAGATCCTCGGCGAAGTGCTTGGCCTGGCGGCATCGGAGATCGAGCGTCTGCGGGTGGCCAAGGTGGTCTAAAGCTTCAAGCTATAAGCTGCAAGCTACAAGTTGAGCGCGGTGCCCCTGCTTTTACTTGCAGCTTGAAGCTTGCTACTTAATAGTCAAAACGCCCCCGCTGAAACAAAGTTGAAATAAGTCCTTGACGCCCCTGCGGATGTGTCTATAATTCGCCCCACTTCCGGCGCAGTCGGAACTGAAAACTCCTTGAGTTTCAAGGAGTTAGCGGTTCCAGGGTCATCCGGAAGGGCTTCGATCGAAAGATCGGCAGCGGTGAAAAAGGCAGTTGACAGCGGTTTGAAACGCTGTAGAATTCGCCTCCCGCTGACGAGAGATCGCAGCGAG
>NZ_JANAVH010000019.1:0-68549 GCF_024213215.1 Pseudomonas sp. SBB6 | reverse complement strand
GTGGTGGGTGATGACGGGATCGAACCGCCGACCCTCTGCTTGTAAGGCAGATGCTCTCCCGGCTGAGCTAATCACCCGTGTGCTTCGCTGAGGTGGCGAAATTTACGCAGGTATCGAACCTAAGTCAATACCCCCGTTGAAGTTTTTTTCAAAAAGGGCAAAAAAAGCAGTGTTACTTGTAGATCATCTTCTTGGTCATGCCGCCGTCGACCACAAATTCCTGGCCGGTGACGAAGCCGGCATTGCGCGACAGCAACCAGGCCACCATCGCCGCGACGTCTTCCACCGTCCCTACCCTGCCCGCCGGATGCTGGGCATGGTCGGCTTCGGTCAGCGGCTCGGCACGGCGCTGGGCAGGATCACGTGCATCGATCCAGCCGGGGCTCACCGCGTTGACGCGAATCTCCGGGCCCAGGCTCATGGCCAGGGCATGGGTCAGGGCCAGCAGCCCGCCCTTGCTCGCGGCATAGGCCTCGGTGTCGGGTTCCGATTGCCCGGCGCGGGTCGACGCCAGGTTGACGATCGCCCCGCAATGGGCGCGCAGGTACGGCGCACAGTGCTTGGCCAGCAGCATCGGGCCGCCAAGGTTGACCGCCAGCACCCGGTTCCAGTGCGCCAGGCTCAGGCTCTCGAGGGTGGTGTTGTGCGGGTCGGCAATCGCCGCGTTGCACACCAGGGCGTCGAGCCGGCCAAACTGGCCCAGCACTTCAGCCACACCGGTCATCACCTGGGCTTCGTCGGCGACATCCATGCCGACGAACCAGGCGTTGTCGCCGAGCACCTTGGCCACTTTCGCGCCACGGGCACGGTCGAGGTCGGTGAGCACCACCTGCCAGCCTTCGCTGATCAGCCAGGCGGCAATGCCCAGGCCAATACCGCGCGCCGCGCCGGTGACCAGGGCGACGCGACCGTTATGGCTGCTGTCGCCCACCGACCAGTCGATCACAGCGCCGCCAACCCGCGGGCCAGGTCGGCCTTGAGGTCAGCCACGTCTTCCAGCCCCACCGCGACCCGGATCAGGCTGTCGCGAATGCCGGCGGCCTCACGCTCCTGCGGCGACAGACGGCCGTGGGAGGTGGTGCCCGGGTGGGTGATGGTGGTCTTGCTGTCACCCAGGTTGGCGGTGATCGAAATCAGCCGGGTGGCGTCGATGAAGCGCCAGGCGCCCTCTTTGCCGCCCTTGACCTCAAAGCTCACCACGGCGCCGAAACCGCTCATCTGCTGCTTGGCCAGCTCATGCTGCGGATGGCTCTGCAGGCCCGCGTAGTGGACCTTGTCGATACCCTCCTGCTGCTCCAGCCATTCGGCCAGGGCCTGGGCGTTGGCGCAGTGGGCGCGCATGCGCAGGTTGAGGGTCTCCAGGCCCTTGAGGAAGATCCAGGCGTTGAACGGGCTCAGCGACGGCCCGGCGGTGCGCAGAAAGCCCACCACTTCCTTCATCTGCTCGCTGCGCCCGGCAACCACGCCGCCCATGCAGCGGCCCTGGCCGTCGATGAACTTGGTCGCCGAGTGCACGACAATGTCGGCGCCCAGCTTCAGCGGCTGCTGCAAGGCCGGGGTGCTGAAGCAGTTGTCGACCACCAGTTGCGCACCCTTGGCATGGGCGATCTCGGCCAGGGCGGCGATATCCACCAGCTCGGCCAAGGGGTTTGAGGGCGATTCGACGAACAGCAGCTTGGTGTTGGCCTTGATCGCCTGGTTCCAGGCAGCCAGATCGGTCAGCGGCACGTAATCGACCTGCACGCCGAAGCGCTTGAAGTACTTCTCGAACAGGCTGATGGTCGAACCGAAGACGCTCTGCGAGACCAGCACATGATCGCCGGCGCTGCACAGGGCCATGACGGTCGAAAGGATCGCCGACATGCCGGTGGAGGTGGCCACCGCCTGCTCGGCGCCTTCAAGGGCGGCGATGCGCTCTTCGAACGCGCGCACGGTCGGGTTGGTGTAGCGTGAATAGACGTTGCCTGGAACCTCGCCGGCGAACCGCGCGGCGGCATCGGCCGCCGTACGGAACACGTAGCTGGAGGTGAAGAACAGCGGATCGCTGTGCTCACCTTCCGGCGTGCGATGCTGGCCGGCGCGTACCGCCAGCGTGTCGAAAGCGACCCCTTCGAGGTCGCTGTCCAGGCGCCCGGCATCCCATTCCTGTGTCATGCCGCTGCTCCTAACTTAGTTGTTGTAGAGGTCGATGATCGCGCTGACCGCCTGGTTCTTGACCTTGGAGGCGTCGTTGCGCGCCTGCTCGATCTTGTCCAGGTAGGCTTCGTCGATGTCGCCGGTGACGTACTTGCCGTCGAACACCGCGCAATCGAAATGCTCGATCTTGACCTTGCCACCGCCGACCGCTTCGATCAGGTCCGGCAGGTCCTGGTAGACCAGCCAGTCGGCGCCGATCAGTTCGGCGACATCCTGGGTGCTGCGGTTATGAGCGATCAGCTCGTGGGCACTCGGCATGTCGATGCCGTAGACGTTAGGGAAGCGTACCGCCGGGGCGGCCGAGCAGAAGTAGACGTTTTTCGCGCCGGCTTCGCGGGCCATCTGGATGATCTGCTTGCAGGTGGTGCCGCGCACGATCGAGTCGTCCACCAGCATCACGTTCTTGCCGCGAAATTCCAGTTCGATGGCGTTGAGTTTCTGGCGCACCGACTTCTTGCGTGCGGCCTGGCCGGGCATGATGAAGGTACGGCCGATGTAGCGGTTCTTGACGAAACCTTCGCGGAACTTGACGCCCAGGTGGTTGGCCAGTTCCAGCGCCGCGGTGCGGCTGGTGTCGGGAATCGGGATGACCACGTCGATGTCGTGGTCCGGACGCTCGCGCAGGATCTTCTCGGCCAGCTTCTCGCCCATGCGCAGGCGCGCCTTGTAGACCGAGACGCCGTCGATGATCGAGTCAGGGCGAGCCAGGTAGACGTGTTCGAAGATGCACGGCGACAGCTGCGGGTTGGTCGCGCACTGACGGGTGTGCAGCTTGCCCTCTTCAGTGATGTACACCGCTTCGCCCGGCGCCAGGTCACGGATCAGGGTGAAGCCCAGCACGTCCAGCGAAACGCTTTCGGAGGCGATCATGTACTCGACGCCTTCGTCGGTGTGACGCTGGCCGAAAACGATCGGGCGGATGCCGTTGGGGTCACGGAAGCCAACGATGCCGTAGCCGGTGATCATCGCCACCACCGCGTAACCGCCGACGCAACGGTTGTGCACGTCGGTGACCGCGGCGAACACGTCTTCTTCGGTCGGTTGCAGCTTGCCACGCACCGCCAGCTCATGGGCGAAGACGTTGAGCAGCACTTCCGAGTCGGAGTTGGTATTGACGTGGCGCAGGTCGGACTCGTAGATCTCCTTGGCCAACTGTTCGACGTTGGTCAGGTTGCCGTTGTGCGCCAGGGTGATGCCGTAGGGCGAGTTGACGTAGAACGGCTGAGCCTCGGCCGAGGTCGAGCTGCCCGCGGTCGGGTAGCGCACGTGGCCAATACCCATGTGACCGACCAGGCGCTGCATATGACGCTGCTGGAACACGTCACGGACCAGGCCATTGTCCTTGCGCAGGAATAACCGGCCATCATGGCTGGTCACAATACCGGCAGCGTCCTGGCCGCGGTGCTGGAGGACGGTTAGCGCGTCATACAGCGCCTGATTGACGTTCGACTTACCGACGATACCGACGATGCCACACATGCGACGCAACCCCTACTTAATGAAACTGGACTGAACAGCGGTCAAGGCGTTTTGGGCCCGAGCAGCTGTTCCTGGAACGGGAGATCAGCCGGTGCGCTGATCCCGCTGGCTAGCCACTGACTGGTGAACCCAAGAATGAGGTTTTTCGACCAGTCAGCTACCAATAGAAATTGTGGCAGGAGGCGAGACTCCTGCCACCACTGATCCTGTTGTACCGGCCCCAGGCTCAACAGCCCGACGGCCACTACCACCAGCAAGGCCCCGCGGGCAGCGCCAAAGGCCATGCCCAGGAAGCGATCGGTCCCGGACAGCCCGGTGACGCGAATCAGCTCGCCGATGAGAAAGTTGATCATGGCCCCCACCAGCAGGGTGGCGACGAAAAGAATGGCGCATCCGCCGATGACCCGGGCCGAAGGCGTCTGGATATAAGCTTCCAGGTACTGCGACAGCGAGCCACCGAACATCCAGGCCACGGCACCGGCGATGATCCAGGTAAGCAGCGACAAGGCCTCTTTGACAAAGCCGCGCTTGAGACTGATCAGCGAAGAAATGGCGATGATCGCGAGAATCGCCCAGTCGACCCAGGTAAATGCCACAGTGGTGCCTGCAAACGGATAAGGCGGCGCATTTTACCAGAGCAACGGGCTGTCGGTAAGCAGTGATTTACCGCCCGGTGCGGGCCGGGCGACAAGGGTTCAACTGCGCTCGGGCTGGAAGCGTACGACAAAGCCCTTGAGCTTCTGCTGGCGGTTGATCACATCACGCAGGCGCTCGGCCTCGGCGCGTTCGATCAACGGCCCGACATACACCCGGTTCATGCCTTCGGCCGAACGGATATAGGCGTTGTAGCCCTGGCTGCGCAGGGTTTTCTGCAGGTTGTCGGCACTGGCGCGGTTGGCCAGGCTGGCCATCTGGATCGACCAGCTGACCGGCAGGCCGTTGGCGTCGATCTTGCCCGCTGCCGGCTTGGGCGCCGTGGCGACCGTGGCCGCGGGCTTGGCCTGCGCCTTGGCTGGCGCTGGCTCGGCCGGTCTTGCGGCGACAGCCGGTGCAACCGGGGCTGGGGCCGGGGTTGGCGCCGGCGTGGCACTTGGCACCGGGGCAATTGGCGCGCTGGGCGCCTGCGCCGGGGCAGCGGACTGCTCGGCGATGACGGGCTCCTCAGGCAATACCTGTGGCTCCGGCACCTGCACCGGCTCCACCTGCACTTGCGGCAGGGTCGGTGCAGCCGGCGCCTCTGGGGCTTCGACGCGCACCTGGCGCATTTCATCTTCGCGGGAGAACAGCATCGGCAGGAAGATCACCGCCAGTGCCACCAGCACCAGCGCCCCGACCATGCGTTGCTTGACCACTTTATCCAGCAATGCCATTTGCCCCGTCCTCCGTGGCCTGCCGGTCGAGCCACTGCAAGGCTTCGCCGACACAGAAAAATGATCCGAACAGCAGGATTTCATCATCCGCCGTTGCCTGCGCGCACTGCCCTTCCAGAGCGGCAGCGACACTGGCGTAAGACTGCACCACAGCGCCAAGGTTCGTCAGCGCCGCGTGCAGCTCGGCGACCGGCCGGCTGCGGGCGGTATCCAGCGGCGCCACGGCCCAGGCCTGAACCTGTTGCTGCAGCGGCTTGAGCACACCCTCGAGGTCCTTGTCGGCGAGCAGACCGAACACCGCCAGGCGCTTGCCCGGCAGCGGCCGGGCGGCCAGGCGCTGAGCCAGGTACTCGGCAGCATGCGGGTTGTGCCCGACATCCATGAGGATAGTCAAAGCTTTGCCTTGCCAGGTAAAAGCCCGACGATCAAGGCGGCCGACCATGCGTGTACTGCGCAGGGCCGCGGCGATTTGCCCGGCATCCCACGGCAGGTCGAGCAACAGGTAGGCCTGCAGCGCCAACGCGGCGTTTTCCATCGGCAGGTCGAGCAACGGCAGATCCTGCAGCTCGACCACCTCGCCGCGGGCATCGACCCCGCGCCACTGCCAGAACTGGTCGGTGCTGGCCAGGTCGAAGTCGCGGCCACGCAGGAACAGCGGGCTGTGCAAGGCGCGAGCCTTGTCCAGCAAGGGTTGTGGCGGATTGAGGTCGCCGCACAGGGCCGGCTTGCCTGCGCGGAAAATCCCGGCCTTCTCGAAGGCCACCGACTCGCGGGTATCCCCCAGGTAATCGCTATGATCGACACCGATGCTGGTCACCAGCGCCAGGTCGGCATCGACGATATTGACGGTATCCAGGCGCCCGCCCAGGCCAACTTCGAGCACCACGGCGTCCAGCGCCGCCTGCTTGAACAGCCAGAACGCCGCCAGGGTGCCGGCTTCGAAGTAGGTCAGGGAAATTTCGCCACGGGCCGCCTCGACGGCGGCAAAAGCTTCGCACAGCTGCTCATCGCCGGCTTCAGCGCCGTTGATCTGCACCCGCTCGTTGTAACGCAGCAGGTGCGGCGAGCTGTAGACCCCGACCTTGAGGCCCTGGGCGCGCAGTAACGCGGCCATGAAGGCGCAGGTCGAGCCCTTGCCGTTGGTGCCGGTCACGGTGATTACCCGTGGCGCTGGCTGGCCCAGCCCGAGCCGCGCAGCGACCTGTTGCGAACGCTCCAGGCCCATGTCGATGGCCGACGGATGCAACTGCTCGAGATAGGCGAGCCAGTCGCCAAGGGTACGTTGGGTCATACGGTGGCAGGCGCCGGCGGCACGACGAGCGGCTCGCTCACTGGAGCGACGAACTTCGGCGTCGGCAGGCCCATCATTTGCGCCAGCAAGCTGCCCAGGCGCTGACGCAGCTCCTGACGCGGGATGATCATGTCGATGGCACCGTGCTCGAGGAGGAACTCGCTGCGCTGGAAGCCTTCTGGCAGCTTCTCGCGTACGGTCTGCTCGATCACGCGCGGGCCGGCGAAGCCGATCAGCGCCTTGGGCTCACCGACGATGACGTCGCCGAGCATTGCCAGGCTGGCGGAAACGCCGCCGTAGACCGGGTCGGTCAGCACCGAGATGAACGGGATGCCTTCTTCGCGCAAGCGCGCCAGTACCGCCGAGGTCTTGGCCATCTGCATCAGCGAGATCAGCGCTTCCTGCATGCGCGCACCACCGGAGGCCGAGAAGCAGACCATCGGGCAGCGGTTTTCCAGGGCGTAGTTGGCGGCACGCACGAAACGCTCGCCGACGATGGCGCCCATGGAGCCCCCCATGAAGGAGAATTCGAAGGCGCTGACCACGACCGGCATGCCCAGCAGGGTGCCGCTCATGGAGATCAGTGCGTCTTTTTCGCCGGTCTGCTTCTGGGCGGCAGTCAAGCGGTCCTTGTACTTCTTGCCATCGCGGAATTTCAGGCGGTCGACCGGCTCCAGGTCGGCGCCCAGCTCGGCGCGGCCTTCGGCATCAAGGAAGATGTCGATGCGGGCGCGGGCGCCGATACGCATGTGATGGTTGCACTTAGGGCAGACATCCAGGGTCTTTTCCAGCTCCGGACGATACAGCACGGCCTCGCAGGACGGGCACTTGTGCCACAGACCTTCAGGGACCGAACTCTTCTTCACCTCGGAACGCATGATCGAAGGGATCAGTTTGTCTACTAACCAGTTGCTCATGCTTTCTTTCTCCAGTAGCGGCGACCGGCAGACTATGGCTGCCAGCTCGCGCGTATGCCCTTGAGCTCAATTCGTGTATGACGCGATGATGATCCGGCTCCGGCGCCCGCCTGCAGCGAGCCACCCCGATACCGCACCATCGTCAACCTGTAAGGGCGACGCCTGTGGCGTCACCCGGTAATTTCGACCGGCCCATGGGCGCGATCCGGCAGCACCGGGCTGCGAAAGCTATGGACGATGGCGCGCGGCCAGCCGTCACATCCGCAGCATGCAGCGATTTCACGCCTGCTTGACCGCGCGGATAAATGCCTCGATCCGCGCCGGGTCCTTGATGCCCTTGGCCTGCTCCACGCCCCCGCTGACATCCACCGCGTAGGGCCGCACCTGCTGGATGGCGTGCGCCACGTTCTCAGGCGACAAGCCACCGGCGAGAATGATCGGCTTGCTCAGTTGCGCAGGCACCAGCGACCAGTCGAAGGCCTCGCCGGTACCGCCTGGCACGCCGGCCACGTAGGTATCGAGAAGAATACCGCTGGCACCGCTGTAGAGCTTGCAGCTGGCCTCCAGGTCGTCGCCCGGGCGCACCCGCAATGCCTTGATCCATGGGCGGTTGAAAGCTGCGCATTCGGCCGGGGTTTCATCGCCATGAAACTGCAGCAGGTCCAGCGGCACCGCTTCGAGGATTTCCGTCAGCTCACAGCGGCTGGCGTTGACGAACAGGCCCACCGTGGTGACGAACGGCGGCAGTGCGGCGATGATCGCCCGCGCCTGCTGCACACTGACCGCCCGCGGGCTTTTGGCATAGAACACCAGGCCGATGGCATCGGCACCCGCCTCGGCTGCGGCCAGCGCATCCTCGATGCGGGTAATGCCGCAGATTTTGCTGCGAACGGCGCTCATGACCTGTGAACCTCAGCAGAAAGCGGAAAGTCCCGGATGTTAGCAAATGGCTTGCGGGCCGTCAGCCTGTCAATGTCTCATAGCCGGTCAGGAAGTGTGGGCCGATGTAACGCTCGGGCAGCTCGAACTCGTCGTGGTACTCGACCTGCACCAGGTACAGCCCGTACGGATGCGCGGTCACCCCGCCGGCGCGCCGCTCACGGCTTTCCAGCACTTCCCTGGCCCACTCCAGCGGACGCTCGCCGGCGCCGATGGTCATCAGCACGCCGGCAATGTTGCGCACCATATGGTGGAGGAAGGCACTGGCGCGAATGTCGAGGACGATCATCTGGCCGTGGCGGGTAACGCGCAGGTGATGAAGATTCTTGATCGGCGACTTGGCCTGGCACTGGCCAGCGCGGAAGGCGCTGAAGTCGTGGGTGCCGACCAGGTACTCGGCAGCCAGGGCCATGCGCTCGACGTCCAGCGGCCGGTGGTTCCAGGTCACCTCTTCGCCCAGGTGCGCCGGGCGGATCTGGTCGTTGTAGATCACGTAGCGGTAACGCCGGGCGATGGCCTTGAAGCGCGCATGGAAGTGCGCGGGCATTTCCTTGGCCCAGGACACGCTGATGTCATGGGGCAGGTTGATATTGGCGCCCATGGTCCAGCCCTTCATGCTGCGCACCGCCTGGGTGTCGAAATGCACCACCTGGCCACAGGCATGCACGCCCGCATCGGTGCGCCCGGCACAGTGCAGAGTGACCGGCGAATCGGCCACCCGCGACAAGGCTTCTTCCAGGGTTTGCTGCACGCTCGCCACGCCACTGGCCTGGCGCTGCCAGCCGCGGTAGCGCGAGCCTTTGTACTCAACGCCCAAAGCAATACGAAAGAAGCCTTCGGCCGCCACTTCGGCAGCCGCGTTATCAATGATTTCCAAGGGATACAGCCTGTTGGTTTAGCAGATGGCGGTAATTATAACGACAACGGCAGCCACTTGGGCTGCCGTCGGCGGTGCACAGGCTGAACTCAGACCAGGCGCGAGAGCAGCTCGTCGGCTTCCTGGCGCTGGGTATCGCTACCGTCCTTGCGCACTTCATCAAGGATGTCGCGGGCGCCGTCATGGTCGCCCATGTCGATATAGGCCCGGGCCAGGTCAAGCTTGGTGGCCACTTCGTCGGCGCCGCCGAGGTAGTCGAAATCATCGTCCAGGTCGTCGCTCAGGGCGGCGTCCGCTTCAGTGAAGTGCGCTTCGATCGATGGCTGCTCAAGGCTTTGCGACAGCTTGTCGAGTTCGGCGTTGACGTCATCGAGCTCCGAGGCAAAGTGCTTGTCCGCCTCCGAGTCGTCCAGCGACAGCGACAGGTCGAAGTCTTCCGGCAGGTCCAGCTCGCTCAGCGGGTCGAACTCCGGCATGGTTTCATCGAACGCCGCCAGCTCGGCGGCGACATCGAGGTTTTCGCTGCTCGGCTGTGGCCCAGGCTCGTCGCCTGCGACATCGAGGTCAAAATCGGCCAGGTCGTCCAGGGCCTGCTCAGGCTGGGCAAGATGCTCTTCCAGCAAGGCGTCGAAGTCCGGTTGAGCGGGGCTGGTTTCGCCCGCAGCTTCTGCCACCTGCGGTTCTTCAACGGCCAGCGAAGGCTCATCGAGCAGTGGCGGCTCGTCCAGCTCCAGGCCTTGCAGATCTTCCTCCAGGCTCAGGTCGAAAGCGCTGTCCAGGTCGTCTTCAGGCAACGGCTCAAGATCCGCCAGCGGCTCCTCAACGACAGGTTCAGGCTCAACGACCGGCTCGGCCTCGAGCACCGGCTCGACTTCAGCGACCGGCTCGGCAAGCGCTTCGTCCTGCAGCAGCTCCTGGACGTACTGGGCGTCCAGTTCGGCCGCCAGCACCGCAGCACTGACCCCTGCGGCAGCGACTGCCAGCATGGCCGGGAAGCGGTTTTTCAAGGCTTCGACATCGGCATGGTTCTGGCCGGTGGCGATCAACTGGCGCTCGTGGCCGACAAAGGCATCCCGGTCGCCCTGACGGGCGTAGACTTCCATCAGTTTCAAGCGCAGGTCGCTGCGCTCCGGCGCGGCGGCAACCGCAGGCTCCAGTAGCTCGGCGGCGTGATTGAGGCGGCCACGGGCGATGTTCAGCTCCACTTCGTCGAGCAAGGCATCGCCGGTCGGTGCCGCAGCGCTGGCCGCCGGGGCAACCAGCGGCGCGGCGATCGGGCCTTGCACCGGTGTGCTCGGCGCAGCTTGCGCAGGTTCAGGTGCAGGCTCTTCGGCAGGCAATGCGGCGGCTGTCGCGGCAGCAGCGGACGCGGCCACCACTGCCGGCGCCAGGGTAACGCTCGGCGGCACCACGTCCAGGCCTTCAAAGCTGCTTGGCGGCAGGTCCAGGTCTGCAGCGCGCTCGCCCTCCTCAGCCAGGGCCCGGGCCATGCGCAGGTGTTTTTCCGCTTCCTGGTCGGCCTTGCGCTTGCGGGCCAGCAACAGCAGCAAAAGCAACAGCACCAACACCGCGGAGCCGGCAATCAGCGCCAGCAGCAATGGGTTGCCGAGCAGATCGTCGAGCATCTTGTTCGAATCGGCCGGCGCCTGTTCGGCGACCACAGGCTGCGCCGGGTCAACCGGTGCGGTATCGACCGCTGCCGGCGCTGGCGTGACTGCTGGCTGCGCAGGTGCCGGGGCCGGTTGCAGCTCGGCGGAGATCGCCGGTGGCTGGGTCGCGGCGGCTTCGGGCGCAGCGGCATCTGCGGCGCCCTGGGCTTCGAGCTTGGCCAACTGGTCGTTTTTCAGCGCGATCAGGCGCTGCAGTTTGTCCAGTTGGCTCTGCAGGTCGGCCATACGGCCTTTGAGTTCTTCGTTGTCGCGACGGCTGGTGTCCAGGCTTTCCTGGGCCACGGCCAATTTGTCGCTGAGGCCTTTGCTGCCCGCAGCGGCTTTGCTGCCGGGCGCGACCAGCTTGAGGCTGTCCTGATTGGCGATGCGCGCCGGCGCCGCCTCGGCGCCGCTGCGCCGGGTGGCGTCGAGCTGGCGCGCACGCGGGCCCAGGCGCCGGCCTTCGCGCCAGGCAGCGTACTGCTCGGCGACTTCGGTGACGGCCTGGGCCTGGGGAATACTGGCGATCTGCTGTTGATCGGGCAGGCGCAGGACCTGGCCGGTTTTCAGCAGGTTGATGTTGCCGTTGATGAAGGCATCCGGGTTCAACGCCTGGATGGCCAGCATGGTCTGTTGCACCGAGCCACCCTGACGGGCTTTCGAGGCGATTTCCCACAGGGTATCGCGACGCACGGTGGTGTAGTTGGCCGCCGTCACCGCAGGTGCAACGCCCGCCGGCGCCGGTTGCCCGGCCGGCGTGTTGAACTTGGCCGGGTCGACCAGCACGCTGTAGTCGCGCAGCAGTCGACCGCTCGGCCACATGACTTGAACCAGGAACTTGACCATCGGTGCCGGCAGCGGCTGGCTCGAGGTCACCCGCAACACGCTCTTGCCGTTGGGGTTGATCACCGTGGTGAAGGTCAGGTCATTGAGAAACGCCTGGCGCTCGACACCGGCCTTGGCGAACTCCTCGGGCGGCGCTAGGCTCGGCGCCACTTCGGCCGCCGTCAGGTCGCGGACATCGAGCAGTTCGATCTCGGCATCCAGGGGTTGGTTCTGCGCTGACTTCAACGTCAGCTCGCCCAACCCGAGGGCATGCGCCATACCGGACGACAGCGCCGACGCCGCGGCAATTGCTAAGACCAGTTTGCGAATTCGAAGCATGACCTCTTCCTTTGAATGAACCTTCCCCGGCAACCGAGAACAAGTGGGGCAAATTGTCGGCAAGTATCTTTTACACAAGGCCTTTTATCAACAATTGCGCCAGCTGGACCGCGTTCAGGGCCGCGCCTTTGCGCACATTGTCGGTGGTCAGCCAGAGGTTGAGCTGCTCAGCCTCGTCGATTCCACCGCGTACCCGTCCAACATAGACCACGTCCTGGCCCACTGCGTCACCCACTGGCGTCGGATAATCACCCTCCTCCACCAGCTCGATGCTGTCAGCGGCTTCCAGCGCGGCGTTGACCGCCGCCAGGTCGACCGGCGTACGGCTTTGCACGGACACACTGTAGCTATCGCCGAAAAACACCGGGACTTGAACGCAGCTCACGGAAATCTTCAGTGAAGGCAAGCCGAGCACCTCGCGCAACTCGCTGACCAGGCGGCGCTCCAGGGCGCCATGGCCTTCGGCATCGCTGGCGCCGACCTGGGCCAGCAGGTTGAAGGCCATCTGCCGGTCGAAGAAGCGTGGCTCCAGCGGCCGGGCATTGAGCAGCTCGGCGGTCTGCCGGGCCAGCTCGTTGACCGCCTCGCGCCCTTGGGCCGAGACTGCCAGGCACGCGGTAACGTTGATGCGCTCAAGCGCCAGCAGGCCCTTGAGTGGCGCCAAGGTGACCGCCAGGGCGATCGCGGCGGCGCTTGGGCTACTCAGTTGCAGCGGCGCCTTGAGGTTGTCGAGCACCGCCGGGTTGGCTTCTGGCACCACCGCCGGCGCCTGTTCGGCCGGCAGGCCGCCGGACAGGTCGATCACCGCACAACCGGCCGCCTGCGCCCGTGGCGCGAAGCTGCGGGTCACCGCCGGGCCGGCGGCAAAGAAAGCCAGCTTGACCTTGCTGAAGTCGAAGCTGTCGACCTCGCGCACGCGCAGGCTCTTGCTGCGAAACATCACGCCGCTGCCCGCCGATTCGTTGCTGGCCAGCAGGTGCAGGGTGCCGACCGGGAAATCGCATTCATCCAGAATTTGTACAAGGGTCTCACCGACAGTACCGGTGGCACCGATGACGGCGATATCAATAGGCTGGCTCATGGAAAAATCCTCTGCTGGAACGGCGGGAGCGGCACTTTACTTGGATTTGCCCTTGCAGTCTTGTGCAAGGCTGTATTGGGGCTGCTGCGCAGCCCATCGCTGGCAACGCCAGCTCCCACGAGAGGCCTCATAGCGGCCCCATGCAAAGCAAAAAAGCCCGCGCTGTTTCCAGCACGGGCTTTGATTCAACGCTGCGTAGCAATCAACGCTCCAGCAGGATCCGCAGCATGCGCCGCAGCGGCTCGGCCGCACCCCACAGCAGCTGGTCACCGACGGTGAAGGCGCCCAGGTACTGGGAGCCCATGTTCAGCTTGCGCAGGCGACCCACCGGGATGTTCAGCGTCCCGGTGACGTTGGTCGGGCTCAGCTCCTGCATGCTGATTTCACGCTGGTTCGGCACCAGTTTCACCCAAGGGTTGTGCTGGCTGATCATGCCTTCGATGTCGGCGATCGGCACGTCCTTGTTCAGCTTGATGGTCAGCGCCTGGCTGTGGCAACGCATGGCGCCGATGCGCACGCAGATGCCGTCGACCGGGATCGGGCTCTTGAAGCGGCCGAGGATCTTGTTGGTCTCGGCCTGGGCCTTCCACTCTTCACGGCTCTGGCCGTTAGGCAGTTCCTTGTCGATCCACGGGATCAGGCTGCCGGCCAGCGGCACACCGAAGTTCTCGGTCGGGTAGGCTTCACTGCGCATGGCCTCGGCGACCTTGCGGTCGATGTCGAGGATGGCGCTGGCCGGGTTGGCCAGGTCATCGGCCACCGCGGCGTGGGTTGCGCCCATCTGGCGGATCAGCTCACGCATGTTCTGCGCGCCGGCGCCGGAGGCTGCCTGATAGGTCATGGCGCTCATCCACTCGACCAGGCCCGCTTCGAACAGGCCGCCCAGACCCATCAGCATCAGGCTGACGGTGCAGTTGCCGCCGATGTAGTTCTTGGTGCCCGCGTCGAGCTGCTGGTCGATGACCTTGCGGTTGACCGGGTCGAGGACGATGACCGCGTCATCCTGCATGCGCAGGCTGGAGGCGGCGTCGATCCAGTAGCCCTGCCAGCCGGCTTCGCGCAGCTTGGGGAAGACTTCGTTGGTGTAGTCGCCGCCCTGACAGGTCAGGATCACATCGAGGGTCTTGAGCTCTTCAATGCTGTAAGCGTCCTTGAGCGGAGCAATATCCTTGCCCACTGCCGGACCCTGGCCACCGACGTTGGAGGTGGTGAAGAACACCGGCTCGATCAGATCAAAATCCTGCTCTTCCAGCATCCGCTGCATGAGCACGGAACCGACCATACCGCGCCAACCGATCAGACCTACACGTTTCATCGCAACTACACCTTTGCTAAAAAGTGGGCCGCTGCTTCACAAGGAAAAACAGCAGCGGGCCCGAGAGATTACAGATTCCGCAGCGCTGCGACTACTGCGTCGCCCATTTCCTGCGTACCTACCTTGCTGCAACCGGCCGACCAGATGTCGCCGGTGCGCAGCCCCTGATCCAACACCAGGCTGACGGCCTTTTCAATGGCTTCGGCTGCCGCCTGCTGGTTGAAGCTGTAGCGCAGCATCATCGACACCGAAAGGATGGTCGCCAACGGGTTGGCAATGCCCTGGCCGGCGATGTCCGGTGCCGAGCCGTGGCAAGGCTCGTACATGCCTTTGTTGTCGGCATCCAGCGACGCTGATGGCAGCATGCCAATGGAGCCGGTGAGCATGGAAGCTTCATCCGACAGGATGTCGCCGAACATGTTGTCGGTGACCATCACATCGAACTGCTTGGGTGCACGCACCAGTTGCATGGCGGCGTTGTCGACGTACATGTGGCTGAGCTCGACATCCGGGTAGTCCTTGGCCACTTCCTCGACGATCTCGCGCCACAGCTGGCTGGAAGCCAGGACGTTGGCCTTGTCCACCGAGCAGAGCTTCTTGCCGCGCACGCGGGCCATGTCGAAACCGACCCGGGCGATACGGCGGATTTCGCTTTCGCTGTACGGCAGGGTGTCGTAGGCCTGGCGCTCGCCGCCTTGCAGCTCGCGGGTGCCGCGTGGCGCGCCGAAGTAGATGCCGCCAGTCAGTTCACGAACGATGAGGATGTCCAGGCCCGCGACGATTTCCGGCTTGAGCGACGAGGCGTCGGCCAGTTGCGGGTAGAGGATCGCCGGGCGCAGGTTGGCAAACAGGCCCAGTTGCGAACGGATCTTCAGCAGGCCGCGCTCGGGGCGAATGTCGCGCTCGATCTTGTCCCACTTCGGCCCGCCAACGGCGCCGAGCAGCACCGCGTCGGCCTTGCGTGCACGAGCCAGGGTCTCGTCGGCCAGGGGTACGCCGTGCTTGTCGATGGCGGCGCCACCGATGACGTCGTGTTCCAGGCTGAAGCCGAGCTGGAACTTGTCGTTGGCCAGTTCCAGCACCTTGACCGCCTCGGCCATGATTTCCGGACCAATGCCATCTCCTGGAAGAATCAGAATCTGCTTGCTCATGCTTTCCTCTATTCAATTCAAGCGGCACGCCCTGTTGGCCTGCCGGAAAAAACCTAGCGTTCGGCCCAGAGCACCACGACATCGGTGCTGAACGAGCCGTCGGCTTCAATCTGGTAATACTGCCGTACTTCTTCGCCCATCGCCTGCTGCAATTGGCGAATGGCGCCACGCATCACTTCAGGGGTGCGCATGCGCTCGACCCAGGAGCTGTACTCCAGGCGCAGGCGCTGGCGGCTGTGGCTGCGGGTGAAGAGGCCGGCTTCGCTGACCTGTTGCAGCCATTCGCTGGCCGAATAATCGCGCACATGGCTGGTATCGCGCAGCACTTCGACGCTCTGCAGGTAGGTGTCGAGCAGCGGGCTGCCCGGCGACATCACGTCGATGAAGGCCGCCACGCCACCCGGCTTGAGCACCCGGCGCACTTCACGCAAGGCCAGGCCGAGGTCGCTCCAGTGGTGCGCCGAATAGCGGCTGAAGACGAAATCGAACGAAGCATCGGCGAACGGCAGACGCTCGGCGGCGCCACGCTCGGTAACGATGTTCTCGAAGCCGCGCTCGGCAGCTGCAGCGGCGACCACGTCGAGCATCTGCTGCGACAGGTCATAGGCCACCACTTCACGCACCAGCGGGGCAACGTGGAAACTTACATGGCCGGCGCCACAGCCAAGGTCCAGCAGGCGTGCGCGGCCTTGGCCGGCAAGTTCGGCCTGCAACAGGGCAAATTCACTGCCCTGGGCATGCACGGCGCTGCTCAGGTAGGCACTGGCCTGTTCGCCGAACTGGCGCTGGACGACGTCCTTATGGGTGGTGCTGGTCATTGCGATCTCCTTGGCCTCATCGCTGGCAACGCCAGCTCCCACACACCTGTGGGAGCCGGTCTTGCCGGCGATGGCGTCAGCCGGTTCAGCGTATTAGTCAGACGTCACGAAACAACCAGGGCTGGCTAGCCCGATGCTTGGCTTCAAACGCGGCAATCGCCTCGCCATCCTGCAAGGTCAGGCCGATGTCATCCAGGCCGTTGAGCAGGCAGTGCTTGCGAAACGCGTCAATCTCGAAGCTCAGCACCTTGCCGTCAGGACGGGTCACGGTCTGCGCCTGCAAGTCCACGTTCAACTGGTAGCCAGGCTCGGCTTCGACCTGCTTGAACAGCTCATCGACTTCTTGCTCGCTGAGGATGATCGGCAGCAAGCCGTTCTTGAAGCTGTTGTTGAAGAAGATGTCGGCGTAGCTCGGCGCGATGATGCTGCGAAAGCCGTATTCTTCCAGGGCCCAGGGCGCATGCTCGCGGCTCGAACCGCAACCGAAGTTCTCGCGAGCGAGCAATACGCTGGCACCCTGGTAACGCGCGTGGTTGAGAACGAAATCCGGGTTCTGCGGGCGCTTGCTGTTGTCCTGGTACGGCTGGCCGACATCCAGGTAGCGCCATTCATCGAACAGGTTGGGGCCAAAGCCGGTGCGCTTGATCGACTTCAAGAATTGCTTGGGAATGATCTGGTCGGTGTCGACGTTGGCACGGTCCAATGGCGCGACAAGGCCAGTGTGCTGGGTAAAGGCTTTCATGCTGCGCTCCCTTGGATCAACTCACGTACATCGATAAAACGGCCGGTAACGGCGGCGGCGGCGGCCATCGCCGGGCTCACCAGGTGGGTACGACCACCGGCACCCTGGCGCCCTTCAAAGTTGCGGTTGGAGGTGGAGGCGCAATGCTCGCCACTCTCCAGGCGGTCAGGGTTCATCGCCAGGCACATCGAGCAACCCGGTTCACGCCACTCAAAGCCCGCTTCGAGGAAAATCTTGTCCAGGCCTTCTTTTTCCGCCTGGGCTTTGACCAGGCCCGAGCCCGGCACCACGATTGCCTGCTTGATGGTCGCGGCCACCTTGCGGCCCTTGGCGATTTCGGCGGCGGCGCGCAGGTCTTCGATGCGCGAGTTGGTGCAGGAGCCGATGAACACCCGGTCAAGCTGGATGTCGGTGATCGCCTGGTTGGCGCTCAGGCCCATGTACTTCAAGGCCCGTTCGATCGAGCCACGCTTGACCAGGTCGGCTTCGGCAGCCGGGTCCGGCACACGCTGGTCAACCGCCAGGACCATTTCCGGCGAAGTGCCCCAGCTGACCTGCGGCTTGATCTGCGCGGCGTCCAGCTCGATCACCGTGTCGAACACCGCATCGGCATCGGACACCAGGTCTTTCCAGGTTTCGACCGCTTGTGCCCACTGCTCGCCTTTCGGCGCGTAAGGGCGGCCCTTGACGTACTCGACGGTTTTTTCATCAGTGGCCACCAGGCCAACCCGGGCACCGGCTTCGATGGACATGTTGCAGATAGTCATGCGGCCTTCGACCGACAACTCGCGAATGGCGCTGCCGGCGAATTCCATGGCATGGCCGTTGCCGCCAGCGGTGCCGATCTTGCCGATCACGGCGAGGACAATGTCCTTGGCAGTGACGCCAAACGGCAGTTTGCCTTCGACGCGCACCAGCATGTTCTTCATTTTCTTGGCCACCAGGCACTGGGTCGCGAGCACGTGCTCGACCTCGGAGGTGCCGATACCGTGGGCCAGGGCGCCGAAGGCACCGTGGGTCGAGGTGTGCGAGTCGCCGCAGACCACGGTCATGCCCGGCAAGGTCGCGCCCTGCTCCGGGCCGATGACGTGGACGATGCCCTGACGCACGTCATTCATCTTGAATTCGACGATGCCATACTCGTCGCAGTTTTCATCGAGGGTCTGAACCTGCAAACGCGAGACCTGGTCGACAATGGCGTCGATACCGCCTTTGCGCTCCGGAGTGGTCGGCACGTTGTGATCAGGCGTGGCGATGTTGGCATCGATGCGCCAGGGTTTGCGATTGGCCAGGCGCAGGCCTTCGAAGGCTTGCGGCGACGTCACTTCGTGAATGATGTGACGGTCGATGTAGATCAGCGCCGAACCATCGTCGCGCTGCTTGACCAAATGCGAATCCCAGAGCTTGTCGTAAAGCGTTTTGCCGGCCATCAGACTGTTCCTCATCAGCGTCTTTCTATGCCAATAACCCCTTGGCTTGTACGGGCGATGCTATGCCGGTAGATTGAATAACTCAAATTCATAATTTTTATGCTTTGGATAACTAAAAGGAATTCGAGTAGTGGATCTGGCCAATCTCAATGCCTTTATTGCAATCGCCGAGACCGGCAGCTTTTCCGGGGCTGGGGAACGCCTGCACCTGACCCAACCTGCAATCAGCAAACGCATCGCCGGCCTTGAGCAGCAGCTGGATGTGCGCCTGTTCGACCGCCTGGGCCGCGAGGTCAACCTGACCGAGGCCGGACGCGCCTTGCTGCCGCGCGCCTACCAGATACTCAATGTACTGGACGACACCCGCCGGGCCCTGAGCAACCTCACCGGTGAAGTCAGCGGGCGCCTGACCCTGGCCACCAGCCATCACATCGGCCTGCACCGCCTGCCACCGCTATTAAGGGCCTTTACCCGCCAGTACCCGGCGGTGGCGCTGGACATCCAATTTCTCGATTCAGAAGTAGCCTACGAAGAAATCCTCCATGGCCGAGCGGAAATTGCCGTAATCACCCTGGCCCCGGAGCCCCACCACCTGGTACGCGCCGTGCCGGTATGGGACGACCCGCTGGACTTCGTCGCCGCCCCCGAGCATCCACTGGCGCGCAAAGGCGCGGTGAGCCTGGCCGACATTGCCCACCATCCGGCGGTTTTCCCCGGCGGCAACACCTTCACACACCATATTGTCCAGCGCCTGTTCGAAGCCCAGGGCCTGGCCCCGAACATCGCCATGAGCACCAACTACCTGGAAACTATCAAGATGATGGTTTCCATCGGCCTGGCATGGAGTGTATTGCCACGTACTATGCTCGATGAGCAGGTTGCACCCATCGCCTTGCCGGGCATACAGCTGTCGCGCCAGCTAGGCTACATTCTGCACACCGAACGAACGTTATCGAATGCCGCCAGGGCCTTTATGGCACTGCTCGACAGCCAAGCAAGCCCCTTGAACCACTGAGGTAGCATCCGGGCAAGCCTGCCCGCTCAAGGACGCGTTATCTGCCAAAGGTCTGGTATCGATGCCCAAATCAGCAAACCGTTTTCCGCGCATGCCCCGAATTCATGCAGCGGACCCCCAGGAATCGGAGCAAACCTGGGAAAACGCCCCGCAACTGCTGGCGGCGCTCAACGGTGCGCGCCTGGGTGCCTGGTTCTGGGATGTCGAGACCGGGCAGATCAGCTGGTCACGCGGCACCCAGGCACTGTTCGGCTTCGATCCGCACCATCCACTGCCCAACGACCTGGACTACCTCGAACTGGTGCCCATGGAAGACCGTCCCCGTACCCTGCAGGCGTTTCATGCGGTGGTCAACGGCGAGCCGGTGGAGCAGGCCCTGCGCCATCGCATCCGTTGGCCCGATGGCAGCCTGCACTGGCTGGAAATCAACGGCAGTATGACCAAGGACCGCAGCGGACGGCGGCAAATGGTCGGGGTAATCCGCGAGATCACCCGTCAACGCGAACGGGAAGCGGCGCTGATCAACTCGGAAAAGCGCTTCGCCACCCTCTTCCACCTGAGCCCCAATGTCATCCTGCTGACCCGCCGTGCCGACGGCATGATCTACGAGGTCAACCAGCATTTTGAGAACATCCTCGGCTGGCCGGGCCACCAGATCATCCACAAGAGCACCCTGGAGCTGGGCCTGTGGGTCCATCCGCAGCAGCGCCACCAGGTACTGGCGGCGACCAGCGGCACCAGCGGCCCGGTGACCCTCGAAGTGCAGTTTCGCGGCAGCAACGGTGAAGTTCACGACGGCATTCTCTGCACCCAGAATATCGAGCTGGAAGGCACCGCCTACCTGCTCAGCACCTTTGTCGACACCAGCGAGCGCAAACGCGCCGAACAAGCACTCAAGGACAGCCAGGAACGCCTGGACCTGGCCCTGGACTCGGCGCAGCTGGGCACCTGGGACTGGCACATCCCCAGCGGCATGCTTTACGGCTCGGCGCGCGCGGCCCAGTTGCACGGCCTTGAACCGGCCCCCTTTCACGAATCCTTCGAGGCGTTTTTCGAAGGCGTGCCGGAACTGGAGCGCAGCACCATGCGCCAGGCTTATCGCAGCCTGCGTGAAGGCCCGGCCGGCAACTACCAGATCACCTACCGCATCCAGCTGGAAGATGGCACCTCGCGCTACATCGAAAGCCGTGCACGGCTGTACCGTGACGAACAGGGCAACCCGCTGCGCATGGCCGGCACCTTGCTGGACATCAGCGACCAGGTCGAACGCGAACAGCGCCTGACCAGCTCCGAAGAAAAGTTCGCCAGCCTGTTCCAGGCCAGCCCCGACCCGATCTGCGTCACTCGCCAGGACAGCGGCCAGTTCATCGAGATCAACCCGGCCTTTACCCAGGTGTTTGGCTGGAACGCCGAACAGGTACTGGGCAACACCGCCGAACAGATCGGCCTGTGGGCCGAGTCCGCCGAACGCGCCCGACGCATCGAACGGGTAATCCGTGACCAGGCCCTGAACAACGTCGCCGTGGTGGTCAACCACAAGGACGGCCAGCCGCTGACCTGCGTGATCTCCAGCCGCCTGATCAAGGTCGACAACCAGCCCTGCAGCGTCACCACCCTGCGCGACATCACCCAGCAGCAGCGCGCCGAAGCGGCGCTCAAGGCCAGCGAAGAAAAATTTGCCAAGGCGTTTCACTCCAGCCCCGATGCCATCACCATCACCGAGCGCGACAGCGGCCGCTACCTGGAGGTCAACGATGGCTTCTGCCGCCTGACCGGCTACAGCGCGGCCGAAGTGATCGGCCAGACCGTGCACGACATCGGCATCTGGGCCGACGACAAGCAGCGCGCGGCGCTGCTCAGCGAATTCCAGGAAAAAGGCCGCGTGCATCACCGGGAAATGCTCGGGCGCAACAAGCGCGGCGACATTCTTACCGTCGAGGTGTCGATCGAGCCGATCAACCTCAACGAAACCGAGTGCCTGCTGCTCACCGCCCGCGATGTCAGTCAGTTGAAGAACGCCCAGGCGCAAATCCGTCACCTGGCCTACCACGACCCGCTGACCAACCTGCCCAACCGCGCCCTGCTGATGGACCGCCTGAGCCAGCAGATCGCCCTGCTCAAGCGCCACAACCTGCGTGGCGCCTTGCTGTTTCTCGACCTCGATCACTTCAAGCACATCAACGACTCCCTCGGCCATCCGGTCGGCGATACGGTGCTCAAGATCATCACCGCGCGCCTGGAAGCCAGCGTGCGCCTGGAGGACACCGTCGCGCGCCTGGGCGGTGACGAATTCGTGGTCCTGCTCAGCGGCCTGGAAGGCAGCCGCGAGGAAGTCACGGAGAAAGTCCGCGAACTGGCCGACACCCTGCGCGAACTGCTGGCCGAGCCGATGTCGCTGGACGGCCAGCGCCTGCAGGTGACGCCGAGCATCGGCGTGGCGCTGATCCCCGACCATGGTTCGACCCCGGCCGACCTGCTCAAACGCGCCGACATCGCCCTGTACCGGGCCAAGGATTCCGGGCGCAACACCACGCAAATGTTCCACACCACCATGCAAAAGGCCGCCAGCGAGCGCCTGCGCATGGAAAACGACCTGCGCCTGGCCTTGGCCCGCGGCGAACTGGCCCTGCACTTCCAGCCCCAGGTCGATGCCCGCGACAACCGCATCGTCGGTGCCGAAGTGCTGTTGCGCTGGCACCACCCGCAACTGGGCCAGCAGCCGCCGGCGCAGTTCATCCAGGTGCTGGAAGAAAGCGGGCTGATACTGGAAGTTGGCAGCTGGATCCTCGACGAAGCCTGCGACGCCTGTGCCGGTATGCTGCGCGACGGCCTGATCGCTCCGGACGACTTCAGCCTGTGCGTGAACATCAGCCCGCGACAGTTCCGCCAGAACGACTTCGTCGAGCGGGTGATGCGCAGCCTCGACGACTTCCGCCTGCCGCACAGAATCCTCAAGCTGGAGATTACCGAAGGCATCGTCATTCAGAACCTGGAAGACACCATCAGCAAAATGCGCGAGCTCAAGGCCTTAGGCGTGAGCTTTGCCATGGATGACTTTGGTACTGGCTATTCCTCGCTGACCTACCTCAAACGCCTGCCGGTGGATGCCCTGAAGATCGACCAATCGTTCGTCCGCGACGCACCGCTGGACCCCAACGACGCCGAGATCGTCCGCGCCATCGTCGCCATGGCCCGCAGCCTGGACCTGGCGGTGATCGCCGAAGGGGTGGAGCTGTCGGAGCAGCTGGAGTTTCTCGAGCGGCTGGGGTGTCATTTGTACCAGGGGTACCTGCATAGCCGGCCGTTGCCGCTGGGGGAGTTTCGGGCAATGTTGCTTGAGGCGCCGGCCGATCATTGATCGACTGGTGCATCTGAGGGGGGGAACATGAATCCAGTAGGCTCAGCCAACTGGACGCTGCATTGGCTTCAGGCAAGCGGTGACCTGAGCAATTGGCAGTCAGCGATAACCGAACAGGCTGTAGAGGCCGAAAAGGCAATCGAACGTCTATTGCCCGCCCCTGCTCTGGACATTCTGGTTCAAGCTCTGCCGGGCCAGGTCATACCCGAAGTCGGTCTCATGGGATATGCCTTTCGCCACAACCTGTTTTCGCTGACGGTGGACCCGGAGAATTCCAATTTTGCTGCCAGCCTGAACAACGGCACATTGCTGCGCCAGATCATCCACGAAGCACATCATTGCCTGCGCATGGCCGGACCGGGATACGGTCACACCTTAGGTGAAGCGCTGGTAAGCGAGGGCCTGGCGGGGCGGTTTGTAAGCCACCTACTTGGCAGCGAGCCAGAGCCCTGGGAGCGCGCTATTGGTTTGCCGGCTCTGCTTGCAGCCCCTCCAGACAGCTGCCAGCTGGCGAGACGTGATTATGATCACTCTGCATGGTTCTTTGGCACTAACAGAGATTTCCCGCGTTGGCTGGGGTACAGCCTTGGGTACCAACTGGCTGATCATTGGCTTACGCAGTCACCTGCCGTAAGTGGTGAAGAATGGATTTCAGTTGCTGCGGATACTGTAATTGCCGCTGGCATTCGAGCAGGGTTGGTTATCAAACCGTAGGGTGCACGACTCAACGACTCGACTTGCCCCGCGATAGCGCCCTGCCTGCCAAATCGCATCGCGGGTCAAGCCCGCTCCCACAAGGGCAACACGAATTGTGCTCTTGATCTGCTTGTGATCTTGATCTACCGGCCCCGTTAACCAGAAGGGCCGAGTGGAGGTGTTGCGAAGGGGCTAGTGCGCAGCACCTTCGGCGTTAGCCGAAGTTGCGAAACGTAGAGTTGCTTGCAACTCGTAGTTCGCAATGCCCCGTAGCGACACCGGAGGGAGGGAACCCGAAGCGCAGCGTAGGGCCCCTGGTGGGGCAAGAATTTTTGCTTACTTTTTTTTCGACTGAAAAAAGTAAGCCGCCGCAAGGGCGGAAAGGTGACTCAGCACCACCAAAACAACCGGATCAACACCAAAATCTCAGAGCCAAAAAAAAAGGGTGCCCGAAGGCACCCTTTCCTAAACAAACAACAATCAATTCAGAGCAGGCTTGCCATCCCCATTGATCGGGATCCGCTTGGCCTTGGCCTCTTCCGGCACGATCCTCAGCAGATCGATGCTCAGCAGCCCGTTAGCCAGACCAGCCGCCTTGACCTCGATATGGTCAGCCAACCGGAACGACAACTTGAACGCCCGTTGGGCGATGCCCTGATGCAGATAGGTAACGCTTTCAGCGTTGCTGTCACGCTTGCCGCCAGTCACGGTCAAGACGCCTTTTTCCACTTGCAGGTCCAGATCCTGCTCCTGGAAACCTGCCGCAGCAACGACGATTCGATAGTGGTCATCGCCATGTTTTTCAACGTTGTAGGGAGGGTAGCTGCTACCCGCCTCATTACGCGCCGCAGATTCGAACAGGTCATTGAAACGGTCGAAACCCACGGAATGACGGAACAGTGGAGCCAGAGAAAAAGCAGTAGTCATGATGCATCTCCTGAAAATCAGCGAGGTTGTGTAGTAGCGCGACCCGACTTCGGCATCGCGTACTCCCTAGATAAGGACCCTCGCCTGCTTTTCAAGCAACCCTGCAAAAATTTTTTCAGGCCGCCTCGCAGACCGGCACACCGATCAACTGCCCGACCCGGTCACAGTCGGTCTCCCGGCGCAATTCCGTGAACAGCGCCACCGCCTCGGGGTAGGTGCGGGTCAACATCGCCACCCACTGCTTCAAGCGCCCCGGTGCCTGGCGCGGCGTCATCTGCGCCCGGGCCTGGCCCCAGAAGTCCCGGATCAGCGGCAGCAAGCTGTGCCAGTCCATGGGCACGAACTCGACACCATCACGTTCGGCGGCGATCTGCCGGGCAAGGTCCGGGCGCGAAACCAGGCCACGGCCCAGCATGATGTCTTCAACACCGCTGACTTCTCGGCAACGCCGCCAGTCTTCCAGGGTCCAGACCTCGCCGTTGGCATACACCGGCACCTTGACCACGTCCTGCACCCGCGCCACCCACTCCCAATGGGCAGGCGGCTTGTAGCCGTCGACCTTGGTTCGCGCATGCACCACCAATTGCTCGGCGCCGCCTTCGGCCAGGGCCCGGGCACAGTCCAGGGCGCCGTCGGGGCTGTCGAAGCCCAGGCGCATCTTGGCCGTGACCGGAATATGCGCAGGGACCGCGCGACGCACTTCTCGCAAGATGGCATGCAGCAGCTCTGGTTCCTTGAGCAACACCGCACCACCACGCGACTTGTTCACGGTCTTGGCCGGACAGCCGAAGTTGAGGTCGATCACCGGCGCGCCCAGTTCACAGGCCAGCACCGCGTTTTCGGCCAGGCACACCGGGTCGGAGCCCAGCAATTGCACGCGCAACGGCACCCCGGCAGCGGTCTGCGCACCCTGGCTCAGCTCCGGCGCGAGCTTTTCGAAGGTGGCCGCCGGCAACAAGCGGTCGCAGACCCGAATGAACTCGGTGACACACCAGTCGATGCCGCCCACCTGGGTCAGTACGTCGCGAAGAATGTCGTCGACCAGCCCCTCCATCGGGGCCAGGGCAATTTGCATGGGTTGCATCTCGGCTGGAAAAGGCCGGCAGTCTAGCAAAATCCGCGGCCTACAGCGCTCCGGCCATCAGCGCCGGGCCATAGCCGTCAATGAACTCGGCCGGCATGCGCTTGGGCCGCCCCGTGGATAACTCGATGCAGACGAAGGTGGTCTGCGCGCGCAGCAAGGTGGTGCCGTCGCTGGGACGAACCAGCTGGAAGCGCCGGGTCATTTTCAGCCGTTGGCCCCAGTCGACAATCCAGGTTGCCAGTTGCAACTCGTCGTCTTCATAGGCGGCGGCAAGGTAGTCGATTTCGTGGCGGACCACGGCCATGGCCCGGTCCAGGCGCCGGTACTCGGCCAGGTCCAGCCCCAGGCGCTGGGAGTGGCGCCAGGCGCAACGCTCAAGCCAGGTGACATAGACTGCGTTGTTGGCGTGGCCGAGGCCGTCGATGTCGTCGGCAGCGACCCGCAGGTCGATGATGAACGGTGTTGCCAGATCCCAACTCATGCCCGCTCCAGGTCCGTGGTGAACGGGCAGAGTGTACCGGATGCTCAGGCCGATTGCCGCGCCGGTGAACTGCTGCGCTGCAGCAACGCCAGCACCCCCTCGACCAGTTGCGGGTCAGCCAGCACGCGCTGATGGCCGCCGTCAGGCAGGCGCAGCAGGCGGCTGTCGAACCAGGCCCGGTGAATGGCGTCGGACTCCTTGACCGGTACCAGCGGGTCATCCTCGGCATGCACGATCAAGCCAGGCAGTTCCAGCTGGTAGCCACTGACATCCAGGCGGGCAATCTGCACACCGACATCGCGCTCGATCTGGCGGATAAACGCCGCCCGCGCCCGTGCCGGCATGCCCAGGCGCCGCGCAAAGCCACGGACTACGCCAAGCAACTGGGCTGGCGCGGCGATGCTCACCGCCACTTCGGCGCGCAGGCCCCACTGCAGGGCCAGGAGCATGCTGGCACCGCCCATGGAGTGGCCGATCACCGCCTGCAGCGGCGGCAGTTCGGCGGCGGCCTCAAGCAAGGCCCGGGCAAACAGCACCACATTGGCTTCGCTACCCGGCGAACGGCCATGCGCCGGGCCTTCCAGCGCCACGGCGGTGTAGCCAGCCTCGACCAGGGTGTCGATCAAGCGTGCGAACTGGGTTGGGCGCCCTTCCCAACCGTGCATCAACAGCACCGTCGGGCCCTGGCCCCAGCGCAGCGCAGAAAGCCCGAAGCGCAAGGTGATGCGCTCGGCACGGGCCAGCAGTGGCAGCTCCCATTCCCGTGGCGGCAGGTTGCGCGGGGTCATGAAGGCCCGGCGCATCTTGCGCGCGACATGCTCCGGCGCAATATGCCCAAGGGTGCCGTTGACGCTACGAATCCAGCTCAAGGTATTCATCGCTTTGCTCCGGTGGATAGCGCGTGGTTCAGACAACCGCCGACTTGGCGGCACGCAGGATGCGGTCAGACAGCTCGCCAGTGCCCAAAGCGCGGGCCAGGGCCAGGCCACCGATCATCAGGGCCATGTCGGCCAGGACCTTGTCAGCCTCCTCAGGGCTGTCGGCAAGATTGGCCATCATCAATTCGATGTGCTCGGCCAGCACCGCCCGGAAGGCCTCCGGCAGGCGCGCCATTTCGCCCAGCGAGGTGGGCAGCGGGCAGGCGCGCTCGGTGGCGTCGCGGTGCTTGCGAGAAAGATAAAAGGCGGCGACCAGGGCACGGCGCTCCTCGCCACTCATGTTCGGGTCGACTTCGGCGAGCAGCGCCCGACGCTCGCCGAGCAACTGGCGAAAGGCTTCGAGCATCAGCGCGTCCTTGCTGTCGAAATGGGCGTAAAAGCCCCCGACAGTCAGGCCGGCAGCACCCATTACCTGATTGACGCTGGGCTCGGCCGGGCCGTGCTGAATCAGCGCACTGCAGGCTGCATCGAGAATCCGTTCGCGGGTTTTCGCCTTTTTGTCGTTCATGCTCGCCTCCAAAATATTATGGTTAGAATATTATTCTCATAATATTTTTTGGCAAGCAGAAAGTGCTGCCGCTTGTCGCGTCAGGCAAGAGAGGCTTGGGGGGAAGTTTTTTCGAGGCAAAAACAAAAGGCTCATTCAATAATCGAATGAGCCTTGAAATCCCACAAAGTGGGTAAAATGGCGTCCCCTAGGGGACTCGAACCCCTGTTACCGCCGTGAAAGGGCGGTGTCCTAGGCCACTAGACGAAGGGGACTTGTAACCTTCGTGCAGATCCGTTTTCACGAATCCTGGCAAAATTGGTGGAGCTAAGCGGGATCGAACCGCTGACCTCCTGCATGCCATGCAGGCGCTCTCCCAGCTGAGCTATAGCCCCAGATTTTTAGCCTCGCGGCCCAGCAACCTCTTTCGACGTTGCTTGTGTGAAACTGGCGTCCCCTAGGGGACTCGAACCCCTGTTACCGCCGTGAAAGGGCGGTGTCCTAGGCCACTAGACGAAGGGGACGAACCTTCTTACCTTACCAACCTGGTCGCTGGAACCCGGTTGATTTCGCAGCCAGTCTAGCTGACTACGAATCGGAATTTGGTGGAGCTAAGCGGGATCGAACCGCTGACCTCCTGCATGCCATGCAGGCGCTCTCCCAGCTGAGCTATAGCCCCACAATGTCGCTTTGAACTTGAATCGCTTGGCTGGGTGCTTCGCGCTTCGTTTTCGTTCATCGCTGTGGACGGGGCGCATATTAAGATCGGATGGCGAACCTGTCAAATATATTTTCAACAAAATTCAAAAAAAATTTCCGAGATAACAAACACTTACCGCCCGGCCGGATGAAACACCCCGGTTTTACAGGGGTTTGCGGGCCTCTTCGCGGGGCAAGCTCACTCCTGCTGAACAGGTAGGAGCGGGTTTGCCCCGCGAAGTTTTACCAAGGTCAGGCAATCAGGCGATGGTGCCCAAGAGCTTTTCCCACTCCTTGTTTTCTTTCTTCGACACACCACCGAGCAGGTCCAGGGCCTGGCGCAGGCGGTAGCGGGTCAGGTCCGGGCCAAGGATTTCCATGGCATCGAGCACCGAGACCGAGCTGGCCTGGCCGGTAATCGCAGCAAACATCAGCGGCATGGCATCACGCAACTTCAGTTCCAGGGCGTCGACCACCGCCTGGATGCAACCGGTGATGCGGTCTTTTTCCCACTGACGCAGGCTTTCGAGCTTCCACAGGATCAGCTGGATGACCTGGCGTACCTGGTCGGCCGAAAGTTTCTTGCTCTCGAACAGCTTGGCATCGAGCTTGAGGCCACCCTCAAAGAAGAAGCCCCCCAACGGCACGACCTGGCTGAAGGTCTCTACCCTGCCCTGCACATGCGGCGCGATCTGCATCATGTAGTCGCTGTTGAATGCCCACTTCTGCAGGCGCGCGGCGAACTCTTCCACCGGCAGGTCACGCAGCCACTGGCCGTTGAGCCACGACAGCTTCTCGATATCGAAAATCGGCCCGCCGAGGGAGACGCGCGACAGGTCGAAGTGCTCGACCATCTCGGCCAGGGAGAACTTCTCGCGCTCGTCCGGCATCGACCAGCCCATGCGGCCCAGGTAGTTGAGCATGGCTTCCGGCATGAAGCCCATGCGCTCGTAGAAGGTCACCGAGGTCGGGTTCTTGCGCTTGGACAGCTTGCTCTTGTCCGGGTTACGCAGCAGCGGCATGTAGCACAGGGTCGGTTGTTCCCAGCCGAAGTACTCGTACAGCTTGATCAGCTTGGGCGCCGACGGCAGCCACTCTTCGCCGCGCAGCACGTGGGTGATGCCCATCAGGTGGTCATCAACGACGTTGGCCAGGAAGTAGGTTGGCAGGCCGTCGGTTTTCATCAGTACCTGCATGTCCATGCGATCCCACGGGATCTCGACGTCGCCACGGAGCATGTCCGGGACCACGCAGACGCCTTCGCTCGGCACTTTCATGCGGATCACGTGCGGCTCGCCAGCGGCCAGGCGGCGCTGCACTTCTTCTGCCGACAGCAGCAAGGCGCGGCCGTCGTAGCGCGGGGTTTCGCCGCGGGCCATCTGCTCGGCGCGCATCTGGTCGAGCTCTTCGGCGGTGCAGAAGCACGGGAAGGCGTGACCAAGGTCAACCAGCTGCTGGGCATACTGCTTGTAGATATCGCCGCGCTCGCTCTGCCGGTAAGGGCCGTGCGGGCCGCCGACGTCCGGACCTTCGCTCCACTCGATGCCGAGCCAGCGCAGGGCGTCGAAGATCTGCTGTTCCGACTCGCGGGTCGAACGCAACTGGTCGGTATCTTCGATACGCAGGATGAACTCGCCGCCGTGCTGCTTGGCAAAGCAGTAGTTGAACAGGGCAATGTAAGCAGTGCCGACGTGGGGATCGCCAGTAGGCGATGGCGCGATACGCGTGCGAACGGTGGTCATGGACAGTCTCGAACTAGAGATGAAACAAAGGCGGGATGTTAACAGGGAGCGGGCATCGGGCTCCAGCAATGGGCGCGATCGTCGCCCTCACGCCGTGATCATGCGCTCGCGCAACGCGGTAATTTCGTCGCGCAGTTGCGCCGCCGCCTCGAACTCCAGGTCGCGCGCCAGCTGGTACATCTTCTCTTCCAGCTGCTTGATGCGCTTGGCGATCTCGCCCGGTGAGCGCAGCTCGGCTTCGTAACGGGCGCTCTCCTCTGCCGCCTTGGCCATGCCCTTGCGCTTCTTGCTGCGCGAGCCGGGCACGTTGGCGCCTTCCATGATGTCGGTGATGTCCTTGACCACGCCCTTGGGCACGATGCCATTGGCGGCGTTGAAGGCAATCTGCTTGTCGCGGCGCCGCTCGGTCTCGCCAATCGCCCGCTGCATGGAGCCGGTCATGTTGTCGGCATAGAGGATCGCGCGACCATTGAGGTTACGCGCGGCGCGGCCGATGGTCTGGATCAGCGAACGCTCGGAACGCAGGAAGCCTTCCTTGTCGGCATCGAGGATCGCCACCAGCGACACCTCGGGCATGTCCAGGCCTTCACGCAGCAGGTTGATGCCCACCAGCACATCGAAGGTGCCCAGGCGCAGGTCGCGGATGATCTCGACCCGCTCGACGGTGTCGATGTCCGAGTGCAGGTAGCGCACGCGCACGTCGTGATCGGCCAGGTAGTCGGTGAGGTCTTCGGCCATGCGCTTGGTCAGGGTGGTCACCAGCACCCGCTCTCCCACCGCCACGCGCTTGCGAATCTCCGAGAGCAGATCGTCGACCTGGGTGGTGGCCGGGCGCACTTCGACCTGCGGGTCGACCAGGCCGGTCGGGCGTACTACCTGCTCAACCACGCGGCCGGCATGTTCGGCTTCGTAGTTGCCCGGGGTCGCCGAGACGAAGATGGTTTGCGGGCTGACGTTTTCCCACTCGTCAAAACGCATCGGCCGGTTGTCCAGCGCCGAGGGCAGGCGAAAACCGTACTCGACCAAGGTTTCCTTGCGCGAGCGGTCGCCCTTGTACATAGCCCCGACTTGCGGAACGCTGACGTGGGATTCGTCGATCACCAGCAGGGCGTCGTCCGGCAGGTAGTCGTAAAGGGTCGGTGGCGGCGCCCCGGCCGGACGCCCGGACAGGTAACGCGAGTAGTTTTCGATGCCGTTGCAGTACCCCAGTTCGAGGATCATCTCCAGGTCGAAGCGGGTGCGTTGCTCCAGGCGCTGGGCTTCGACCAGCTTGTTGGCCTTGTGCAGATACTCAAGGCGCTGGGCCAGTTCTTCCTTGATGCCGTCCACCGCCTCCAGCAGCGTCTCGCGCGGGGTCACGTAGTGGCTCTTGGGGTAGAAGGTGAAGCGCGGCAGCTTGCGGATCACCTCGCCGGTCAGCGGATCGAAGGCGGCGATGTTTTCCACCTCGTCGTCGAACAGCTCGATGCGGATGGCTTCCAGGTCCGATTCGGCCGGGAAGATGTCGATCACATCACCGCGCACGCGGAAAGTGGCGCGGGCAAAGTCCATCTCGTTGCGGGTGTACTGCAGGTCGGCCAGACGGCGCAGCAGCGCGCGCTGGTCGAGCTTGTCGCCGCGGTCCACGTGCAGGACCATCTTCAGGTAGGTTTCCGGGCTGCCCAGGCCATAGATGCAGGAAACGGTGGTGACGATGATCGCATCGCGCCGCTCCAGCAGCGCCTTGGTCGCCGACAGGCGCATCTGCTCGATATGGTCGTTGATCGAGGCGTCCTTCTCGATGAAGGTATCGGAGGACGGCACGTAGGCTTCGGGCTGGTAGTAGTCGTAATAGGAAACGAAATACTCCACGGCGTTGTTCGGGAAGAACGCCTTGAACTCGCCGTACAGCTGCGCTGCCAGGGTCTTGTTCGGCGCAAGCACCAGGGTCGGGCGCTGCACCTGGGCGATCACGTTGGCAATGCTGAAGGTCTTGCCCGAGCCGGTCACCCCGAGCAGGGTCTGGTGCGCAAGGCCCGCCTCGATTCCTTCGACCATCAGGCGAATGGCCTCGGGCTGATCGCCGGCCGGCTGGAAACGGGTGACGAGCTGGAACTCGGACATGACAAACCTCTGTGTGATCGCGATGGTTTCATCGCTGGCGCGGGCAACTGTATTTATAGACAGTAGTTATACCGAATTCAGGGCCCCGAGCGCCAGTTTCAACTCAGTGTTGCGGGCATTTCTGACGATGGACCGGTGAAATCGACTAACGGTCGAAAAATATTCGGCCAAACAGCAGGAAAAGCTGCGACAGACTGTCGCCGTGACCAGCCGGTATCACTATACTGACTCCCCGTTTGTGCACCGCTCTAGTGCAAGCGACTGGAGCGTGCGATCTCTTCCACTCTCCATTCAGAGCCAAGGTAATAATGAGCCTGTTTTCCGCTGTCGAGCTGGCACCACGCGACCCCATTCTGGGCCTCAACGAAGCTTTCAACGCCGATACCCGTAGCAACAAGGTCAACCTGGGTGTGGGTGTTTACTGCAACGAAGAAGGGCGTATCCCACTGCTGCGCGCAGTGATCGAAGCCGAAACCCAGCGCGCTGCCCAGCACGCTTCCCGCGGTTACCTGCCGATCGACGGTATCGTCGCTTACGACCAGGCCGTGCAGAAGCTGCTGTTCGGTGCCGAGTCGCCGCTGCTGAGCGCCGGTCGGGTGATCACCACCCAGGCCGTCGGCGGTACCGGCGCCCTGAAGATCGGTGCCGACTTCCTCAAGCAGCTGTCGCCGAACGCCGTCGTCGCCATCAGCGACCCGAGCTGGGAAAACCACCGCGCGCTGTTTGAAACCGCCGGTTTCCCGGTGCAGAACTACCGCTACTACGACGCCGCCACCCATGACGTCAACCGCAGCGGCATGCTCGAAGACCTCAACGCCCTGCCATCCGGCTCGATCATTGTGCTGCACGCCTGCTGCCACAACCCGACCGGTGTCGACCTGACCCCAGAAGACTGGAAAAACGTCCTCGAAGTGGTCAAGGCCAAAGGCCACGTGCCGTTCCTCGACATGGCCTACCAGGGCTTTGGCGCCGGTATCACTGAAGACGCCGCCGCCGTACGCCTGTTCGCCGAGTCGGGCCTGAACTTCTTCGTGTCCAGCTCGTTCTCCAAGTCCTTCTCGCTGTACGGCGAACGCGTTGGCGCACTGTCGATCGTCACCGAGTCCAAGGAAGAGGCCACTCGCGTGCTGTCGCAGGTCAAGCGCGTGATCCGCACCAACTATTCCAACCCGCCAACCCACGGCGCCACCATCGTCGCTACCGTGCTCAACAGCCCGGAGCTGCGCACGATGTGGGAAGACGAGCTGGCCGAGATGCGCCAGCGCATCCACGGCATGCGCCAGCAGATGGTCGAGCTGCTGGCCCAGTACGGCGCCCAGCAGGACTTCAGCTTCGTCGGTCGCCAGTGCGGCATGTTCTCCTACTCGGGCCTCACCGTTGAGCAGGTGGCCCGCCTGAAGAACGAGTTCGGTATCTATGCACTGGATACCGGCCGCATCTGCGTCGCCTCGCTCAACCAAAGCAACATCCATGTGGTGACCAAGGCGATCGTCGAGGTCCTGTAAATTACTCAATTGCATAGGGGAGGCTTGACTTCCCCTTAGCAATCAGTAAGATACGCCACAGATTCCGCGATAGCTCAGTCGGTAGAGCAAATGACTGTTAATCATTGGGTCCCAGGTTCGAGTCCTGGTCGCGGAGCCAAACACCTGAAAAACCTCCAGTTGCCCTGAGCACTGGAGGTTTTTTCGTTTCCGAGCGAACAAAAGTTGCGCCACAGGCAATACGCGGAGGCTAATCGGCCCGGCCGATGGGGTAGAAGCTGCCGCCACTCCAGACGCCCAGCCATTGCTGGCCATCGATCTGCCGCGGCACCGCCAGCTCGACCAACTGGTAGAAGACGTTGCGATGGATCAGCGCTTCGAGGTTGCTGCGCATGTGCACATACGGCGAAGGCTCCTGGGTTTGCGCATCGATTTCAAAGCTCAGCGGATGCTCGGGGCCGGCCTCGACCTGATCGTCGACATTGCTGGTAAAGCGCAGCAGCTGCTGCTCACCCTCGCCCTGCACTTCAAGACTGACAGCGACAAAGGGCGCGTCATCAACCTTGATGCCGACCTTCTCCACCGGCGTCACCAGGAAGTAGTCGTCACCGTCGCGGCGAATGATGGTCGAGAACAGGCGCACCATCGGTTTTCGCCCGATTGGCGTCCCCTGGTAATACCAGGTGCCGTCGCGGGCGATGCGCATGTCGATGTCGCCGCAAAAATCCGGGTTCCACAGATGCACGGGCGGCAGGCCTTTTTCTGCCTTGGGAATCTGCGCCAGCAGATCACTGGCCTTGCCGGTATCTTGCATCACCCTCTCCTCAACGACTCATGCCTAACAGGCTGCGAGCGTAATCCTCAAGCGGGGACCTGAGCAAATCTTCCGGCTTGTTGTCATGGAACGTCAGCAAACCGCCGCGGCTTTTGATCTGCGCGGTGTCGATCAGGTAACGGGTGCTGGTTTCGATCAGCATCAGTTGCACCACCCCGGTATCGATGCCCAGGCGGTCAACCGCCTGTTCGTCGTACCACTCATCGCCATTGCCGATGCGATCATCGGTGCGGGCAAAGCGGGTGTACAGCAGGTAATGGGCGCCGACTTCACGCGCCTCGATCAGCGCTTGCTCCAGGCCCAACGGCGCCGGGGCGCGGCGAACCAGGGGGAAGTACTCGATAAAACCCTTGAAGGCCTCTTCGGCCACCACGTTAGGGCGCGGATACGGGCCCTTGCCCGGCGGCACGAAGGCACCCTGGCCAATGTAAATGAATGAATCAGGCTGCAGGCGCACCGACAGCGAACGACGGGTGTCGCTGTGATCGAGCAGACCGGCATCGCTCATGTGATACCGGGCGCCCTCGCCCATATCGCTGACATTCATGCAGCCGCCCAGCGCCGTCAGCGCCAGCAGCAAAACCAGGCTACGCATCTATCCTCCAGTGGCCGGTGACGGAAAACCGGCGAACGGCTGGCAGATGCAGCTTTTGCGCCAGTCTTAGCCGCCAATGATCTTCATCACCGTCGCGCCGCCGGAAAACGCCACCGACTGCTTGTCGCCAAGGGCTTTGACCAGCAAGCCCTGCAGCGCCGGCAAAGCCTGATGGCGCGGCTTGTCGAGCAGATCGCCGATATAGTGACGGTTACTCGACGACAGGCAACCGTGCAGCCACCCGGTGGACGACAGGCGCAAGCGCGAGCAGGTGCGGCAGAACGGTACGCTCTCGTTGGCGATAATGCCGAAGTAACCCTGCCCCGGGACCTGATAGCGCAAGGCGGTGGCATCCACCGGCGCATTGGCCTGCAGGTACTCGTACCGCCCGCCAATCAATTGCAACAGGTGCTCGAGGCTGACGAACTGCTGCAAAAAGGCATTGCTGTCGCGAGCCAGGTGACCCATGCGCATCAGCTCGATGAAGCGCAACTCGTAGCCGTGGGCCAGACAATACTCCAGCAGCGGCAGGACCTGGTCGAAATTCTGCCCACGCAGCGGCACCATGTTGACCTTGATCTTCATGCCCGCGGCGCTGGCCTGGCTCATGCCGTCCAGCACGGTGGCCAGGTCGCCGCCACGGGCAATGCGCCGGAAGGCGTCCGGGTCAAGAGTATCGAGGGAAACGTTAAGACGACGGATACCCGCCGCGTGCAGCAAGGGCAGCTTGCGCGCCAGCAACTGACCATTGGTGGTCAGGCTGATTTCATCCAGGCCGAGGGTGGCGATTGAAGCGAGGAAGGTTTCAAGCTTGGGGCTGACCAGCGGCTCGCCGCCAGTGACGCGCACCCGCTCGATGCCGGCAGCCTCCACCAGGTAAGCCACGCCACGGGCCATGGCCTCGGCCGAGAGCTCGTCCTGGGCCGCGACCAGACGCTTGCCGTCCGGCACACAATAGGTACAGGCGTAGTTGCAGGCAGCCGTCAGGCTGACACGCAAATTGCGAAAACGCCTGCCTTGGCGGTCGACGATCATGGGTGACTCCGGCATGGGTGAATCGGGCCTGCAAAACCTGACTCAAAAATCAGGTTTTTGCAAGCCTCATACCTGAGTATATTCCTCGCCACCCAATCCCAGTAGCGCCATGGTTTGGCTGAATGTCTCAGCTACCGGTGCTATCCGGGTCGCGCTTGCGCTTGTTGCCCATGCGCACGCCGATGTCCATGAGGAACTGGAAGAAGCCTTCCTGATCTTCCAGCACATTGCTCCAGAACGGCGAGTGATAGAGCGCCACCGCCCCATGCACCAGTGCCCAGGCAGCGCAATAGTGGAAGTACGGCGGCACGTCTTCGAGCTTGCCTTCGCTGATGCGGCCCTTGATCAGCAGGGTCAGGCGATCGAAGTTGGAGGCGCGGATCTTGTGCAGCTCCCCGACCATCTCCGGCACCTGGTTACCCTTGACCACCTTCTCTTCGAGGCGGTCGAACAGGCGGTAGCGCTGCGGATCACGCATGCGGAATTCGAAGTAGGCGCGCGACAGGGCTTCCTTGTCGCGGTCGACGTCGGCAGAGTGCAGCAGTTCGTTCAAATCGCGCTCGTAGTCGAGCATCAGGCGCAGGTAGATCTCCGCCTTGGATTTGAAGTGCTTGTAGATCGTGCCTTTGCCGATACCGACGGCATCAGCGATCATCTCGACGGTGACACTGTCTTCACCCTGTTCGAGAAACAGCTTGAGCGCGGTATCGAGAATTTCTTGCTCACGGCGACGAAACTCACGGACCTTACGAGGTTCTTTCTGCATAAGAAGGACTGGATCAAAATCGAAGCCGGTTATTATGCCTAACTTGCGCCAAAATGCACGGATCATCCAACCATGTCTATGTTTCTTGATGAGTTTGAACAGGCCCCGGGCCTTCGTTATCTGAACCATGCTGCCGTGGCACCCTGGCCGAAACGCGCCAGCCAGGCGGTTTCGCGCTTCGCCAACGAGAACGTTTTGCTCGGCGCAAGGGACTATCCGGACTGGCTGGCCATGGAGCAGCGTCTACGTGAACGCCTGATGCGCCTGACGAACGCACCGTCGACGGATGACATCGCACTGGTCAAGAACACTTCCGAGGCGCTGTCTTTCGTTGCCTTCGGTATCGACTGGCAGGCCGGCGACCAGATCGTTATCAGCGACGAAGAATTCCCCTCCAACCGGATTGTCTGGGAAGCCCTGGCCGACAAAGGCGTCAGCGTCATCCAGGTGAGCCTCAAGGGCAGCGACCCGGAAGGCGATCTGTTGGCCGCCTGCGGCCCCAAGGTTCGCCTGCTGGCGATCAGCGCCGTGCAATTCGCCAGCGGCCTGCGCCTGGACTTGCCACGTTTGGGTCAGGGCTGCCGTGACCGGGAAGTGCTGTTCTGCATCGACGCCATCCAGCAATTGGGCGCCCTGCCCTTCGACGTCCAGGCCTATCAGTGCGACTTCGCCATGGCGGATGGCCATAAATGGCTGCTCGGTCCGGAAGGCCTGGGGGTGTTCTATTGCCGCGCCGAGGTGCGCCCGCTGCTCAAGCTCAGCGAGTACGGCTGGCACATGCTCGAGCACATGGGCGACTACACCCGCAGTGAATGGCAACCGGCCCACAGCGCCCGGCGCTTTGAATGTGGCAGCCCGAACATGCTCGGGGCCGCGGCACTGGAAGCCAGCCTGTCGTTGCTCGAAGAGGTGGGAATGGATCGCGTGGCAGCCGAGCTGCAGGAACGGGTGCAGTGGCTCAATGAGGGCCTGGCCGCAATACCCGGGGTAACGCTGCACAACCCGCAAGACCCGGCGCGCCGCTCAGGGATTGTGTCCTTCAGCATTGAAGGGGTTGAAAACGTGCAGGTCTATCAGCAGCTCAAGCAGCAACAGGTGATATGCATTCCACGAGGCCCGGGCGTTCGATTTTCCCCGCACTTCTACACACCTAAGCAGATAATCGAAGAAACTCTGGCGATTGTGCGGCAGATTGCAGAGCGATGAGTGCTCAACAGCCGCAGCCGTATTCCAAATCTGTTTAAAAAACGAGCAGCTGATGCTGGCGGCGCGCCAATCCTGACCAATACTTCAGGTGTTGGCGCGGCACATCCCCCCAAGTGGCGCGTCGATAAAGGTGCTCAGGGACCGCGTACCTTTGTTTTACTCCTAATGGTCTTAACCCGGATTCACCCCCCAGAACCCGGGTTTTTTTTGCCTGTTTTTCAGCAGGCGAGCTCAGCTCACCCGCGCCAATGGAAACAGGCGCTTGAAGTTCGCGGTGGTCTGCTCGGCCAATTGCTCATAACCCTCACCGCGCACCATCGCCACGAACTCCGCCACTTCCCGTACGTATTGCGGCAGGTTGGCTTTACCGCGATAGGGAATGGGTGCCAGGTACGGCGAATCGGTCTCGACCAGCAGGCGATCGGCCGGTACTTGCCGCGCCACGTCGCGCAGTGCATCGGCATTGCGGAAGGTGACAATGCCCGACAACGAGATGTAATAGCCCAGGTCCAGCGCCGCCCTGGCCATGTCCCAGTCTTCGGTGAAGCAGTGCAGCACGCCGGCCTGCGGCAAATCCGCTTCGCGCAGCAGTGCCAGGGTATCGGCACGCGCCGCGCGGGTATGGATGACCACCGGCTTGCCCGTGACCTTCGCCGCCTCCAGGTGCAGGCGGAACGAGTCCTGCTGCACCTGGGCCGCTTCCGGTTCGTAGTGATAGTCCAGGCCGGTTTCACCGATGGCCACCACGTGCGGGTGCTCAAGCTCCTTGAGCAACCAGTCCAGCGCCGGCGCACCGTCAGGGGTGAGGTCCAGCGGGTGGATACCCACTGAACAGTCGACATCGCTGTAGCGCTCGCTGAGGTCCTTGACCGCCTGGGCGTTGTCGGCGCTGACGCCGATGCACAGAAAGTGCCCGACGCCACGCGCGCGGGCAGCATCAAGCGCCGCATCCAGGGAGCCCTGGTGGGCGGTAAGGTCGAGACGGTCGAGGTGGCAATGGGAATCTACAAGCATGGGCACATGACAACGCTGAAAAGTAATGAAGGGACGGCGCAGCTCAACGCTGGCCCGGCAACATCGCCCAGGACGCCAGCAGCGCCTCGAGCAACAGCACCCGATTGAGGTTGGCCTTGCCCAGGACCTTCTGGCGCTGGGCCAGAATCCAGTCCTGGATCTCCAGGACCTTGCCCTGGCTGCTCTTCTGCGCCAGGTACTGAACCACCTTGCGCATATCGCTCAAGCCTAACCCCTCCTCGTCCTGGGTCAACTGATAACGCAGGACCAGGTTGGACCAGTCACAGAACCAGTCAAACAGTTGCAACAAGGGAATGGCATTCCAGGCTTCGGCCAGCTGGCTGGGCGATTGCTGCTGCTTGAGCAGCTTCTTCACCCCATCGACCACCAGCGCGCGCTGCTCGCGCACACCCTGGGCCTGCAGGCTGACCGCCGCCAACGGCGAGCCGGCCGCCAGGCTGAGCAGCTCCAGGCGCTCCTGCTCGTCGCAGTCGGGCAAGGCCTGTTCGAGCCAGGCCAGGCTTTGCTGTCGACTCGGCAGCGGGCAGGCCTGCTGCTGGCAGCGGCTCTTGATGGTCGCCAGCAAGCGGCTGGGCTGATGGCTGACCAAGAGCAACACGGTATTGCCCGAGGGCTCTTCGAGGCTTTTGAGCAAGGCGTTGGCGGCGTTGACGTTCATCGCCTCGACCGGCTCGATCAGCACCACCTTGCGCCCGCCCAACTGCGCCGTCTGCACCACGAAGGACACCAGGTCGCGAACCTGATCGACCTTGATCGGCTTGTCGGCCTCTTCCGGCTCCAGCACGTAGTTGTCCGGGTGGCTACCTGCTGCGAGCAACAGGCACGACTTGCATTGCCCGCAAGCCTGCAGCCCTTCTGGACGCTGGCACAGCAGCAAAGCCATCAGGCGCTCGGCCAGGGCGCGCTTGCCAATGCCCTGCGGGCCGTGCAGCAGGTAGGCATGGGCATGCTGGGTACGCCCGGCCAGTTGCTGCCACAAGGCCTGCTGCCAAGGGAAGGCCTCAGCCACGGCAACGCTCCAGGATCTGCGGTAGCAAGGCGTCCAGAGACTGCTGTACCTGTGCCAGTGGCAGCGCGGCATCGATCAGCCGGTACTGCTGCGGTGCAGCCTGGGCGCGGGCCAGGTAGGCCTGACGTACCGCTTCGAAGAAGGCCTGGCCTTCCTGCTCGAAACGGTCCAGGCGGCCGCGAGCGGCTGCGCGGGACAGGCCGATTTCCACCGGCAGGTCGAAGACCAGGGTCAGGTCCGGACGCAAATCGCCCTGGACGAAATTCTCCAGGGTGGCGATGCGCGCCAACGACAGGCCGCGGCCGCCACCCTGGTAGGCGTAAGTGGCATCGGTAAAACGGTCACACAGCACCACCGCGCCGCGGGCCAGGGCCGGGCGAATCACTTCGGCCAGGTGTTGGGCACGGGCGGCAAACACCAGCAACAATTCGGTGTCGGCGTCCATTTTTTCGTCGCTGGGCGCCAGCAGCAGCTCGCGGATCCGCTCGGCGAGCGGCGTGCCACCCGGTTCGCGGGTCAGCACGACATCCAGGCCCTGGGCGCGCAAGTGTTCGGCGAGGTACTCGCGGTTGGTGCTCTTGCCCGCGCCTTCGGGACCTTCCAGGGTGATAAACAAGCCGCTCACAGGCAGTCCTTACAGTTGTTCATTGCGAAGAGGCCGCTTCGCTGGCCGGCGCTGCTTGCTCGGGCGCTGGCGCAGGGCTGACGTCCGGGGTTTGCGGCGCCTGCGGCTGGGCCTCGGGTTCAGGTTCGGTAACAGGGGCCGGGCTCGAACGGTAGTCGGCGCGGCGCTTGATCTGGTATTCGCGCACCGCCGAATTGTGCGCATCCAGGTCATCGGAGAACACATGGCTGCCATCGCCACGAGCGACGAAATACAAGCTGCTGCCCGGGGTCGGGTTCAATGCGGCATGAATAGCTTCACGGCCGACCATGGCAATCGGCGTCGGCGGCAGACCGGCGTTGGTGTAGGTGTTGTACGGCGTCGGCTCGCGCAGGTCGGCACGGGTAATCTTGCCGTTGTAGCGCTCGCCCATGCCGTAAATCACTGTTGGGTCGGTCTGCAGCAGCATGCCGATGCGCATGCGCCGCACGAACACCCCGGCAATCTGCCCGCGCTCCTGAGGCACGCCGGTCTCTTTCTCGACCAGCGAGGCCATGATCAGCGCCTGGTACGGGTCGCGATACGGCACGTCGCTGGAGCGTTCCGCCCATTCCTTGGCCAGCACCTCTTCCAGGCGTGCATAGGCTTGCTGAAGGAACTCGACGTCGCTCATGCCGCGCACGAAGCGGTAGGTATCAGGAAAGAAGCGGCCTTCCGGGAACACGCCCGGGTGGTCGAGCTTGTCCATGACCTCGGCGTCGCTCAGGCCGTCGAGGGTCTTCTTGATCTTCTCGTGCTTGGCCAGCGCCGCGCGCACCTGGCGGAAATTCCAGCCTTCAACCAGGGTCAGGGTGTACTGCACCACATCACCGCGGCGCCAGACCTCGAACAGATCGCGCACGGTCATGCCTGGGGTCATGCGGTATTCGCCGGTGTGCAGCGGCACGCCAGCCATGTTGAAGCGCCAGTACAGGCGCAGCCAGAAGGCATCTTCCAGCACACCGTCGCTCTCCATGCGGTAGAACATACGGTTGGGGGTGGTACCGGTGGGCACGTCGAGCAACTGCTCCTGAGACACGTGCAGGGTCTGCTCCAGCGCCGAATTCACCTTCCAGGCCGAATACCCCAACATCAGGCCGGCCAGGATCAACCCGGTCTCCAGCAGCACCAAGAATTTACGTCTCACAAATCAGGTATCCAGTAGCGTACGGGCAATGGCCTGCAGTTTACGGGTGAGCGGCCCCGGCGGCCAGTTCAGCGATGTAAAAGCCTGCACCGGCCAGATGCCGTAGACGCTGTTGCAGACGAAGACTTCGTCGGCCTGCTGCAGGTCCTGCAGGCTCAGGTCGGTTATCCAAAGGGGGATTCCAACTGCCCTGGCGTGATCGAGCAAGGCTGCGCGCATCACCCCGGCCACACCACAGCGGCTCAGGTCGGCGGTCAGCAGCTGGCCGTCGCGCACCAGGAACAGGTTGCTATACACCCCTTCGATAATGCGCCCGGAAACATCGCGCATCAAACCTTCAGCGTACGTGGCGTCCTGCCATTCGGCGCGGGCCAATACTTGCTCGAGGCGATTGAGGTGCTTCAAACCCGCCAGCAGCGGTTGCTCGGCCAGGCGCGTCTGGCAGTCGAACAAGCGAACACCCTGCTCGGCATGCTGCGTGGGATAACCGGGCAAGGGATTGCCCTGGAGAATACGCCGTGGCGCCACGCCAGCGGCCGGCGCATAGCCGCGCTGACTGTCGCCACGGGTAACAATAAGCTTGAGCACGCCGTCACCCAGCAGGCTGGCATAACGGCATATCTCGTCGCGAATCAGGCCGTGATCAGCGCAAATCGCCAGACGCTGGCAACCCAGCGCCAGGCGATCGAGGTGATACTCGAGCAGTGATGGCCGACCGGCCCGCACGGCAATGGTCTCGAACAGACCATCGCCGTAGGCCAGCCCCCGGCTTTGCACCGTCAGTGCATCTGCCGGCAGGCCATCGACCCAGCTGCGCATCAGCCGGCGAACCGGCGGAACACCAGCGAGCCGTTGGTACCGCCAAACCCGAAGGAGTTGGACAGCACCACCTCGATCGGCATGTTGCGCGCCTGGTGCGGCACGAAATCGAGGTCGCAGCCTTCGCTCGGCTCATCCAGGTTGATGGTCGGCGGCGCCACCTGGCTGTTGATCGACAGCACGCTGAAGATCGCCTCGACTGCACCGGCAGCGCCGAGCAGGTGACCGGTCATCGACTTGGTCGAGCTGACCGCCAGCGTGTAGGCGTGATCGCCGAACACCGACTTGATCGCCGACGCTTCAGCCAGGTCGCCGGCCGGCGTCGAGGTACCGTGGGCGTTGATGTAATCAACGTCGCTGGCATTCAGGCCGGCATCGCGCAGGGCGTTGGCCATGCAGCGCGCAGCCCCGCTGCCGTCTTCTGGCGGCGAGGTCATGTGGTAGGCGTCACCGCTCATGCCGAAACCAACCAGCTCGGCATAGATGGTTGCGCCGCGCGCCTTGGCGTGCTCGAGCTCTTCGAGCACCAGCGCACCGGCACCGTCGGCGAGCACGAAACCGTCACGCCCCTTGTCCCACGGACGGCTGGCACGGGTCGGGTCGTCATTGCGGGTCGACAGCGCCCGCGACGCACCGAAACCGCCCATGCCCAGACCACAGGCGGCCATCTCTGCACCGCCGGCAATCATCACGTCGGCTTCACCGAAGGCGATGTTGCGCGCGGCCATGCCGATACAGTGGGTACCCGTGGTGCACGCGGTGGAAATAGCGTAGTTAGGCCCCTGTACCCCCAAGTGGATCGACAGGAAACCGGAAATCATGTTGATGATCGAACCCGGTACGAAGAATGGCGAAATACGCCGCGGGCCCTGGTCATGCAAGGTCCGGCTGGTTTCTTCGATGTTGGTCAGGCCACCGATACCCGAGCCCATGGCCACGCCAATGCGCTCGCGGTTGGCATCGGTTACTTCCAGGCCGGCATTACGCACCGCCTGAAAACCGGCAGCCAGGCCGTACTGAATGAACAGATCGAGCTTGCGGGCTTCCTTGACCGACAGGTACTGCTCGACTTCAAAGCCCTTTACCGAGCCGCCAAAACGGGTGGAGTAGGCAGACAGGTCAGTATGCTCGATCAGACCTATGCCACTGCGGCCAGCCAGAATGCCCTGCCAACTGCTCGGCACATCCGTACCCAGTGGCGACAGCATACCCATACCGGTGACCACGACGCGTCTACGCGACACAGCACTCTCCTTATTCAATTGACTACATCTCTTGTAAAGAAAAAACCGCACGCCGGCAAAGGCAGTGCGGTTTTTCCATGACAAGAAGCGACGACTACAACGTCTTAGGCCTGGTGGCTGTTGACGTAGTCGATAGCAGCTTGAACAGTAGTGATCTTCTCGGCTTCTTCGTCAGGGATTTCGGTCTCGAATTCCTCTTCCAGAGCCATCACCAGCTCAACGGTGTCAAGGGAATCGGCACCCAGATCTTCGACGAAGGAAGATTCGTTCTTCACTTCTTCTTCTTTAACGCCCAGTTGCTCGGCGACGATTTTCTTGACGCGTTCTTCGATGGTGCTCATACCTTGTTTTCACTCCTAATGGACATATGTCAGGCAGCTGGCCGGTGTGTAAGTGTATAGAAAGACGTCTGCTTTTCAAGCGCAACACGCCTTGCAAGACCACACCTGCCAACCGACTAGAATCTGGTTGCAGCTTTATAACGGATTTTAGACAGCTCGTATGACATTTTTTTGAAGCAATCCGTCACATCCGATTTTACATGTACATGCCGCCGTTGACCGGGATGGTCGCGCCGGTCACATAGCCTGCACCTTCAGAGGCCAGGAAAGCTACCACATTGGCAATTTCCTGAGCCTGGCCCAGACGCCCCAGAGGGATCTGGGTCTGCAGCGCTTCACGCTGAGCTTCAGGCAGCTCGCGGGTCATGTCGGTGTCGATGAAGCCCGGGGTCACCGAGTTGACGGTGATCGCACGGGAGCCGACTTCACGCGCCAGGGCGCGGCTGAAGCCTTCCAGACCGGCCTTGGCGGCGGCGTAGTTGACCTGGCCGACGTTACCCATGGCACCGACCACCGAGCCGATGCTGATGATACGACCCCAGCGTGCCTTGGTCATGCCGCGCAGCACGCCCTTGGACAGACGGTAGAGGCTGTTCAGGTTGGTGTCGATGACGTCGAACCACTCGTCGTCCTTCATGCGCAGCATGAGGTTGTCACGGGTGATACCGGCGTTGTTGACCAGGATGGTCGGCGCACCGAACTGCTCCTGGATCTTGGCCAGGGTAGCGGTGACCGACTCGTCGCTGGTCACGTTCAGCTCAAGGCCGGTACCGGTGATGCCGTGCTCCTTGAGGGTCGCGGCGATACGCTCGGCGCCCGAAGCGGAGGTGGCGGTACCGATCACGGTAGCGCCCAGACGGCCCAGTTCCAGGGCGATAGCCTGGCCGATACCACGGCTGGCGCCGGTAACCAGGGCAACTTTACCTTGCAGGCTCATGCAAGCTTCTCCTAAATCAGGCCTGCGCCGCGAGTGTCGCGGCGAAAGCATCCGGGGTATTGAGGTTAGAGGTGTTGACGCCGTCGGCGCAGCGCTTGTTCAGGCCGGCCAAGACCTTGCCCGGGCCGCACTCGACCAGGTTTACCGCACCGTTGGCAGCCAGGGTCTGCACGCACTCGACCCAGCGGACCGGCTTGTACAGCTGCTCCAGCAGGTCGCTCTTGAGGGTATCGAGATCAGCCGCAACGGCAGCGCTGACGTTCTGCACCACCGGGATCTGCGGGGCCTGCCAGTCAATGGCATTGACCGATTCGGCAAAGCGCTCGGCAGCCGGGCGCATCAGCTCGCAGTGCGACGGCACGCTGACCGGCAGTGGCAGTGCGCGCTTGGCGCCAGCAGCTTTACAGGCTTCCATGGCACGCTCAACGGCCGCCTTGGCACCGGCGATGACCACCTGACCTGGCGAGTTGAAGTTCACCGCACTGACCACTTCGCCCTGGGCAGCTTCTGCGCAGATACCCACGACGACAGCATCGTCCAGGCCGAGGATCGCCGCCATGGCGCCCTGCCCGGCCGGCACGGCCTCCTGCATGAGTTCGCCGCGACGCTTGACCAGCTTCACCGCGCCACCCAGGCTCAGGCTGCCAGCGGCGACCAGGGCGCTGTATTCGCCCAGGCTGTGACCGGAAACGAACGCCGGACGCGCACCGCCCTCTGCCAGCCACAGGCGCCACAAGGCGATCGAGGCAGTGAGAATGGCCGGTTGGGTTTTGTCGGTTTGGTTGAGTTGCTCTTCCGGACCGGCCTGGGTCAACGCCCAAAGGTCATAGCCCAGAGCCTCGGAGGCCTCACGGAAGGTATCAATGACCAGTGGATACTGGGCGCCCAACTCGGCAAGCATGCCGAGGGACTGCGAACCTTGACCGGGAAAGACGAATGCGAGGGATGCAGACATTGAACAAGCCCCTAGTGATCTTGTCGTCGGAAATAAAGCGCCCAGCACCAGGCTGAGCACAAGAAACTGAAGAGTTGGATGGTAACGAGGACCAAGCGGTCACATTTAACCACTTCCTGAGGCATATGCCTAAAGCAACAGGTCTTCCAGGCGGCCGTGCAAGCGTTGCGGCAGGTTCTCCTGGATCTCGATCAGCGCGCGCTGGATGGCGCTCTGAAAGCCCTGCACACCGGCAGAGCCATGACTTTTGATGACGATGCCCTGCAGGCCAAGGAAGCTTGCGCCATTATGTCGCGCCGGCGCCAGGTCAGCCTGCAGGCGGCGCAGCAGCGGCATGGCCACGGCACCGGCCAGGCGCGCACCGAACCCGCCCTTGAACAGGGCCTCGATGCGCGAGCCGATCATGGTCGCCAGGCCTTCGCTGGACTTGAGCAGGATATTGCCGACAAAGCCGTCGCACACCACCACATCCGCCTCGCCACGGTACAACCCGTCACCTTCGACAAAGCCGATGTAGTTCAGCCCACGGGCGTTCTGCAGCAAGTTCGCGGCAAGCTTGACCTGCTGATTGCCCTTGATGTCTTCGGTACCGACGTTGAGCAAGGCCACACGCGGCCGGGAAATCCCCAGGGCCTGAGCGGCCACCGAGCCCATCACGGCGAACTGGTAGAGGTTTTCCGCGCTGCAGTCGACATTGGCACCCAGGTCGAGCAGCTGGCAATAACCGGTCTGGGTGGGAATGGCGGCAACCATGGCCGGGCGGTCGATGCCGGGCAGGGTTTTCAATACATAGCGCGACAGCGCCATCAGCGCACCGGTGTTGCCGGCACTCACGCAGGCTTGAACCTTGCCATCACGCAATAGTTCCAGGGCCACGCGCATGGACGAATCGGGCTTGCCGCGCAACGCCTGGGACGGCCGCTCATCCATGCCGATCACCTCGCTGGCGGCCACGATCTGCAGGCGCGCGCGATCCGCTGCCGACTGGCCAGCGACTAGATCTTCAAGGAGGGAGGGTTGACCGACGAGGGTCAGGTGCAGCGAGGGGGTAGCCGACAGGCAAGCAATACTCGCCTGAACAATGCTGCGGGGACCGAAGTCCCCGCCCATTGCGTCAATCGCGATGATCTGAGCGGACAAGGATTACTCGTCAGCGCCCTTGTCGATCACTTTACGACCACGGTATACGCCTTCTGGCGATACGTGGTGACGCAGGTGCACTTCACCAGTGGTTTTCTCTACGGACAGAGCGTTTTCCGAGAGGGCGTCGTGCGAACGGCGCATGTCACGGGCAGAGCGGGATTTTTTGTTCTGCTGAACAGCCATAATTGATTAACTCCTAAACGTTTGGGTCACGCTTTAACTGCGCCAATACACTGAACGGGTTGGACCGTGTTACCTCGTCCTTGCTCGGTTCGGGCTCATCGGCGCCCGCCGGCTGCTGGCATTCTTCCGGATGATGAGCAGGCACGATAGGCAAGGCGAGCAGAAGCTCTTCCTCGACCAAGGCCTGCAGATCCAAAGGATCTTCGCCCAGTTCCAGCACGTCATAACCTTTCGGCAACGACTGGGTATTCGCACCCTCCTTCACCACAGCGTAAGTAGTTTCGCTGTGGATCGGCAGGGTGACCAGCTCAAGACAACGCTGGCAAACCATCTTGACCTCGACGCTCAGGTCGGTGTGGATAACCACAGCCTTCTGCTCGTCGCGCTCAAAATCGAATTTAGCCTGCACCGTACCGACAGTGTCGGAAAGCGGGTCGCAGAGTCTCTCCAAATCGGCGAGCTGCAGTGTTCCTTCGAGGGAAACACCACGATCGGCCAATTTGCGCGGGTCAACGTGAGGTGGAATCGGGTCATTCAACATAGGCGCAGCATTCTAGGGATGACCCCCGCCCCTGTCAAAGGAAATTCGGCTCCGTTCAGCATGTTAGAATCGTTTCACCTGCCCAGGAGTCTATCATGCTGCCTTTATTACTGGCTTCCAGCTCACCTTACCGGCGCGAACTGCTCGAGCGCCTGCGCCTGCCTTTCAGCTGCGCCGCCCCGGATATCGACGAACAGCGCCTGCCCGAGGAACCCGCCCTTGACCTGGTCAAGCGCCTGGCCCGGGAAAAAGCCCTGGCCCTGGCCGACAGCCATCCCGGCCACCTGATCATCGGCTCTGACCAGGTGGCGGTGCTGGGTGAGCAGATCCTCGGCAAACCACACACCTTCGAGCGCGCCTGCGAGCAGCTGCTGGCCGCCAGCGGCAATCATGTGAGCTTTCTCACCGGCCTGGCGCTGCTCAACAGCACTACCGGCCACTGCCAGGTCGACTGCGTGCCCTTCACGGTAAACATGCGCGAGCTGGACCTGAAGCGCATCGAACGCTACCTGCGCGCCGAACAACCCTACGACTGCGCCGGCAGCTTCAAGGCCGAAGGCCTGGGCGTGAGCCTGTTCCAGAGCACCCACGGGGTGGATGCCACCAGCCTGATCGGCCTGCCGCTCATTCGCCTGGTGGATATGCTGCTGGCTGAAGGCGTGAGCTTGCCCTGATACCGCGAGCACAAAAAAGCCGGCCTCCAAGGGCCGGCTTTTCATCAGGCAATACAATCAGCGCAGCGATGGCCCCTGAAAGCCCATCCACATGGCCAGGTGCTCGGCAACACTGGCACCCAGGCGCTTGGAGAAGCGATCGAACGGCGACTCTTCGACGGTGAAGTCAACCAGCTCCTTCTCCCCTACCACTTCACGCGCCACGTAACCGGCACTGCCCAGACCATCCACCAGCCCCAGGGCCAGCGCCTGCTCGCCCGACCAGATCAAGCCACTGAACAGCTCAGGATGCTCTTTGTCCTTGAGGCGCTCGCCACGGCCCTGCTTGACACTGGCGATGAACTGCTTGTGCGTGGTTTCCAGCACGCCCTGCCAGAACGCTGTCTCTTCAGGCTTTTGCGGCTGGAACGGATCAAGGAAGGCCTTGTGCTCGCCAGCGGTGTAGGTACGACGCTCGACACCGAGCTTCTCCATGGTGCCGACAAAGCCGTAACCGGCCGCCGTCACACCGATGGAGCCAACCAGGCTGGCCTTGTCAGCATAGATCTGATCAGCGGCACTGGCAATGTAATAGGCACCGGAAGCACCTAGATCACTGATTACCGCATACAGCTTGATGGCCGGGTACTCTGCGCGCAGGCGGCGAATTTCGTCGTAGATGTACCCTGACTGCACCGGGCTGCCACCCGGGCTATTGATGCGCAGGACCACCGCCTTGGTTTTCGGATCCTTGAACGCCTCACGCAAGCCACCGACGACGTTGTCAGCGCTGGCGGGCTCCTTATCGGCAATCAAGCCGCGCACCTCGACCAGCGCGGTGTGGCTGACGCTGCGCGAGGCCGCTTTGTCCATGTCCATCAAAGGCGTGAACAAGGCAAGGATGCCGAACAGGTACACAAAGCCCATCAGCTTGAAGAAAATCCCCCAGCGCCGCGCCCGACGCTGCTCCTGAACACCAGCCAGGAGGGTTTTCTCCAGCAGCTTCCAGCTCTTGTGCTCTTCGTTGTCTTCGGCGCTGGGCGCCTTCCACTCGTCAGTCATGCTCACCTACCCTGGAATCTGCTGCCACAGGCGTTTGGCAAAGCCAGGCCTGCAACTGAGAAAAATGATCAATACACAGCTGCGGCCCAAAGGCACTCAAGGCCTCCAGCGACATGGCGCCGTAACCAACCGCTACCGAATGCATGCCAGCATTGCTGGCCATCAACAGGTCGAATGATGAATCTCCAACCATCAACGCTCGCTGCGGTTCGACCTGGCAATGGGCAAGGATCTCCTCGAGCATCTGCGGGTGCGGCTTGCCGCGACTCTCGTCGGCCGCCCGGGTGATGTCGAAGTAGCCCTCCCAACCATTGGCGCGCAGCACGCGATCGAGACCGCGACGCGCCTTGCCGGTGGCCACCGCCAGGCGATAGCCCTCGGCACGGAACGCCTGCAGCGACTCCACCACACCTTCGAACAGCGGCGAAGGCTGGTCATCCAGGGCCATGTACACGTCAGCATAGTGCTGGCGGAACAGCGCCACCTGCCCCGCATCGAGCCGCGGATACAACACGCTGATGGCTTCTGGCAACGCCAGGCCAATTATACCCTTGACCGCCTCGTCATCGCAGGCAGGATAGCCCGCGCGACCGGCGGCCAGGTGCATGGCCTCGACGATGCGACCGATGGAGTCGGCCAGGGTGCCGTCCCAGTCGAAGATCAGCAGATCGTAATCACGCTGCACTCAGGCGCTCCACGGTCCTGGCCCACATTTCATCCACCGGCGCCTCGAGCTTGAGCTCGCCGCCATCGGGCAACGGCACGGTCAGGGCGTAGGCATGCAGGAACAAGCGCTTGCCACCAAGGTCGCGAATCTCGCGAGTGAAATCTTCATCGCCATACTTGCTGTCGCCGGCAATGCAATGCCCGGCATGCAGGGCATGCACGCGAATCTGGTGGGTACGCCCGGTGATCGGCCGCGCCTCGACGATCGTGGCGAACTCGCCGAAACGGCGCAGCACACGGAAGATCGTCAGCGCCTCCTTGCCCTCGTCATTGACCTCGACCATGCGCTCGCCGGAGCGCAGGTTGCTCTTGAGCAACGGCGCATTGACCTGCTTCTTGGCGGTGGCCCAGTGACCGCGGACCAGCGCCATGTAGCGCTTGTCGACGCCATCGCCACGCAGGGCGGCGTGCAGGTGACGCAACATGCTGCGCTTCTTGGCAATCATCAACAGGCCAGAGGTATCGCGATCGAGGCGGTGGACCAGCTCCAGCTCCTTGGCGTCGGGACGCATCTGACGAAAGGCTTCGATCACACCGAAATTCAGGCCACTACCACCGTGCACGGCAATACCGGCCGGTTTGTTGAGCACAATCAGAGCCTTGTCTTCGTAGACAATCGCCGCCTCAAGGCGCTGAAGCAAACCCTGGGCCACCGGCACCGGTTCGTCACGTTCGGGCAGACGAACGGGCGGCACGCGCACGATGTCACCGGCCTGCAACTTGTACTCGGGCTTGATCCGGCCCTTGTTCACACGCACTTCGCCTTTACGCAAAATGCGGTAAATCAAGGTCTTGGGAACACCCTTGAGCTTCGTTACGAGGAAATTATCGATTCGTTGGCCGGCAAGTTCCGGCGCGACCTCGATCAGCTGGACGCCGGAGGTCGGAGGGGCATTAGTCGTCATTTGCCAATCATAACAATTTTTTATGGATTTGAAGCACTTAATGATTGCTGCTATAGTCGCGAACGCCGCCAAAAGCGGCTGGCCAGCGGACTCACGGCTTACAGCCGGCCCTGACCGACGCAATTCTCGAGGACGCGAGGCCGTCCGACGGGGCTTTCGCCAGTTTACAGAAATGCCTGGAATCGCCACCAGCGCCGCGCAGAGAAGACCGATAAAAAACTACAAGAGCGGTATTTCACCCTCCCCCACGTTTTTTTTCGCTGCCACTCTGTCAGTGCCGTCAATTTCACGCAGTCATGGCGACGGCTTCGGAAATACCAGCCTTGGACATAAAAGGCGCGGGCTCCCGTATGGAGCTGGCGAAAATGCAACCCGTTGCGGATTCAGCGCGCGGCAGCACCCGAATTATCAGGGATACGTGTAGGGTGGAGATGCACAACCGTCGGACCGTGTAGTACTGCGTCCAGTCCACCGGCCTATTGGCCAGGCGACCGGACCCGGTCTTGATCAAGATGCCCCACGGGCGTCCACGGCCGAAGGCTGATTCCTCCTCCTGACTGAGTGCATTTGACACCACAGCAAGCAGGACGCGTCGTCGCGACTTCGGCAGTACTGGGTGACCAGTCGGACTCGAAAGTTGCTGGACACGGGGGTGGCCCGCCACCCCTTGCGCACCTGACACAGACCGTGAGAAGTCGTGTGTGCCGAACGCCGTTTCCGGCAGCCCGGAAACCGACGGTATTACATGAAAAGAATGCTGATTAACGCGACTCAACCCGAAGAGTTGCGTGTAGCTCTGGTGGACGGCCAACGTCTCTACGACCTGGACATCGAGTCCGGCGCGCGTGAGCAGAAGAAGGCCAACATCTACAAAGGCCGGATCACCCGGATCGAACCTAGCCTTGAAGCCGCTTTCGTCGACTTCGGCTCCGAGCGTCACGGCTTCCTGCCGCTGAAGGAAATCTCCCGCGAATACTTCAAGAAGTCGCCCGAAGGCCGGGTGAACATCAAGGAAGTGCTCAGCGAAGGCCAGGAAGTCATCGTCCAGGTCGAGAAAGAAGAACGCGGCAACAAGGGCGCTGCCCTGACCACCTTCATCAGCCTGGCCGGTCGCTACCTGGTACTGATGCCGAACAACCCGCGTGCCGGTGGCATCTCCCGTCGCATCGAAGGCGAAGAACGCAACGAACTGCGCGAAGCCCTCAACGGCCTGGTCGCCCCTGCCGACATGGGCCTGATCGTGCGCACTGCCGGCCTTGGCCGCAGCAGCGAAGAAATGCAGTGGGACCTCGACTACCTGCTGCAACTGTGGACCGCGATCAAGGAAGCCTCCCAGGACCGCGCCGCGCCATTCCTGATCTACCAGGAAAGCAACGTCATCATCCGCGCCATCCGCGACTACCTGCGTCAGGATATCGGCGAAGTACTGATCGACAGCATCGACGCCCAGGAAGAAGCCCTGACCTTCATCCGCCAGGTGATGCCGCAGTACGCCAGCAAGATCAAGCTGTACGAAGACAGCGTGCCGCTGTTCAACCGTTTCCAGATCGAAAGCCAGATCGAGACCGCCTTCCAGCGCGTCGTCGACCTGCCGTCCGGCGGCTCGATCGTCATCGACCCGACTGAAGCCCTGGTCTCCATCGACATCAACTCGGCGCGCGCCACCAAAGGCAGCGACATCGAGGAAACCGCCCTGCAGACCAACCTGGAAGCGGCTGAGGAAATCGCCCGCCAGCTGCGCCTGCGTGACATCGGCGGCCTGATCGTGATCGACTTCATCGACATGACCCCGGCCAAGAACCAGCGCGCCGTGGAAGAAAAAGTCCGCGAATGCCTGGAAGCCGACCGTGCCCGTGTACAGGTTGGCCGCATCTCGCGCTTCGGCCTGCTGGAAATGTCCCGTCAGCGCCTGCGCCCTTCGCTCGGCGAAAGCAGCGGCATCGTCTGCCCACGCTGCAGCGGCACCGGCATCATCCGTGACGTCGAATCGCTGTCGCTGGCGATCCTGCGCCTGATCGAAGAAGAAGCCCTGAAAGACCGCACCGCCGAAGTCCGCGCCCAAGTGCCGATTCCGGTTGCCGCCTTCCTGCTCAACGAAAAACGCAATTCGATCACCAAGATCGAGCTGCGCACCCGGGCTCGCATCGTCATCCTGCCGAACGATCACCTGGAAACCCCGCATTTCGAAGTCCAGCGCCTGCGCGACGACAGCCCGGAAGCCCTGAGCGGCCAGTCCAGCTACGAAATCGCTGCCGCCGAGACCGAAGAAGTCCAACCGGCTGCCGCCACCCGCACCCTGGTGCGCCAGGAAGCCGCAGTCAAGACTGCCCCGGCCCGCGCCAACGCCCCGGTGCCAACCGAAGCTGCCGCGCCAGTGGCTGCCCCGGTGCACGCACCTGAACCAAGCCTGTTCAAAGGCCTGGTGAAGTCGCTGGTCAGCCTGTTCGCCGGCAAGGACGAACCTGCCGCCGCCGCGCCTGCAGTTGCCGAGAAACCTGCCAGCGAACGCCCGCAGCGCAACGAAGAGCGTCGCAACGGTCGTCAGCAGAGCCGCAATCGCAACGGCCGCCGCGACGAAGAGCGCAAGCCACGTGAAGAGCGTGCCGAGCGCGCCCCGCGTGAGGAGCGTCAGCCACGCGAAGTTCGCGAAGAAGCCCCTGCCCGTGAAGAGCGCGCACCACGTCAGCCGCGTGAAGAGCGCCAACCACGCGCACCACGTGAAGAACGCCGCTCCCGCGAGGAGCGTCCGGTCCGCGAACTGCGCGAGCCACTGGACGCCGTTGCCCCGGCCGTACGCGAAGAGCGCCCTGAGCGTGCCCCGCGTGAAGAGCGTCAGCCTCGTGAAGAACGTGCACCACGCGAAGAACGCGCCCCACGTGAAGAGCGTGCACCGCGCGAAGAACGTGCTCCGCGTGAAGAGCGCGCACCACGTGAAGAGCGCCAACCGCGTCCGCCGCGTGAAGAGCGTCAGCCTCGCCCAGCCGAACAGGCTGCAGAAGCGGCTGATGAACAACTGCCGAACGAAGAGCTGCTGCAAGATGACAACCAGGAAGGCACCGAAGGCGAACGCCCTCGCCGCCGCTCCCGTGGCCAGCGTCGTCGCAGCAACCGTCGCGAGCGTCAACGCGATGCCAACGGCAACCTGGTAGAAGGCTCGGAAGAAGGCAGCGAAGAGCAGCCTCAAGCCAACGAGCTGGGCGCTGAACTGGCCGCCGGCCTGGCCGTGACCGCCGCTGTTGCCACCAGCAACATCAGCGCCGCTGCCGAAGCCGAAGCCAACCAGCAGGCCGAACGCGCCACCGCTGCTGTCGAAGAGCAGGCCGTTGTTGAAGTCGCTGCCAGCGAAACCGTCGCTGTCGAAGCTGCCCAGCCAGTGGTTGAAGTCACTGAAGTCGCCGAAGTGGTTGAAACCGTCCAGGCTGCTGAAGTCGCTGCCGCACCGGTTGTCGAACAACCGTTCACTGCCCCGGTCGAAGCGCCGCAGGCCATCGAAGCCAGCATCGCTCCAGTGGTCGAAGCATCCGTGCCTGCACCAGCTGAAGTGGTCGAGCCGGTTGCTGCAGTCGAGCCAGAGCCTGCAGTGCAGGCACCGGTTGTGGCTGAACCGGTAGTCGTTGCCGAAGCAGTCGAAGCGCCTGCGCCCGTTGTCGAGCCAGCACCGGTCGAAGCGCCGGCACCTGCTGTTGAAGCACCGGTCAGCGCCCTGACCAGCGGCGGTCGCGCCCCGAACGATCCGCGTGAAGTACGCCGTCGCAAGCGTGAAGCCGAAGCTGCCGCAGCCGCCGCTGCAGTGGCCACCGCCGAAGCCAGCGCTGCCGTGGTCGCTGAAGAGGCGCCTGCTGCACCGGCTGAACAAGCGGTCGAGGAGAAACTGGAAACCACAGAAGAGCACAAACCGCTCGTCTGATTATCCAGGCTGAAAAAAAAGCCCCGCCAGGTAACTGGCGGGGCTTTTTTATTGCCTGCAGGAAAGCGGATCACCTGTGGCAGCCGGCTTTGCCGGCGATAGGGCCAGCACAGCCTACGACCCCTTCGGGCTCGATCGCTGGCAACGCCAGCTCCCACAAGGACAACACAAATCAGTACAGATTCGGCTCCATCTCCAGCTCGACCCCGAAACGCTCAAGGATATCGGCCTGGATTTTCTGCGCCAGTTGATGCAATTGCACACCGGTGGCCTGGCCATAGTTGACCAACACCAGCGACTGCAAGCGGTGCACCCCGGCATCGCCTTCGCGATGCCCCTTCCAGCCAGCCTGTTCGATCAACCAGCCCGCAGCCAGCTTGAACTGACCATCAGCCTGTGGATAAGCCACCAGCCCCGGGTACTGCAAGCGGATCTTGTCGGCCAGCACCGCAGCCACCACCGGGTTCTTGAAGAAGCTCCCGGCATTGCCCAGCTCGAGCGGGTCGGGCAGCTTCTCGCGGCGAATGCTGCAGATCGCATCGCTGACATTCTGCGCAGTCGGCTGACTGACGCCCTGCTCGCTCAGACGCTGACGCACCGGACCGTACTCCAGGTGCGCGTGCATTACCCGACTCAAGGCAAAGCGCACCCGCAGAATCAACCAGCGGCCCGGATGACGCTTGAACAGGCTGTCACGGTAGGCAAAGGCGCATTCTTCCAGGCTGAAATCGCGCAACTCGCCGGTCTCGCGGTCCAGCGCGGTGAGCCCGGCGAACACATCCTTGATCTCGACGCCATAGGCACCAATGTTCTGCATCGGCGCGGCGCCGACCGTGCCCGGGATCAGGCTGAGGTTTTCCAGCCCGGCCAGACCCTGGGCCAGGCTCCACTGCACGAACGGATGCCAGGGCTCACCGGCTTCGGCCTCGACCACTACCCGCTCACCGTCGTCAGACAGGATGCGCAGGCCACGACTGGCCATGCGCATAACCAACGCCTGGATATCGCCAGTCAGCAGCAGGTTGCTGCCACCGCCGACCACCAGCACCGGTACGCCCTGCTCACTCGCCCGGGCCAAGGCCTGGCGCACCTCATCGTCGCTATGGACTTCAGTGAAATAGCGGGCCTTCACGTCAATGCCGAAGGTGTTGTACGGCTTGAGCGATACTTGTTGCTGCCACTGCCCGCTCATAAACGGCCCTTGAGTTCGATGACCAAGCGGCGACAGGCGACCTCGATCAGGTCCAGGACCTGCTCGAAATCCTCTTCGGCGCCGTAGTAAGGATCCGGCACCTCATCCAGCGCACCTTCATAGCGACGCAGGAACAAGTCCAGCTCGGCTTTTGACCCGGCAGGCTGCATTGCCCGCAGATGGCCAAGATTGCTCTTGTCCATGGCCAGGATCAGGTCGCATTCATTGAAGTGCGCGGCCTTGACCTGTTGCGCACGCTGCTGCGACAAGTCATAGCCACGTATGCGGGCGGTACGACAGGTCCGGGTATCGGGTTGCTTGCCGACATGCCAGTCACCGGTACCGGCCGAAGCCACCTCGATCAATTCGCCCAGGCCTTCAGCCTGCAACTGGTGACGCAACACGCCTTCGGCGGTGGGTGAACGGCAGATATTGCCTAGGCACACGAACAGTACCCGCATCAGGCCTCCAGCAAGCGCCGCACGCGCTCCAGGTCTTCAGGGGTGTCGACGCCCACAGGCGGCGCATCGATTGCATCGGCGACGTGAATACGCACGCCATGCCAAAGCGCGCGCAATTGCTCCAGCGCTTCGGTCCTCTCCAGCCAGCACGGGCCCCAGGCGACGAAATCCTGCAGGAAGCCAGCACGGTAGGCGTACATGCCGATGTGACGGCGGTACGGCACGTCTTGCGGCATTTGCTCACGACTTTGGGCGAAGGCATCACGCGCCCACGGCAACGGGGCACGGCTGAAGGTCAGGGCCAGACCGTTGCAATCACTGACCACCTTGACCGCATTGGGGTTGAACAGCGCTTCGATGTCGCTGATCGGTTCGGCCAGGGTGGCGATGCCAGCTTCAGGATGGGCCGCCAGGTTGGCCGCCACCTGATCAATGATCACCGGCGGGATCAGCGGCTCGTCGCCCTGAACATTGACCACGATGGCATCGGCGGCCAGGCCCAGCTTGGCAGCCACCTCGGCCAGGCGGTCGGTACCGGAGTCATGGTCTTCGCGGGTCATCAGCACTTCGGCGCCGAAGGCCTCGCAGGCCTTGAAAATACCCGCGTCATCGGTAGCGATCACCACGCGGCTGGCGCTGCTTTTGCACGCCTGTTCCCAGACATGCTGGATCATCGGCTTGCCGGCAATCGTCAGCAACGGCTTGCCCGGCAAGCGGGTCGACCGGAGCCGCGCCGGAATCACAACGGTAAAGGCCAGGCTCATTTGTCCAGACGCTCGTCATCGGTCAGGGTACGCGCTTCGCTTTCAAGCATTACCGGGATGCCATCGCGGATCGGGTAGGCAAGACCGGCACCCTTGCTGATCAGCTCGGTCTTGTCGGCACTGAGCTTGAGTGGGCCTTTGGTGATCGGGCAGGCAAGAATATCGAGCAGTTTGGTGTCCATGGAAATTCCTCGGGCCAATGGCCGGAAAAGAAACGAATCAGGAGGGCTGCGACCCGGGCAGCAAGCGAGCGAGCTGGGCATCGAACCAGGCCTGGAAGCCCGGCGAAGGCACAGCATCGACCGCAAGGTACCACCAGTCGTCAGCAGCAAAGGCGCGGCATTTGACCGCGTCCTTCTCGGTCATGACCACAGGCAGCGCAGGCGTGAAGCTCAGGGCCTGGCCGCTGTACTCGGCATGATCGGCAAAAGGGTGTGGCACAGGCTGCCAGTTTAGCCCCTGCAGGGTGTTGAAGAAACGTTGCGGGTTGCCAATACCGGCCACGGCATGCAGGGCCTGGCCAGGTGGGAAATAGTCGAGGCGGTGACGCTCGCCGCTGCGCAGGTTGACCAGCGCGGTAGGCTGCAGGACAAAGGCAAAAGCGTCTTCCCGATCGGCCGTGGCGCCGTTGTAAAGCACCGCGTCAACTTCCTGCAGGCGCTCCACCGGCTCGCGCAAGGGGCCGGCTGGCAGGCAGCGGCGATTACCCAAGCCGCGGGCGGCATCGATCAGCACCAGTTCCAGATCGCGCGCCAGGCGGTAGTGCTGCATGCCGTCGTCACAAAGGATCAGGTCCAGCGGCTCGCTGGCCAGCAACGCCTGTACGGCGCGCGAGCGGTCCGGGTCGATCATCAGCGGCACGCCGCTGCGCTGGACGATCAGCAAAGGCTCATCGCCCGCCTCGGCCGCGCCCTGCTCGGCACGCACGCGCCAAGGCAACTGCGGTGGCTTGGCACCATAACCGCGACTGACCACGCCGACGCGCAGGCCGCGCTGACGGCAATGCTCGATCAACCAGAGAATCATCGGGGTCTTGCCGGTTCCGCCGACGGTGATGTTGCCCACCACAATCACCGGCACCGGCGCGCGGTAACGCTGGCTTTCACCACTGAGAAAGCGCGCGCGCTTGCCCAGCACCACACGGCGATACAGGGCTTCAAGTGGACGCAGCAGGGCCAGGGCAGGATGCCCGGCGTACCAGGCATCGAGCAGGCGATCGGCAATAGCCATCAGGGCGTCCCCTGAGCCGCCTCGACCGTGGTCATGCGCAACTGGCTGAAACCGAGCTTGCCGGCCGCATCCATGGCAGTCACCACCGCCTGATGCGGGGTCTTGCCGTCGGCGCTGATCGACAACGGCAATTTGGTGTCACCTGCGGATTCCTGCTGCAGGGCTTCGGTCAGGGTCGCCAGGTCGCTCTTGGGCAACAGGTGGTTGTTCACCGAGTAGACGCCATCGGCGCTGATGGTGATGTCCAACTGCTTGAGCTCGGAATCCGGCGCTGGCGCACCGCTGACCGATTCCGGCAGCTCGACGCGCAACTGGGTTTCGCGGGTGAAGGTGGTGGTGACCACGAAGAACAGCAGCAGGATAAACACCACATCGATCAGCGAGGCCAGGTTGATGTCCACGGTCTCCCGTGGCTTGCGCCGGAATTTCACGCCTTGCCCTCGGCCAGGTCGACATCACGGTCGCCCTGCACCACTTCGACCAGCTTGATCGCCTCCTGCTCCATGCCGACCACCAGCTCATCGATACGGCGCTGCAGGAAACGGTGGAAGAACACCGCCGGGATACCAACCATCAGGCCGGCCGCCGTGGTGATCAGCGCCTTGGAGATACCACCGGCCAACACCGCCGCGTTGGTGGTCATGCCGGTGCCCATGAAGGCACTGAAGATATCGATCATGCCCAGCACGGTGCCGAGCAGGCCGAGCAGCGGCGCCATGGCGGCGATGGTGCCCAGGGCATTGATGTAGCGCTCCAGCTCATGAATGACCCGGCCGGCGGCCTCTTCGATGCATTCCTTCATGATCTCGCGGCCATGGCGCGAGTTGGCCAGGCCCGCAGCGAGGATCTCGCCCAGTGGCGAATCGGCGCGCAGGGCCTTGAGTTTGTCACTGGTGAGCTGTTTGTCCTTGATCCACATCCACACCTGGCCCAGCAGATGCGGTGGCGTGACCCGGCTGGCGCGCAGGGTCCAGAGACGCTCGGCGACGATCGCCATGGCAGCGATGGAGCTCAGAATGATCGGCAGCATCATCCAGCCACCGGACTTGACCAATTCCCACACAGTAAGCATCCCCTCGAAAAAGTCCGCCACTTTACCATAGGACCCCAGGGGGCTCATCTGCCGAAGGTCGTCATCTCGGCTCACGCCAGAAACGCCGCTGGGCGCGCAGCCCTTCAGGCTCGCCGAACGCCCCCAAGCGCAGGCGCAGCGCACCGTGTTCGACATTGTCGTAAGCCTGGATACCGTGCGTCCGATAGCGCGCCATGACCTCGGGGTGAGGATGACCGAAGGCGTTGTAGCGCCCCCGGGAGATCAGCACGCCACGCGGGGCGGTTGCGCTCAACAGCGCCTCACTGGAGGAACTGCGGCTACCGTGATGGGGCGACTGCAGCCAATCGACCTGGCCCGCCTGCCAATCCCGCCCCCAGGCCCGCTCGCCACGGGCATCGAGATCACCGGTGAGCAGCAGCTTCTCGCCTTGCGCCTCGACCAGCAACACACAGGAATCCTGGTTGCTATCACCGGCGTCATGCCATTGCCAGAGGGAAAAATTGACCCCGTCCCACTGCCAACGCTCTCCGCTACCGCAAGATTGCGCTTGTAGCACAGCAGGCAAGGCCGACGCTTCGCCACTGAGCACCCGTAGTACCGGCAAACCGCGCTGAACGGCGCGAGCACCGCCGGCGTGGTCGGCATCGGCGTGGCTAAGAAGCATCAGGTCGAGCTGGCGCACACCCAGCTTGTGCAAGCTGGGTAGCACCACCCGCTCGCCCAAATCGAAATCGCCCATGGCCGGGCCCGCGTCATAGAGCATGGCGTGGTGACGGGTGCGCAAGATGAACGCCAGCCCCTGGCCGACATCCAGTTGCCAGACTTCCACCTGGCCCTCGGGTACGCGCTCCCGTGGCGCAAATGCCGCCAGCAGCAGCAAAGGCCAGCCGAGAGCGCGCATGGGCAAGCCGCGCGGCAACAGCAGCAGGAACGCTCCCAGGCACACCAGCAACCAGCCCCAGAAAGGCAGTGCCGCAGGCAGCCAGGCCGGGCGCCAGACAGCGGCTTCTGCCAACATCCGGAACAAACCGTCGAGCAAGCCACCGGCCAGCCACAACAGCCCCTCCCCCAGATACGGCACCGGCAGCAACAGGGTGCCGAGCAACGCCGCCGGCAACACCGCAAGGCTGATCCACGGCACCGCCAGCAGGTTGATCAGCGGTGCCGTCAAGCTCACCGGCAAACCTTGCGCGAGCAACACCGGCAACAAGCCGATGGCGATCAACCACTGGGCGCGACCCCAGGCCAGCCACCGGTTCCAGGCGCCAAGGCGGCCGCTGAAGGTAAAGATCAGAATCGCCACGGCCACGAACGATAACCAGAAGCCCGGCTGCAAACTGGCCAGCGGCTCCCACAGCAACACCGCATTCAGCGCCAGCAACAGCGGCAAGCCAACGCCCAGATGGCGAAAACGCAGGCGCCAGAGCAGCACCATGGCCAGCATCACGCAGGCACGCTGCACCGGCACCTGAAAACCGGCCAGCACGCCGTAGACCAGTGCGGCGGCAAGTGCCAGCGCACAGGCACAAGGCAACCAGGGCAGCCTTGACGGCCACCAGCCAAGGCGCGCCAGCCCGGCAATCAAGGCATACACCAACCCGGCCAGCAGTCCCACATGCTGGCCAGAGATCACCAGCAAGTGCACCGTACCGGTTGCCTGCAACGCCTGCCAGTCTTCGCGCGCCAACCCGCCGCCATCACCCAGTACCAGCGCGGCCAGCGCCGCCTCCCGGCCTTGGGCATCCACAGCCAACAAGCGCTGGCGCAGGTGATCGCGCCAGGCCGCTGTCGCCGGTGCCAGGCGCTCGCCGGCCTTGACGCTGCCGGTGGCACCGATACGCCGGGCCAACAGGCTCGCTTCCTGATCGGGACCATGAGGATTAAGCAAACCGGAGGGGCGTTTGAGGCTGACGGCCAATCGCCAACGCTCACCGCTGTTGACCGCTGGCCCGCCAAACCAGCTGAGCTGTATTCGCCGGGGCAATTGCGCACGGCGAGAGTGGGCAGCGCTCAGCTCGAAGCGCACCGAGCGCGCGCCCTGCTCCGGCAAGCCTGTGACCCGGCCTTCAATCCACAAGGTACGGCCATCGAGTTCTGCCGCCAGACGCTGGTCCAGCGCCGATTGCGCCGAGACACAGGCCCAGCTCAACCCCAGCAGAAACAGCCCGATTGGCCAAAGCCGCGAAGGCAAACAGGAAAGGCCGACAACTGTCAGCAGGACAAGTCCCCAGACAGACGGCAAAGCCGGTAGAAACCCGAGGCTGATCAGCCCGAGCGCAAGCGCCAACATCCCTGTGCGCATAAGGTTGAAGCTCCAGAAGTGAACCACCTCCTGAGGCTTAGATCAGTGACGGCAAGCGCTCGCTAAATAATTGTCACAAAGTCTGAATAAGGCACTTTTAGAATCCGTGCATACTGGCACCCTTCAGATTGCCGAGACCCCACATGCCGCGTCGTCTCTTCAAACGCTACATGCCCGATCCGACCAGCATCAGGGAACACAAATCCTTACGCTTTCTCGGCCGGCTGTTGCACGACCCCAACCTCTGGCACCTCAACCGGCATTCGGTTGCGCGGGCCATGGCCGTCGGTCTGTTCGCCGCCTTTATCCCGGTTCCGATGCAGATGCTACTGGCCGCCAGCCTGGCGATCATGGTGCGCGGCAACCTGCCGATCGCGGTCAGCCTGGTGTGGCTGACCAACCCGATCACCATGCCGCCGGTGTTCTTCTGCACCTACCAGATGGGCGCCTGGCTGATGCAGATTCCGCCACGCAGCCTGCCCGAAGAACTGACCTTCGAATGGATCACCGACCAGTTGTCGACCTTGTGGCAGCCGTTCCTGCTCGGTTCAGTGGTGTGTGGCGTGTTGCTCGGCGCCCTCGCCTACTGCCTGACCATGCTCTACTGGCGCTGGTGGGTAGGCCGGCAGTGGCGCCGGCGCAAGGTCAAGCAATCAGGTGCGCATTCCTCGCCCGCTGACCAATAGGCGCGTACAACCGACATACAGCACCGCAGTGGCGACCAGCATGAAGCTGATGGCCACGCCGATACGGATATCCGACACGCCGAGAATGCCATAGCGGAACGAGTTGACCATGTGCAGCACCGGGTTGGCCATCGACACGGTCTGCCAGAACGGCGGCAGCAGGGTAATCGAGTAGAACACCCCGCCCAGGTAGGTCAGCGGCGTCAGCACGAAGGTCGGGATGATCGAGATATCATCGAAGTTGCGTGCGAACACCGCATTGATGAAGCCCAGCAACGAGAAGATCGTCGCCGTCAGCAGCACCACGACAATGGTCACGCCCAGGTGGTGCACCTGCAGGTCGGTGAAGAACAACGACAGCAACGTGACGATCACCCCCACCGCCAAGCCGCGCAATACACCGCCCAGGGTGTAGCCGACGAGGATGGTGTGCGGCGACACCGGCGACACCATCAGCTCCTCGATCGAGCGCTGGAATTTACTGCCGAAAAAGCTCGACACCACGTTGCCATAGGAGTTGGTGATCACCGACATCATGATCAGCCCCGGGACGATGTACTCCATGTAGGTGAAACCGCCCATGTCGCCAATTTGCCGGCCAATCAGGTTACCGAAGATCACGAAATACAGAACCATGGTGATTGCCGGAGGCAGCAGGGTCTGCGGCCAGATCCGGGTGAAGCGGCGTACTTCGCGGTAGACGATGGTATTGAGGGCGACCAGGTTGGCGCTCAGTTCCGAACTCATACCGCCACCTTTGCCAGGTTTTTCTCAACCAGGGACACGAACAGCTCCTCGAGACGATTGGTCTTGTTGCGCAGGCTCTGCACCTCGATGTTCTGCAGCGCCAGCTGGCCGAACAGCGCGGTGATGCCCACTTCCTTGTCCACTTGCACTTCCAGGGTGTGCGGGGTGATCAGACGACACGGATAACCGACCAGGTGTGGCGCCTGGGGCAAGTCCTGCTTGAGGTCGAGCAGGAAGGTCTCGACATGCAGTTTGCTCAGCAAGGCACGCATGCTGGTGTTCTCGACGATGGTGCCGTGGTCGATGATGCCGATGTGGCGGCACAGCTGTTCAGCCTCTTCCAGGTAATGGGTGGTGAGGATGATGGTGATGCCTTTCTGGTTGAGCTCGGTAAGGAAGCTCCACATCGAACGGCGCAGCTCGATGTCGACGCCCGCGGTGGGCTCGTCGAGGATCAACAGGCGCGGCTCGTGTATCAGGGCGCGCGCGATCATCAAGCGGCGCTTCATGCCGCCGGACAGCGCACGCGACGGTGCATTGCGCTTGTCCCACAGGCCGAGCTGGGTCAGGTACTGCTCGGCACGCTCCTTGGCCACCTTGGCCGGAATGCCGTAGTAGCCGGCCTGGGTCACGACGATGTCGAAGGTCTTTTCGAACTGGTTGAAGTTGAATTCCTGCGGCACCACGCCAATGCAACGCTTGAGCGCGGCGGGTTGACGATCAAGGTCGTGACCGAAAATATTCACGCTGCCGCTGGTCTTGTTGACCAGGGTCGAAAGGATGCCAATGGTGGTGGATTTACCGGCGCCATTGGGGCCGAGCAAGGCGAAGAAGTCACCTTCGGCGACATCCAGGTCAATACCCTTGAGGGCCTGGAAACCGTTGCCGTAGGTTTTGGTTAGCTGCCTTATGGACAGAGCAGAACTCATAGCGGGTCGCGTACCAGTGTGGAAGGTTCTAGACGCGGCCGGGCAAGGCCGGCCGCAGTGAATATGACCATGGTGCTTGTGCAGACCGGACAAGTACAGTCATGTGTATCGATAATAACTATCAGATTGACCGTAGTTACCCGATCAACAGCGATCAGGTCAGTGCGGTCATCACTGCCGCCTGGTACGCCGGGCGCTCCCGCAAGCGTTCATACCAGGCGCGCAGGTGACGCATTTCGGGACGCTCGATAGGCATCTCGAACCAGGCATACGCAAAACAGCCCAGCGGAATGTCGCCCATGCCCAGGGTATCGCCGGACAGATACGGCGAATTGGCCAAGGCCTGATCTGCAATCGAAAGCAGCTGCGCGCAGGTCTTGTGCGCGGCGTTGATTGCCAGCCAATCCCGCTGCTCTTCAGGCGTGCGCACCATGCCCCAGAACAAGGGGCGAAACGGCGTGGCGAGCGACGAGGTGGCCCAGTCCATCCACTTGTCCGCCTCGGCGCGCTTGCGCGCGTCCGTCTCATACCAACCCGACGCGCTACCGTATTGCGCGCACAGGTAGCGAACGATGGCATTGGACTCCCAAAGCACCAGACCGTCGTCTTCGATCATCGGCACCAGGCCGTTGGGGTTCAATGCCCGGTATTGCGGGTCATTGACCAGGCCGAAGGCGCCCCCGGCATTTATCGACTCATACTCAAGGCCAAGCTCTTCGGCACACCACAGTGCTTTCCTGACATTGGTCGAGTTCTTCCTACCCCAGATCTTGAGCATGACATATCCCTATTGGTTTGACCGGTCGCCCAGTCTACTCCAGGCGATCACGCTGGCAATCGTCTGGCATTCAGGCGAACTCCTGAGGTCATGTCCTGTCACTGTTCAGACAAGCCGTTTAGCCGATGCGGTCTAAGCTTCGATGGATGGCGAAATGCCCCGATGTTTCACGGAGGAACTTCCTATGTTGCTGTTGTGGTTAGTGGTCCTGGTGATCGGCGTGGCTTACCTGGCCCACCGTCGCATTGCCGCCTTGCCAGCATTGGGCATCGTCGCCCTGTACCTGCTGGCGATGGGCATTTTCAGCCATTCACCGGGCTGGTTGCTGACGATCTTCTGGCTGTTGCTGGCCGCCGTGACCGTCCCGCTGCTGCTCCCCGACCTGCGCCGCAACGTGCTCAGCGCACCGTTGTTCGGCTGGTTCCAGCGCACCCTGCCGCCGATGTCGCAGACCGAACGCGAAGCCATCGACGCCGGCACCGTGTGGTGGGACGGCGAGTTGTTCAGCGGCCGCCCGGACTGGAACACCCTGCTCGGCTATTCCAAGGCCGAACTCACTGAAGAAGAACAGGCCTTTATCGATGGCCCCACCGAAGCACTCTGCGCCATGGTCAGCGACTGGCAGATCGGCCAGGACCTGGACCTGCCGCCCGCGGCCTGGGAGCACATCAAGCGCCATGGCTTCTTCGCCTTGATCATCCCCAAGGAGTACGGCGGCAAGGGTTTCTCGGCCTATGCCCACTCGCAGGTGGCGATGAAGCTGGCGACCCGCAGCGGCGACCTCGCCTCGACAGTCATGGTGCCCAACTCCCTCGGCCCGGCCGAACTGCTACTGCACTATGGTACCGACCAGCAGCGCAATCACTACCTGCCGCGCCTGGCCCGTGGTGACGAGATTCCCTGCTTCGCCCTTACCGGCCCGCTGGCCGGCTCCGATGCTGGCGCCATGCCCGATACCGGCGTCATCTGCAAAGGCCAGTGGCAAGGCGAGGAAGTCATCGGCCTGCGCCTCAACTGGGAAAAGCGCTACATCACCCTCGGCCCTGTCGCCACCCTGCTGGGTCTTGCCTTCAAGGCCTACGACCCCGAACACCTGCTGGGCGACAAGGAAGAACTGGGCATCAGCCTGGCACTGATCCCCACCGACATCCCCGGCGTCGAGATCGGCAAGCGCCACCTGCCGTTGGGCGCGGCGTTCATGAACGGCCCCAACAGCGGCAAGGATGTGTTCGTGCCGCTGGACTTCCTCATCGGCGGCCAGGACATGCTCGGCAAGGGCTGGATGATGCTGATGAACTGCCTGTCGGTGGGCCGCTCGATCTCCCTGCCGGCAGTGGGCACCGGCGCGGCCAAATACACCAGCCTGGTCACCGGCCAATATGCGCGTATCCGTGAGCAGTTCAATGTGCCACTGGCGGCCTTCGAAGGTATCCAGGAATCCCTCGCGCGCATCGGCGGCAACGCCTTCCTGATGGACAGTGCGCGCCTGCTCACCGCCAAAGCCGTGGACCTGGGCGAGAAACCCTCGGTGCTCTCGGCGATCCTCAAGTACCACCTCACCGAGCGCGGCCGTGAGTGCATCCAGCACGCCATGGATGTGCATGGCGGCAAGGGCATCATCATGGGCCCGAACAACTACCTGGGGCGCAACTGGCAAGGCGTGCCGATCTTTATTACCGTCGAGGGTGCCAACATCCTCTCGCGCAACCTGATGATCTTCGGCCAGGGCGCGATTCGCTGCCATCCGTTCGTGCTCAAGGAAATGGCTTTGGCCGGCCGCGAGGACCACGACCAGGCACTCAAGGAGTTCGACCAACTGCTCATGCAGCACATCGGCTTTGCCGTGGGCAACGCCGCCAGCACCCTGGTGCTCGGCCTGGGCCTGGGTCACTTCGAGAAAGTCCCGGGCGATGCCTTGAGCCAGGGTTACTTCCGCGCCCTCAACCGTCAGGCGGCGGCCTTCGCCCTGCTGGCGGACCTGTGCATGATGCTGCTCGGCGGCGAACTCAAACGCCGCGAACGTCTGTCGGCGCGCCTGGGCGATGTGCTCAGCCACCTGTACCTAGGCTCGGCCGCACTCAAGCGTTACCACGATCTGAACTCGCCCGAGCACCTGCAACCGCTATTGCGCTGGGCCATGGAAGAAAGCCTCGGCCAGGCCGAAAAAGCCCTGGACCGGCTGCTCGACAACTTCCCCAATCGCTTGCTCGGTTGCGCCCTGCGCCTGGTGGTGTTCCCGTTCGGGCGCCGCCACAGCGGGCCAAGCGATGAACTGGACGCCGAGATCGCCGAACTGATTGGCCGCGCCAAGGGCGACCCGGCCCTGGAAGAACTGCTTGCCGGTTGCTACCGACCGCAAGCGGAGGGTGACCCGGTTGCGGCCCTGCAACAGGCCTACGAGCAACTCAGCGCAAGCGAGCCACTGCGCAAAAAGCTGCATCAGGCACTCAAGAGCGGCCAGGTCGCCCCCGCCCCGGGCGAATCGGCAATCGATGCCGCCCTGCATGCCGGCGTGCTGCAAGCCGTTGAGGCGCAAAGCCTGCATGCCGCTGAAACGGCACGCCGCCGGGTGATCGATGTGGACGCCTTCAACAAGGAGGAACTGCTACCGGCCGACGGCAAGATTCGCTAAGAGCCGGGACATCGGGCGCCGGGAGCCGTATACTCCCGCGCCCGTTTTTGCTCAAGAGGATTGCCAGCATGGCTACCGATCGCCTGGAATATCATCTCGCCCTGCTCACCCACCTGCGCACCATCCTGGTTGCCTTGGGCGAAGCCGAGCAGGTACCGGAAGAAAGCCACGCGCTGTTTCTGGAGCGCTTCGACGAGCTGATGCTGCAACTGCCGGTCGACCCGGAAAGTACCTATCTTGGCCAGGACATCATCTGCCAGGTCATCCAGCGCTACCCGCAAATTGCTCACCTGGTGCCACGCGACCTGCTGTGGTTCTTTGGCGGCGACTGCCTGCACTTCATGCCGGAGAACGAGCTGGACATGTACCAGGAACTGGAAGAGCGCCGCTTCGAAGCCGAGCAGAATGACGAGCCCTTCGACTGGAACCAGGAAAAACAGCTGCTGAGCATGTCGGACGACGACAGCAAGCATTAAGCGATGAAGGTGCGCAGGGCTGACAACAGCCCTGCCGCCCGCAGACAGCGATTAAATAATCGAGACGAAAAAAAACGCCGTTCAAACGAACGGCGTTTCTTTATTTGGAGCGGGAAACGAGACTCGAACTCGCGACCCCGACCTTGGCAAGGTCGTGCTCTACCAACTGAGCTATTCC
>NZ_JANAVH010000018.1:0-87977 GCF_024213215.1 Pseudomonas sp. SBB6 | reverse complement strand
GTGAGAGTAGGTCATCGTCAAGATTAAATTCCGAAACCCCTATCTGCGTACGCAGGTAGGGGTTTTGTCTTTCTGGCTGTTGCGCAAGGCAGCCAGACGCCCGGAGCATGATAAGGTTTCCCCCTGCCCGCACAGCCTCAAGGATGCCCAATGCCGCACGCAAACCCACTCATACCAGGATTCATGGTGGTTCACGGCAACCGCCTGGATGAACTGCGCAGCCTGGTGGTGAGCTGGATGCGGCGTTACCCGCTGGCACCGTTGGAAAACGAAATCGCCCTGGTGCAAAGCAACGGCATCGCCCAGTGGCTGAAGCTGGCCTTGGCCGAAGACCCTCAAGACGACGATCAAGGCGGCTGCGGCATCGCCGCCGCAGTCGAGGTGCAACTGCCCGGCAGTTTCATGTGGCAGCTGTACCGCAAGGTGCTGGGCCGCGAAGAAATCCCCGAGGTATCGCTGCTCGACAAGGCGCCGCTGACCTGGCGTTTGATGCGCCTGCTGCCGGAGGTCATCGACAAACCGCATTTCGAGCCCTTGCAGCGCTTTCTCACCGACGACAACGACCTGCGCAAGCGCTACCAGTTGGCCGAACGCCTGGCCGACCTGTTCGACCAATATCAGGTGTATCGTGCCGACTGGCTCAAGGACTGGGCAGCCGGGCGCCATGTGCTCAATACCGCCCGTGGCGAATCAAAGCCACTGCCGCCCGCCAACTGCTGGCAGGCCGAATTGTGGCGCGCCTTGCTGCTGGATGTCGGAGAAGAGGGCATGGCCCAGAGCCGCGCCGGTGTCCATCAACGCTTCATCGAGCGCATCAACAGCCTGGAGCAGGCACCGCCTGGCTTACCGTCACGCGTCATCGTCTTCGGCATTTCCTCGCTGCCCGCCCAGGCGCTGGAAGCGCTGGCCGGCCTGGCTCGTTTCAGCCAGGTGCTGCTCTGCGTGCACAACCCCTGCCGTCATCACTGGGCCGACATCGTTGCCGACAAGGACCTGCTGCGCCATCAATACAAGCGCCAGCAACGCAAGCAGGGCATGCCCAGCCTGATCGACGCCGAAACCCTGCACCAGCATGCTCATCCCTTGTTGGCCGCCTGGGGCAAGCAGGGCCGCGACTACATCAACCTGCTCGACAGCTATGACGACCCTGGCAGTTACCGCGCAGCCTTCAGCGACGGGCGCATAGACCTGTTCAGCGACAACGAGCCCAAGACCCTGCTCAACCAGTTGCAGGACGACATTCTTGAATTGCGTCCGCTGGCTGAAACCCGCGAGCGTTGGCCAGACGTCGACCCAGGCAAAGATCGCTCGGTACGTTTCCATGTCGGCCACAGCCCGCAGCGTGAAGTGGAAATCCTCCACGACCAGTTGCTCGCCCGCTTCAGTGCCGACCCGACGCTGCGCCCCCGTGACATCATCGTCATGCTCCCGGACATCAACACTTATGCACCGCACATCCGCGCCGTGTTCGGCCAGCTGGACCGCAACGACCCGCGTTTCATCCCCTTCACCCTGACCGACCAGGGCCAGCGTGGCCGCGACCCGCTGCTGATTGCCCTGGAACACCTGCTGAAGTTGCCCGACAGCCGTTTCGCGGTCAGCGAGATCCTCGACCTGCTGGATGTGCCCGCCTTGCGTGCGCGCTTCGCCATCAAGGAAAGCGATCTGCCAACCCTGCACCGCTGGATCGAAGGTGCCGGTATCCGCTGGGGGCTGAACGCCGAGCAGCGCGCCGGCCTCGGCTTGCCGGCAAACCTCGAACAGAACAGTTGGCGATTCGGCTTGCGACGCATGCTGCTGGGGTACGCCGTCGGTGTCGGTGAAGGGTGTGATGGTATCGAGCCATTCGATGAAATCGGCGGCCTGGATGCTGCCTTGATCGGCCCGCTGGTGGCCTTGCTCGACGCTCTGGAAATCGCCCACGAACAACTGTCTCAAGCGGCAACGGCGGCCGAGTGGGGCGAGCGCCTGCATGCCTTGCTGCAAGTGTTCTTCTTCGCAGAAACCGAGCATGACGACTATCTGCTGGTGCAACTGCAGACCTTGCGTGAAACCTGGTTGCAGACCTGTGAATCAGTTGGCCTGCAAGACTTGCTGCCGCTCACCGTGGTGCGTGAAGCCTGGTTGGCCGGGCTCGACCAGGGCCGCTTGTCCCAGCGCTTTCTTGCCGGTTCAGTGAACTTCTGCACCCTGATGCCCATGCGCGCGATTCCGTTCAAGGTGGTCTGCCTGTTGGGCATGAACGATGGCGACTATCCTCGTGCGCAACCGCCGCTGGACTTCGACCTGATGGGCAGTGACTACCGTCCGGGTGATCGTTCGCGGCGTGAGGACGACCGTTACCTGTTGCTCGAAGCGCTGCTTTCGGCCCGTGACCAGCTGTACGTCAGTTGGGTCGGGCGCAGCATCCGCGACAACAGCGAACGCCCGGCCTCGGTGCTGATCGGCCAGTTGCGCGACCACCTGGCTGCCGGTTGGCGCCTGGCCGGCGCTGCCGCTGGCGGCAAGCTCAATGCCGGTGAGCAGTTGCTGCATGCCCTGACCGTGGAGCATCCATTGCAGCCCTTCAGTGCGCGCTACTTCCACAAAGGCAGCGGCCTGTTCAGTTATGCCCGCGAGTGGCGCACGCTGCATCTGCCTGACGAGCAACAGCTCAAGCCAGAGGATGAGCTGCCGCCGTACAGCAGCGATGAACCGCTGACCCTGACCTTGCTGCAGGACTTTCTCCGCCATCCGCTTCGGCACTTTTTCAGCCAACGCTTGAAAGTGTTCTTCGAGTCGGTGGAAGCGCCGTTGGCCGATGAAGAGCCGTTTGTGCTCGATGCCCTGCAGCGCTACAGCCTGAGCGAAAGCCTGCTGGCCGCAGCCCTGGCCGACCCGCAAGACAGCGAGCGGGCACTGACCACCCAGGCCCGGCGTTTGCAGGGCTACGGGCTGTTGCCGCTGGCAGGCTTCGGAGATTGCCTGCAGGCCGAACTGATCGAGCCGTTGCCCGGCGTGCTGCAGCGTTATCAACAGTTGCTGCAGCAATGGCCGATACCTGTGGACAACGCCCTGCCAATCCGTTTCGAGTACCGCCAGCTCAAGCTCGAAGGTTGGTTGGGCCGGGTCTATCAGCGTGAAGATGATTCGCTGCTGAGCATCACTACCTTGCCCAACGGCATCAGCAGTGGCCGCACCCTCAAATGGCACCGTCTGACGCCGACCTGGGTCATGCACCTGGCGGCCTGTGCGGTTGGCCTGAAGCTGCATAGCGCGGTGGTCGCCACCGACATCACCCTGTTGCTCGCGCCCCTGGAGCAGGCCCGCGCCGCCGAGCTGCTGGGTGATCTGTTGCTGGCCCGCCAGGCCGGTATGAATGCGCCCCTGCCGGTAGCCGTCAAGACCGCCTTTGCCTGGCTGGCCCAGAGCGATCCAGACAAGGCCCTGGCCGCGGCGGCCAAGGCTTACGACGGCGATGGCCAGAATAGCTTCGGCGAACGCAGCGAAAGCACCGCGCTGGCCCGGCAGTTCAGCGATTTTGCCGCACTCAGTGCCAGTGAAGAGTTCGAAGGCTGGTGCGAAGCCCTGTACCGCCCGATGTTCGAAGCGCCCTGGCAGACGCTGGGCAAAGAGGAGAGCGCTCGATGAGCCTTGCTGTTGCCCCAGCCCCCCTGGCCCTGACTTTTCCCCTGCACGGCAGCCAGTTGATCGAAGCCAGCGCCGGGACCGGCAAGACCTTCACCATCTCGGCGTTGTACCTGCGCCTGGTGCTTGGTCATGGCGGCGAGCAGGGCTTTGGCCGCGAGCTGTTGCCACCCCAGATCCTGGTGGTGACCTTCACCGACGCCGCTACCAAGGAACTGCGGGAGCGTATCCGCACCCGCCTGGCAGAAGCCGCGCGCTACTTCCGTGGTGAATTGAGCGAAGCCGATCCCTTGCTCCAGCAACTGCGCGATGACTATGAGCCGTCGCTGTGGGCCGCCTGTGCCAACCGCCTGGACGTGGCCGCGCAGTGGATGGACGAAGCCGCGGTATCGACCATCCACAGTTGGTGCCAGCGTATGCTGCGCGAGCATGCCTTCGACAGCGGCAGCCTGTTTACCCAGACCCTGGAAACCGACCATAGCGACCTGCTGGGCCAGGTCATGCGTGACTACTGGCGACGCTTCTGCTACAGCATGCAGGGCGATGCGCTGGCCTGGGTACGCACCCATTGGGTCAGCCCCGAAGCCTTGCTGCCACGGGTGCGCGCGCTGTTCGGGCGCCAGCACATCGACAGCAATGAAGAAGAGCCGCAGGCGCTGATCGACGCGGTGCTGGAGCAACGCGCTGAATTGCTGCGCACGCTCAAGGCGCCCTGGGCGCAGTGGTCCGGCGAGTTGCTGCAGATCTGTCGTGAGGGCCTGGCCGCCAAGCAGGTCGACGGGCGCAAGATGCAAGCGCGCTACTTCGAGCCCTGGTGTGAAAAGCTCAAGGCCTGGGCCGAGGACGATCAGGCGTTGGAGCTGGACCTGGGTACCGGCTTCAGTCGCTTTACCCGCGCCGGCATGGCCGAAGCCTGGAAGGGCGAAGCGCCAAGTCACCCGGCATTGCAGGCAATGGAAGGTTTGCGTGATCAGCTCCAGGGGCTGCCCACTCCCGATGCCTGTCTGCTCGAACATGCCGCCGCCTGGGTTGGCGCACGCTTCGAACAGGAGAAACGCCGCCGCGCCGAGATGGGTTTCGACGACATGCTCCTGCGCCTCGACCATGCGCTGCATGGCGATGCCGGCGAGCGCCTGGCCGGGCTGATCCGCGAGCAGTTCCCGGTGGCACTGATCGATGAATTCCAGGACACCGACCCGGTGCAGTACCGGATCTTCCAGCGCATCTACCGGATTGAAGAGAACGTTCGCGACACCGGCCTGTTCCTGATCGGCGACCCCAAGCAGGCGATCTATGCCTTCCGCGGCGCCGACATCTTCACCTACCTGGGGGCACGGCGGGCCACGGCCGGGCGCCTGCACAGCCTCGATACCAACTACCGCTCAAGCCAGGCCATGGTCACGGCGGTCAATCATGTGTTCATGCAGGCCGAGGTGCGTGAGCAGGGGCGTGGCGCCTTCCTGTTTCGCGACGGCAGCGATAACCCGGTGCCGTTTCTCGAGGTCAAGGCCAAGGGCCGTAGCGAGCAGTTGCAGGTCGATGGCTCGCCGGTACCCGCACTGAATCTCTGGCAACTGAGCAGTGAAGAGCCGGTATCCGGCGCCGTTTATCGCCAGCAACTGGCCGCCAGCTGCGCCAGCCAGATCGTCGCCCTGCTCAATGGCGGGCAGCAGGGGCGCAGTGGTTTCGTTCAGGCTGATCAGCCACTGCGCGGCTGCCTGCCGTCGGACGTCGCCATTCTGGTACGCGATGGCCGCGAGGCGCAGTTGATCCGAGCCGAACTCGCAGCTCGCGATGTACGCAGCGTGTACCTGTCGGACAAGGACTCGGTGTTCGCCGCCCAGGAGGCCCATGACCTGCTGGCCTGGCTCAAAGCCTGCGCCGAGCCGGACGCCGAGCGCCTGCTCAAGGCCGCGCTGGCGAGCATCACCCTCAACTTGCCGCTCAGCGCCCTGGCACAATTGAACCAGGATGAGCGGGTCTGGGAACGCTGGGTCATGCAGTTCCGCCAGTACCGGCTGATCTGGCGCAGCCAGGGGGTGTTGCCGATGCTGCGGCGCCTGCTGCACGACTTCGACCTGCCGCAGGTGTTGATCGCCCGCAGCGATGGCGAGCGGGTGCTGACCAACCTGCTGCACCTGGCCGAACTGCTGCAACAGGCGGCTACCGAGCTCGATGGTGAGCAGGCGTTGATTCGTCATCTGGGCGAGCACCTGGCCAGCTCCGGGCAGGCCGGCGAGGAGCAGATCCTGCGTCTGGAAAGCGATGAGCAACTGGTCAAGGTGGTGACCATCCACAAGTCCAAGGGCCTGGAGTATCCCTTGGTGTTCCTGCCCTTCATCTGCACCAGCAAGCCGGTGGATGGTTCGCGCTTGCCCCTGGCCTGGCACGACAGCGAAGGCCAGGCGCACCTGACCCTGACCCCGGATGCCGAGCAGATCGCCCTGGCCGACGATGAGCGCCTGGCCGAGGACTTGCGCCTGCTGTACGTGGCCCTGACCCGCGCCCAGCATGCCTGCTGGCTTGGTGTCGCCGACCTTAAGCGTGGCACCGGCAAGACCTCGACCTTGCACCGTTCGGCCCTGGGTTACCTGTTGGGCGGCGGCAGCGCCTTGCCAGCCTCGACCCAGTTGGGCGATTGGCTGCAGGCCTTGCAATCCGGTTGCCTATCGATCGCCAGCATCGCCTTGCCAGCGCCCGATGAACAGGCCTACAGCGCCCCACGCAACCAGGCCGAATTGCTGCCCGCACGCCAGCCCAAACGCCGGGCTGCGGAAAACTGGTGGATCGCTTCCTACAGCGCCTTGCGTATCGGCGAAGAGGCCATGACCCTGGCAGCCGACAGCTCCCAGGCGCAACAACTGCTCGATGACGAGCGGCCCGATTTGCAGCAGTTGCGTGAAGTCATGCCCGGCAGCGGTGATATTCATCGCTTCCCCCGTGGGCCGAACCCCGGCACCTTCCTCCACGGCCTGCTCGAATGGGCCGGTCATGAAGGTTTCGCCCAGGTCAGCGCTGCCCCCGAGCAATTGACCCGCACTGTTGGCCAGCGCTGCAACCGCCGCGACTGGACCGGCTGGATCCCGACCCTCAGCCAATGGTTGCAGCAATTGCTCGAGCAACCCATGGCCCTGTCGCCCGACAGTTCGCCGTTGTCCTTGAGCCAGTTGGACCAGTACCAGATTGAAATGGAGTTCTGGTTTGCCAGCCACAAGGTCGATGTTGGCAGGCTCGATCAACTGGTGTGCGAATACACCCATCAGGGCGTCGCGCGCCTGGCCGCGCAACCGGCGCTGCTCAATGGCATGTTCAAGGGCTTTATCGACCTGGCCTTCGAACATGACGGCCGCTACTACGTAGCGGACTACAAATCCAACTGGCTCGGCCCTGATGACCAGGCTTACAGCGAACTGGCCATGGAAGGGGCGATCCTCAGCCACCGCTACGACCTGCAGTACGTGCTCTACCTGCTGGCCCTGCACCGACAGTTGCGCGCACGGCTACCCGGTTATGACTACGACCGGCATGTCGGCGGCGCGCTGTTCATCTTCCTGCGCGGTGTCGATTCGGCATCCCGCGGCTTGTATTTCGCCAAGCCACCGCGTGAGCTGATCGAGCAGCTCGATGCCCTGTTCCGCGGTGTCAGCACCCCGCAACAACACGACCTGTTTCTCGGAGACGCACCATGAGCCGTAGCCTCGACGACCTGTTGCCGACGCCGCTGGATGCCCGCCACCTGGCGGCGCTGGAGCCGTTGGGCAAGAGCGCCGACCTGCTTGCCTTGCTTGATCGCTGGGTCGAACGGGGCTGGCTACGTGCGCTGGATCGGGCCTTTGTGAGTTTTCTCGGCGAGCGCGACCCGGGCGGCGAACCCCTGGTGTTGCTGGCAGCGGCCCTGGCCAGCCATCAACTGGGCCACGGCCATGTGTGCCTGGACCTGGGCGAAACCCTGGCCGAACCGGATTTCGCCCTGTCGCTGCCGCCCGAAGGCGATGCCCTGGCCGGGCCGTTGCTGTTGCCATCGCAACTGCTTGAGCGCCTGGCGCTCGACACCTGGCTGCAGCAACTGAGCCGCAGTCGCCTGGTGGCCCATGGCGGCAGCGATGAAGACAGCGCGCGCCCGCTGGTGCTCAACGGCCAGCGCCTGTACCTGCGCCGTTACTGGGCCTACGAGCGGCGGATCGACAACGCCTTGCGCGAGCGCCTGCAGCAGGTCGAGCCAACCCCGGTGGACCTTTGCGCGCGGTTGGCGCAACTGTTCGACGGCGGTGCGCCCACTGGCCAGGTGGATTGGCAAAAGCTCGCTTGCGCCCTGGCTACGCGCAGCGCTTTCAGCATTATCACCGGCGGGCCGGGCACCGGCAAAACCACCACGGTGGTGCGTTTGCTGGCTTTGCTGCAAGCGCCCGCCGTCGAGGCCGGCCGCCCGCTGCGCATCCGCCTGGCAGCGCCGACCGGCAAGGCCGCCGCGCGCCTGACCGAATCCATCGGCCAGCAGGTCGAGCGCCTGGCGGTGGCCGCCGAGGTTCGTGAGAACATTCCCACCGACGTCTCCACCGTCCACCGCCTGCTCGGCAGTCGCCCGGGCTCGCGGCATTTCCGTCACCATGCCGGTAACCCGCTGCCGCTGGATGTGCTGGTGGTCGACGAAGCCTCGATGATTGACCTGGAGATGATGGCCAACCTGCTTGGCGCCTTGCCACCTCACGCACGCCTGGTGCTGTTGGGCGACAAGGACCAGCTGGCCTCGGTGGAGGCCGGCGCGGTATTGGGTGACCTGTGCCGCGATGCCGAAGCCGGGCGCTATAGCCCCGAGACGCAGGCCTGGCTGGAGCAGGTCAGTGGCGAAGCCCTGGCCGCCAGCGAGCTGCTGCCTGGCAGCGCCGGGCAGTATCCCCTGGCGCAGCAAGTGGTGATGTTGCGCTACTCGCGGCGCTTCGGCGAAGGCAGTGGCATCGGCCAGCTGGCGCGCCTGGTCAACCGCCAGGATGCCGAACAGGCACGGGCCCTGCTCAACCACAAGCAGGACGATGTGTTTGCCCTGAGCCTGCGCGGCGAGCAGGACCGCAACTTCGATCGCTTGCTGCTCGAAGGCCTGGGCCGCGGCAACGCCGGGCCCCAGGGCTATCGCAGCTACCTGCAGACCCTTCGCCAGCAGCGCCCGCCACTTGGCACGCCGGTGGAGGATCCGCGCTGGGAGACCTGGGCCATGCAGGTGCTGCAAGGCTTCGAGACCTTCCAGTTGCTCTGCGCCGTGCGCAAGGGGCCCTGGGGTGTCGAGGGCCTGAACCAGCGGGTTGGCCGGGTACTCGGCGCCGCCGGGCTGATCGACAGTGAACAGCCCTGGTATGAAGGCCGTCCGGTGCTGATGACCCGCAACGACTACGGTCTGGGCCTGATGAATGGCGATATCGGCATCGCCCTGCGCCTGCCGGACGAGCAGCATGACGGGCAGCACGTGCTGCGGGTGGCTTTCGCCCGCAACGACGGGCACGGCGGTGTGCGTTTCGTCCTGCCCAGCCGTCTCAACGAAGTCGAAACGGTATTCGCCATGACCGTGCACAAGTCCCAGGGCTCGGAGTTCACCCATACTGCGCTGGTGCTGCCGGACGCCCTGAACCCGGTGTTGACCAAGGAGTTGATCTACACCGGTATCACCCGGGCCAAGACCTGCTTCAGTTTGATCGAGCCGCGACAGGGCGTGTTCGAGGACGCGGTGCGGCGCAAGGTCAAACGGATCTCCGGGCTGATGCTGGAGCAGGTATAACCACGGCGATTCGGCCTTTTACCGGATCATCGGCGGGCTGCTGCCTCGCTGGAAAATCGGCCTCTGTGCTATCGTTGCGGCATCATCCTGCATGGTCTTAAGAGATTTCCTTCATGAATCTGGCCGCCCCGACATCGGGACGCGTGAGGAGCCTGACGCGTTCGCTGCTGACCGCATTGTTGTTGCTGTTCGCGTCGCAGGCCGGTGCCGAGGCTGGATCCACTTCGAACTTGGCCGAGCAGCGGGCCAAGGCCGTCACCCAGGTGGTGCTGGGTATCCTCAGCTATGCACGCTGGCCGGTTGAGCCGGCGCAACTGCGCTTGTGCCTGATCGGCCCGACCGAATACGCCGACGACCTGGTCAAGGGCACTACCCAGGCCACCGGCCGCCCGGTACAGGTGCGCCGCTTGCTGGCCGACGACCCGCGTATCGCCAATGAATGCGATGCGATTTATATCGGCAAGCTCGGCCAGGACGAACGCGCCCGGCTGTTCACTGCAGTGAGCGGCCATCCGGTCCTGAGCATGAGCGAAGCCGACGACCCGTGCACGGTTGGCAGCCTGTTCTGCCTGCGGGTCAGCGACCGCCAGGTAGCCTTTGACGTCAACCTCGACTCGGTAGCGCGTAGCGGTGTGCGGATTCACCCCAGTGTGCTGCAGCTATCGCGGCGACGGGCGGCGCAACCATGATCGGTTTTGGCAAGGGGCGCGAGCGCCCGACCCTGCGTGCCGTCCTCGGTCGCCGCCACCTGAGCGTCGCGCTGCTGGCGGTCGGCCTGGCCGGCGTTTCCCTGACCGTGCTCGGCGTATTGGCCTTGCGTGTGTACGCCAATCACAACCTGCACCTGATTGCCCGTTCGATCAACTACACCGTGGAAGCAGCGGTGGTGTTCAACGATGCCGGTGCGGCCAACGAGGCGCTGGCACTGATCGCCACCACTGAAGAGGTGGCCGATGCCAAGGTTTTCGATGATGACGGTGTACTGTTGGCCCGCTGGCAGCGCAGTGAGAGCGGCTTGCTGGCGCAGACCGAGCAAGTGATTGCCCGCAGCCTGCTGGAAGAACCGATCGTCTTGCCGGTGCTGCACCAGGGCCAGCAGGTCGGGCACATTGAACTGGTGGGCCAGGGCGGTAGCCTGGTGCGCTTCCTGCTCAGTGGCCTGGCCGGCATCCTCCTGTGCACGGCACTCAGTGCTTTTAGCGCCCTCTATCTGTCGCGGCGGATGTTTGGCGATATTGTCGGGCCTCTGCGCAGTCTGGCCAATGTCGCTCATGCCGCGCGCCGCGAACGTAGCTTCGACCGCCGCGTGCCAGCGGCGCAGATTGCCGAGCTCAACGAACTGGGCAATGACTTCAACGCCCTGCTTGACGAGCTGGAGTCCTGGCAAAGCCACCTGCAAAGCGAAAATGAAAGCCTTGCCCACCAGGCCAGCCATGACAGCCTTACCGGTCTGCCGAACCGGGCGTTTTTCGAGGGCCGCCTGAGCCGCACCCTGCGTAATGCCGACAAGCACCAGGAGCATTTGGCACTGTTGTTTCTCGACAGTGACAACTTCAAGGAGGTCAACGACAGTTTTGGCCATGCCGCGGGCGATGAAGTGCTGATCAGCGTAGCCATGCGGGTGCGCGCGCAACTGCGCGAGAATGACCTGGTCGCCCGTCTGGGCGGGGACGAGTTCGCGGTGCTGCTGGCGCCGCTGCACACGCGCGAAGATGCCTTGCGCATTGCCGAGAAGATTGCCGCCAGCATGAAGTTGCCGATCCGCCTGAGCGAAGGGCGGAGCATCATTACCTCGTTGAGTATCGGCATCGCCTATTTCCCCGATGACGGCCGCAGCCCGTCAGATCTGCTCAATGCCGCCGATGCGGCGATGTATCAGGTCAAGCGCAACCTGCGCAGGCAGGGGCAAATGGCAGAGACGGAGCGCTCTGCCCATCACGTAAAAAACAGGAGCTGAACCGTGATTCACCTGAGCCAACGTCTACGTTTTCACGTTATCTGCCTGGCCCTGGCGCTGTTCGCCCTGGGCGGCTGCCAGAGCGTGCCGCCCAAGGGCCTCACTGCCGAACAGATTGCCTTGCTCAAGCAAGAGGGCTTCCAGCTCACCGATGAAGGCTGGGAGTTCGGCCTGTCGAGCAAAGTGCTGTTCGGCAGCGATGTCGACACCCTCAACGCCCAGAGCCGGAGCATTGTCGAGCGCATCGGCAAGTCGCTGCTGTCGGTGAACATCCAGGGCGTGCGCGTCGATGGCCACACCGATGCTTCGGGCCGCGCCGCTTACAACGAGCAGTTGTCCACGCGCCGGGCACAGAGCGTGGCCAAGGTGCTGATTGCGATTGGCATGCGCGCCGAGAACGTCGAAACCCGTGGCCTGGGCAGCAGCGAGCCGGTGGCCAGCAACGACACCCGCGCCGGACGCCTGGAAAACCGCCGGGTGTCGATCGTGGTCGCCTCCGACTGAATCAGTCGGCAAAACTCATCGTGCGCGACTCGCCCATCAGCAGCGGGGTGTTGCGCTCGGTGACATTGCGGATGTAATCCCATAGCAGGGTAATCCGCTTCAACTTCCTCACGTCTTCGCGGCAGTACATCCAGAACGACAAGGAGGGAAAGGGTTAACCCAATGATTACGGGGGCTAACCGCAATGAGCGTATTTCCACAGGAGCACCCTGTCACAAGTGCTGTCACAACCCACACGTTGCCCTTAAGGCCGAATTGTCGGTTGGCGAGTCCCTAATTACAGGCGCCATGGCATCTACTACCTACGATTTCGGTTGACCGGCAGCGTGAATCGTGCGGTTTCTGTTTCTCTGAAGACCAGCGACCGCAGAAGGGCTATGGACGCCTCGGGTCATCTCACATCATCACTTCAAGCCTTCCACTTGGATCGTCCTGATGCCTCATGGAATGATCTGCGGGAACATCTGCTGACGGTGGCGAGACGTACTCTGCTTTCTGCTGATGACGGTCACGCATTACGCCATCGGGGCGATTCAAAGGGCATGATTACTCCCCCCGCTCTTTATTGAGGACTACGGTCGAGAATGGGCCTTCAATGCGTTGTTGTTAGCGCAGTCAAGCGTTGCGTTTCAGAAAGAACTCCCTATCGAACGCTTCGACAATTGGCATGGCAATGCGCAACTGATGGTGGCCATCGTTGCTGAGGGACACCAGATTCGCACGATGGTCTTCCGGATTCGTCCGCCTTTCGAGAAGCCCATCTCTTTCCAGACGAGATACGATTTGCGAAATATGCATGCGGTCCATACCGGTAAAGTTCGCGATGCCATGCTGAGTGACCAGTTCGCATTCTCGAGTTAGCCAGCCGCATACCGCTAGGATGGCGAACTGCGGCTGGGTGAGCCCCAGGGGTTTCAGGCAGGCATTGAGTTGGCGTTGCCAGTCCAAGAAGTCGCGCCAGAGTCGGAATCCTGGGCTGCCGCTCGGTCCCGCGTAAGCAGAGCCACTCCAGTTCGCCTCGACGGCTGGTTTGCTCGTACTCATGATGTGCTTACCTGGGCTTCACTGAATTGCTTGAGGGCGCGCATCGTATTAGGCAGCGATGCCTGAATGGACTTACCGACCAAGTACCGAAATAGAAAGCTCAAAGGTCCGGAGAATTCGACCCAATGGGTTGCCACAGTCCATCCTTCGCTCTCCGCTAGTCGGTGCCCGAACAACATGCGGCATAACGGCAACCAACTCTGGACCGAGAACGACTTGCCTTCGGTCACTTCGACGATCTGTATATTGGCCTTAGGCCCAGTCCTTGGCTTCAGCCAGCCCTTTGCTCCCAGCATGAGACCGTCGGGCAGGCTTGCACTGGCCACTTCTGGGTCCCAATCGGCCCAGCATGCGGCGTCCTGATACAGCCGGAACACCTGCTCGGGCTTCGATCTAATCTCAATGGACTCTTCGATTTGCATAGTCCGCACCTTTTGTCGGTTGTTGAAGCATAATGGTAAATGCATTTACAAAAATAAACTACAGAACACTCTCATTTGAGGAAAATCTAGCCACTCGATGCCCTTGAATTGTTTTGGAGGGCGAGATGAGCCTCAATCGGCTGCGCGCTGATCAGTGGGAGCGGATCAAGGATCTGTTGCCTGGAAAAGTCAGCGACCGAGGTGCCACGGCCCGTGATAATCGACTGTTTGTAGAAGCTGTGCTGTGGGTGGCCCGAACCGGAGCCTTGTGGGGCGTTCTAGTTTCCACTCCCCAAGACTGTCATCACCAAGCATGGATTTATGCTCATCTCTGGGCAAGGATGATGCCAAGTGCGTGTGCGTGTACGGATTTCCATAATGTTTGGCACCCCCCATCAGCATACAAACGTGGGGTATTGAACACAGTCGATCAGGCTCCATGGATTAGTGGCAACGAACACCAGAGCAGGAACGAAGCCATCATGCCCATCAGAGGATTTTGACCATGTAACGTTCCCGGTTTGCGTTGGATTCCCAATCCTGATTTGAGGGGGAATTGGGTTTGTGGCAAATGGGGTTACGCTTACGCAAACCACCCTACTGAGCCTCACCCATAGACAAAGCCAACACCACCGCTGACACACTCGAACTACTCCATCTCAACCAAATAGCCATACGGGCGGCGATAGAGGAAGTCAGCACTTGGATTCGTCAGCGAGGCTCGATCAACGTTCATGACAACGTGATGGCTGCCCTACAAGCTCTCGATACCAACGCAGATGCCATAGCCTCAGCGATTGAGCGCCTTCGGGAATGAATGGTCACTGCTGCGCAGCCGGTCACCGATGAGCATGGAGCCATGAAGGTGGACTGTCACAAGTCGTTGTCATGGCGCCTTCGGTGTCGGTAGGATGGGGAACCCTTACTCCTTGTCGATCTACTCCTCGGCAAAGCTCATCGTGCGCGACTCGCCCATCAGCAGCGGGGTGTTGCGCTCGGTGACATTGCGGATGTAATCCCATAGCAGGGTAATCCGCTTCAACTTCCTCAAGTCTTCGCGGCAGTACATCCAGAACTGCCGGGTAATCGCCACCTCCTCCGGCAGAATCGCCACCAGGCGCGGATCCTGCGCGGCCAGAAAACACGGCAGTATCGCCAGGCCACGACCCTGCTGGGCTGCGACGTACTGGGCGATTACGCTGGTGCTGCGCAGGTTGGCGCTGGCGGCCGGGATCAGGTTGGCCAGGTACAGAAGCTCGGAGCTGAAGGCCAGGTCGTCGACATAGCTGATGAACTGATGCCGGGCCAGGTCGCTGCTGCGGGTGATCGGCTCGTGGCTGTCCAGGTATTCCTGGGTGGCGTACAGGCGCAGGCGGTAGTCGCACAGCTTGCAGCACACATACGGCCCATGTTCCGGGCGCTCCAGGGCGATGACGATGTCGGCCTCGCGCTTGGACAGGCTGATGAAGTGCGGCAGCGGCAGGATGTCCACCGAGATCGCCGGGTAGGCGTCGACGAAATGGCTCAGCTGGGGGGTGACAAAGAAGCTGCCGAAGCCCTCGGTGCAGCCCATGCGCACATGCCCCGACAGCGCCACGCCGGAGCCCGACACCTGTTCGCAGGCCATGTGCAGGGTGCTCTCGATCGACTCGGCATAGCTGAGCAGGCGCTGGCCCTCGGCGGTAAGGACAAAGCCATTGGTCCGTGATTTTTCGAATAACAGGGTGCCCAGTGCCACCTCCAGCGAACTGATCCGCCGCGACACGGTGGTGTAGTCGACACCCAGGCGTTTGGCCGCGCTGCTGGCCTTGCGGGTGCGCGCCACTTCGAGAAAGAACTTCAGGTCATCCCAGTTCAACGACCCCAGGGAGGTGATGTTTTTTTGCATGTTGGTCCGGCTTTTATGTGCGTTCTTATTAGATGTTTGCACATCTATACTCCAAAAAAGCCCTGGACCCAAGCGCCCGCTGTGGCTGACCCGGCGGCGTCGATCTCTCCCTAACAACAATTTCAGGAGAACGCACATGAACGCATCCCTTACTCCCGGCCAGACCAAGGTCGAGCAGGTCAAGCTGCTGATCGATGGCCAATGGGTCGAATCGAAAACCAGCGAATGGCGTGACGTGGTCAACCCGGCCACCCAACAAGTGCTGGCCCGCGTACCCTTTGCCACCGCCGAAGAAGTCGACGCCGCGATTGCCGCCGGCCAGCGGGCGTTCAAGACCTGGCGCGACACCCCGATCGGTGCGCGCATGCGCATCATGCTCAAGCTGCAGGCGTTGATCCGTGAACACTCCAAGCGCATCGCCGTGGTCCTCAGCGCCGAACAGGGCAAGACCATCGCCGACGCTGAAGGCGATATTTTCCGCGGCCTGGAAGTGGTCGAGCATGCCAGCAGCATCGGCAGCCTGCAGATGGGCGAATTCGCCGAGAACGTCGCCGGTGGCGTCGATACCTATACCCTGCGCCAGCCGATCGGCGTTTGCGCCGGTATCACCCCGTTCAACTTCCCGGCGATGATCCCGCTGTGGATGTTCCCGATGGCCATCGTCTGCGGCAACACCTTTGTGCTCAAACCGTCCGAGCAGGACCCGCTGTCGACCATGATGCTGGTGGAGCTGGCAATCGAAGCCGGTGTGCCGGCCGGCGTGCTCAACGTCGTCCATGGTGGCAAGCAGGTGGTCGATGCCCTGTGCACCCACAGCGATATCAAGGCCATCTCGTTCGTGGGTTCCACCGAAGTCGGTACCCACGTCTACAACCTGGCGAGCCAGCACGGCAAGCGCGTGCAGTCGATGATGGGGGCCAAGAACCACGCGGTGGTGCTGCCGGACGCCAACCGCACGCAAACCCTCAACGCCCTGGTCGGTGCCGGTTTCGGTGCGGCCGGTCAGCGCTGCATGGCCACCTCGGTGGCGGTGCTGGTGGGCAAGGCCCGCGAGTGGCTGCCGGAGCTCAAGGAGCTGGCCTCCAAGCTCAAGGTCAACGCCGGTAGTGAGCCGGGCACCGATGTCGGCCCGCTGATTTCCAAGCGCGCCAAGGAGCGGGTGCTGGGCCTGATCGAAAACGGCATCAAGGAAGGCGCCACGCTTGAACTCGATGGCCGCGAGGTCAGCGTGCCGGGCTACGAGGAAGGCAACTTTGTCGGCCCGACCCTGTTCTCCGGGGTGACCACCGACATGCAGATCTACACTCAGGAAATTTTCGGCCCGGTACTGGTGGTGCTGGAAGTCGACACCCTCGACGAAGCCATCGCTCTGGTCAACCGCAACCCCTTCGGCAACGGCACCGGCCTGTTCACCCAGAGCGGCGCGGCGGCGCGCAAGTTCCAGACCGAGATCGACGTCGGCCAGGTCGGCATCAACATCCCGATCCCGGTACCGGTACCGTTCTTCAGCTTCACCGGCTCGCGCGGCTCCAAGCTCGGCGATCTGGGCCCGTACGGCAAACAGGTGGTGCAGTTCTACACTCAGACCAAGACCGTCACCAGCCGCTGGTTCGATGATGACAGCGTCAACGATGGCGTGAACACCACCATCAGCCTGCGCTAAGGAGCTCATCATGCGTATCGCATTCATCGGCCTGGGCAACATGGGCGCGCCCATGGCCCGTAACCTGATCAAGGCCGGGCATCAGCTGAACCTGTTCGACCTGAACAAGACCGTGCTGGCTGAACTTGCCGAGCTCGGCGGACAGATCAGCAGCTCGCCGCGTGACGCCGCGCAGCAGAGCGAGCTGGTGATCACCATGCTGCCAGCTGCTGCCCACGTACGCGGTGTGTACCTCAACGAAGACGGTGTGTTGGCCGGTGTCAAGGCCGGTACCCCGGTGGTCGATTGCAGCACCATCGACCCGCAGACGGCCCGCGATGTAGCGGCTGCTGCGGCCAAGCAGGGCGTCGACCTGGCCGACGCACCGGTGTCCGGTGGGACTGGCGGCGCTGCAGCCGGCACCCTGACCTTCATGGTTGGCGCCAGCGACGCACTGTTCGCCACCCTGCAGCCGGTGCTGGCGCAGATGGGCCGCAACATCGTCCACTGCGGCGATGTCGGCACCGGGCAGATCGCCAAGATCTGCAACAACCTGCTGCTGGGCATCTCCATGATCGGCGTATCCGAGGCCATGGCCCTGGGTAACGCGCTGGGGATCGACACCAAGGTACTGGCCGGGATCATCAACAGCTCAACCGGCCGTTGCTGGAGTTCGGACACCTACAACCCGTGGCCAGGCATCATCGAAACGGCCCCGGCATCGCGTGGCTATACCGGTGGCTTTGGTGCCGAGCTGATGCTCAAGGACCTGGGGCTGGCCACCGAGGCGGCACGCCAGGCGCACCAGCCCGTGATTCTTGGTGCGGTGGCCCAGCAGCTGTACCAGGCCATGAGTTTGCGTGGCGAGGGTGGCAAGGATTTCTCGGCGATTGTCGAAGGCTATCGCAAGCCCGAGTAAAAAGAGCATCGCCAGCAAGGCTGGCTCCCACAGGTACTGCGCACACCTAACTCTGTGGGAGCTGGCCTTGCCAGCGATGGGCTGCCAAGGCAGCCCCGGCGGTCAGGCAAAAACGAAATACTTGCGCACCGTCTCCACCACCTCCCAGGTGCCTTTCATCCCAGGTTCAATGACGAACACGTCACCGGCCCGCAGATGCACTGGTTGTTCACCTTCCGGGGTGATCACGCAATAGCCATCCAGAAAGTGACAGTACTCCCACTTCTCGTAATTGACCTGGAAGGTGCCCGGCGTGCAGATCCAGGTGCCCATGATCTTGCTGCCATCGGCCGACACATAGGCGTTGAGGTTGACGGTGTGCGGGTCGCCGCCGATGCGTTGCCACTTGGTTGCATCCAGCACGGGGGTAGGGCAGGTCTCGCGCAGCACGGTGATGAAATCGGACATTCCAGGCTCCAGAGGATTGCTCAAAGGCCTGTCACCATAGGGGCGATTGGCACTTGGCAGATGTCTGGTCTCGACCTTTGGGTGTCTGGGAGCGCAAAACCGTGATTAGCGTTCGAGGCTGTCGCCGAAGCTGCGGATCACTTCCAGCAGCGCCTTGACCCGTTGCGCCAAGGTGCCGGCCGGGTACACCGCGTGCATTTGCGGGCTGTCACCGTTGCTGGCGGTCAGCCGGTACTCCGGGCAGACCCGCCGCAGGCGCCCGGCCTGCACCTCGGGTTCGGCCAACCAGTCGGCCAGGCGGGCGATGCCGACACCGGCCAGGGCGGCCTGGAATACCGCGACCCCGGAGCTGAAGCGAAACTTCGGATGCACCCGCAGGCTGACGGCCTGATCGGCGCTGCGAAACTGCCACTCCTTGAGAATCCGCGGCGCGGTATGCAGGATCAGCGCGTGTGCTTCCAGGGCCTCGATCGATTCGGGTACGCCGTGCTTTTGCAGGTACGCAGGGCTGGCATACAGCGAACGTGAGTAGCGCCACAGCGGGTAGCCGATCAGTTCACTGTCCTGGGCAAAGGCGCCACGAATGGCGAAGTCCAGTTTGCTCTTGGCCGGGTCGAGCGGCTCGTCGCTGAAGATCACATCGACGTTAACTTGCGGGTAGCGCTCGCCGTACTGGGCAATCAAGCCGGGCAATACCGGCGCCAGTGATTCGGGGGCGGAAAACCTCACCCAGCCGGAGGCCAGGCCACTGAGCCCGGCCAGTTCTTCATCGGCCTCGCGTTGCAGATCAAGCATTTTGTTGGCATAGGGCAGCAGGCGCTCGCCGGCCTCGGTCAGGCTTACGGCGTTGGCCGAGCGATTGAACAGCTTGGCCCCGGCGTTTTCTTCCAGGGCCTGCACAGCACGGGTCACCGCACTGGGCGAGCGCCCCAGGGCACGCGCCGCCGCGACGAAACTGCGCTTGCGGGCAACCATCGCCAAGGCTTCCAGCTCTGCCAGCATATTCAGGGCCATGCACTACCTCGTTGCAGTTTTCGCAATATGGCATTGCAACACAAAAACCGCACGTTGGTTAACCTTGGCGCGTCCATCCGTCATCGTCAGAGCCTGAATCCATGGTCGATCTCGTCATTCTTTGCGTGTTTGCCTTTGCCGCCGGCCTGATCGATGCCGCGGTGGGCGGTGGCGGGCTGATCCAGATCCCGGCGCTGTTCAACGTGCTGCCAGCCTCGCCACCGGCGGCCCTGCTGGGCACCAACAAGGTTGCTTCGGCATGCGGTACGGCGTTTGCCGCACGCTCGTTCGTGCGCAAGGTGGTGATCGACTGGAGCCTGGTGATCCCGGCGGCCTGTGCGGCCTTTGCCATGGCCTTCGTCGGCGCGGCGACGGTGTCGCTGGTGCCGCAATCGCTGATGCGCCCGGCGGTGCTGGTGCTGATCGTACTGATGGCGATCTACACCTTCTGGAAAAAGGACTTCGGCGCCCTGCACAAACCGATGCGCATCGGCACCCGCGAGAAACTGCTGGCGATCGTCATCGGCGGTGCCATCGGTTTCTATGATGGCCTGTTCGGGCCGGGCACCGGCAGCTTTCTGATCTTCCTGTTCATCCGCTGCTTCGCCTTCGACTTCCTCCATGCGTCGGCGTCGGCAAAGCTGGTGAACATCGCCACCAACGTCGCCGCGCTGATGTTCTTCATCCCTACCGGCAACGTGCTCTACCTGATCGCCATTCCCATGGCCGCCTTCAACATCCTCGGTGCGCTGACCGGTACCTGGCTGGCGGTGCGCAAGGGCGTGCCGTTTGTTCGCGCGCTGTTTCTGGTGTTGCTGCTGATCCTGATCGGCAAGCTGTCCTACGACCTGTTGCTGTAACGGTCACACCCACCAGTAGCGCACGAAGTGGAAGAACACCGGTGCGGCGAAGCACACCGAGTCCATGCGGTCGAGCATGCCGCCGTGGCCTTCGATCATATGGCCCCAGTCCTTCACGCCGCGGTCGCGCTTGATGGCCGACATCACCAGGCCGCCGGCAAAGCCCATGAGGTTGACGGTCAGGGCCATCAGTGCCGCCTGCCAGAAGCTGAACGGAGTGATCCAGCACAAGGTGGCACCGATCAGGGTGGCCAGGGCCACGCCGCCGACCAGGCCTTCGACGGTCTTTGACGGTGACAGCTTGGGCGCCACCTTGTGCTTGCCGAACAGCTTGCCGCAGACGTACTGCAGCACATCGGAGATCTGCACCACGAGGATCAGCCAGGCGATCAGCAGCAGGTTGCGGCCTTCGTATCCGGGGATCTCCAGGGTCATCAAGGCCGGTACCGAGGACAGGCAGTAGACCGCGATCATCAAGCCCCACTGCACCTTCGAGGCGCGCTCCAAAAAGCGCGTGGTATCGCCGCCGAAGCTGGCCAGGATCGGCAGCAGCAGGAACAGATAGACCGGGATGAAAATGCTGAACAGCCCGTACCAGTCCATGGCAATCAACAGGTACTGCACCGGCAGGGCGACGTAGAAGGCCGCAACCAGTGCCGGGTAGTCGCTGCGCCGGGTCGGCGTCAGCGTCAGGAACTCACGCAGGGCGTAGAACGACACGCAGTAGAACAGCAGGATCACCCCCAGCTTGCCGAACAGGAAGGCCAGGCCGATGACCAGGACCATCACCCACCAGGCGTTGATCCGTGCATTGAGGTTGTCGATGACGGCGTGGGGCGCCGGGCCCGCGCGCCATTTGAGCAGACGGCCGATCAGGCTGGCGAGCAGCAGCAGGCCGCCGATGCCGGCGAACAGTGAAAGGGTGTTGTTGTCCATCTCAGGATTCCTTCGGGGCCAGGGCCAACAGGGCCTGGCGGGCCCGGTCGAGAAACGCGTGCTTGCTTTCGTCCGCCTGCAGTTGCAGGGGCTCGCCAAAGCTCAAGGTGCACAGCAAGGGCAGCGGCAGGGCGCGGCCCTTGGGCATGACCCGGTTGAGGTTGGCGATCCAGACCGGGACCACCTCGACGTGCGGGTGAGCGCTGGCCAGGTGAAACAGGCCGCTCTTGAACGCCAGTAACGGCTCGTCGCTGAGGTTGCGCGTACCTTCGGGGAAGAAAATCAGCGAGTCGCCCTGGGCCAGCGCCTCCTGGATCGGCTGCAAGGGGTTGCTTGTGGCGTCGCTGTGCTGGCGGTCGATCAGCACGCCATTGAACACCCGCTTGATCAGGAACTGGCGGATGCCCGGCTTTTGCCAGTAATCGGCACCGGCTACCGGCCGCGTGTGCTGGCGCAGCGGCTGGGGCAGCGATGCCCAAATCAGCACGAAGTCGCCGTGGCTGCTGTGGTTTGCGTAGTACAGCCGTTGCACCGGTTGCGGCGTGCAACCCAGCCACAGGGCGCGGGCGCCGGTGATCAGGCGGGCGACCGAGGTGATGGCAAAGGCGGTGAGGGCAGCAAGCATGGGCAAGGTCCTTATCCGGCAGCGTGAAGCAAGGGCAAAAGCAGGATGCTGGCCAACGCCAGCACGGCTTGTACGGCAAAGCACAGCAGTTGTTTGCGCAGCAGGCCCATGGCCGCCAGGCTGCGTGCCTGCCAGTCGCGCTGATCGAGCGGGTTGGCCTTGAGCCCCAGGCTGAACAGCGACTGGTCCAGTACCTGGGTGTGCTGCGTGAGCTGATTGCTGCGGGCGGCCAGGTGCGCAAACAGATCGGCATCCAGCGCTACGCGCAGGGCGAAGAATTTCTGCAGCAAGCCTGCCAACAGCAACAGGCTGCACAGCACAGCGCTGAACCAAGGGGCGGGCGCGTCGATCAGCAACGCCGCCAGGCCAAAAAATACCGCCAGCAGGCTGATCCCGTCGGCCAGGCGCTCAACCTGCCGACCGCGCTTGAGCAGGCTGGCGACCAGGGCCAGGTGGATTTCGCCGCTCACAGGCAAGGCTCCGTTTGCAGGCGTTCAATCACCTGCAGGTGCTGCGGATGCAGGACCACCCCGGGGCGTGCCTGGCTAATGCGTTGCTGCGCTTGCCCGGCATCGGCGCAGCGCCCGCTGAGCACCAGCCAGGCAGCCACGGCGCTGGCGCTGCGTGAGTAACCGAGGGCGCAGCAAACCAGCACCGGGCCCTGGGTGCGCAGCTGTTCGATGGCCGTTGCCGCTTCCCGGCAGCGCTCGGCCGTGGGCACGACCAGGTCGAGGCTGGGCAGGGCGCAGTAGGCCTGGCCCGGGGCGAGCGAGGCCGGCAGTTCGGCGCACAGATCGACAATGGCGGCGAAGTGCGCGGCCTGCCCCTTGCCCGGAATTCGCCCGAGGTACACGCCATCGCACACTTCATCCGCTTCGGGATGACGCCGCGTCCACCCGCGTGAGTTGAGCCAGGCGCCAATCAGGTAGGGCGCCAGCAACCAGCGCGCGGCATACGAGAGCCGGCCATCGGCACCTTTCTGAAAGCCTTCGGCGCCCAGTTGCGCATAGTTGAGCGCCACCAGCAGCAACGCGACCGCCGGCCACATCAACCACAGGGCAGCACCGCCGAGGTACAGCGCCAGCCCCACCAGCAATGCCGCTCCGGCCCCATAGCGCAGCGCCAGGCGCCAGCGCTGCGGGTCGCGGGCCAGTTGCAGATGGCGCAGCACCGGCCGGCCCTCGACCGGCCACAGCCAGACGCACAGCACGCCCACCAGCGCGCCGCTGGGCAGGTCGATAAAGTGATGTTGCCAGGTGGTCAGCACCGATACGCCGATCAGTGCCATCCAGCCATGCACCAGCAAGCGCGGCAGCCTTGCGTGGATATGCCGGGCAAACATTGCCCAGATGATCACCAGCAAGGCGATGTGCAGCGACGGCGCCTGGTTGAACGGTTTGTCGAAGCCCATCAGCACATCGAACAACCAGCCGAACAGGCCATCCAGCGCTGGCCGTTCGACGGTAAAACGCAGCGGCCAGAGCAGAAAGCCCAGGATGCAGATGAGCTGCGCGCTGAGCAGGCGCAGGGCGTGGCGGTCCATCTCCAGGCGGCTCAGCGGCAACAGGAACGACAGGCCGTAGAGCAGGTCGATCGACCAGTACGGGATGATGGTCCAGGGCCACAGCGGGATGCCGCCTTCCCAGGCGAACACCAGGCTGCCGACGTCGTTGCGCCCGGCGGTGTAGGTGTTGGTCAGGCCGTAGCTGAGAAAGAACAGCGGGCCGAGCAACAATAGCCAGAGCACCCCGCGCTTGATCAATCCGGGCTCGCGCGCAATGCTCATCAAGCGACCCGCTGGGCCAGGCTGACGCTGAAGATGCCCCACTCATCGATCCGCTGGCAGACCTTGCGAAAGCCTGCCGCCTCCACCAGTTGATCCATCTCCACCTGGCTGCGCCGGCGCATCACCCAGGCCTGGCCTGCGCGATGGCTGGTCAGGGCACGGGCGATCATCTCCAGCTGCGGGTGCCAGGGTTGGCCGGTGTACACCAGGTAACCGCCGGGCTCCACCGCCTGGGCCAGGCCGCCAAGGGAGTCGCCAACCATCTGGTTACTGGCGAACAGTTCATACAGGCCGGAAACCACCGCCAGGGTCGGGCGCGGGTCGAGGCTGGCCAGGCTCTGGGCATCGAAGGCATCGCCCTGGACGAAGCGGGCAATCTCGGCCAGGCCTTTTTCGGCGATCAGCGCGCTGCCCTGCTGGACATTGAGCTCGCTGTAGTCGCGCAGCAGGATCGACTCCGGCTTGCGCTCAAGGCCCTGCAACGCTTCAAGGATGTAGCGGCCATGGCCGGCGGCGATATCGACGATATCCACCGGCTTGCCCTGTTCGCGCAGGCGTTCGATGGCCAGGCGCAGCAGTTCTTCGACATGCAGCTTGCGCTGGCGGATGCCGCGCCAACCGATGGCATTGAGGTAGTTCTGGTCGATCATGCGTCCGATCGCGCCCTTGCCGGTGGGCTGGTTGCGGTAGATGTAGTCCAGGGTGCTGCCGGAGTCGAAGCCGGTGTCGAAGCCCAGTTTGACCCCATCCGACAAGCCTTTGCCAAGGCGCAAGCCGGCGCGGGTGGCGCGCCAGTAGAGGTCCGCTGGCGAGTTGCGCGGCAGCGGCGCGGCCAGGCTTTCGGCCTCGGCGCAGCTGGCGCCCAGTCGGTCGGCATCGAGCAGCGAAGGGCGCTGCGGCGCCTGGCTGAAGCAGTGCTCGATAAAGCGCCGGATCCGCGCCAGGGCATGGCTGCGGTCCCGCTCGCCAAGGGTGTCGTGGAAGAACCCGGGGAGGATGTGTTTCTCTTTATGCACGCTACCCAGGCGCTCGAAGAACTGCTCCTGGGGTTTGCGCTTGACCACGAAGTCTGCGCCGGAAATCAGCACCTGGGTCGGCACCTGGATCGCCTGGGCATCGGCCACCACGCGGTCGGCGGCTTCATACAGGCCAAGCAGCATGGTCACCGAGATCGGCCGGCTGATCAGTGGGTCGCTTTCATACGAAGCGATGCGCTCGGGGTCGTGGCTGAGCAGGCGCGGCTTGACGTAGCTGTTGACGAAGAAGTTGCCGCGCCAGGCGCGCATCAGCTTCAGCCCCGGGCGGGCAAACGGCACGTACAGCTTGACCTTGAAGGCCGGCGAGGCCAGTACCAGGCAACGCACCTTGGGCGCGTAGTCGTGGGCCCAGGTGGCGATCAGTACGGCTCCGACGCTTTGCGCCAGTACCGCCATGTCCTCTTCGGCGATGCCGTGCTCGCGGGCGATATGTTCGATGAAGGTCTGCACGTCGCGCACACTGCAGGCGAAGCTCGGGCTGTCGCCACGGGCCCCGGGCGACTGGCCGTGGCCACGGGCGTCCCAGGCGAAGATGTCGTGGTCGGGCAGTTGCAGCTCATCGGCCAGATGCGCCATGCGCCCGCCGTGTTCGTGGCCGCGGTGGAACATCACCACGGCGCGGCGCGGCTGGTCGTCAGCAATGTTGGCGGGCCAGTGGCGGTAATGCAGTTCGACGCCATCGTGGGTGGTGAAATGCAGCGATTGCGCGTTGCGCATGGCAAATATCCTTATCTGGCACAAAGAGCTTCAGCGGGTTTGCGCCAGACCGCGGCTGACCCGGTTGTAGAGGGTATAGAGCGAGAGCAGCAAGATCACCAGCAGCACGCCGTTGATCCAGCTGGCCGGCAACAGCCCGCTGGCAACGCCGGCGCCCAGCACGCCGAAGGCAAAGGCACGGTCGCTCTTGCCCATGGGCCCGTCGTAGCGGCGCTCGGCACCGACCAGCGGGCCCATGACCCCGGCGTATTCACTGATCAGCGCCGCCAGCACGACGATCACCAGCAGCGCCGCCGAGACGCCCGGCAGCAGCGCGAAGGGTAGGTACAGGGCGCTGTCGGCGATCAGGTCGCAGAGTTCGTTGTAGTAGGCGCCGAGCTTGGATTGCTGGCCGAATTCACGGGCGAGCATGCCGTCGATGGCATTGAGGGCCATGCGCAGCAGCATCCACACCGGCACCAGGGCGAACAGCCAGGTGACCTGCGGGAGCCAGGCCAGCAACAGGCCAAGCAAGACGGAAACCACGGCGGCGCTCAGGGTCACCTGGTTGGCGGTGACACCGCGTTGGTACAGGCGCTCGACCGTCGGGCGCAACAGCGCCTGAAAGCGGGGTTTGAGCTGGTAGATCGACGGCACGGTGAAACTCCCTTTACGACTCGGTTGGCGATCAGTGCAGCAGCAACTAGGTCCGCGGGGGCGATTGTCGGTGGATTGCCCCTGTCGGAGCAATAGCGCCGGCACTCAGGCAGTCGAGCAGGGCCCGTGCATGCCCGGGCAGGCTGGCAAAATCCCGGCTGCACAGGCGCAACTGGCGGTTGGCCCACGGCTCGTTCAGCGCCAGGCTGCGCAAGGGCAGCAGCCCCTGCCAACGCTGCACGGCGGCCATTGGCACGATGCCCAGGCCGGCACCATGGGCGACCATGCGGATCACCCCGTCAAAGCCGTCGGCGCGCACCCGTACCTGCAGGCGCCGGCCCAGGTGCAGGGCTTGCTCTTCAAGGTGCAGGGCGAGGGCACTGTCGGCTTGCAGGCCGACATAGCCGTGGCCGAGGGTATCGGCAAAGCGCAGGCTGGCGTGGCTGGCCAGCGGATGCCCGGGCGGCATGATCAACATCAGCGGGTCGTCGCGAAACGGCAGGGTCTGCAGGTGCTCGCTGGCCACCGCGCTGGAGATGATGCCGATTTCCGCCACGCCTTGGGTGATCGCCTGGACGATGCGCAGGCTGGGCAGTTCGTGGATATCGAGATCGATGGCCGGGTGCTGTTGGAGAAAGCCTGCGAGCAATTCCGGCAGGTATTCGGTCAGCGCTGCGGTGTTGCACAACAGCCGGACCTGGCCCTGCAGGCCCTGGGCGTACTGCCCGAGGTCGAACTGCAGGCGCTCGACCTGCTGGCCGATCAGCCGAGCATGCTGCAGCAGCGCCTGCCCGGCAGGCGTGGCCTGCACGCCTCGGCGGTTGCGCTCGAGCAGCGGCGTGCCCAGTGAGCTTTCCATGGCGCGGATGCGCGCGCTGGCGGCCGGCAGCGACAGGTGGCTGCGCTGGGCGCCGGCGGTGATGTTGCCGCACTCCAGGGTGTGCTGGAACAGGCGCAGGTCAATCAGGTCGAAATGCATCAGCCTCTTCCTTGGCAATAGTCTGGCTGAGTATATGGCAGATTTTCAGCCTGGGTGGCGAGGTGCAGGATAGCGCCATGACTACCTTCTTTGGCTTCTATCACGCTATCGGCCCAGCGCTGTCGCTGCTGGTCATCGCGACCTTCGTGCTGGCCGGCGCGGTCAAGGGCGTGATCGGTTTGGGCTTGCCGACCATTGCCATGGGCCTGCTGGGCATGGCTATGTCTCCGACGCAGGCAGCGGCCCTGCTGATTGTGCCCTCGACATTGACCAACCTCTGGCAACTGGCCTTTGGCGGGCACCTGCGGGCGCTGCTGAAAAGGCTGTGGCCGATGCTGGCGATGATCTTTGTCGGCACCTTGCTGGGCAGCGCCTGGCTGGGCATCAACAGTGGCGCCTGGGCGGCGCATGCCTTGGGTGGGGCGTTGCTGGTGTATGCGTTGTATGGCCTGTTCGGGCGCGGGGTGAGCCTGGCGCCTGCGCATGAAGCCTGCCTCGGGCCGTTTTGCGGGCTGATCACCGGAGTGATCAGCGCTGCCACTGGGGTCTTCGTGATTCCTGCGGTGCCTTATCTGCAGAGCCTGGGCCTGAGCCGCGACGAAATGGTCCAGGCCCTGGGCCTGTCGTTCAGCGTCTCGACCCTGGCCCTGGCGATCGGCCTGGCGGGCCAGGATGCGCTCGGCGCGCAGGCCCTGGGCGCGTCATTGCTGGTGCTGGCGCCGGCGCTACTGGGCATGCTCGGTGGCCAGTGGCTGCGTCAGCGCATCAGCGCCGAGCTGTTCAAGCGCTGTTTCTTTATCGGCCTGTCCCTGCTCGGCGCGCACCTGTTGCTTAACGGCTAGCCGAAGAGGGGCTGAGCATGTCGATCAACTGGATGTCGAAGTCGCGCTCCAGATAATCCATGCGCTTGTCGAAAAACGCCTGCATGTGCGGCAGGGCCGAGTGCACATCCAGCGCCGCCTTGCTGGCCCAGATCTCGTAGAACACGAACAGGCTGGGGTCTTGCTTGTCGCGCAGCATGTGGTACTCGATGCAGCCTGGCTCTTGGCGACTTGGCTCGACGTAGGCGCGAAACAGCGCTTCGAACGCTTCGGACATTTCCGGACGGGTCTTGGCTTTGAGAATGAAACCGTACTGCTCGCTCATGAAGAAGCCTCTGAAAGGAAGGGGGTTAAACGATTCTAAGGCAACAATAAGCGCTGGATTCGTGCTTTTTGGTCAAATGTATTTTGCCCCGGCGCGGCTGTTTCCCCGCGAGGCCGGCCCCTATTCTGCCGCCATCAAATTCACTCGGTCACAGGCTCCGTTGCCCCTGATCGAACACAGATGAGGCGCCTATGAAAAAAGTCCTGTTGCTCAACGGTGGTAAAAAGTTCGCCCACTCCGATGGCCGCTTGAACGAAACCCTGCACGAAGCCGCGCTGGTATTCCTTGATCGCGCCGGGTTCGATGTGAAGACCACCTACATCGACGGCGGCTACGACAACGCCGAAGAGGTGCAGAAGTTCCTCTGGGCCGACGTCATCATCTATCAGATGCCTGGCTGGTGGATGGGCGCGCCGTGGACCGTCAAGCAGTACCTGGACGAGGTCTTCACCGCCGGCCACGGCAGCCTCTACGCCAACGATGGCCGCACCCGTTCCGATGCCTCGCAAAAGTACGGCAGCGGTGGCCTGATCCAGGGCAAGCAGTACATGCTGTCGCTGACCTGGAACGCGCCGCAGCAAGCCTTTGACGACCCCAGCGACTTCTTCGAAGGCAAGGGCGTGGACGCGGTGTACTTCCCGTTCCACAAGGCCAACCAGTTCCTCGGCATGAGCGGCCTGCCGACGTATCTTGCCGTGGACGTGATGAAACGCCCCAACGTCGAAGCCGCCGTGGCCGCCTACGAGCAGCACCTGGCCGAGGTTTTCCAGGCTCAAGCCTGATGAAGCCTTGCGCTGGCCGCGCCAAGCGGCTATCTATCACGGCTGTTGCCAGCCCTGGGGTACAGCCGTGAAAGCCAAGTCCGATGAATTGCAGGTGTTCGTCTCGGTAATCGAGTGCGGCTCGATTACCGCGGCTGCCGAGCAGGGCGGGCAAACGCCATCGGCGATCAGCCGGACCCTGTCGCGCCTGGAAACCAAGCTTGGCACCACCCTGATCAACCGCACCACCCGGCGCATGGACCTGACCGAAGAAGGGCGGTTTTTCTTCGAGCGGGCCAAGTCGATCCTGCAGCAGATGGACGAGCTCGAAGAGCATCTGTCGGTGCACCACCAGACGCCGTCCGGGCGCCTGCGCATCAATGCGGCCTTGCCGTTCATGTTGCACGCCATCGTCCCCTGGGTCGGCGAGTTCCGCGCGCTGTACCCGCAGATCCAGCTGGAACTCAACACCAGCGACCTGATCATCGACCTGATCGAGCAGAGCACCGACGTTGCCATCCGCATCGGCGAACTGGCCGACTCCAGCCTGCATGCCCGCGCGCTCGGTTGCAGCCCGTTGAACGTGCTGGCCAGCCCCGAGTATCTGGCCCGCCACGGCACCCCCGAACGGGTCGAAGACCTGCAAAGACATGCACTGCTCGGTTTCACCCAGACCGAAACCCTCAACCACTGGCCGTTGCGCCATGCCGAGGGCGACCGCCTGCTGATCCGCCCGGGCCTGTCGGCCTCCAGCGGTGAAACCCTGCGTGAGCTGGCCCTGGCCGGTGAAGGCATCGCCTGCCTGTCGCACTTCATGACCCATGAAGACATCCGCAGCGGCCGCCTGCAGGTAATCCTGCCCGAGCACAACAGCGGCTATCGCCAGCCGATCAATGCGGTGTACTACCGCAATACCCAACTGGTGTTGCGCATTCAGTGCTTCCTCGACTTCATTCAGAACAAGCTGGCGGTCTACGCCTGCTGATCACTCCATACGCGACAGCTTCTGTCTATGCGCGGCGAAATCCCCCACGGTGTTTGATAACTCGTCGGACATCAGCCTTAATGGCTGTTCAACGAAAACAACACTAAGGAAGCTCTCATGCGCGTTGTGATGTTCCGATCCCTGGCCCTGGGTGCCGCGATCCTCGCCAGTAACGCGGCTTACGCGGTGACCCTGGAGGGTGGCGCGGTGGCTGCACCTGATCAATATGGTGCACAGGTCGCCGCCGATATCCTGAAAAAAGGCGGTAACGCGGTGGACGCGGCCGTGGCGACTGCCTTTACCCTGGCGGTCACCTATCCTGAGGCAGGCAACATCGGCGGCGGCGGTTTCATGACCCTCTATGTCGACGGCAAGGCCTACTTCCTCGACTACCGTGAAACCGCGCCGAAGGCCGCCAGCCGTAACATGTACCTGGACGACAAGGGCGAGATCATCGAGAACCTCAGCCTTGTCGGTGCCCGCGCCGCTGGCGTGCCGGGCACGGTGATGGGGCTGTGGGAGGCGCATCAGAAATTCGGCAAGCTGCCGTGGGCCGAGCTACTGACCCCGGCGGTGGGGTACGCCAAGAGCGGCTTCAAGGTTGCGTCCAAGCAGTACCAATACCGCGAAGATGCCCTGGGCCTGTTCAAGGACAGCACCAACTTCAACGACTATTTCGGCAGCATGAAAGTCGGCGAGACCTTCAAGCAGCCGGAGCTGGCGCAAACCCTGGAGCGCATCGCCGACAAGGGCGTCAGCGAGTTCTACCAAGGCAAGACCGCTGACCTGCTGGTCGCGCAGATGCAGGCCGACAAGGGCCTGATCAGCAAGGACGACCTCAAGGCTTATAAAGCCGTATGGCGCGAACCGATGAAGATCGACTGGCGCGGCAACACCGTCTACACCGCGCCGCTGCCAAGCTCCGGGGGCATCGCGTTGGCCCAGTTGCTGGGCATCAAGGAAGCGCGCGCCGCCGACTTCAAGGGTGTCGAGCTGAACTCGGCGCGCTACATCCACCTGCTGGCCGAAATCGAAAAACGCGTGTTCGCCGACCGTGCCGACTACCTTGGCGACCCGGCGTTTTCCAAGGTGCCGGTGGAGCAGTTGATTGCCAAGGACTACCTCGCCAAGCGCGCCCAAGAGGTCAACCCGATCGCCATCTCGGAAACCGAGAAAGTCCGCCCTGGCCTTGAGCCGCACCAGACCACGCATTTCTCCATCGTCGACAAGGACGGTAACGCGGTCAGCAACACCTACACCCTGAACTGGGACTATGGCAGCGGCGTGGTGGTCAAGGGCGCAGGCTTCCTGCTCAACGATGAAATGGACGATTTCAGTTCCAAGCCGGGCGTGGCCAACGCCTTTGGTGTGGTCGGTGGCGATGCCAACGCGATCGAGCCGGGCAAGCGCATGCTCTCGTCGATGAGCCCGAGCCTGGTGACCCGCGATGGCAATGTCACCCTGGTGCTGGGTACCCCGGGTGGTTCGCGGATCTTCACCTCGATCTTCCAGGTGCTGAACAACCTCTATGACTACAACCTGCCGCTGGAAAAAGCCGTGGCTGCGCAGCGCGTGCATCACCAGTTGCTGCCCAAGGACACCATTTATTTCGATGCCTTTGCACCGCTTAACGGCAAGGTCGCTGAAGAGCTGAAGAAGATGGGCTACACCCTGGAAGATCAGGGTTGGGAGATGGGCGACATCCAGGCCATCCGCGTTAATGGCACGGCGCTGGAAACCGCTTCCGATCCGCGTGGGCGGGGAGTGGGGCAGATCGTTAAATAAGTGGTGAAGTTATCGCTGGCAAGCCAGCTCCCACAGGGTTCGGAGTCAACAGATCCATTGTGGGAGCCGGACTTGCCGGCGATGGGCTGCAAAGCAGCCCCGGCTTCAGCGGGTCAGACGCGGAAGTGGCTGACCATGGTCTGCAACTGGTTGCCCAGGCGCGCCAGTTCAACACTCGACGCTGCGGTCTCATCGCTGGCCGCCGCCGTCTGCTCGGATACGTCACGTACGTTCAGAATGCTGCGGCTGATCTCCTCGGCCACCGCGCTCTGCTGCTCCGCCGCCGCCGCAATCTGCTGGTTCATCGACTGAATGTTCGACACCGTGCGGGTGATGCTTTCCAGCGAGGCACCGGCCTTGCGGGTCAGCTCGACGCTGCTGTCGGTCAGGTTGCGGCTGCCAAGCATCACATTGGCGACCTGTTGGGTACCGCTCTGCAGGCCGGCCACCAGCTCTTCGATTTCTTCGGTGGACTTCTGCGTGCGCTGGGCCAGGCCACGGACTTCGTCGGCGACCACGGCAAAACCACGCCCGGCTTCACCGGCACGGGCCGCTTCGATGGCGGCGTTGAGTGCCAGCAGGTTGGTTTGCTCGGCCACCGACTTGATCACGTCCATGACGCTGCCGATCTTCTGGCTTTCCTGCTGCAGCAGGCCCATGGCTTCGGTAGAGCGGTGCACTTCTTCGGCCAGGCGTTCGATCTGGCTGATCGCTTCGGCGACAACCTGATCACCGGCACGGGCTTGGCTATCGGCTTCGGTGGCGGCTTCTGAGGCGTGCTCGGCGTTGCGTGCCACTTCCTGTACGGTGGCGGCCATTTCATGCATGGCGGTCGCCACCTGGTCGGTTTCAACTTTCTGGCTGTTGACCCCGGCGCTGGTTTCTTCGGTAACGGCCGACAGCTCTTCGGCGGCGCTGGCGATCTGCGTGACGCCGTCGCGGATGCCGGTGATCAGGTCACGCAGGGTCGAGCCCATGCGCTGGATGCCTTGTTGCAACACACCCAGTTCGTCGCGGCGGGTGACGCGCAGGTTGTGGGTCAGGTCGCCGGCGGCGATCTTCTCGACCACGGCCAGGGTTTCGCGCAGCGGGCGAGTGATCTGGCGGGTGATGATCACCGCCGCCAGTACGCCAACCAGCAGCGCCAGCAAGGTGGCAGTCAGTTGCAGGGAGCGGGCCTGGGTGCTTTCGCTGTCGCGACGGTCAAGCTGGATCTGGTACAGGGCGTCGCTGGTCTTGACGATGTCGGCACCTTGAACGGTCATTTCCTGACGCGCTACGGCGATATCGGCAGTGGCATCGCGGAACTGGCGCACGGCGTCACGGTAGGCCATGACGGCGGTTTCGAACTGCTTGATGCGCGCGGCTTCGCCTGGCAGCTGGCGGTTCAGGCTGGCAATTTCGGCCAGGGCGGTGTCGAGCTGACGCAAGGCCAGTTGCTCGGTTTCGCTGCTGATGTCAGCGATGTAGCTGCGCACGGCCAGGCGTACCAGCAGCAGTTGCTCCTTGGCCTGGGTGATAGTGCGGAACTGCTCCAGGCGGCTGGCGTCACCCTCGGGCAGCGCCAGTACGTCGCGGTTGATCGTTTCGATCAGCTCGATGGCGCGGGCCGCGGCCTGGTTCATCGAATCGCGTGCGGCCAGGCTGGTCTTGTAACCGGCGCGCATCTTGTTGATCGACACCTGGTATGCGCTGATGGTCTGGCCCAGGTCCTGGAGCAGCTTGATGTTTTCGGGGCTCTTGAAGTTCTTCAGCAGTTTTTGCTGCTGTTCGCTGAAGGCATTGAGCTTGACCTGGACGTTGCCGGCGGCGGCGTCATCGCCGTTGGTCAGCATGTACTGCAGGCGGGTGATGCGCAGGTTGGTCAGGTCGCTGTTGAGCTGGGTGATATCGCTCATCCAGTTGCTGCGATCGATCAGCCCGCCCAGGCTGTTCCAGCCGGTGAGGGCCAGCAGGCCGGTAAGCAACAGCACCAGGCCAAAGCCCAGGCCGAGTTTCAGGTTGACGCTGATGTTGGCAAACCAGCTATTCATGCAATCCCTCCAGGAACGTTGTGCTTCTTGATCCGAATCGGTGGAAGGTTGTTGTTGTTGATGGCCAGCCGATGTTCTGAGCAGGGTTTATCGGCGGCTTGCGCCGGAGCTGAAACGCTTTTTCAGCAAAAATGATCAGCGGTAGGTAACAGGGCGTTTCCGCGGCCAACCTGAGGTTTCAGGTGGCCGCGAAACCGTGGTGAGGCGGGTCAGAGCGTGCGTGCGTTGAAGGTGTCGCACTGGTTGATATCGCCTTTGGCGAAGCCGGTCTTGAACCAGCGCTGGCGCTGTTGCGAGGTACCGTGGGTGAACGAGTCCGGTACCACCCGGCCTTGGCCCTGCTGCTGCAGACGGTCATCGCCGATGGCGTTGGCGGCGTTCAAGGCTTCTTCGACATCGCCCGGTTCCAGCCAGTTCAGGCGCTTTTGCGCCTGGTAGGCCCAGACCCCGGCCAGGCAGTCGGCCTGCAGTTCCTGGCGCACCAGCAAGCCGTTGTCGCCTTCCATGCGCTCGCCACGCTGGCGTGCGGCCTGAACCTTGGCCGAGACGCCGAGCAGGGTTTGTACGTGATGGCCGACTTCGTGGGCAATCACATAGGCCTGGGCAAAATCGCCGGCGGCCGAGAAGCGCTGTTCCATTTCACGGAAGAAGCTCATGTCCAGGTAGACCTTCTGGTCCGCCGGGCAATAGAACGGGCCGACCGCCGAAGAGGCGAAGCCGCAGGCCGAGTTGATCTGGCCGCTGAACAGAATCAGGTTGGGGTCTTGGTACTGACGGCCGGCCTGGGCGAAGATGGCCTTCCAGGTGTCTTCGGTGTCGCCCAGCACGGACCGTACGAATTCCGCCTGCTCGTCGTTGGCCGGCGGCGCCTTGCCGGTGCCAGGGCTGACCGGTGCGGTCTGTTCCTGGCCCATCTGCCCGGCCAGCTGGCCGAGGATCTGCAGCGGGTCCTGGCCGGTGATCCAGCCAATCCCGACAATTAACAGGATCGCGCCGATGCTCAGGCCTTTGCCACCGCCGAAGCGCATGCCGCCGCCGCCCTCGCCACGGGCATCGACCACATTGTCGCTACGCCTGCCTTTTCGCCATTGCATGAGTGCTCTCCGGAGCTTGGAAACATGAGGACAAAGATTAGTTCACCGCACGGGGCTCTGTCAGATTCCTGATTTACACATAACCATTTGGTTATGTATGGCGCTGTTCTTTTCAGTATTCGCCGGGCCCTGCATACCGGAAACTGCAAGCTCGCCTGCCACGCCCAGGCCCTCCAATAATTCCAACACAGGAGAACGGCATGTCTGCGCAAGACAACAGTCGCTTCGCTATCCGTGATCGCAACTGGCACCCGAAAGCCTTCACCCCGGACTACAAGACTTCCGTCGCCCGTTCGCCGCGCCAGGCCCTGGTGAGCATCCCGCAGTCGATCAGCGAAAGCACCGGCCCGGATTTTTCGCACCTGAAATTCGGCCCCCACGACCATGACCTGCTGCTCAACTTCAACAACGGCGGCCTGCCGATCGGTGAGCGCATCATCCTCGCCGGCCGCGTCTGCGATCAGCACGGCACACCGATCCCGCACACCCTGGTAGAGATCTGGCAGGCCAACGCCGGTGGCCGCTACCGGCACAAGAACGACCGCTACCTGGCGCCGCTTGATCCCAACTTCGGTGGCGTCGGCCGTGCCCTGACCGACAGTGAAGGCTACTACAGTTTCCGCACCATCAAGCCGGGCCCGTACCCCTGGCGCAATGGCCCCAACGACTGGCGCCCGGCGCATATCCATGTGTCGATCAGCGGTCCGTCGATTGCCACGCGCTTGATTACCCAGCTGTATTTCGAAGGTGATCCGTTGATCCCGATGTGCCCGATCGTCAAGTCGATTGCCAACCCTGACGCGGTGCAGAGCCTGATCGCACGGCTGGACATGAGCAATGCCAACCCCATGGATTGCCTGGCCTACCGCTTTGACATCGTGTTGCGCGGGCAGCGCAAGACCCACTTCGAAAACTGCTGAGGAGGCGCTACCAATGCCTATCGAACTGCTGCCGGAAACCCCTTCGCAGACCGCCGGCCCCTACGTGCACATCGGCCTGGCCCTGGAGGCTGCCGGCAACCCGACTCGCGACCAGGAGATCTGGAACCGCATGGCGCGTGCTGATGCCCCGGGCGAACACATCCTGGTGTTCGGCAATGTCTATGACGGCAACGGTCACCTGGTGCGCGACTCGTTCCTGGAGTTCTGGCAGGCCGACCACAATGGCGACTACCAGGGCGACTTCGACCTGGAAAAACCGTTCAACAGTTTTGGCCGCACCGCCACGACATTCGATGCCGGTGAGTGGACCTTGCACACCATCAAACCGGGCGTGGCGAAAAACGCCGCAGGCGTGCCAATGGCGCCGCACATCAACGTCAGCCTGTTTGCCCGCGGCATCAATATCCACCTGCAGACCCGCCTGTACTTCGATGACGAGGCCCAAGCCAATGGCAAATGCCCGGTGCTCAACCTGATCGAGCAGCCACAACGGCGCGAGACACTGGTGGCGAGCCGCTGTGAAGTGGACGGCAAGCTGGCTTACCGCTTTGATATCCGCATTCAGGGGGAAGGCGAGACGGTGTTCTTCGATTTCTGATGCTTTCTTGGGGCTGCTTTGCAGCCCATCGCTGGCAACGCCAGCTCCCACAATAGACCTGCGTGCGCCCGACCTGTGGGAGCCGGCTTGCCGGCGATGGGCTGCGCAGCAGCCCCAAGAGCTCCCTCATTCGTACGTTGTCACCCCGGCAATATGCCGCCCGGCGATGTAACCAAAGGTCGCCGCCGGCCCCAGATTGATCCCGCCCGCCGGATAATGCCCGCCCATGATGCTGGCCATGTCGCTACCCACCGCATACAGCCCGGTAATTGCTTGCTGGTGCTCGTCCAGCACCTGCGCATTGGCGTTGGTCCTGAGCCCGGCAAAGGTGCCGAAGCAGCCTGGCTCGACTTTCACCGCATAAAACGGCCCCTGCTCGATCGGCGCCACGCATGGATTAGGCCCGTGCAGGGCATCGCCCTGTTTGCGGTTGTAAGGCGTCGAGCCGCGCCCGAACTGCGGGTCTTCGCCGTTACGGGCATGCAGGTTGTACTCGGCGACCGTCGCGACCAGGCCCTGAGCGTCGATCCCGCAGGCCCGCGCCAGGGCTTCGATGCTGTCGCCGGTTTTCAGGTAGCCGGACTTGATCAACGGCTGCACCGGTAAAGGAAATGGCCGGGAGATGCCCAGGCCATAACGACGCTGGAAGGCATGGCTGCAGATCAGCCACGACTCGACCTTGTCCCCGGGCGCCTGGGCGACCATGGCGCTGACGTAGTCGTAGTAACCGTCGGCTTCGTTGACGAAGCGCTTGCCGTTGGCGAGCACGCCGATGATGCCGGGCTTGGCCCGTTCGATGATGTGCGGGAAATGCCCAATGCTGCCGTCCTTGTGCGGCACCCGCGACACCGGCGCCCAGGCCACCGGGCTGTGCAGGTCATCGGCAACCTGGCCGCCAACGCTTTCGCCCAGGCGCAGGCCGTCGCCGTTGACGCCCAGCGGCGGCAGGGCCAGGTGCTCGTGGCCGGTGGGTGTGCGCGGGAACATTGCCTTGCGCCGCGCGATGTCGTTGGCAAAGCCGCCAGCGGCCAGCACCACCGCCTTGCGTGCATTTATACGTACCGGTCCGCGGGCGCTTTCAATCACGGCAGCGCTTACCCGGCCTTGTTCGTGGATCAACTGGCGAGCCGCGGCTGACTCCCAGAGCAACACCCCAAGGTCTTGCGCCGACTTGGCCAATCGCGCGACCAGTGCCACACCGTTGACCAGTTGCAGGGCCCGGCCGTGCGTTGCCAGGTCGAGCAGATGACGGCCAAAGCGCTTGCTCACATGCAGCAGCGAGCGCCAGGAACGGGTCAGGGTGAGGAAGGCGCCAAGATCCTTGCCGGCCATGATCGGCATACCCATGAACGAGGTTTCGCGCAGGGTTTTGCGCAGACGCTTGAGCAGCTTCTTACTCACCTGGCGCCCATCGTAAGGTGCCGCAATCACCGAACGCCCGCCGGTGCCGGCGCCAGGGGTATTGCCGTGGATATCGGCAATGCCATTGCCGTCGGCAAACTGCAGGGCGGTATGGCGCTCGAAGAACGACACCATGTTGGGCGCAGCTTCAAGGAACGCATCAACCATCGCTGCGTCGAAGCGTTCGCCCAGTTCATGTTCCAGGTAGGTGCGCGGCTGTGCGCGCTCCTCGATGATCCCGGCGCGCTGCGCCAGCGGGTTGCAGGGCACCCACATCCAGCCGCCGGACCAGGCCGTGGCACCGCCGAATACCGGGTCCTTTTCCACCACGATGACCTGTTCACCGTGCCAGGCGGCGGTCACCGCAGCGGCCAGCCCGGCGGCGCCTGAGCCGATGACCAGGACATCGCATTCAATGATCGGGGTGTCGACGGGCATGAGCAGCATCCTTCAAGCAGTTTTGTTGTATTTTGGAACTTGATTCCACATTCTATGGTTCGAGAGATTGCCCAGCCAAGGCGTGCCACGACAAAGTGGGCGAAGATCGGACAGTGATTTGCGCTTTCGCCGGGGCTCTTTAGAATCGGCACAAATTTCAGGGACCATGACCATGGCCGGCAGTCAGATCGAACGTGCGTTGAGCCTTCTCGAACGCCTTACCAGCGACCCGCGCGGGCTGCCTCTGCAGACCCTGGCCGAAGAGCTGGACATCCCCAAGAGCGCCACCCACCGCATGCTCGCCGAGTTGATGCGCCTGGGTTATGTGCGCCAGAACGTCGAGAGCAGCCGTTACCACCTGAGCACTCGCCTGGTGGCCATGGGCTTTCGCTACCTGGCCAGCAGCGGTGCCGATATCGTCCAGCCGATCCTTGATCAACTGGCGCAGCAGACCGGTGAACTGGTGCGCCTGGGGGTGATCGACGGTGAGCGCCAGACCTGGATCGCCAAGGCCCAGGGCGCCCGTTCCGGCTTGCGTTATGACCCTGACATGGGGCGTGATGCGCCGTTGTTCTACACCGCGTCCGGGCATGCCTGGCTGTCGAGTTTGAGCGATGCCCAGGCCTTGTTGCTGGTGGAGCGCCAAGGGATTGCCGACCCGGCGGACTTCGGCCCCAATGCGCCGAAGTCCAATGCCGAGTTGCTGGAGCGCCTGCGCATCGCCCGCGAACATGGTTATGCCTGGGTGGTGGAGAGCTCGGCGGTGGGTACTTCGGCCCTGGCAGCGGTGGTGCGTCACCCGCTTGACGGCCATGCGGTTGGGGTGCTCAGCGTTGCCGGGCCCAGCGCGCGGATGAGCGAGGCGCGCATGCACGAACTGGCGCCGGTGTTATTGGCGGCGGTGGCGGAGTTGTCGGCGGCGAGCCCTGCGTCCGAGTTGTTCGTTTAAAAGCATCGCTGGCAAGCCAGCTCCCACAGGTACTGCATACACCGAACCTGTGGGAGCTGGCTTGCCAGCGATGAGTGTCGTTTTTTCGCTTGCATTGAAATTGGAACTGGGTTCTAAATATTTCCAAATTCAACCCGCCGAGACAACAACAATGACGCAACGCGTGATGTCCCTCGCCGCCCTGACGGTACTCGAGCTGTCGCCTGTGGACATGGTCGAGGTCGCCGCCCGCGCCGGCTATAGCCATGTCGGCCTGCGTCTGGAGCCGGCCACGGCCGAGGAGCACCACTTTCCGCTGGTGGCCGACGCTGGCCTGCGTCGCCAGACTGCCGCGCGCCTGCGCGACACCGGCATCAAGGTGCTGGATGTGGAGATCCTGCGGCTCAAACCCGACACCCGCGTGGCCGACTTCGAGACCCTGCTGGCGGTGGGCGCCGAGTTTGGCGCCAGCGAGCTGCTGGTCGCCGGCAACGACCCCGATGAACAACGCCAGGCCGACAACTTCGCCGCCCTGTGTGACCTGGCCGGGCAATACGGCCTGCACCCACACCTGGAGTTCATGCCCTGGACCGACGCCAAGAACCTCACCCAGGCCTGGCGTATCGTCGAACAGGCCGGGCGCGACAATGGCGGGGTGTTGGTCGACGCCTTTCACTTCGACCGCTCGGCTTCCTCGCTGGAGGAATTGCGCCAGGTCCCGGCCTCGCGGCTACGCTATGCGCAGTTGTGCGACGTGGCCGGCCCGCGCCCGGACGACATGGCTGAAATCCTGCGCCAGGCGCGCAACGAGCGGCGTTTTCCCGGTGACGGCAATTGCGATTTGCCCGGCCTGTTGCGTAGCCTGCCGCAGAACATTGCACTGAGCCTGGAAATCCCTGTCCGCGACCAGGGCCTGAGTGCTTTGCAGCGGGCGCAGATGGCCCTGGACAAAACCTGTCAGCTGCTCCGTCAACTCTGAACCTGCGAGCCTTTACCGATGCCCCGTCCCACTGCGCTCGATGCTGTCAGCCAACCGCTCAAGGGCATTGCCCTGGTAGTGCTGGCGACTTTTCTGTTCGCCAGCCACGATGCCTTGTCCAAGTACCTGGCGGGTTTTTATCCGATTCTCTGGGTAGTGTGGGCACGCTATCTGGTGCACACCCTGCTGATGATGGTGATCTTCCTGCCGCAATCGGGCCTGCGCGTGCTGCGTAGCCGAAGGCCGGGGCTGCAGACCTTGCGCGCATTGTGCCTGTTGGGCACCAGCCTGTTGTTCACCACGGCCTTGCAGTACATACCGCTGGCTGAGGCCACTGCGGTCAACTTCCTTGCGCCCTTGCTGGTGACGGCGCTGTCGCTGCCGCTGCTGGGCGAGAAGGTCACGCGTGGGCAGTGGGTGGCGGTGCTGGTGAGTTTCGTCGGGGTGACGGTGATCATTCATCCGGGTGGGGCGTTGTTCACCCCGGCGGTATTGCTGCCGTTCGGCTCAGCGTTGTGCTTCTGCTTCTACCAGTTGCTGACGCGCAAACTCAGCGGCACCGATAGCCCGACCACCAGCAACTTCTTCACTGGCCTGCTCAACACCCTGGTGATGAGCGCCGTGGTGCCGATGTTCTGGCAGACCCCGAGCCTGATCCACGGCCTGATGGCCGTAGCCCTGGGCACGTGTGGGATGACTGCGCACCTGTTCCTGACCCAGGCCTTTCGCCATGCGCCACCGGCCATGCTGGCGCCGTTCAGCTACTGCCAGATCGTGTTCGCCGGGATTCTCGGTCTGGTGCTGTTCGGACACAGCCCGGACATGGCCGGGCTGGTGGGGATTGCCTTGATCTGCCTGAGCGGCCTGGGCGCCGCCTGGTTGCAGAGGCGCCGTTAGGCCTCGACTTTCGGCACCTTGCGTGGGGCCATGAAGTACATCCAGGTCAGGGCGATGAAGTACATGGCCGGGATCATGGTGAACAGCAGGGTGTAGTTGTTGTTGGTGGTGGTGAGGATGTAGCCGACCAACTGGGTCATGAACATGCCGCCGATGGCCGCGCACATGCCGCCGAAACCGAACACCGTGCTCATCATGTGCTTGGGTGTGTAGTCCATCACCAGGCTCCAGATGTTGGCGGTCCAGGCCTGGTGCGCGGCGATCGCCAGGGAAATCGCCAGTACCGCGACCCACAGGCTGCTGGCGCCGGCGGCGAAGATCACGCCGATGATGGTGATAGCGAACAGCAGCATCGACAACAGCCGTGCCTTGACCGGGGCCATGCCGCGGCCGATCAGGAACGAGGAGAGAATGCCACCGCCGACACTGCCGAAATCCGCACTCAGGTAAATGACGATCAGCGGGATACCCATCTGCGTCACGCTGATGCCCAGGCTGTATTGCTGGTTGAGGAACGGCGGCAGCCAGTACAGGTAGAACCAGAACACCGGCGCGGTCACCGAGTACGCCAGGGCGAAGGCCCAGGTACCGCGCATGCGCAGGATGCGTGAGAACGGCACGCGAGCCTGATCCGGTTCTGCTTCGCCTTGCACATAGGCCAGTTCTTCCTTGCTGACGCTAGGGTGGTCTTCGGGGTTGAAGTACTTCAGGCCCCAGAACACCACCCACACCAGGCCCAGCGCGCCCATGCCCATGAACGCTGCTTGCCAGCCCCAGACGGTGAGGATCAACGGCAGCAGCATCGGCGTGAACATGGCGCCGACGTTGGTGCCGGCGTTGAAGATGCCGGTGGCCACCGCCCGTTCACCGGCCGGGAACCACAGGCGGGTGGTCTTGACGCAGGCCGGGTAGTTGGCCGCTTCGGTCAGGCCAAGGATGAACCGGCAGACCATGAAGCCCACCGCCGAGGTCGCCAGGCCGTGGGCGCCGGTGGCCAGGCTCCAGAGCAGCACGGCGCAGAAGAACACGCGCTTGACGCCGACCCGGTCGATCAAGCGGCCCTGGAGCACGAAGCCGATGGCGTAACCGACCTGGAACCAGAAGTTGATGTTGGCGTAATCCATCGCCGTCCAGCTCATTTCCTTGGCCAGGATCGGCTGCATCACGCCGAGAGCGGCGCGATCGATGTAGTTCAAGGTGGTGGCGAAGAACACCAGGGCGAGCATGACCCAACGGGTCTTGCCGACGGCCATGGCGCCACGCAGCTTATCGCCGATGCCTGCGTGCTGAGTACTGCCCAGAGGCTGGGCCATGCGGGTGGATTGAGAGTGGATCATCGCGGGTTACCCGTATTTTTATGTTTATGGGTCAAGCCTTGGGGTGGAACGCAACGCAACGGTCGCCGAGGTGTTCGGCAGTCGAGTAGTTGGCAGGTGGCGGGGAGCTTTTGGCTCGTGGGTCACTTGCCCCGTGTCGAAATGGTGCGCCTGTGGTCAAAAAAGGGTCAATTCATTGAACGCTATTTTGGGCGATAATCGAACACAAAACTAACTAGTTCGTACCTTTTTTATTGAGCAAAAATTGCTCAACGCCAATAATTCCTCTACCCGGTTTTTGCCTGCCCATCGGAGCCAGAATAATGCAGCGTTCGATCGCCACCGTATCCTTGAGCGGTACTTTGCCAGAAAAACTCGAAGCCATCGCCGCCGCGGGCTTCGATGGGGTCGAGATCTTTGAAAATGACCTGCTGTACTACGCCGGCAGCCCGCGCGAAATTCGCCAGCGCTGCGCCGACCTGGGCCTGGCAATTACCTTGTTTCAGCCGTTTCGCGACTTCGAGGGCTGCCGCCGCGATCGCCTGGCGCGCAACCTGGAGCGGGCCGAGCGCAAATTCGATTTGATGCAGGAGCTGGGCACCGATCTGGTGTTGGTGTGCAGCAACGTCGCTGCCGACTCCCTTGCAGAGCGCCAGGTGCTGGTGGACGACCTGCGCCTGCTGGCTGAACGGGCCGGTGCCCGTGGTTTGCGCATCGGCTACGAAGCCCTGGCCTGGGGCCGCCATGTGAACACCTGGGAGCAGGTCTGGGACATCGTCAAAACCGCTGACCATGCCAGCCTTGGGATGATCCTCGACAGTTTCCACACCCTGTCGCTCAAGGGCGATCCACGGGCCATCGCCCAAGTGCCGGGGGACAAGATCTTCTTCGTGCAGATGGCCGATGCACCGATCCTGGCCATGGACGTGCTGGAGTGGAGCCGGCATTTTCGCTGCTTCCCGGGGCAGGGTGAGTTCGACCTGGCAGGCTTTCTGGCACCGATCCTGGCCAGTGGTTACAGCGGCCCGTTGTCGCTGGAAATCTTCAACGATGGATTCCGCGCCGCGCCACCACGGGCCAATGCCGCCGATGGCCTGCGCTCGCTGTTGTATCTGGAAGAAAAAACCCGTCAGCGCCTTGAGCAAGAGCGCGTAGCGCCCGCCAGCGAGGACCTGCTGTTCGCCCCACCGCCTGCCAGTGCCTATGACGGTATCGAGTTCCTCGAGTTTGCCGTCGACGACGCCCTGGGGGCCAAGCTGGGTATCTGGCTGGAGCGTCTGGGCTTTACCCGCGCCGGCGTGCACCGCTCGAAGAATGTCAGCCTGCTGCGCCAGGGCGACATCAACCTGATCCTCAACGCCGAACCCTATTCGTTCGCCCACAACTTCTTTGAAAGCCATGGTCCGTCGCTGTGCGCCACGGCGATCCGGGTCAAGGACAGCGCCCAGGCCCTGGCCCGTGCCGTGGCCTACCATGGCCAGCCTTACCGTGGCCTGGTCGGCCCCAACGAGCGCGAGCTGGCCGCGGTGCGCGCACCGGACGGCAGCCTGATCTACCTGGTTGACCAGGACGCCCAGGGCCGGACCATCTATGACACCGACTTCAGTGTGCAGGTACAACCGGGCAACAGCCTGGGCCTGACCCGCATCGATCATATGGCCCTGGCCTTGCCGGCCGACGGCCTGGACAGCTGGGCGCTGTTCTACAAGAGCGTGCTGGATTTCAGCGCCGATGACGAAGTCGTGCTGCCGGACCCTTATGGCCTGGTCAAGAGCCGCGCCTTGCGCAGCCGCTGCAGCTCGATCCGCCTGCCGCTGAACATTTCGGAAAACCGCAACACAGCGATTGCCCATGCCCTGTCGCATTACCGGGGCTCGGGCGTGCACCACATCGCTTTTGATTGCGACGATATTTTTGCTGCGGTCAAACAGGCCAAGGAATCTGGCGTGGCCTTGCTCGACATCCCGCTCAACTATTACGACGACCTTGCCGCGCGCTTTGATTTCGACGACGAGTTTCTCAGCGAACTGGCCTACTACAACGTGCTGTACGACCGCGACGCCCAGGGTGGTGAGCTGTTTCATGTGTATACCGAGCCGTTCGAGGAACGCTTCTTCTTCGAAGTGCTGCAGCGGCGTAACGGCTACAGTGGCTATGGCGCGGCCAACGTCGCCGTGCGCCTGGCCGCCATGGCCAAGGCCCGTGCCGGCGCGCCGGCGCAGGCCAAGTTGTAGAGCACAGGCGGCGAGGCTTCCTTACTCAGCACCCGGGGCTCATAATTGCCGGGTTAACCGATGGCCATGAGTCCCGTATGACGACTACCCCAGCACTCTGCGCAGCCCCTGAACAAGCGCCGCGCAAGGGCCGCAAGAACAACCCGGAAAAGACCCGCGAGAACATTCTCCAGGCGGCAATCAGCGAGTTCGTCCAGCAGGGGCTGGCTGGCGCCCGGGTCGATGCGATCGCCGAGCGCACGCAAACCTCCAAGCGCATGATCTACTACTACTTCAACAGCAAGGAGCAGTTGTACGTCGAGGTACTGGAGAAGCTCTACGGCGATATCCGCAGCACTGAAAGCAACCTGCACCTGGCCGAGCTCGAGCCACGCCTGGGCATCCGTCGGCTGGTGGAGTTCACCTTCGATCACCATGATCGCAACGTCGACTTCGTGCGCATCGTCTGCAACGAGAACATGCACCACGGCGAGTACGTCAAGCGCTCCTCGGCCATCCGTTCGATGAACAAGACCGTGCTCACGGCGCTGGATGAAGTGCTCAAGCGCGGGGCTGCCGAGGGAGTCTTCCGCCAGGGGCTGGAGGCTCTGGATGTGCACCTGTTGATCAGCTCGTTCTGTTTCTACCGGGTGTCGAACCGGCATACCTTTGGCGAGATCTTCCAGGTGGATTTCGAGGACAAGGCGGTCAAGGAACGGCATCGGCAAATGATTTGCGAGGCGGTGCTGAGGTTCTTGCAGGCCTGAGGATCCGGGGCCGCTTTGCGGCCCATCGCTGGCAAGCCAGCTCCCACAGTTGCGGCGCATGCAGATCCATTGTGGGAGCCGGCGTTGCCGGCGATGCTTTTCAGTCACCCAGACTGTTGAAGTGCTCGATCATCCGCGCCGCATCCGGCTTCACTCCGCTGAACAGTTCAAACGCTTTCACCGCCTGGAACACCGCCATGTTCGCTCCGCTCAAGGTGCGGCAACCCAGGGCCCGGGCTTCGCGCAGCAGCTCGGTTTCCAGCGGGAAATAAACGATCTCCGCCACCCATAGTTCAGCCCGCAACAGCGCCTTGGGCACCGGCATGCCCGGCAGCTTGGCCATGCCCATGGGCGTGGTATTGACCAGGCCGTCGGCGCTGGCCATGGCGCTCTGCAGATCATGGCCGACCCTGGCGCGGCTGCCTGCAAAGTGCTGGTTCACGTTATCCACAAGGGCCTGGGCGCGGGCCAGTTCGACATCGAACACCGTTAGCTGCTCGACGCCTTCTTCCAGCAGCGCATGGGCCACTGCAGCCCCGGCGCCACCTGCGCCCATCTGCACTACCTGGCGGCGCGGCGCATCGGCCAGGCCGCGACGAAAACCTTCGGCAAAACCCAGGCAATCGGTGTTGTGGCCGATGCGTTTGCCATCCTTGAACACCACGGTGTTCACCGCGCCGATGCCCCGGGCTTGCGGCGACAGTTCATTGAGCAGTGGCAAGATCGCCTGCTTGCACGGGAAGGTGATGTTAAGGCCGGTGAAGCCCATGTACTGGGCCGCAGTCAGCAGCTCTTCGAGGGCGCTGCTGTCGAGCTTGAGCTGATCCAGGTCGATCAGCCGGTACAGGTAGTTCAGGCCTTGCGCGGCGCCTTCGTGCTCGTGCAGCGCCGGGGTGCGCGAGGCCTGGATGCCGGCGCCGATAAGGCCGGCGAGGATGCCGGAAGAGGAGGCCAAAGCCATGCTGAAAACTCCGTTGTTGTTCTTGGTAATGAAGCGGGAGCGCGTCAGTTAGAAAATGTACCAAATGGTTAATTTGGTCAATTGGCCGCAGGACTGCGGATGTGTTTTCTGTGCGCTGATCGCACAGCCTGTGCTACACATGTTGCTTTGCACCTGACCACGGAGGGAGACATGGCAACGCCGATCAACGAGCTGCAGTCACTGGGTGAGACCTGGCCAGGCCTGGCCAACCTGACCCAGTCGATCTTCGCCGCCTTGGGTGGCCATGGTTTTCGCAATGCCTTTCGCCTCGATCATTCGCGCAGCACCTGCCTGCTGTTGATCGATGGCCTGGGCTGGAACCTGCTGCAGGCGCATGCCCGGCATGCGCCGTTTCTTGCCTCATTGATGCAGCCGGACAGCCACTTCAAGGTCGGGTTTCCGGCCACCACTGCGACCAGCCTGGCCTCGGTGACCTCAGGGCTGGGCAGCGGTGCCCACGGCATCGTTGGCTGCGGGTTTGCCCTGGATGAACAGACCGAACTGTCGCCGCTGACCTGGACCACGTCGCCCTTGCAGGTCGAGGCGCAGGCCAGCGTCGCGCCGCCGCCGGAGGCCTTTATCGTGCCCGCCGATGCCTGGAGCCAGGCCGCCGCGCAGGGCGTCGCCATCAGCACGGTGATGCTCGGGCGCTATGCCAACTCCGACTTCAGCCGGGCGATCTACAAGGCCGGCACGATCCTCCCGGCACCGGCCTATGACGCTTATCCGCAGCTGATCAACGCCGCCCTGGCGGTGCCGGGGCCGGCGTTCTGTTTTGCCTATTTCGGCGACCTGGACTTTGCCGGGCACCTGTTCGGCCCAGGCTCGGAGGGTTGGCTCAAGCAACTGGCGATTGCCGATCAGTTGGCCCAGGCCATCGCCCGACGCTTGCCCGAACAGGCCCGGATGATGGTGATTGCCGATCACGGCATGCAAGCGCTGGACAGCGAACAGGTGCATGATTTTGACCTGGATCCCGTGCTCCAGGAGGGCGTGCGGGCGATGGCCGGGGATATTCGTGCGCGTTATCTGTATACCCACGAGCACCAGCAGGACCGTGTGCACGAACGTTGGCAGAACCGTCTGGGCGATGATTACCGGGTACTGAGCAAAGCCCAGGCGATTGCCAAGGGGCTGTTCGGCGATGTGTTGCTCAGCCAGGCGGAAGCGCGGATTGGCGATTTGATCGTGATTCCGAGCGGGGCCGGCGGGATCATTCGCAGCGAGGTGGAGAAGCACGCCAGCCAGTGGCGGGGGCACCATGGGGCGTTGACCGATGAGGATCAGGTGGTGCCGTTGTTGATGTGCTCGGGGCAGGGCTGAAGGGCCCAGATCGCGGGTCAAGCCCGCTCCTACAGTAGGAGCGGGCTTGACCCGCGATAGCTTCAACGCCGAACCAGCAACACCCCACTCTCCATGTGGTGGGTATACGGAAACTGGTCGAACAACGCGCAACGCTCGATGCGATGGGTATCGTGCAACTGGGCGATATTCGCCGCCAGGGTTTCCGGGTTGCAGGAGATGTACAGGATGTTGTCGAAGCGTCGGGTCAGCTCGCAGGTGTCCGGGTCCATGCCGGCGCGCGGCGGGTCGACGAACACGCTGGCGAACTGGTAGCTCTTGAGGTCGATGCCTTCCAGGCGGCGGAATGGCCGGACCTCGTTCAGCGCTTCGGTCAGCTCTTCAGCCGACAAACGCACCAGGCGCACGTTATCCACAGCGTTGTCGTCGAGGTTGTGCAGGGCGGCATTCACCGAGGTCTTGCTGATCTCGGTGGCCAGTACCTTGCGTACCCGGGTGGCCAGCGGCAGGGTGAAGTTGCCGTTGCCGCAGTACAACTCAAGCAGGTCGTCCTCGCGCTCGCCCAGGGCCTCATACGCCCAGTTGAGCATCTTCTGGTTGACCGCGCCGTTGGGCTGGGTGAAGGCGCCTTCAGGCTGGCGGTAGCGGAAGGTGCGCCCGGCAATCTGCAGCTCTTCGACGGCGTAATCGCGGCCGATCACCACGCGCTTGCCCTTGGAGCGACCGATGATGCTCACGCCCAGGTCGCTGGCCAGTTGTTGCGCGGCGGCTTCCCAGTGCTCGTCCAGCGGGCGGTGGTAGCACAGGGTGATCATTGCATCGCCTGCCAGGGTGGTGAGGAACTCCACCTGGAACAGCTTGAAGCTCAGCGCCGAACTGGCCTGCCAGGCGGCCTTGAGCCGTGGCATCAGGTCGTTGATCTGCTGGCTGGCAATCGGGAAGTCTTCGATCAGGATCGGCGTGTACTTCTCGCCCGGGGCGAACATCGCGTAGAAGCGCTGCTCGTTCTCGCGCCACAGGCGAAACTCGGCGCGCAGGCGATAGTGCTCGCGCGGCGAGTCGAACACCGCAGGTTCGGGAGCCGCGAACGGCGCCAGCAGCTCGCGCAGGCGCGCGACCTTGGCGTCGAGCTGTTGGGTGTAGGTCGAAGGATCGAAGACAGCACTCATGCGTTGAACCAGCCCAGCTTGATGACGAACAGGATCGAGAGGATCACCAGCGCCGCGTTGAGGTCACGGGCACGGCCAGAGAGCAGCTTGATCGCGGTCCAGGCAATGAAACCGAAGGCGATGCCGTTGGCGATCGAGTAGGTCAGCGGCATGGCCAGGGCGGTAACCACCACCGGCGCGGCTTCGGTAATGTCGTCCCAGTTTATTTCAGCCAGGCCCGAAGCCATCAACACGGCGACGAACAACAGCGCAGGGGCGGTGGCGAAGGCCGGCACGCTACCGGCCAGCGGTGCGAAGAACAACGCCAGCAGGAACAGAATGGCCACGACGATGGCGGTCAGGCCGGTACGGCCACCGGCACTCACGCCGGCAGCGGATTCGATGTAGCTGGTGGTGGTCGAGGTGCCCAGCAGGGAGCCGGCCATGGCGGCGGTACTGTCGGCGATCAGCGCACGGCCCATTTTCGGCATGTGGCCGTCCTTGCGCATCAGGCCGGCGCGCTTGGCGACGCCGATCAGGGTACCGGAGTTGTCGAACAGGTCGACGAACAGGAAGGCGAAGATCACGCTGATCAGGCCGACGTCCAGCGCGCCCTTGATGTCCAGTTCCAGGAAGGTCGGCGCCAGCGACGGCGGCATCGACACCACGCCGTTGAACGGGGTGAAGCCCAGGCCGATCGAGGCCACGGTTACCGCCAGGATACCGATCAGCACCGCGCCACGGACCTTCATGGCCTCCAGCGCAACGATCAGGAAGAAGCCCAGGGTGGCGAGGATCGGCGCTGGCTTCTTCAGATCGCCCAGGCCCACCAGGGTCGCCTGGTTATCGACGACGATGCCGGCGTTGTGCAGGGCGATCAGCGCCAGGAACAGGCCGATACCGGCGGCAATCGCCGAACGCAGCGGCAACGGGATGCTGTTGACGATCCATTCACGGATGCGAAAGATCGACAGCAGGAAGAAACACACGGCCGAGATGAACACCGCGCCCAGGGCCACCTGCCAGGTGTGGCCCATGTGCAGGACCACGGTGTAGGTGAAGAAGGCGTTCAGGCCCATGCCCGGTGCCAGGGCGATCGGGTAGTTGGCGATCAGGCCCATGGTGGTCGAGCCGATGGCCGCGGCCAGGCAGGTCGCGACGAACAGCGCGCCCTTGTCCATGCCGGTCTCGCCGAGGATGCTCGGGTTGACGAACAGAATGTAGGCCATGGCCAGGAAGGTGGTCACGCCTGCGAGAATCTCGGTGCGGACATTGGTGTCGTGTGCTTTTAGTTGAAACAGCCTTTCCAGCATGCCTGCTCCCCGTGGCGCTCCCGGCGCCGTGAATGTATCGACCCAGTTAGCAAAGCACAGACTGTACCGGGAGACTGTGGTTTTTCCCTGGGTCGGAAAAAAGCCGCGCATCATACCAGCATGCTCGGGCAGCGGTAATTAATGTCGCGATACACTGCAGATATCTGCAGGTTCTGCGCCGTTCCCCCCTCACGAGACCACGCTGTGCAACTGATCGACTACCGCGACCTCACCCCGGCCCAGCGCGATCGGCTGATCGACATCCAGGTGCAGCCCGAGCAACAGCGCTATGCCGGTGATATGGCCGGTGCGCTGTACATCCTGCACAGTACCGACAGCCCTGACCTGCGCGGCGTGGCGTTGCTGGTGGAGGCCGTGCCGCGTGCCTTCCTGTTGCTCCAGCGCGGGGCGTTCCTGGCGCCCTGGGCCAGGGTCGATGCCGCGACGATCAATGCCTTGCAGGTGGATCGACGCCTGCAGGGGCGTGGTTTGGGGCGATTCTGCATGCAGGCATTGCCGGGCCTGGTGCGCGACCTGTGGCCCGCGGTGCGCTGCCTGCAGCTATCGGTGGACCCGGACAACCACGCCGCCCTGGCCTTGTACCGGGCCACCGGCTGGGTCGACAGTGGTGACGGCTACCGCGCGCGCAAGGGGTATGAGTGTCAACTGACCCTGCCGCTATGAGCGACTAAGCTTGTTAGATACCCCGGCGGAGAGCAGTTGATGACCCACAGAGCCCTGATCGTAGTCGCCGAAGGCGTGGATGACTTGCAAAGCGTGACCCTGATCGACGTGCTGCGCCGCGCCGAACTGGAAGTAGTGGTGGCCAGCATTGAAGGCCGGCGGATGCTCACCTGTGCCCGTGGCACGCGTTTGACCGCCGACGGCATGCTGGTGGACCTGCTGGCCCAGCCGTTTGACCTGATGGTCTTGCCTGGGGGCGAAAAAGGCGCACAGCACATGACTGCGCACCATCCGCTGGCGCGGCAGGTGAAGGATCAGGCCAAGGCTGGGAAGTTTTTTGCCGCGATCGGCGAAGGGCCCTTGGCGCTGCAGGCCTATGGCGTGTTGCGTCAGCGGCGCATGACCTGTGATCCAGGTGTCAGCCAGGGCTTGTCCGGGTGCAGCTTTGTCGATCAGCCGGTGGTGGTGGATGGTAATTGCATCACCGCGCAGGGCTCGGCAGCGGCGTTGGAGTTTGCCTTGGTGCTGGTTGAACAGGTGGCGGGGCGGGCGCTGCGCAAGCGGGTGGCAGCTGAGCTGCGGGTGTGACTATCGCGGGTCAAGTCGAGTCGTCGCACCGCCGCTCCCACTGTGGGAGCGGGCTTGACCCGCGATGAGGCCCTTACTGCTTATGCATATGATCGCGCCCAGCCAAGGTCGGGAACAGCTTGATCCACACCCCGGTCACCAGCAGCGTCCCGACCCCGCCCAGTACCACCGCCGGCACCGTGCCGAACCAGTGCGCCGTCACCCCTGACTCGAACTCACCGAGCTGGTTCGACGCACCGATGAACAGCCCGTTCACCGCACTCACCCGGCCCCGCATCTCGTCCGGGGTCTCCAGTTGCACGAAGGCGCCGCGAATCACCATGCTGATCATGTCGGCGGCACCCAGCACCGCCAGCACGGCCAGGGAAAACCAGAACGAAGTGGACAGGCCAAAGGCGATGGTCGCCACGCCAAACACGCCGACGGCGGTGAACATCACCCGCCCGACCTTGCGCTCCACCGGGAAGCGCGCCAGCCATAGCGACATCAGCAAGGCGCCCACCGCCGGCGCCGAGCGCAGCAGGCCCAGGCCCCATGGGCCGGTGAGCAGGATGTCCTTGGCAAACACCGGCAGCAGTGCGGTGGCGCCGCCCAGCAGCACTGCGAACAGGTCCAGGGAGATGGCGCCGAGAATGTCCGGGCGGCTGCGGATAAAGCGAATCCCGGCCATCAACGATTCGAGGCTGGCGCGGCCCTGGTTGCCCGGTTGCTGACGGGAGACCAGGCCCAGGGTCAGTACACAGGCGATCAGGTACAGCGCCACCGTCGGCCCATACACCCAGACGCTGCCAAAGGCATACAGAAAGCCGCCTACCGCCGGCGCCACGATAGTTGCTGCCTGCATCGCCGAGGCAGAAGCGGCCACTGCACGCGGGAACAGCTCGGAAGGCACCACGTTCGGCAGCAGCGCCTGAGTTGCCGGCATTTCGAACGAGCGTGCGCTGCCGAGCAAAAACGCCAACAGGAAGATCAGTTCGCGGCTGACACTGTTGGTGCTGCTGGCAACCACCAGCACCAGGGCGATCATGGCCTGGGCGCTCTGGCACAGGGCCGCGACCCGGCGCCGGTCATAACGGTCGGTAACGTGCCCGGTGTGCAGCATGAACAGCACCCGCGGGGCGAACTCCACCAGGCCCACCAGGCCCAGGTCGAGGACATTGCCGGTCAACTGGTAAAGGTGCCAGCCGATCGCCACGGTGAGCATCTGGAAACCACTGGCGGTAAACACCCGGGCCAGCCAGAAGGCCAGGAAGGGACGGTGATGACGCAGTAGCAGAACAGGGTCTGACATCGGCGAAACAGAGCCTCGGCGAAGGGATCGGCGGTGCAGATTATCATCACTTTGTAACAATAGGTTGCGAGTAGTTCGGCCTGCGTGCGGTTAGCGCACTGTTTTGGGGCGCGGTAAAGGGGGTGAGACAACCGGTCACGCGGCAATCAACCACACAAGCGCGCAGGCCGTTCAGGACTATCCTTTCAGGCAACCGTTGATCTGGATCAATTGTTTCATTTGCAACGGTAGGGCCAGACGGCCGAATTCCCTGCGATGTGATGTTTACAGAACAATTCCAACTTGCCGCACTCAACTACCGTGGGGGCAGTTGGCGCCAAGGCCATCGCCTGACGCCGGATTACCTGACAGAGGAAGCACTATGTTCGGATTAGAGGCTCTAGATCTCGCCCGAATTCAGTTCGCGTTTACCGTGTCCTTTCACATCCTGTTCCCGGCTATCACCATTGGCCTGGCGAGCTACCTGGCTGTTCTCGAAGGGCTGTGGCTGAAAACCAACAACAGCGTCTACCGTGACCTTTACCATTTCTGGTCGAAAATCTTTGCCGTCAACTTTGGCATGGGGGTGGTCTCCGGCCTGGTCATGGCTTACCAGTTCGGCACCAACTGGAGCAGGTTCTCCGACTTCGCCGGCTCCGTCACCGGCCCGCTGCTCACGTATGAAGTACTCACGGCCTTCTTCCTTGAGGCCGGCTTCCTTGGCGTCATGCTCTTTGGCTGGAACCGTGTCGGCCGTGGCCTGCACTTCTTCGCCACGGTCATGGTGGCCATCGGCACCTTGATCTCGACCTTCTGGATCCTTGCTTCCAACAGCTGGATGCAGACCCCGCAGGGCTACGAAATCGTCAACGGCGTGGTCGTTCCTGTGGACTGGTTCGCAGTGATCTTCAACCCGTCGTTCCCCTACCGCCTGGCGCACATGGCGACGGCCGCCTTTGTTGCTACGGCGTTCTTCGTCGGCGCTTCGGCAGCCTGGCACCTGTTGCGCGGCCGCGATAACCCGGCGATCCGCAAGATGCTGTCGATGGCCATGTGGATGGCCCTGATCGTGGCGCCGGTACAAGCAGTGATCGGCGACTTCCACGGCCTCAACACCCTCAAGCACCAGCCGGTGAAGATTGCTGCGATCGAAGGCCACTGGGAAAACGTGCCGGGCGAACCGACCCCGTTGATCCTCTTCGGCATCCCCGACATGCAGGCCGAGACCACCCGCTTCAAGCTGGAAATCCCGGCGCTGGGCAGCCTGATTCTGACCCACAGCCTGGACAAGCAAGTGCCGGCGATGAAGGAGTTCCCGAAAGAAGACCGGCCTAACTCGACCATCGTGTTCTGGTCGTTCCGGGTCATGGTCGGCCTCGGTATGCTGATGATCTTCGTCGGCCTCTGGAGCTTGTGGCTGCGCAAAAGCGACAAGCTCTACAGCTCGCGGCCGTTCCTGTACCTGACCCTGTGGATGGGCCCGTCCGGCCTGATCGCGATCCTCGCCGGCTGGTTCACCACCGAGATCGGTCGCCAGCCCTGGGTGGTCTACGGCCTGATGCGTACCGCCGATGGCGCTTCGAACCACAGCTACGGCCAGCTCGGCCTGACCCTGGTGATGTTCGTGGTGGTCTACTTCGCGCTGTTCGGCACTGGCCTTGGCTACATGATGCGCCTGGTGCGCAAAGGGCCGAAAACCGGTGAAGGCAACGAGACCAATCCCGGTGGCCCTGGCCAGCAACGCACCCCCGCTCGGCCGCTGTCCGCCGCCGATGACGAGCATGACAATGGCGAGCCCGCCAGCCTGAACAAGGGGAACTGAATCATGGGCATTGATCTTCCGCTTATCTGGGCCATCATCATCATCTTCGGCATCATGATGTACGTGGTCATGGACGGCTTCGACCTGGGCATCGGCATTCTCTTTCCCTTCGTCAAGGGCGAGCAGGACCGCGATGTGATGATGAACACCGTGGCCCCGGTCTGGGACGGTAACGAAACCTGGCTGGTGCTCGGTGGTGCGGCGCTGTTCGGCGCCTTCCCACTGGCCTACGCCGTGGTGCTCTCGGCGCTGTACCTGCCGTTGATGCTGATGCTGGTCGGGCTGATCTTTCGCGGTGTGGCCTTCGAGTTCCGCTTCAAGGCCACTGCGGCCAAGCGCCACCTGTGGGACAAGGCGTTCATCGGCGGCTCGCTGGCAGCGACCTTCTTCCAGGGCGTGGCGCTGGGCGCCTTCATCGAAGGCTTCAAGGTGGTCGATCGCAACTACGCTGGCGGCAGCCTCGACTGGTTGACCCCGTTCAGCCTGTTCTGCGGCCTGGGCCTGATCGTCGCCTACGCCTTGCTCGGCTGCACCTGGCTGATCATGAAGACCGAAGGCAAACTGCAGCTGCAGATGCATGACCTGGCGCGCCCGCTGGCCCTGGTGCTGCTGGCGGTGACCGGTATCGTCAGCATCTGGACGCCGCTGGCCCATCCGGACATTGCCGAGCGCTGGTTCAGCCTGCCGAACCTGTTCTGGTTCCTGCCGGTACCAATCCTGGTGCTGGTGACCCTCTACGGCTTGCTCCGGGCGGTGGCGCGTAATGCTCACTACACCCCGTTCCTGCTGACCCTGGTGCTGATCTTCCTTGGTTATAGCGGCCTGGGCATCAGCCTGTGGCCGAACATCATCCCGCCGTCGATCTCGATCTGGGATGCTGCTGCGCCACCGCAGAGCCAGGGCTTCATGCTGGTCGGGACCTTGTTCATCATCCCGTTCATCCTCGGTTACACCTTCTGGAGCTACTACGTGTTCCGCGGCAAGGTGACCCACGAAGATGGCTACCACTAGGGGAGCATGGCAATGACTGGCAAAGGCACGATTGACGAAGAGAAGAAACCGCTCTGGCAGCGCCTGGGCTGGTTGGCGCTGATCTGGGTGGGCAGTGTGGTGAGCCTGGCCCTGGTGGCCTGGCTGATGCGCCTGTTCATGAGTGCGGCCGGACTGAGCACGCACTGAAACGATATTTCCCATCCCGCCTTGCGGCGGATTTACAGCCCTTCGCAGCGTCAGCTGCGGAGGGTTTTTTTTGCCCTGTGGGAGCGGCGGTGCGGCGATCCGACTTGACCCGCGATGCAGGCGACGCGGTACTGGCCTATTTACGCGCCTTGAGCACCACGAACTTCGGCGTCGCCGCCACCTGCTCGACCCCACGGAACAAGCGCGCCAGCTTGCTGTGATACCCCAGGTGACGGTTGCCGACGATGTACAGTGCGCCGCCGACCACCAATGCCTCACGAGCCTGCTGGAACATCCGCCAGGCGAGGAAGTCACCGACCACCTGCTGCTGGTGGAACGGCGGATTGCACAGCACCACATCCAGCGACTGTGCAGGCTGCCCGGCCAGGCCGTCGTCAGCGCGTACAGTGACTTCACGCTGGCCCAGCGCCGCCTGCCAGTTCTCCAGCGCCGATTGCACCGCCATGTACGATTCATCGACCAGGGTGTACTGCGCCTGCGGGTTGGCCAGGGCGCTGGCGATCGCCAGCACGCCGTTGCCGCAGCCCAGGTCCGCGACCCGTGCATCGCCGAGGTCTTTGGGCAGGTGCGGGAGGAACGCCCGGGTACCGATATCCAGGCCTTCGCGGCAGAACACGTTGGCGTGGTTGAGCAGCTCGAGGCGTGGCGCGTCGAGTTGATAGCGGGTCGGGTAATGGGAGGTGAACGCCGGTTTTGGCTCGAAGGTGGCAATCAACAGCCGAGCCTTTTTCTTCGCCAGTGACGCCTGCACCGGGCCGATATACTTCTCCAGCAGATCACCCGCCGCGCGGGGCAGGTGCTTGATCATGGCGCCGGCAACCACTTGCGCGCCGGGCGCCAGTTGGCCCTGCAGGCGGATCAGTTGCTCCTCGAGCAACGCCAGGGTCTTGGGCACGCGTACCAGCACCCGGTCGAACGGCCCCTGCCACGGCTTGCTGGCCGCCACGAACGGTACTGCATCGAAGGCCAGGCCGTTGCGCACCAGGTTCTTTTCCAGGGCCAGATGCGCCAGGTGCGAATCACCGCTGCTGAGCACCGCTACATGGGGGGCCAGGCTGGTGGCCAGGGCACCGAAGCTGTCATTGAGCACCAGCACCCGGGTACTCGCCGTCGGTGACTGCTCGGCCAGGTGCTCCAGCAAATATTCGTCGGCAGCATCGAAGGCTTGCAGGGGGTCGTTGGCTTGCTCGGGCTGGCGAAGCAGGTCGAGTTCGGCGAAAGGGCTGGTCAGCAGGGGCATGGTGTAAGGCTCTGGGGCATTGATGTGCGCGCGTGGCGCGCTCTACAGGGCCGTGATTCTACCGTGCTTTGCAGGGGGGCGGGGCTGTTGGCTCAGATCAGGCCACGCATCGCCGCAATGGCGATCGCGCCGGCTTTGTTGCTCGCGTTGGTTTTGCTGATGATGCTGCGGATGTGAAAGTTCACCGTGCTCTGCGACAGCGAAAGGATGCAGGCGATATCGGCGGCGGTTTTGCCGGCGGCAGACCATTTCAGCACTTCGGTCTCCCGCGCGGACAAATTGCAGGACGGTGTTTCGTGCCCCGGTTGCCGGTCAATCATCAGCGTATGCAGCAGGTTGCACAGCCAGATCGTCTGACCGGCCTTGTCGTAGAGTTCTTCGAGGCTGATTGCTTGTTGGCTGCGGGCGACGCTGAGCATGCTCTCGTTGTGACGTATATCGTGTGCCGACTGGCTCCAGCCATGGCGCAGACCGTGGGATTGGGCGTCTTCCCAGAACTGAGGCGTCTCTCGAAACAGGTCATCGCACCACAGGATCGGCATCAGCGAACGATGGCAGTGGGCGACGATTGGGTCGATGTCCAGGTAGTTGCAGCGTTGGTAGTGTTCGTTCCAGGCGTCGGGATAATTGTTGAAGGTTCTTAGTTGAGGCGCCAGAGTCGCGATCTGCACGCGCATGCCGAAGGCCAGGTACTCCATGTCCAATTGCTGGGCCAGGGAAACCGCGAGCTCAAACATCCGTTGTTCGTCGGTTTCACCCAGCAACTGCTCTAGCTGCTGTTCTTTCCAGTGCGGCATGGGGCCAGTCTCTCGTTGATGGATCCAACAACTGAATAAAGGTGGAAAGTAGTGTAGGAAATGTCCCACGATTTTGTTGGGTTTTTTGGCTATAGAAATGTGAACATTTCGACAGGGATGTTCTTTAGCACACAGTGGCGTAGTTGTTTGATGTCAGTTCGAAATCAATGGGCTATCACTGGCACTGACCACGCCTCTGGTCGATGCCACTACAAACCAACGGTGTTTATCCCGTAGCGTTTGCGCGACACTGGGCCATCTTTTCTTTGGAGCGAGTCATGACTGCCAGTGCTGAAAAGTTCACCCGCCAGACGCTGCTCGACGTCCAGCCACTGACCCCCAGCCTGTTCAGCCTGCGTACCAGCCGCGACCAGGGCTTTCGTTTTCGTGCCGGCCAGTTCGCCCGCCTAGGGGTGACCAAGGCTGACGGCAGCGTGGTCTGGCGCGCCTATTCGATGGTGTCCTCGCCGTTCGACGAGCACTTGGATTTCTTTTCCATCGTGGTGCCGGGCGGTGAGTTCACCAGTGAACTGAGCCGACTGGGCGAAGGCGACAGCCTGCTGATCGATCGCCAGGCCTTTGGTTACCTGACCCTCGACCGCTTTGTCGACGGCCGCGACTTGTGGCTGCTGGCAACCGGCACCGGTATTGCGCCGTTCCTGTCGATCCTCCAGGACTTCGAGGTGTGGGAGCGCTTCGAATCGATCAAGCTGGTCTACTCGGTGCGCGAAGCCCGGGAGCTGGCGTACCTGGAACTGATCGCGGGCCTTGAACAACGCGATTACCTGGCGGAATTTGCCGGCAAGCTGCAGTTCATCCCGATCGTTACCCGTGAACAGCATCCCGGCGCCCTGAACCTGCGCATCACCACCCTGATCGAGAATGGCGAACTGGAACGCGCAGCAGGCCTGGCGCTGACTCCGGAACATTCGCGGGTGATGCTCTGCGGCAACCCGCAGATGATCGATGACACCCGCAAAGTGCTCAAACAACGCGACATGAACCTCAGCCTCAGCCGCCGCCCCGGCCAGGTAGCCGTCGAGACCTACTGGTAAGCCGCAAGCAAAACGGCGCCCGCAGGCGCCGTTTTTTTATCCCTGTACTCAGGGTTGCCGATTCTGCGCCTTGAGCAGGTCGCGGATCTCGGTGAGCAGCTCTTCTTCTTTGCTGGGTACCGGCGGCAGGGTGGGTGCGGCGGCTTCTTCGCGTTTCAGGCGGTTGATGACCTTGATGCCCATGAAGATCGCGAAGGCGACGATGATGAAGTCGAGGATGGTCTGAATGAATTTGCCGTAGGCCATTACCACAGCCGGTATGTCGCCTTCGGCGGCTTTGAGGGTTACCGCCAGGTCACTGAAATCGACGCCACCGATCAGCAGACCGATCGGTGGCATGATCACATCACCTACGAAAGATGAAACGATTTTGCCAAAGGCGGCACCGATAATGATACCGACGGCCATATCGACGACATTCCCTTTGACCGCGAAGGCCTTGAATTCACTGAGCACGCCCATGGTTTATTCCTTGTAACAGATGAGGTTGGTAAACGCAGTGTAAATCAGCTATGCGCTTCATGCTCCGCGCTGCTGCAACAGACTGCGGTTATACCGAATAGTTTTGTCGTTTTCTGTGCCCGCCCAGGCTGTCGAGGTCGGCTATGATGGTGCCTTTTTCCAGAGGACCGTCCCATGGCCAAGGCCAAGCGCATGTACGGCTGCACCGAGTGCGGCGCAACCTTCCCGAAATGGGCCGGGCAATGCGCTGAATGCGGTGCCTGGAACACCCTGGTCGAGACCGTGCTGGAAAGCGGCGCCGCCGCGGCCCCCAGCGGGCGCACCGGCTGGGCCGGGCAACAGGCGCAGATCAAGACCCTGGCCGAAGTCAGCGTCGAAGAAATCCCGCGCTTCACCACCGCCAGCGCCGAACTGGACCGGGTGCTCGGCGGCGGCCTGGTCGATGGCTCGGTGGTGCTGATCGGTGGCGACCCGGGGATCGGCAAGTCGACCATCCTCCTGCAGACCCTGTGCGCCATCGCCACGCGCATGTCGGCGCTGTATGTCACCGGCGAAGAGTCGCAACAACAGGTGGCGATGCGTGCCCGACGCCTGGGCCTGCCCCAGGACAAACTGCGGGTGATGACCGAAACCTGCATCGAAACCATCATCGCCACGGCGCGGGTCGAGAAGCCCAAGGTGATGGTCATCGACTCGATCCAGACCATCTTCACCGAACAGTTGCAGTCGGCTCCCGGCGGCGTTTCCCAGGTGCGCGAGAGTGCGGCCTTGCTGGTGCGCTATGCCAAGCAGAGCGGCACGGCGATCTTCCTGGTCGGTCACGTGACCAAGGAAGGCGCGCTGGCCGGGCCGCGGGTGCTCGAGCACATGGTCGATACCGTACTGTATTTCGAGGGTGAGTCCGACGGCCGCCTGCGCCTGTTACGCGCGGTGAAGAACCGTTTTGGCGCGGTCAACGAGCTGGGTGTATTCGGCATGACCGACCGTGGCCTGAAGGAAGTTTCCAACCCATCGGCGATCTTTCTCACGCGTGCCCAGGAAGAAGTGCCGGGCAGTGTGGTCATGGCCACTTGGGAAGGCACCCGACCGATGCTGGTGGAGGTACAGGCGCTGGTCGATGACAGCCACCTGTCCAACCCGCGGCGGGTCACCCTCGGCCTGGACCAGAACCGCCTGGCGATGCTTCTGGCGGTGCTGCATCGCCATGGCGGCATCCCTACCCACGACCAGGACGTATTCCTCAACGTGGTCGGCGGGGTCAAGGTGCTGGAGACGGCCTCCGACCTGGCGCTGATGGCGGCGATCATGTCCAGCCTGCGCAACCGCCCGCTGGACAACGGCCTGCTGGTGTTTGGCGAGGTCGGCCTGTCCGGCGAAGTACGCCCGGTACCCAGTGGCCAGGAGCGTCTGAAGGAAGCGGCCAAGCATGGCTTCAAGCGTGCCATCGTGCCCAAGGGCAACGCACCGAAGGAAGCGCCGCCCGGATTGCAGGTGATTGCCGTGACCCGGCTTGAGCAGGCACTGGACGCGCTGTTCGAGTGACCTGCGCACCCCGGCGCGTGCAAGGCTTGCCGGGGTGAAGTTGCAAGTGATTCTCACTAGCGAGTAGCATACCGCCTTCTTCCGGCCATCCACAGGGAGTTCGCGTGGCGGAGTCCGACTTGAAGCGGCTGTTCCTCAAGCACGCGAAAACCTTGCAGGGGGTGTTGACGCGCAAGGTGCGTGATCCGCAACTGGCTGCCGACCTGGTGCAGGAGAGCTTTCTGCGCCTGGCCGAGCAACAGGGCCATGAACGGATCGACAACACCCCGGCCTATCTCTATCGCACTGCGCACAACCTGATGATCGATCATGTTCGTCAGCAGCAACGGCGCAAGACCGATTCGGTGCCACACGACGCACTGGAAACCATCGTCGAAGACCGCCCGGGCCTGGATGAACATGCCGCCACTGAACAGCACATGCGCCGCCTGCGCAGGGCGCTGGCCGACTTGCCGCCGCGTACCCAGGACGTGTTCCGCCTCAACCGCCTGGAAGGCATGACCCACGCCGAGGTGGCGCGTGCGCTGGACATTTCCGACAGCTCGGTGCAGAAGCATCTGGCAAAGGCCTTGGCCTATGTGATGCAGTGTCTGCAGGAACCAGGATGACGAACGGTTTACTGGGAAATGCGCCTTCAGACGTCAGCACTCACATAACCAGAATTCGAGAGAACCGTGTGACCAGCCAGAACTCGCCAGAGCAAGCCATTCGCGAGCAGGCCGCCGAGTGGGCGGTGCTGCTCAGCGCCGGCCCGTTGAGTACCGAGCAGGAGCAGGCGCTGGCGCGCTGGTTGGCCAGTGCTCCACACCATGCCCAGGCGCTGGCGTTTGCCCAGGCGACCTGGGCCGACCTTGGCCGTCTTGGCTCGCTTGACCAGGGTGCGCCAATGGCGTCGCTTGCCGTGGCCCGTCCACTGGCCGGGCGCCGACGCCGTTCACGCTTGCGCTGGGCATTGAGCGCTACGGCGGCATGGCTGCTGGCGGTCGTCGCTGTGGATCAGTTGCCCAGCGTTTCCTTGGCATTACACGCCGATTACGCAACGGCCAAAGGTGAAGTGCGCCGGGTGAGTTTGCCCGATGGCAGCCAGGTCGACCTGGACAGTCACAGTGGCATCGAGCTGGCCTACAGCGACAGCGAACGTCGTGTGCGCCTGTTGGCCGGTGAAGCGGTGTTTACCGTTGCGCCGGTCTCCGGCACCGAACAACGGCCTTTCGTGGTCGAGCGGGCAGGGGGCAGCAGCCGTGCCCTGGGCACGCGTTTCGTGGTGGGCCCCGAGCCTGATGGCGGCACCTGGGTCGGCATGCTCGAGCACAGTGTTGCGGTTACCTTGCAGGACGCCGCGCAAACGGGCAGCGGCGAGCAGTTGCTCAAGGAAGGTCAGAGCCTGCGCTACGACACGACCCACGGTATTCGCCTGTGGCCTGAGCAGGACGTGCGTCGTGCCACCGCCTGGCAGCGCGGCGTGCTGGTGTTCGAGCGCGAACCACTGGCTGAGGTGGCCGCGCAACTCAATCGCTATCGTGCCGGACACCTGCTGATCACCGATCAGGCTCTGGCACGGCGTGAAGTCAGCGGCATGTTTCGTCTGGATAACCTGGACGCCGCGCTGGGCCTGCTGACCGATGAGCTCAAGGTCAGTCGGCTGGATCTGCCGGGGCTGACCCTGATCTATTGAGTGCCTTGGCGGGCGATTGTCGGCAGCGGTTTTTTCCACGAAACTGGCGCTTTCACGATGATCTTAAGGCAGGGATATGGCCAGTGGTTTTCTCGCGTGTATTGCTTCATCCCTCTCCGGCGCCTTGCTGCTCGGACTGTGCAGCACTCAGGTGCTGGCGGCCGACGACAACCTGGTGCAGTTCGACCCCGCCACCTGCGAGTTCGGTGCACCGCTTGAGCCTTACTTCGACAAGGCGATTGCCAAGCGTCAGGCCCTGCCTGCCGAGGCGCAGGAAGAGGAGGTGAGCTACCCGGTCGACCTGCCCTTCCATGGCATCAAGGTCACGGCGGTATTCATCGGCTATGAATGGCACGGGATCTATTTTGATGCGCCGCCCGATCAGGTACGTACGCTGTTTCGCAAACTGGGCTACCGGGTGACCGAAGACGGTGACATGTCGGCCAGCGGCGATGAGGTTGCGGTGACGGCGTCGATCATCGAAAACAGCGGCAAGGACCGTAAACAAGGGCAATCGGCGCTCACCTGCGGCGTCTGATGTTCACGGGTTAAATTTCTTTTGAAATTTCTTTACTGACTTTCCCCGCGTTGCACGTCTGTTTGTTGAGATTGATTTTCATTACTAGAAAACGCCAACACAGCGAGCAACAAAAGTGAGCAATCCACACCAACGACGCATCCGGCCGCTCGGTCGGGTAGCCCTTGCCAGCAGCCTGATGCTGGGCGCCTGGACCTTGCCGATGGGGATTGGCAGCGTCCAGGCGGCCGAGCCCGCGACGCCCAGCCAGCGCACCGCGCTGATCCACTTCGACATTCCCGCCCAGGCCCTGGACAGCGCCGTACTGGCCTTCGCCGAACAGGCCGGGGTGCAGGTGTTCTTCGACAGCCGCAAGCTGGCAGGCCTGCGCAGTGAAGGCTTGCGCGGCGAGCATTCGGCACAGGAAGGGCTTGGCTTGTTGTTGCGTGGCTCGCCCGTGCGCTATCGCTTTAGCGGCACCGACCGGGTCGGCCTGGAGCGGGTGAGCGACGACGGCCAGACGCTGGAGCTGGGCGCCACGCATGTCGATTCGAACAGCGATGCCGATTGGGTTTATCAGACTCCCCGTTCGGTCAGCGTCATCACCCGCGAGCAGATCGACAAGCGCCCGCCGCGCCATGCCGCCGACATGCTCGAAGAAACCGCCGGCGTCTACACCGCCGTCAACCAGCGCGACCCGGGCCTGTCGGTGAACATCCGCGGCGTGCAGGACTACGGCCGGGTCAACATGAACATCGACGGTATGCGCCAGAACTTCAACGTCAACGGTCACCAGCAGCGCAACGGGGTGATGTTCGTCGACCCGGAGTTCATCAGCAGTGTCGAGATCGAAAAAGGTTCGCGTTCAGGCATGGGCGGCGCCGGGGTCATCGGTGGCATTGCCAGTTTCAACACCGTGCAGGCCAGCGAGTTTCTCGGTGCCGGCAAGGAATACGGCGGCCGCCTGCGCGTCGGTCACGGTATCGGTGAACTGGGTAACGGCACGTACTTCAATGGCAGTGCGCTGTTCGCGTTCGGCAATGAAGTCGGCGATGTCTTGCTCGGCGTCAGTGAGCGCCATTTCGGCAACTACCGGGCGGGCAGCAACAATGAAGACAACCTCGGCACCGAGATTCGCCTGAAGAACCAGTTTCCCGCCGCCTGGGACGACTGGCTCAAAGGTGAAGTCGAAGACATGGGCAGCGTCACCCGTTCGCAGATGATCAAACTGGGCCTGAACCTGCCCCAGGATCAGCGCGTGCAGTTGAGCTACATGGAGACCGACACCGACAGCAAGGATGCCTGGACCTGGCTCAACGACACCGAGGACCAGTACTTCTACCAGCGCTCCGGCAGCAACGACATCAATGCCAAGAACGTCGCCCTCGACTACAGCTTCAGCCCCGACAGCGACCTGATCGATTTCAGGGCCAAGCTCTATTTCGTCAGCACCCGCCAGGATCGCTGGAATGCCGGCAACAATGCCAGCTCGCAAAGCGGTAACTACTATGCGGCCTACAGCGATCGCTTCCAGACCGATACCTGGGGCCTGCAGTTGCAGAACACCTCGCGCTTCTACTTGGGGGCGAGCGACAAGCTGACGTTCGACTACGGCACCGAGCTGTTCCAGGACAAATTCAAACCGCGCACCGATCGCGTGCCGGCCAGCAACGAAGAAGCCTACCCCTACGTCCAGGGGTCGACGCCGGGCGGCAAGCGCGTCATGGCCAGCCTGTTCGGGCAAATGCAGTACGAACACGGCAACTGGCTGACCCTGGATGCCGGCCTGCGCTATGACCGCTACCGGCTCACGGGGGAAACCGGCATGACCGTGTGGATGTACCCGGACGGACCGTTTGAGGCCGATCTGGGCAAGCCGGCGACGCACCTGCTGTTTGACGAGGAACAGGAAGAAGGGCGCTTCTCGCCGACCTTCGGCATTGCCGTCAAGCCGGGTGTCGACTGGCTGCAGCTGTACACCCGTTGGGGCCGTGGCTGGCGGCCACCCTCGGTCACCGAAGTGTTCATGTCCGGCCGTCCCCACGGCGGCGGTGGCGCCGAGATGGTCTACCCCAACCCGTTCCTGCAAGCCGAACGCTCCCACGACTGGGAGCTGGGGGTGAACATCTTCAAGGAGTCGTTGTTCCGTGAAGGCGATCGGCTGGGCATGAAGGTCGCTTACTTCGACACCCGGATCGACAACTTCTCGTTCCTCGATATCAACGTCGATGTGCCGGGCCTGACCGCAGCAGGCACCTCGACCGGACGCATGGCGTACCAGAACAACCAGCAGCAGACCCAGTTCCGTGGCGTGGAATACGCCGTGGATTACGACGCCGGACGGTTCTACAGCAAGCTCAGCTACACCCACATGATCGGCAGCAACGAGTTCTGCTCGCCGCAGTTCTACCTGGGGGGTGCCAAGGATCTCAAGCGCGTGGGCACAGTGCTGCGCCCGCTCAAGGTCGGCAATCGCATCATCATGCGGCGGGTGCCGGTGAGCGAGGCGTTCGACAATGCAGAACTCAACAACTACAGCCGCTGCGGCGACATCATGGGTAACGCCACCTACATGCCGGCTGATCGCGGCTCGCTCACCGTCGGTTTGCGTTTTCTCGACAACCAGCTCGATGTCGGTGCCCGCCTGCGTTACAGCAAAGGTAACGGCACCAACCTGGACACCCACAACTACTCCTACCTCGATCAGGCCCTGTGGCCGCAGTACAAGGTCTACGACCTGTACGGCAGCTACTGGATGACCCCGCAGCTGAACCTGGCCCTAAGCCTGGAAAACCTCACCGACCAGGCCTACTTCGTGGCCATGGGCGACAGCAACAACCTGTCCCTGGCCCGTGGCCGGACCCTGACCGGGATGCTCGAGTACAAGTTCTGACCGAATTGCCCATACCGGGCAACACCGAAGGCATGGAACACGCCTTCGAACCACAACCCTCAACTATTTAGAGGATGAGACATGAGCCTTTCCGTTTCTTACGATGCAGCGTACGCCTCCTACACCGTTGACGATTACCTGGCCACCTGGGCGGCCGGTTTCGCCACCGCAGGTCATGGCTACAGCAACACCGGCGGTTTCAACAAAGGCGGCTTCAATGGCGAGCAGTATGCGACCCACGGTGCCAATGGTTCCGACTACGCCTTCGTAGCCAGCAGCGATACCACCAACGGCCTGCACTATGTGTTCAACCCGGGCCAACCGGCCAGCAGCAACATGAACCACTACCTGTGGGGCGAAGTGGACAGCGTTTCGCTGGGTTACAAGCTCGGTGGCGGCAATGGCAGCAACTTCACCCTGGCCGAAGAAGTGGTCACGTTCAATGGCCTGGACCTGGAGGCGGCGCTGGGCGCCGGTCGCGCCGGCAACGAAGTGCAGAGCGTGATCTACGGCCTGATGCAGGGCAACACCTCGGCCCTGGAAGGCGTGCTGGACAACCTGCTGGCCGGTTACGGCGTATCCACCGACGACACCTTCGACGCCATCAGCGCTGCCCTGGCCAGTGGCCCGCTGAGTGTCGCCTCGGCTGATGTGGTGGGCGTTCAAGCCCTGGCCGAGGACTTTGCCCTGGCCGCCTGACCCCAGGCAAAAAAAAGCGAATGGAAGATCACTCCTCCATTCGCTGCTGGCTTACCCCGCCGCCTGCGTCTTTGCCGGGCCCAGGCGGCGGTGGTGCGAATTCTGCGAGCCTGCGCCGGCGAGGTCAACCGCCCGCGGGCTCGCCCTGTTGAGGTCCTTCATGAAAGCAACCCGCTCCCGCCCTGCGAACGAAGTGTTGCAGGCGCTCAAGGCCTGCCGCGCCGGCTTTGCCAACATCGGCCTGTTCACTGCGGTGATCAACCTGCTGATGCTGGCGCCAGCGCTGTACATGCTGCAGGTCTACGACCGGGTACTGTCTTCGGGCAACGCGATGACCCTGCTGATGCTCAGCCTGATGGTGCTGGGCCTGTTTGCCTTCATGGGCCTGCTGGAATGGGTGCGCAGCCTGGTGGTGATCCGTCTCGGCACGCAGATGGACATGCGCCTCAACCCGCGCGTGTTCGAGGCCGCCTATCAGGCCAGCCTGGCCGGCCACAAGGGCGCGGCGACCCAGGTGCTCAGCGACCTGACCACCTTGCGCCAGTTCGCCACCGGCCAGGCGCTGTTCGCCTTTTTCGATGCGCCGTGGTTCCCGGTGTACCTGCTGGTGATGTTCCTGTTCAGCCCCTGGCTGGGGTTGATGGCGCTGGTTGGCGCCGTGCTGTTGACGATCCTCGCCTGGGTCAACGAGCGCCTGACCCAGGCGCCGTTCGCCGAAGCCGGGCAGTTGTCGCAGCAGGCCGGACAGCAGGCTGGCGCCAACCTGCGTAATGCCGAAGTCATGGAGGCGATGGGCATGCTGGCGGCGGTGCGTCAGCGCTGGGCCAGGTTGCACCACGGTTTTCTCCTGCGCCAGAACCTCGGCAGCGAACGCACTGCAGCGATCACCGCAGTGTCCAAGAGCCTGCGCCTGGCCCTGCAATCGCTGGTACTGGGCCTGGGCGCATGGCTGGCGATCGAGCAACTGATCACCCCGGGGATGATGATCGCCGGCTCCATTCTCATGGCCCGGGTGCTGGCGCCAATCGACCAGCTGATTGCCGTGTGGCGCCAGTGGGGTTCGGCACGCCAGGCCTATGAGCGGTTGTACAGCTTGCTCAGCGAGCAACCGCCGCGTGCGGCCGGCATGCCGTTGCCGGCACCGAGCGGGTGCTTGCTGGTGGAGCAGCTCAGTGCGATGCAGCCGGGCACGCGCAAGCCGTGCCTGGTCAATCTCGGTTTCGAGCTGGCGGCCGGCGACAGCCTGGGGATCATTGGCGCGTCCGGCTCGGGCAAGTCGACGCTGGCGCGTTTGCTGGTCGGTGCTGCCTTGCCGGCTGCCGGCAAGGTGCGCCTGGATGGCGCCGAGCTGCAGCACTGGGACAAGGGCCTGCTCGGCACCCACATCGGTTACTTGCCGCAAGACGTGCAGTTGTTCGCCGGGAGCATTGCCGAGAACATCGCCCGCCTGGGCGCGGTCGACTCGCAACAGGTGGTGGCCGCCGCGCAACGGGCCGGTGTGCACGAGCTGATCCTGAAACTGCCCAACGCTTATGACACCCAGTTGGGTGAAGGCGGAGCAGGGCTGTCCGGTGGCCAGCGCCAGCGCATCGGCCTGGCCCGGGCGTTGTACGGCCTGCCGGCGCTGATCGTGCTCGATGAACCCAATTCCAACCTGGATGATGTTGGCGAGCGCGCTTTGCTTGAAGCTATCAAGCAGGTCAAGGCGCAGCAGTGCACGTTGATCCTGATTACCCACAAATCCAGCCTGCTGGCGGCTGTGGATAAGTTGCTGGTACTGCAGAACGGCCAGATGCAGGCCTTCGGTCCGACCGCGCGGGTGTTGCAGGACCTGCAGCGCAGCCATAAGCCGGCCGGCATTCCCACCCCCACCCCGGCGCTACGCAGCGCGGCCAGCGTCAGCATGAGCTACGGCACCCCGAGATCCTGATCATGACCGCCCCTCAGTCGCTTCACGCGCATGCCATTCCCGACAACCTGCTGACCCTCGATGCCCGCCGCCACAGCCGTTTGGGCCGCTGGCTGGTGATCGGCGGCTTTGGCGGGTTCATCCTCTGGGCCGCCTTGGCACCGCTGGACAAGGGCGTGCCGGTTTCGGGCAACGTGGTGGTCGCCGGCAGTCGCCAGGCTGTGCAGCATCCCACGGGCGGCACCATCGAACGCCTGCTGGTGCGCGACGGCGACAGTGTCAGTGCCGGGCAGGTGCTGGTGCAGATGGACGCCACCCAGGCTCAGGCCCAGCATGATTCGTTAAGGGTTCAGTACGTTAACGCCCGGGCCAGTGAAGCGCGCCTGCAAGCCGAGCGTGACGGGCTGGCATCGATCACCTTCCCGGCCGAGTTGCAGGCCCTGGCGGCCGAACCCTGGGTGGCCACCGCCCTGGAACTGCAGCGCCAGTTGCGTAACAGCCGGCGCCAGTCGCTGGACATGGAACTGGCCGGCCTGCGTGAGAACATCGCCGGCGCCGAGGCCATGCTGGCCGGTGTGCAGGGCTCGATGAGCCACAAGCAGGAACAACGTGCTGCGCTTGATGAACAACTGCAGGGCCTGCGTGAACTGGCCCGTGACGGTTACATTGCACGCAACCGGCTGCTCGACAGCGAGCGCCTGTACGCGCAGATCAACGGCGCGATTTCGGAGGACCTGGGCAATATCGGCCGTACCCGCCGCCAGGTTCTGGAGCTGAAACTGCGCATGGCCCAGCGGCAACAGGAGTACCAGCGCGAAGTCGGCCAGCAGTTGAGCGAGATGCAGTCCAGCGCCGAAGACCTCGGCAACCGCCTGCGCAGTGCCGCCTTCGAACTGGCCAACACCCAGCTGCGCGCCCCGGCCAGCGGCACGGTGGTGGGCCTGAGCGTGTTCACCAATGGCGGGGTGATTGCCCGCGGTCAGCAACTGATGGAGATCGTTCCCAGCGATGCGCCGTTGCTGATCGATGCCCGTGCGCCGGTGGAGCTGGTCGACCGCCTGCATCCGGGGTTGCCGGTGGAGATCATGTTCGTCGCCTTCAACCAGAGCAAAACGCCACGGGTCGAGGGTGAGCTGACGCTGGTCTCGGCCGACCGCCTGGTCGATGAGAAAACCCAGCAGCCCTACTACCAGGTGCGCGCCAAGGTCAGTGACGCCGGTTTGCAGCAACTGGCCGGCCAGGACATCCGCCCCGGCATGCCGGTGGAAGCCTTCGTGCGTACCGGCGAGCGCTCGCTGCTCAATTACCTGTTCAAGCCGTTGACCGACCGGGTGCATGTCGCCCTGGCGGAGGAATGATGTCGATGCGAGTGTGGTCATGCCTGCTGTTGTTGGGCACCAGCCTGTCGGCCGCTGCGGTGGATCTGGGCGATGCCTATGCCTTGGCCCTGCGCAACGATCCGGCCTTCCATGCCGCCATCGCCGAACGCGATGCCGGCCTTGAGCACCGCGCCATCGGCCGGGCGGCGCTGCTGCCGAACCTGTCCTACCGCTACAACAATGCCCGCAACGATTCCGAAGTGACCCAGACCAACGCCCGTGGCAACGTCACCAGCCAGCGTGACTACCGCAGCTACACCTCGACGCTGACCTTGCAGCAGCCGCTGTTCGACTACGGCGCCTGGGCCGAGTACCGCCAGGGTGTGGCCAAGGCGTTGTTGGCGGACGAACGTTTTCGTAGCCGTAGCCAGGAGCTGGCGGTGCGGGTGTTCGCCGCCTACAGCGAAGCGCTGTTCGCCAACGAGCAGATCGCCCTGGCCCAGGCCCAGCGCCGTGCCTATGCCGAGCAATTGCAACTGAATCGGCGCTTGCTCAAGGGCGGCGAGGGCACCCGTACCGACCTGCTGGAAACCCAGGCGCGCTATGAGTTGGCCCAGGCGCAAGAGATCGAAGCCAGCGACAACCTCGATGCTGCCCTGCGTACGCTGCAGGCGATCATCGGCGAGCCGCTGGAGGTCGCCGACCTGGCGCCATTGAATGGCGATTTCCGCGTTCAACCCTTGCAGCCACTGCGCTTCGAAAGCTGGCGCGACCTGGCCGTGGCCCACAACGCCGAGCTGGCGTCCCAGCGTCACGCCCTGGTAGCCGCCGACTATGCCGTCGAGCGTCAGCGCGCCGGCCACCTGCCGACCCTGAGCGCCTATGCCAGCACCGGCAAATCCAGCTCCAGCTCCGAAAGCAGCTACGACCAGCGCTATGACACCGACAGCATCGGCATCCAGGTCAGCCTGCCGCTGTTCGCCGGCGGCGGGGTGTCGGCGTCCACCCGCCAGGCGGCTGCCGAGCGCGACAGTGCGCGCTTCAGCCTGGATGGGCAGATTGCCGACACGCTCAATCAGTTGCGCAAGCAGTTCAACCTCTGCGCCAGCAGTACGGCGAAGATCCGCGCCTATGAGTTGGCGGTCAAGTCAGCCAGCGGCTTGATCACGGCCACGCGCAAAAGCGTGGCCGGTGGCGAGCGGGTCAACCTCGACGTGCTCGATGCCGAACAGCAGTTGTACAGCGCCCGCCGCGACCTGGCGCAGGCGCGCTACGATTACCTGCGCGCCTGGTTGCAGCTGCGTTATCTGGCTGGGGTGCTGGAACCGCAGGATTTGCAGCAACTGAATGGCTACTTTGCCAGCGGCCCGGGGGATTTGGCTGCAGGCTGAGTTCAGCTTGCCATTTGACTTGCAGTAACCAAGCGTTTGACTTGGCTACTCGCCGTGTTTTGACATAATTGCTTAAGCGCTTTCTTATAAAACCCAGAATTTACAGGGCTTTCATGTGCTATTTTTTGACTTACTGAAGAAGTGCTCTTGAGATGATTCGACATGCCGACTTTCAAGCGCCACGAACTGGCACTGCTTAACCCTTCCTTCGACTCGCCATTGGTGGATGTCTTGACGGAGCTTGAGCACTTACGTCGCTATCGGCTTGCTGGCACCACACCTTCCAGTCTGTTCTTCCAGCTCAAGAGCATTTTCCACCTTCTAGAGAGCTTGGGTTCGGCACGTATCGAAGGTAACCACACGACACTTGCGGACTATGTCGAAAGCAAAGTGGAGGGGACTGACTCCGCATCGGACCAGCTTCGCGAAATATCCAATATCGAAAAAGCCATGACTTTTGTCGAGGACCATTTCAATGAGGCGGATGACGTCGGTTTGCATCTGCTGCGAGAGTTGCATGCCATTACCGTTGACGACCTCGACAGGGAAGGGGACCGAACCCCTGGCAGTTTCCGCACTGGACAGGTGCGTATCGCCCAGTCGAACCATCTCCCGCCCGATCCGGTGCAGGTCCAAGGTTACATGGAAGAGCTGGTTGCTTTCATCAATCGCAGGGATCCACAAAAGTACGATCTGATGAAGGTTGCCATCGCTCATCATCGATTCGGTTGGATTCACCCGTTCAGCAATGGCAATGGCCGCGTGGTGCGGTTATTGACCTATGTGATGTCGATCAAATATGGATTCAACGTCGCCGCAGGTGGGCGTTTGCTCAACCCGACCGCAGTGTTTTGCAATGACCGCGAACGCTATTACGAAATGCTTGCCCAAGCGGATGCCGGTACGGTCGAAGGGCTGGAGCGGTGGTGCGAGTATGTTCTGCGGGGCATTCTGGACGAACTCAGGAAGCTTGATCGATTATTGGATTACCGTTATTTGAAACAGGCCATTCTGTCTCCAGCACTGGGCCATGCTCGCGAACGGGCGTTGCTTACCGAGCTTGAGTACGGAGTACTCCGGTTGCTGCTCGATAGTGACAGCGCAATTGCCAGGTCGAGTGACCTGGCAGCCGCGATGCCGGGACTGAATGGCCCTCAACGTACGTATCAGATCAAGAAACTGGTTGAGCGCGGCATGCTGGTCCCGATCAAGCCCAATGCCCGCCAATACACCTTGGGCTTTTCCCACAGCTACCTTTTGCGTGGGGTTATCCGTGCGCTGACCGCCGAGGGATTCATTACCCAGCAGCTGTCATCGGCGCATCAATAACGGCTCAATAGAAAAGGCCGGTGCATAAGCACCGGCCCTGTTGAATCAAGCGCAACCCAATCAGTGCTCCGAAATCGCCTCTCGTCGCGCCGGCGGCTCTCCATGCTCGCCCTCGCTCATTACCGGTACCTCCTTGCCTTCGGCGTTGAACAGCTTGCCGTCTTCGAAGTAGTCACCATCGCGCAGGGCGGAAATGTCCGAGTAGTGGAGGGTGCGTTCGTAGGCGGCGGCGAATACCGATTGCTGGTCGGAGTTGCCGGCGGTGAAGTGGTTGAACACCAGGTTGAGCACGATCGCCATGATCGCTGCCGAGCTGATGCCGGAGTGGAAGATGGTCTCGAACCAGTTGGGGAACTGCGCGTAGAAGTTCGGTGCGGCAATCGGGATCATGCCGAAGCCCAGGGAGGCGGCAACGATGATCAGGTTGACGTTGTTCTTGTAGCTGACCTTGGACAAGGTGCGGATGCCGCTGGCGGCAACGGTGCCGAACAGCACGATGCCGGCGCCACCCAGTACCGAGGTCGGCACCGCGGCAATCACCCGGCCCATGATCGGCAGCAGGCCGAGCACCACCAGGATCACCCCGCCAGTGGCCACCACGTAGCGGCTCTTGACCCCGGTCACGGCCACCAGGCCGACGTTCTGGGCGAATGCGCTCTGGGTGAAGGAGCCGAAGATCGGCGCCAGGATGCTCGAGGCCATGTCGGCGCGCAGGCCATTGCCCAGGCGTTTGGAATCGACCTTGGTGTCGATGATTTCGCCGACGGCGAGGATGTCCGCCGAGGTTTCCACCAGGGTCACCATGATCACGATGCACATCGACAGGATGGCGGCGATGTGGAAGGTCGGCATGCCGAAGTGGAACGGCGTCGGCATCGCCACCAGCGGGCCGTCGAGGACTTTGCTGAAGTCAGCCATGCCCAGCGACCAGGCGATCAGGGTGCCGATGACCATGGCCAGCAGGATCGACAGTCGCGAGATGGTCGCGCTACCCAGCTTGCTCAGGACCAGGACGATGACGAAGGTCAGGCCAGCCAGGCCGATGTTGGCCATGCTGCCGAAATCCGGCGCCTTGCTGTTGCCTCCCATGACCCAGCGTGCGGCCACTGGCATCAGGGTCAGGCCGATGGTGGTGATGACGATGCCGGTGACCAGCGGCGGGAAGTACTTGGTGATCCGCGAGAACACCGGGGTAATCAGAAAACCGATCAGCGACGCCGCCATGACCGCGCCCAATACCCCGGGCAAGCCGCCACCGCCTTCACTGCTGAGGATCGCGCCCATGGTCGCCACACCGGCGAACGACACCCCTTGCACCAGCGGCAACTGGCAACCGAACCACGGCAGGCCGAGGGTTTGCAGCAGGGTTGCCAGGCCGCCGGCAAACAGCGACGCGGCGATCAGCAGGCCGATATCGGCGGGGCCCAGGCCGGCTGCCTGGCCGAGGATCAGAGGCACGGCGACGATACCGCCGTACATGGTCAGAACATGCTGCAGGCCATAAGCCAGGTTGGCGCCAAGGCCCAGGTTCTCGTCTTCGGGACGCTGGGCTGAAGACGTGCTAGGGGAGGACGTATTCATGGGGCAAGTTCTCAGTTTTATTGTTGTGGCGCTACTGTAGACAAGTCCTGCGCGTTAATGCCAGAACAATTGTATACAATTTTTAGATTTACGTAGGAACAGTCCTACCTCTGGTTTGGCTTCAGGGCTGGATGCAGGGATCGTTCCAACAGCTGCGAGCAGCCCTCGCAAGGCTGCGTGAGAAATGACAGGGAGGTTGAAAAAGCTGTCCAGATGGACAGAAAAGCAAGGGGGAGGCTGGTAGTTAGGGTGCTAACAGATTCTAATCTTCGATCAGTTCCCGCAGTTCACGCATCATTTCGGGGTTGTCGGCCAGGTTGAGTTCCACCAAACGGCGCAAATGGCACGATGAATCGATATCAGTACGCAGGCAAACAAAACCCAGTCGATTGCCTTCTTCATGGCGCAGTTCCACCTGCATCCATAGGGTTACTTGCTCCCCCAGGTGGACAAGGGCCTCGAAGTCCTGGGTCAGGTCGGGGTCCCAAGGTTCTGGGCACTTGATCAGCAAGCCCTTGAGGGACAGGTCAATCAGCTCGACCGGCCAGTATCGATCGCCCTGACGCAGTTCGGTGGGGCTATCGAAGGCTACTCGCTGGAAACGTCGACGTTCTTGGGGGTCGCTCATGTTCAGGCACTCCGGGGTTCTTCCTGACTATAGCTCAGCACTTGCCAAGGCCCGCGCAAGGGCGCATAACGAGGTTTGTCCAACCCACGCTGGAGGGCTCTAGACCAACGTGGGGGCTGGCCTTTCCTGCCAGTATCGCTAGACTCGAAAGGCTGTCTTTTATCCACTAGCTGGAAGCAAACCATGAACAACAATAATAGCCTGCTACGCCACATTCCGTGGTTGGCGCTGGCAGTCATAGGAGCCTGTGCGCTGGGTGTGGTCGCCCTGCGTCGTGGCGAGGCCATCAACGCCTTGTGGATTGTCGTCGCTTCGGTGGCCATCTACCTGGTCGCCTATCGCTACTACAGCCTGTTCATCGCCACCAAGGTGATGCAGCTGGACCCACGTCGGGCCACTCCGGCGGTGCTTAACAACGACGGTCTGGACTACGTGCCGACCAACAAACACATTCTTTTCGGTCACCACTTCGCCGCGATTGCCGGTGCCGGCCCCTTGGTCGGTCCTGTACTGGCGGCGCAGATGGGTTACCTGCCGGGCACGCTCTGGCTGATTGCCGGGGTGGTGCTGGCTGGTGCAGTGCAGGACTTCATGATCCTGTTCCTCTCCACCCGCCGCAACGGCCGCTCGCTGGGCGACATGGTCCGCGAAGAGATGGGCCGGATTCCGGGCACCATTGCCCTGTTCGGCTGCTTCCTGATCATGATCATCATCCTTGCGGTGCTGGCGCTGATCGTGGTCAAGGCCCTGGCCGAGAGCCCATGGGGCATGTTCACGGTGATGGCGACGATCCCGATCGCGATGTTCATGGGCATCTACATGCGCTACATCCGCCCGGGCCATATCGGCGAGATTTCGCTGATTGGCGTGGTGCTGCTGTTGTTGTCGATCTGGCTGGGGGGCCAGGTTGCCGCCGACCCGGTCTGGGGCCCGGCGTTCACCTTCACTGGCGTGCAGATCACCTGGATGCTGGTGGGCTACGGTTTCGTTGCCGCCGTACTGCCGGTATGGCTGGTGCTGGCACCGCGTGACTACCTGTCGACCTTTCTCAAGATCGGCACCATCGTCGGCCTGGCCATCGGTATCCTGATCATCGCTCCCGAGCTGAAAATGCCGGCGTTGACCCAGTTCACCGACGGTACCGGCCCGGTCTGGAAAGGCACCCTGTTCCCGTTCCTGTTCATCACCATCGCCTGCGGCGCGGTGTCGGGCTTCCACGCGCTGATCTCCTCGGGGACCACGCCGAAACTGCTGGATAACGAAGTCAACGCCCGTTACATCGGTTACGGCGGCATGCTCATGGAGTCGTTCGTGGCGATCATGGCCATGGTTGCCGCCTCGGTGATCGAGCCAGGCGTGTACTTCGCCATGAACAGCCCGGCCGCAGTGGTCGGTTCTGATGTTGTCTCGGTTGCGCAAACCGTCAGTAGCTGGGGCTTTGCCATTACCCCGGATGCCCTTGAGGCGGTAGCCAAGGACATCGGCGAGCACACCATCCTGGCTCGCGCCGGCGGTGCGCCGACCCTGGCGGTGGGGATCGCGCAGATCCTCCACCAGGTGCTGCCGGGTGAGAACACCATGGCTTTCTGGTACCACTTCGCGATCCTGTTCGAGGCGCTGTTCATCCTCACCGCGGTGGACGCCGGTACCCGTGCCGGACGCTTCATGCTTCAGGACCTGCTGGGCAGCTTCGTACCTGCGCTCAAACGCACCGAATCGTGGGGCGCCAACCTGCTCGCCACCGCCGGTTGCGTGGCGCTCTGGGGTTACCTGCTGTACCAGGGCGTGATCGATCCGCTGGGCGGCATCAACACCTTGTGGCCGCTGTTCGGCATCTCCAACCAGATGCTCGCCGGTATCGCCCTGATGCTCGGCACCGTGGTGCTGATCAAGATGAAGCGCCAACGCTACATGTGGGTCACCCTGGTGCCTGCGGTCTGGCTGCTGATCTGCACCACCACTGCCGGTTTCATCAAGCTGTTCGACCCTAACCCGGCAGTCGGCTTCCTGGCCCTGGCCAACAAGTACAGCGCGGCGCTCGACGCCGGGCAGGTGCTGGCCCCGGCCAAGGACATCGGCCAGATGCAGCACGTGATCTTCAACGCCTACACCAACGCGGCCCTGACCGGCCTGTTCCTGTTCGTGGTCTTCAGCATTCTGTTCTTCGCCCTCAAGGTCGGCATCGCTGCCCTGGGCAAAAAAGAGCGGACTGACAAAGAGTCCCCGTTCCAGGCCCTGCCGGATGCGTAACCCAAGAGGAATGCAGTGATGTTCAACGATCTCGGTCGACTGGGTAAGTACCTGGGGCAGGCAGCCCGCCTGATGGTCGGCATGCCCGACTACGACAACTACGTCGAGCATATGCAGACCAAGCACCCGGACAAACCGGTAATGACCTACGAGGAGTTCTTCCGCGAACGCCAGGAGGCTCGTTACGGCGGCAAGGGTGGGCCCAAGTGCTGTTGAAAGACGGCACGCAAGGCTTGTGACAAAGCTGTGGGAGCCCGGTTTGCGCCGGGCTCCCACAGTCATTTTCAGCGTTCAGGAGTATTCGGTTTGTTACCTCCAATTCCCGTTACCGTGCTCAGCGGCTTTCTCGGCGCCGGCAAGACCACCTTGTTGCGCCACCTGCTCAAGGCCGAGCACGGCCTGAAGATCGCCGTCATCGAAAACGAATTCAGCGACGCCGGTATCGATACCCAACTGCTGGGTGATGAACCGGTGCAGGTCATGACCCTGGCCAACGGCTGCGTGTGCTGTAGCATCCACACCGACCTGACCAAGGCGCTGTTCCTGCTGCTCGAGCGCCTGGACAGCGGCGAGATCGCCTTCGACCGTCTGGTGATCGAGTGCACGGGCCTTGCCGACCCGGCGCCGGTGGCGCAAACCTTCTTCATCGACGAAGAGCTGCGCGAGCGCTATATCCTCGACGGCATCATCACCCTGGTCGATGCCGCGCACGCCGACCTGCACCTGACCCAGACCATCGCCCAGGCACAGGTCGGTTTTGCCGACCGCCTGCTGGTGAGCAAGACCGACCTGGTCGACGCCGCCAGCTTCCAGGCACTGAGCGAGCGCCTGGGGCGGATCAACCGCCGCGCGCCGATTCGGGTAGTGGACAACGGCAAGATCGATCTGGCCGAGCTGCTCGATGTCCGCGGTTTCAACCTCAATGCCGACCTGGGCGGCGGTTTGCGTCTGCGCCCGGCCGGGCAGACGGCGACGCCGGATCGAATCTCCAGCCTGGTGTTGCGCACTGATTCGCCGCTGGACATTGATCGCCTCAGCGACTTCATGAACCAGTTGCTGGAGGAGCACGGCAAGCAGCTGTTGCGCTACAAGGGCGTGCTGAACATTGCCGGGGAGGAGCGGCGCCTGGTGTTCCAGGGCGTGCTCAAGCTTTATGGCTTTGACTGGGATACCGAGTGGGCAGAGGGGGAAGCGCGCGAGAGTGTGATGGTGTTCATTGCCGACGATTTGCCGGAGGCGAAGATTCGCGAAGGGTTTGAGGCTTTGAGCCAGTCTTGAGGGCCTCATCGCTGGCAAGGCCAGCTCCCACAGGTTTGCTGCATGCTCAATAAAAAAGCCCGGCTCAAGAGCCGGGCTTTTTCACATCATGACGCTGTGCTTACTTGCCGTATACCGGCAGCTTGGCGCAGATGGCCTTGACCTTCTCGCGAACGGCGTCGATCACCGCTTCGTTGTTCAGGTCTGCGAGGATGTCGCAGATCCAGCCAGCCAGTTCTTTACACTCGGCCTCTTTGAAGCCACGAGTGGTCACGGCCGGGGTGCCGAAGCGCAGGCCGGAGGTGACGAACGGCGAACGTGGGTCGTTTGGAACCGAGTTCTTGTTGACGGTGATGAAGGCGCGACCCAGGGCGGCGTCGGCGTCTTTACCGGAGATTTCCTGCTTGATCAGCGACAGCAGGAACAGGTGGTTCTGGGTACCGCCGGAAACCACGTCGTAACCGCGTTCGATGAACACACCGGCCATGGCCTGGGCGTTCTTCACCACTTGTTGCTGGTAGGCCTTGAACTCAGGCTGCAGTGCTTCCTTGAAGCAGATGGCCTTGGCGGCGATCACGTGCTCCAGTGGGCCGCCCTGGGCGCCCGGGAATACCGCGGAGTTCAGCTTCTTCTCGATCTCGGCGTTGGCGCGGGCGAGGATCAGGCCACCACGTGGACCGCGCAGGGTCTTGTGGGTAGTGGTGGTGACCACGTCGGCGAATGGCACCGGGTTCGGGTACACGCCTGCAGCGACCAGGCCGGCAACGTGGGCCATGTCGACGAACAGGTAGGCACCGACCTTGTCGGCAATTTCGCGGAAGCGTGGGAAATCGAGGATCTGCGAGTAGGCCGAGAAGCCGGCAACGATCATCTTCGGCTTGTGCTCGAGCGCCAGGCGCTCGACTTCGTCGTAGTCGATCAGGCCGTTGGCGTCGATGCCGTACTGGATGGCGTTGTACAGTTTGCCCGAGGAGCTGACGTTGGCGCCGTGGGTCAGGTGACCACCGTGGGCCAGGCTCATGCCCAGGATGGTGTCACCGGCCGACAGCAGGGCCAGGTAGACGGCGCTGTTGGCTTGCGAACCTGCGTGCGGCTGGACGTTGGCGTAATCGGCGCCGAACAGTTCCTTGGCACGGTCGATGGCCAGTTGCTCGACCACGTCGACGTATTCGCAACCGCCGTAATAGCGCTTGCCCGGATAGCCTTCGGCGTACTTGTTGGTCAGCACCGAGCCTTGGGCTTCCATGACAGCGGGGCTTGTGTAGTTTTCCGAGGCGATCAGCTCGATATGTTCTTCCTGGCGCTGAGCTTCTTGCTCCATGGCGGCAAAGAGATCGGCGTCGTACTTGGCAATGGTCAAATCACGGCTGAACATGGCGGTCCTCAAGGATCGTGCTGAAATAGGCGGGCATTCTACCTCATCGGCTTTTGTCTGGCATATGAAAGGGCATCATGTCGCAGACAAGTGGGCTTCATTCTGAGATAGGTGGTGAATTCATCGCGGGTCAAGCCCGCTCCCACAGAGACCTCTTACCCTGTGGGAGCGGGCTTGACCCGCGATGGGGCTACTCGAACATGAACAGCGTTTCGTTGCTGAATTGCGCCTCGAACTGATGCGCCGGCATCGGCCGCCCGAACAGGTAACCCTGCACCTCGTCACAGCCGTGCTCACGGAGGAACTCCAACTGCTCGTGGGTTTCCACACCCTCGGCGATCACCGCCAGGTTCAGGCTGTGGGCCATGGCGATGATCGCCCGGGCAATCTGCGCATCCTGTTCACCCTCGGGCAGGCCGTCAACGAAGGTGCGGTCGATCTTCAGCACGTCGATGGGGAACTGCTTGAGGTAGTTGAGCGACGAATAGCCGGTACCGAAGTCGTCGACCGCGATGCTCAGGCCGAGGTTCTTCAAGCTGTCGAGGATCACCATGGCCTCGTTGACCTCGCGCATCAGGATACTTTCGGTCAGCTCCAGCTCCAGGCACGCCGGCGGCAGGCCGGTTTCCTTGAGGATGGTGGCGATGCGTTCGCCCAACTGGCCGTCGGAGAACTGACGCGCCGAGATGTTCACCGAGACCTTCGGCACCCGCACCTTGGCCTGGTGCCAGGCCTTGAGCTGGCGGCTGGCCTCCTTGAGCACCCAATCGCCGACATCGACCACCAGGCCGAGCTCCTCGATCACCGGGATGAAGTCCCCTGGCGGTACCAGCCCGCGCCGCGGATGACGCCAGCGCAGCAGCGCCTCGGCGCCGGTCAGGCGCTTGCCGTCGCCGCTGAACTGCGGTTGGTAATAAAGGATGAATTCGTTCTGCTCCAGGGCGTGGCGCAGGTCGCTTTCCAGCTCCAGGCGCTCCAGGGCACTGGCGTTCATGTCGGCCTGGTAGAACTGGAAATTGTTCTTGCCGCGCTCCTTGGCGTGGTACATGGCGGTGTCGGCGTTCTTCATCAGCTGGCTGAGCTCGCTGCCATCCTGCGGGCTGAGGGCGATGCCGATACTGGCGGTGACGAAGAACTCGCGGTTCTCCAGCACGAACGGCCGCACCAGGCTGCCGAGAATCTGTTCGGCCACGTGAATGGCACGGTTCAAGGCCATTTCCCGGGTGGCGCGCGGTTGCAGCAGCAAGGTGAATTCATCGCCGCCCATGCGCGCCACGGTGTCGTCGTCATCGACGCAGTCGAGCAGGCGCTCGGCCATGTCCTTGAGCATGCGGTCGCCCGCGGCGTGGCCGAGGGAGTCGTTGATCGGCTTGAAACGGTCGAGGTCGAGGAACATCAGCACCACCCAGGCCTTGTGCCGATCGGCTTGCTGCAGGGCCGTGTGCAGGCGGTCCTGGAACAGGGTGCGGTTGGGCAGGTGGGTCAGGGCATCGTAGTAGGCCAGGCGGTGGATGCGCTGTTCACTGGCCTTGCGCTCGCTGATGTCGGTAAAGAAACACACGTAGCTGGCCAGGTCGCCTTCATCGTCGAGCACCGCGGTGATGCCGACCCAGGCCGGGTAGTGTTCACCGTTGCGGCGCTTGAGCCACACTTCGCCTTCCCAGGTGCCGCGCTGGTGCAGCTGCTTGAGCACGTAGCGCAAGTGGGCATCCTGGTGCTCATCGACGGTCAACAGGCTTGGTAACTGGTCCAGTACATCGGCCACGGCGTAGCCACTGACGCGGCTGAAGGCTTCGTTGGCCTGGACGATGTAACCGGCCGGGTCGGTGATGAGGATCGCCGAGGTCGAGTGCTCGAATACCGTGGCGGCCATGCGCAGGTCTTTCTCGGCGCGGCGTTGCTGGCTGATGTCGCGGCCGACGCCAAGGATACCCTCGAAGCGCTCCTGGTCATCCCAGACCAGCACCAGGCGCAGCTCGATCGGAATCTTGCGGCCATCGGCGCGCAGGCAGTCGAACAAAAACAGCTGGGTCGGCAACTGGGTGCGCAACTGCTCCAGCTGTTCGGGGTCGCCGATGGCCTTGTTGACCCGCTCGACCAGGCTGTAGATGCCGGTGAGCTGGGCCGGGTTGGCGATGGTCGAATGCCAGCCGTGTTCGATGATCCACTCCACTTCAAAGCCCAGCACCGCCTGGATCGACGGGCTGACGTAGTTCAGCTGCAGTTGGCTGTCGGTGGAGAAGATCACGTCGCTGATGCTTTCAGCGAGCATGCGGTAGCGTTGTTCGCTGTCGCGCAGGGATTCGCTGGCCTCGATCTGCTCGGTAACGTCCTTGCCGACGCCGATGATCCGTGTCACGCAACCTGCGTTGTTGCGGGTCAGGGCCTGTTCGCGGATGTCGAAGCGGCGCCAGCACTGGTCGTGGTGGCGCAAACGCAGCTGGCAATGCAGTTGCTCGACATAACCCGAGTGGCGCTGTTGCTGACGCAGTTGCCGGTACAGCTGGGCATCGTCCGGGTGCAGCAGCAACTCCCAAAAATGATCGCCCATCTTCGCCAGCTCCGCGCGGCTGTAGCCCAGGGTCTGGCCGAGGTTGCGGTTGCTGAAGATCATCAGCTGGCTTTGCACATCCTGCACGTACAGCTGGTCAGGCACGGTGCGCACCACGTCCGACCAGAAGCTTTCGCGTTCGAGCAGCGACAGCTCGACCTGCTTGCGGCTGGTGATATCGCTGATGCTGAGGATCACCGCCTGGTAATCACGGCGTTGCTGCGGGAAGCGCACCATCAGCCACAGGTGCAGGTCCTCGCCATCCGCCGCCGGCAGGCGCATCTCCAGTTCCAGCTGTTGCTGGTTGTCGAGGATCGCCCCGAGCAGCTGGACGCCGATACCGTCGTTGCCGGTCAGCGAACCTTCGACCAGGCGCTGCCAGGCACTGTCACAGCAATTGACGCCGAGCAGTTGCAAGGCCACCTGATTGACTTCGGTGACTTTCAGCTCTTGCAGCAGCACCCGGCGCAAAGGCTGGTCGAACGCCAGGCGCTGTTCCAGGGCCGGGCGGCTGCGCAGGCGATAACGCTCGAGCTGACCGGGCAGGCCGGAGAGGTCGAGCACGCACAGAGCGACCCCGGTACCTTCGAAAATGTCGTGGTAGCGCCGGCGGCTTTCCTGCAGCAGGCGATGCCGGCGGCGCATGTTGATCAAGGCCAGCAGCGGTATCAGCGCGCAGAACAGCCCCAGTACGCATTTGCCGATCAGTGCCGGCAACAGTTGCTGGCGGGCAAGGCCTGCATCGAACAGGCCGCGCAGTTGCCAGGTGCTGTTGTCGAGAAACGCCAGCATCACGCTTTGCAGCGGCTCATCGCTGCCGGGAGTCGGTTGATGGCGGTTGATGATGTCGCCGGTACGGCTGTTTTCCAGCAACCATAAGGGGTGGTTGGGCCGGTCCAGGTGGGTGGTCAAGTCGCTGTAGTAACTCGGCGCCAGGCGCAGGAACCAGTAGCCGCTGGGCGCTTCGCCCGGCTGGCGCAGCAACAGGTAGACCTGCTGGTTATCGGCGCTGTTGCTGTAATAGTAGTCGCGCCCCTGGTTCAGCCGCAGCAGCTCGTCCAGCGCCTGGTAATCGGGGCTGGCGTTCAGGCTGTCGGCCTGTAGACTGCCGTCGGCGCCGATCCAGGCGACACTGAGCAGGTTCGGCTGTTGCTGACGCAACTGGGCGATGACCTTTGGCAGGTGTTCCGGGCCAGGCGACACGCGGTATTGCTGGAACTGATTGAGCGCCACCTGGGCCTTGAGCGCCATGTTCAGGCTCATGTGATCGGCGAGCTCGGCACTGGCGTTCAAGCTCTGCTGATATTGGTCAGCCTGGGTATGACGGAACTGGGCAATCAACTGCCACAGCAGCAGGCCGAGCAGCAACAGCACCAACAGGGCCAGCGCGCCTTTCAATGAACCGCGCAGCGGCGAGCCTGACGCAGTGGCCGGCTTGCGCAGGGATGACGGCTGAGAGAGATTGGTCAAACGTTGATCCTGCGGTATGGCTGGATGGCAGGTTTAGAGCTGCTGGTTGGCAAGTGCCGCGTTCCTGGCGACGGCTCCGGTTGCGCACTATAAGCCGGACGCCCGAAGGGCGGCTAGCATGCCCGCAAACGTGGCAAAGTGCCAGCCCTGTTCGTCGGCGGTTTGCCCAACCCGGCGCATTACGGTAGCTTTGGCCCTTTCCTGGGGGCTACGGCTCCCTTCATCTGTATCGTCCTTATTTTTTCGTCTCTGACGCTAGGTTTATCCATGGCTCAATACGTCTATACCATGCATCGGCTGGGCAAGGTTGTCCCGCCGAAGCGGGAAATCCTGAAGAACATCTCCCTGTCGTTTTTCCCCGGCGCCAAGATCGGCGTGCTCGGCCTCAACGGCTCGGGTAAATCCACCCTGCTGAAAATCATGGCGGGTGTAGACACCGAGTTCGACGGCGAAGCCCGTCCGATGCCCGAACTGAACATCGGCTACCTGCCGCAGGAGCCCCAGCTGGACCCGTCCAAGACCGTGCGTGAAGTGGTCGAGGAAGCGGTCAGTGTGATCAAGGACGCCCAGGCCCGCCTGGACGAAGTCTACGCCGCCTACGCCGAGCCGGATGCCGACTTCGACAAGCTGGCCGCCGAACAGGCCAAGCTTGAAGCCATCCTCCAGGCCAGCGATGGCCACAACCTCGAGCGTCAGCTGGAAGTGGCCGCCGACGCCCTGCGCCTGCCGGTCTGGGAAGCCAAGGTCGAGCACCTGTCCGGTGGTGAGAAGCGCCGTGTGGCCCTGTGCCGTCTGCTGCTGTCGGCCCCTGACATGCTCCTGCTCGACGAACCGACCAACCACCTGGATGCCGATTCCGTCGCTTGGCTGGAGCATTTCCTCCACGACTTCCCGGGCACCGTGGTTGCCATTACCCACGACCGTTACTTCCTCGACAACGTCGCCGGCTGGATCCTCGAACTCGACCGCGGCGCCGGTATTCCGTACGAAGGCAACTATTCGGGCTGGCTGGAAGCCAAGTCCGATCGTCTGGCCCAGGAATCCAAGCAGCAGTCGGCCCACGAAAAGGCCATGAAGGAAGAACTGGAGTGGGTGCGCAAAGGCGCCAAGGCCCGTCAGTCCAAATCCAAGGCCCGTCTGCAACGCTTCGAAGAAATGCAGTCGCAGGAATTCCAGAAGCGCAGCGAGACCAACGAGATCTACATCCCGGCCGGTCCACGCCTGGGTGACAAGGTCATCGAGTTCAAGAACGTCAGCAAGGGCTATGGCGATCGCGTGCTGATCGACAACCTGTCGTTCGCCATGCCAAAAGGCGCCATCGTCGGCGTGATCGGTGGCAACGGTGCCGGTAAATCGACCCTGTTCCGCATGCTGATGGGCAAGGAACAACCGGACTCGGGCAGCATCGAGATCGGTGAAACCGTGCAACTGGCTTGCGTTGACCAGAGCCGCGAAGACCTCGACGGCAACAAGACCGTGTTCCAGCAGATCTCCGACGGCTCCGACCAACTGCGCATCGGCACCTACGAGATTCCGTCGCGCACCTACGTGGGCCGTTTCAACTTCAAGGGCGGCGATCAGCAGAAGTTCGTCAAGGACCTCTCCGGTGGTGAGCGCGGTCGTCTGCACCTGGCCCTGACCCTGAAAGAGGGCGCCAACGTCCTGCTGCTCGACGAACCGTCCAACGACCTCGACGTCGAAACCCTGCGTTCGCTGGAGGAAGCCCTGCTGGACTTCCCGGGCGCCGCCATCGTGATCTCTCACGATCGCTGGTTCCTGGACCGTGTGGCCACCCACATCCTCGCTTACGAAGACGATTCGCAGGCGGTGTTCTTCGAAGGCAACTACACCGAGTACGAAGCCGATCGCAAGAAGCGCCTGGGCGAAGCCGCTGCACAGCCGCACCGGGTACGGCACAAAAAACTGGCATAACCCTTAGGGGTGTGCACTGGAACGGGGCCTTCGGGTCCCGTTTTTTTTGTCCGAAATTTACTGCAGCTCTGTAGGAGCGGGCTTGCCCCGCGAAGCTGTCCAACTTGTATACACTTATACAATTGCACCATTTAATTTCATAAAAACGACATTTCGCCCTGTTGCGGTGCGGTGGCTTCTTGGTAAAGTCGGGGAAAAAACCAATAAGCTCACTCCATCTGGTGAATGTCTACATGATCGAATCTGTCGAAGATTTTCTCGCTCGCCTCAAGCAACGCGACCCGGCCCAGCCTGAGTTCCATCAGGCCGTCGAAGAGGTGCTGCGCAGCCTCTGGCCGTTCCTCGAAGCCAATCCTCATTACCTGCAGGCCGGTATCCTCGAGCGTATGGTCGAGCCGGAGCGGGCGGTCCTGTTCCGCGTGTCGTGGGTCGATGACCAGGGCAAGGTCCAGGTCAACCGCGGCTACCGCATCCAGATGAGCAGTGCCATCGGCCCGTACAAGGGCGGCCTGCGTTTCCACCCCTCGGTGAACCTCGGGGTGCTGAAGTTCCTGGCTTTCGAGCAGGTGTTCAAGAACTCCCTGACCTCGCTGCCCATGGGCGGCGGCAAGGGTGGCTCGGACTTCGATCCGAAGGGCAAGAGCGATGCCGAGGTCATGCGCTTCTGTCAGGCGTTCATGAGCGAGTTGTACCGCCACATCGGCGCCGACCTCGACGTGCCGGCCGGTGACATCGGCGTCGGTGCCCGCGAGATCGGTTTCCTGTTCGGCCAGTACAAGCGCCTGGCCAACCAGTTCACTTCGGTGCTGACCGGCAAGGGCATGACCTATGGCGGCAGCCTGATCCGCCCGGAAGCCACCGGCTACGGCTGCGTGTACTTCGCCGAAGAGATGCTCAAGCGCCAGGACCTGCGCATCGACGGACGCCGGGTGGCCATTTCCGGCTCCGGTAACGTTGCCCAGTATGCCGCGCGCAAGGTCATGGACCTGGGCGGCAAGGTGATCTCGTTGTCCGACTCCGAAGGCACCCTGTACTGCGAAGCCGGCATGAGCGATGAGCAGTGGGATGCGCTGATGGAGCTGAAAAACGTCAAGCGTGGCCGGATCAGCGAGCTGGCCGAACGTTTTGGCCTGGAGTTCCGCAAGGGCCAGCGCCCCTGGACCCTGGCCTGCGACATCGCCCTGCCATGCGCGACCCAGAACGAACTGGACGCTGAAGACGCCCGCACCCTGCTGCGCAACGGCTGTATCTGCGTGGCCGAGGGCGCCAACATGCCGACCACCCTCGAAGCTGTGGATATCTTCATCGAAGCCGGCATCCTCTTCGCTCCGGGCAAGGCCTCCAACGCCGGTGGCGTGGCCGTCAGTGGCCTGGAGATGTCGCAGAACGCCATGCGCCTGTTGTGGACCGCCGGTGAAGTGGACAGCAAGCTGCACAACATCATGCAATCGATCCACCATGCCTGCGTGCACTACGGCGAAGAGAACGGCCGGATCAACTACGTGAAGGGCGCCAACATCGCCGGCTTCGTCAAGGTTGCCGATGCCATGCTGGCCCAGGGCGTGGTTTAAGCTTCCGGCTCGATGGCGACGATCTCGATTCGCACATCCCCTGCCGGTCGTCGCCACAGCACCTCATCACCGGGCGCGGCTCCCAGCAACGCCCGGCCCAGAGGTGAACCCCAGTTGATCAGGCCGCTGGCGGCATAGGCCTGGTCTTCACCGACCAGTTGCACCTGATGCTGCTGGCCCTGCTCATCGACGAACAGTACCCGGCTGCCGATCTGCACCTTTTCATGGGAAGTGGCGGGGGCGACGACCTGGGCGCTTTGCACCCGGGCGCTGAAGTAGCGCAGGTCGCGTTCGATTTCGGCCAGGCGCTGCTGGTCAGCCTGATCGCCCTGGCTCAGGAGTTCGCTGCGCAAGCTGTTCAGCTCGGCGAGCCGTTGTTGCAGCAGGGTCAGGCCGCGGGCAGTAACGTGGTTGGGCTGCTCGCTGATCCGGCGTTCCACCGGCTGGCTGGCCTGGGCGGCGGCCTGGTCTTCGTTGACGAATGCTCGGCTCATGAGGGCCTCCTTTCATGGGAGACCATGCTGACAGCCCGGTGGTTGCATCGGATGTCCGATTGCGACCTACTTGCGTCGATAGGCGCGCGCGGCATCCCGATCCTTTTCTTCCTGCCACTGCTCGTCGCGGTCATCCCAGTGTCGGGCGCGGTATTCCTGCAGCTCCTGGTTCTCCTGCATGGCGTGGCACTGGCGAAAGCCATCGTCCCAGCCGGACTCGTACTGACGGTTGTGCAGGTAGCGCGGCACGTCCTTGCGAAAATCCCCGGCCATCACCCCGGCGGCCTGGCGACCGCTGCTGCAACCGTCCTGGAAACCATCGGCGTAGGCCGGTGGATAACCCTGATTGATCAGTTGCTCGTGGGTTGTCTGGCAACCCGCAAGTACACCCATTAGCGCTACTACCAGCCAATACCGCCGCATGTTCAGACTCTCCGCTTGCCAAGGAAAGTCTAGGTGGGGAATTGTCGCTGGCGTGTCAAAAGGATGTGATCAGGGTATTGGGGCTGCTGCGCAGCCCATCGCCGGCAAGGCCGGCTCCCACACTGGACTGTGTACACCTGACCTGGACTGCCCCCAAGAAGTTGGACACCAATCCAACCCTTGGGGGAGTTATGAGCAAGTACTCAGAGCATTTCAAGC